>NZ_DASYHB010000207.1:0-137449 GCF_035999185.1 Ensifer sp. | reverse complement strand
CAAAACCCCGTAGAGCAGCCCCCATTTGATGTTGGGCAGCGTCACATGCCAGAAGGTCTGCCAGCCGGATGCGCCCAAGGACAGTGCTGCCTCCTCGTCGCTACTGCCCTGTTCCTGCATCAGCGGGATCAGCTCGCGGGCGACGAAGGGGAAGGTGACGAAGACGGTGGCGAGCACCAGCCCGGGCACGGCAAAGAGGATCTGGATGCCGTGGCTCTGCAGCCACGGCCCAAGGAAACTGTGCGAGCCGAACAGAAGCACGAAGACGAGGCCGGAGATGACAGGAGAGACCGAGAACGGCAGGTCGATCAGCGTCGTCAGGAAGGCCTTGCCCTTGAACTCGAACTTGGCGATCGCCCAGGCGGCGGCAACCCCGAAGACGAGGTTGAGCGGCACGGCGATGGCGGCAACGATCAGCGTCAGGCGGATGGCCGAGAAGGTTTCGGCGTCGCCAAGGGCCGAAACGAATTCGCCCACCCCCTTGCGCAGCGCCTCGGTGAAGACGGCGGCAAGCGGCAGAAGCAGGAACAGCGCGACGAAGGCCAGCGCCGTGATCGTCAGCGTCAGCCTCGCAAAGCGGCGTTCCGAGGTGGCCGCCGCCAGTTCTGGCAAAGCGGGCTGTGGGCCGGACGCCGGCTGCGGACCTGAGGCGGGCAGGGGGCTGGCGGTCAGGTCATGCGACATAGACATATCTCCGCCGGCTCCAGGCCTGGATCGAGTTGATGAGGAGCAGCATGGAGAAGGAGATCACCAGCATGACGGCGGCAATGGCGGTGGCGGCCGGATAGTTGAACTCTTCGAGCCGGATGACGATCAGAAGCGGCGCGATCTCGGAGACATAGGGCAGGTTGCCGGCAATGAAGATCACCGAGCCGTATTCGCCGACGCCGCGGGCAAAGGCGAGCGCAAAGCCGGTGAGGCTGGCCGGCAGCAGACCCGGCAGAAGCACCCGGCTGATCGTCTGGAAGCGGCTGGCGCCGAGGGTGGCGGCGGCCTCCTCCACCTCCTTGTCGATCTCTTCCATGATCGGCTGCACGGTCCTGACGACAAAGGGCAGACCGACGAAGATGAGCGCGATGACGATGCCGGCGGGGGTGAAGGCAACCTTCAGCCCGAGCGGCTCGATGAACTGGCCGATCCAGCCGTTCGGGGCGTAAAGCGTCGTCAGCGCGATGCCGGCAACGGCGGTCGGCAGCGCAAAGGGCAGGTCGACCATGGCGTCGATCACCCGCTTGCCGGGGAAGCGATAACGCACCAGCACCCAGGCGAGGATGACGCCGAAGACCAGGTTGATGACGGCGGCGACAAAGGCTGTGCCGAAGGAGATCTTCAAGGCGTTGAGGGTGCGCTGATCGAGCGCCAGCTCGAAGAACTTGGCCCAGCCGAGCCCGCTTGCGCGAAACACCAGTCCCGACAACGGGATCAACACGATCAGAACCAGCCAGCTCAGCGTGATCCCGAGCGACAAACCAAATCCAGGCAAAATACTCGGCTGGCGAAACCGCCAGGGCGCAACTTTCTTCGCTTCCGTCAACGACACGACCTTCTGCATAACTCGGAACTACAGTCGCCGCGGCCTGACGCAAAAGCTGGCGCAGCGACAGAATATGCGCAGCCGGTTGCCCGGCTGCGCATTGGGTTCAGGGGTTATTGGCCCGGCTTGTAGAGCTGGTCGAAGACGCCGCCATCGCCGAAGAATTTCGGCTGGGCTTCCTTCCAGCCACCAAAGTCTTCGATGGTGACCAGCTTCAAGTCACCGAAGCGTTTGATGTCAGCCGGATCGGCGGCTTCCGGCTTGAACGGCCGGTAGTAGTGCTTGGCGGCGATCTTCTGGCCCGCGTCGCTGTAGAGGTAGCCGAGATAGGCTTCCGCCACCTTGCGCGTGCCCTTGGCATCGACATTGCCGTCAACGAGTGCGACCGGCGGTTCGGCCTTGATCGAGATCGACGGCGTGACGATTTCGAATTTGTCGGGGCCGAGTTCCTCGAGCGAGAGATAGGCCTCGTTTTCCCAGGCGAGAAGCACATCGCCAAGGCCGCGCTGCACGAAGGTCGTCGTCGACCCGCGTGCGCCCGTGTCGAGCACCGGAACGTGCTTGAACAGTTCCGTCACGTATTCCTGGGCTTTCGCTTCGTCACCGCCATTGGCCGAACGGCCATAGGCCCAGGCTGCAAGGAAATTCCAGCGCGCGCCGCCCGAGGTCTTCGGGTTCGGCGTGATCACCTGGATGTCCGGCTTGACCAGATCGCCCCAGTCCTTGATGCCCTTGGGGTTGCCCTTGCGCACCAGGAAGACGATCGTCGAGGTGTAGGGCGCACTGTTGTTCTCGAACTTCGTCTTCCAGTCTGCCGGGATCTTGCCGGTTTCCTTGGCGATCGCGTCGATGTCGGCTTCAAGCGCCAGCGTCACGACGTCGGCCTGCAGGCCGTCGATGACCGAGCGGGCCTGCTTGCCCGAGCCGCCGTGCGACGTCTGGATCGTCACGGTCTCGCCGGTATCGGCCTTCCACTTCTCGGCGAAGGCCGCGTTGAAGTCCTTGTAAAGTTCGCGTGTCGGGTCATAGGACACGTTCAAGATCGTCGTGTCGGCAAATGCTACACTCGCAGCGCCGAGCTGCAGGCCTCCGAGCACAATTGCCAGTCCCACCATTCCGGTAATTCGTCCAAAGACCATTTCGACCTCCATTGGTTACCAGATAAAACTATCAATTTTGTCGACTGCTACAACGTAAACGGATGACGCCTGACAGCGCTATGGGGAAATGTCCTATCGTTCTGCCGGGTTTTTCCGGAACGGTTTGCCTGCAACCGGCCGATCGGCAGCGCCAAGCCGTACGGACAGTAACATGGCAAGGGTCTTGCGCCTGTCCAGTGTGAATCGTTGAACGCCAGAAATATTCCTTGACATGAATATTCTTAGTGAAGAATATTTATCGCATGGAACAGCTAACCTCAGCCCTTGCGGACAGCGCGCGGTGGCGCATTCTGGAGCTTCTCGCGCAGCGCCCCCGGTCGGTGGGCGAGCTTGCGGAGTTGACCGGGCTGCGCCAGCCGCAGGCGACCAAACACCTCCAGACCTTGGCGAGCGTCGGCCTCGTCTCCGTGTTTCCGCTCGGTCAACGTCGGGTCTATGCCATTGAGCCCGCGCCGCTTGCCGATCTCGCACAGCGTTTGCGCCTGTTGATCGAGACGGCCGGGGCAAACAGCGGCGAGAGGGATGTCGTTGCCCGCTACCAGGCGGCAATCGCAGCCGATGCGGTGAAGGCGGACAGGGACAGTTGGGCGGACGGCCGCACGTTCTTATTCGAGCGCGCTTTGCCGGCTTCGCCAGACACGGTCTGGCAGTATTGGACCTCGCCGGGTCTGCTCGCCTCCTGGTGGGCGCCGCCGTCGCTGACGGTGACCGAGTGCGTTCTCGAGCCGAAACCGGGCGGGCGCGCCATTCTCGAATATCGCGATGCCGAAGCGCGCTACCGCTCCGAAGGGCGTGTCCATGCGGCGAAAGAGCCTGAACGCCTTCTGTTCTCGCTCTCGGTGCTCGACGGCGATGGCAATGTTTCCTTTACGGGCCACTACGACATTGGACTTGACGCCACGGAGGGCGGCACCGCGCTCCGGCTCGAATTGCGCATCAGCGAAACGACGGCCGAAGCCTTGCCTTATATTGCCGGCATCGAGACCGGCTGGAGGCAAGTGCTCGACAATCTCGCACGTGCGGTCGATGCCGCGGAGAGACAGCAGAGAGGAAGATGATGACGAAGACGACACGCCGCGTGACAGCAAACTTGGCCCTTACGCTTGACGGCCGATACAACGGTCCTGGTGGAGCGACCGATCTGGGGGCTATCGTCCCCTATGCCGTCACCGATGTCGCGCGCAATCACATGGGCCGCATCTGGAAGACGGCGACGACGGCCGTGCTCGGGCGGCTGAACGCCGAGGGGTTTCTGGGATACTGGTCGACTGTTGCGGACGACACGGAGGCCGACAGCCACGACCGGGATTATGCAAGGTGGCTGCTGGCGACGGAGAAGGTGGTTTTCTCGCGGACCTTGAGTGACGCGCCCTGGGATCGCACCCGGATAGCGAACGGTTCCGTGGCGAAGGCCGTCTCGGAGCTCAAGGCGTCCGGCGAAGGCGACATCCTTGTCAACAGCAGCGCGGGCCTCATCAAGTCGCTTCTTGCGGTCGACATGATTGATCGGCTCTATCTGATGATCTGCCCGGAAGTCGTTGGCGGCGGGCAGCGGCCGTTCGACGACGGGCTGCCAGGCAGCACATGGCGGGTCGCCCACCAGGAGACCGGTAACCGGGGCGAAATCGCACTGGTTTACGACCGTGCCCGCTGACATCGTCGATGTGTTGGGCGCGCCCGGGCGGCGCCGCCAACGGGCGGCATCTGGCTAGAGCACGTGGCCGCGTGCCGCGACTGGCCACACATCCTTGAGCTTGCCGCCTTCGACAATATGGATGGCATCGACCATGTTCGTCACCACGCAGGCGTGGTTGGGCACGATGCGCAGCTGGTCGCCGACCTTCAAGCCGATCGGCCCGTCGGTGACGAGGCGGCCGTGTTCCTCTGAAAGCTGGTCGATGCGGATGTCGTCGCGGCCGAGCACGTGGCCGTAGCCGATCATCCCGAGAAGATCCGAGGTCAGCACCTTGCTGCCGGCATCGATGATCGCGCGGTTGTCGGAAGGCACCGAAACGACCGTGGCAAGCACCGTCAACGCGCAATCGTCCCAGGTGGCGACGTCGCGCGAAACGAGCGAACGGTCGTTGTAGATGTAGGTGCCCGGCCGGTATTCGCTGGCGACGGGGGCGCCCGCCGCATGCATCATGCTCGGCGTGCCGCCAGAGGTAATGGCGGTCACCGCAAGGCCATCGGCTTCGATCCGCTGCTTGGCTTCGCTCATGAAGGCCTGGACCTTTGCCTCGCCGTTGACGGGCGGATAGGTCATCAGACCGGCGAAGACGAGCCCCTTGGCGTCGGCGATCCGGCGCGCGAGCCTCGCCGCGGCCACCGGCGTGCCGACGCCGCAGCGGTCGGCCCCGGTGTTGCATTCGACGAAGACCCGCAACGGCTTGCCCTTGCCGGCGAAGTAGCCCGCAAGCCCGTCGACGACCGCCTCGCTATCGGCGACGACGGCGAGTTGAACGCGGGCATTCAGCCGTTCGAGTCGTACCATCTTGGCTTCGCCGAGAATGTTGTAGGTGATCAGCACGTCCTTGATCCGGTCGCTGCCCTCGACCATCGCCTCGGCCTCGGTCACTTTCTGGCAGGTGATCCCGACGGCGCCTGCTTCCAGCTGAAGCTCGGCCATCTGCGGCAGCTTGTGGGTCTTGATGTGTGGCCGCACGCGGATGCCATGTTTATCCGCATAGGCCTGAAAGCGCTCGATGTTGCGCTTGGCAATCTCGAGATCGACGAGAACGGCCGGCGTTTCGATCGGCAGGGGCATCGCGACTCAACTCCTCATGTGGCGCGGGACGGGCGAAACTAACTCAAGTGCCCTTGACAAGATATGACCTCAGGCATTTGATAGGTCAATCCATTATTCAGGATTGAATTCTTTAGTAATGGAATAATAATCGGGAACCCAAAATGGGGAGAAATGTGATGTTCAAGACCGTTTTCGCGGGCGCTGCCGCTATGGCCCTGACCCTGGCCGGTTCGGCCATGGCACAGGAGCCCGCAAGCAAACTCGACGAGGTTCTGGCGCGCGGCCATCTGGTGATGGGCACCGGCAGTACCAACGCCCCCTGGCACTTCAAGAGCGCCGAGGACAAACTGCAAGGCTTCGATGTCGACATGGGCCGGATCATCGCCAAGGCGCTCTTCGGCGACCCGGACAAGATCGAATACGTCAACCAGTCATCCGACGCCCGCATCCCGAACATCACCACCAACAAGGTGGATATCACCTGCCAGTTCATGACGGTGACAGGCGAGCGCGCCCAGCAAATTGCCTTCACCATCCCCTACTACCGCGAAGGCGTCGGCCTGATGCTGAAGTCCGACGGCAAATACGGCGACTATGCAGCGCTCAAGGGCGCCGGGTCGTCGGTTACGGTCTCGGTCCTGCAGAACGTCTATGCCGAGGCGATGGTCCATGCGGCCCTGCCGGAGGCCACCGTCGACCAGTACGAGTCCGTTGACCTTATCTACCAGGCGCTGGAATCCGGCCGCGCCGATGCGGTTGCCACCGACCAGTCGTCGCTCGCCTGGTACATGACGCAGAACCCCGGCCGCTACAAGGATGCCGGCTATGGCTGGAACCCGCAGACCTATGCCTGCGGCGTCAAGCGCGGCGACCAGGACTGGCTGAACTTCGTTAACACGGCGCTGCACGAGGCGATGACCGGCGTCGAGTTCGATTTCTATGCGAAGTCGTTCAAGACCTGGTTCGGCAAGGACCTGACGCCGCCGCAGATCGGTTTCCCGGTCGAGTACAAGTAAGTCACGCTCCGGACGACCTTGCGCCTGCTGGGTCGTCCGACCGTCCTTTCGCCGTGGATGGCTGACACATGGGCTACACTTTGAACTTCGCCGCGGTCTGGCGCTCCTTCGATCTTCTGCTCGAAGGCCTGGCGCTCAGCCTCGGCCTCGCCTTTGCGGCGATCCTTGCAGGCTGTGTGATCGGCCTCGTCACCGCTTTCGGGCTGGTCTCCAAGAACGTGGCGCTGCGCAAGCCGGCCGGTCTTTACGTGACCGTGATCCGCAATACGCCGATCCTGGTGCTGGTGCTCTTCAGCTACTTTGCTTTGCCGCAGCTTGGCGTGCGGCTCGGCAAGATCGAAAGCTTCGTATTGACGCTGGCGATTTACTCCGGCGCCTATCTCGCCGAGGTTTTCCGTGGCGGGCTGCTTTCGGTTCCCCCGGGACAGCGCGAGGCGGGGCTTGCGATCGGGCTCACCGAAATGCAGATCCGCACCTCGATCATCCTGCCCCTGATGCTGCGCAACGTGCTGCCGTCGCTTGGAAGCACGATGATCTCGCTGTTCAAGGATACGTCGCTGGCCGCCGCCATCGCCGTACCGGAACTGACCTTCGAGGCGCGCAAGATCAACGTCGAGACCTTCCGGGTGATCGAGACCTGGATCGTTGCAAGTTGCCTCTACGTTGCCACCTGCTCGGTGCTGGCCGCCCTTCTGCGCGCGGTCGAGCGGCGTCTTAGCGTGCCGAGGTGAGCGCCATGGATATCCCAGCTTTCCTCGACCAACTCTGGATCGCCCGCATCCCCCTTCTGAAGGGCCTTGGCGTCTCGATCTCGATCTCGTTCCTCTCGATCGTCGTCGGCACAGTGCTCGGCGTTTTCGTCGGACTGGCGCTCACCTACGGCTACAGGCCGGTGCAATGGGTCGTGCGCGGCTATACCGATTTCATCCGCGGCACGCCTGTGCTGGTGCTGGTGCTTGCCAGCTACTACGTGCTCAGCACCATCGGCATCGATCTCGGACCGTTCCAGGCCGGCATCCTGGCGCTTTCGATCTTCTGCAGTTCGCATGTCGGCGAGCTCGTACGCGGTGCGCTGCAAGCAATCCCCAAGGGGCAGACGGAAGCGGCGAAGGCCATCGGCCTGACGTTCCCGCAGACCTTTGCCTATGTGCTCGGCCCGCAAGCCTTGCGTCAGGCGCTGCCCGCCTGGGTCAATACCGCGGCAGAGATGGTCAAGGCCTCGACGCTGCTGTCGATCATCGGCGTCGCTGAACTGCTGCTGCGAACCCAGGAGCTGATCTCGCGCACCTTCATGAGCCTCGAATTCTACTTCTTCGCCGGCTTCCTCTATTTCGTCATCAACTACAGCATCGAGCGCTTCGGCCGTTACGTCGAACGCAAGACCGCTGTTCCATCGTGAGGCTTCGGTTGCGATGACATTGCTTGAAATCCGCGATCTCCACAAACGCTACGGCACTGTCGAGGTGCTGAAGGGCGTCGACTGCACCATGGCGCAAGGGGAGGTCATTTCGATCATCGGCTCCAGCGGCTCGGGCAAGACCACGATGCTTCGCTGCATCAACATGCTGGAGGAGTTTCAGGGCGGCTCGATCCGCATCGACGGCCAGGAGATCGGGTATGAGAGCGTCGGCGGTACGCGTCGGCGCAAGAAGGAAAAGGAAATCGCCCGTCAGCGGGCGATGACCGGCATGGCCTTCCAGCAGTTCAATCTCTTCCCGCATATGACTGCCGCGAAAAACGTCATGCTCGGCCTCATCAAGGTTCGCGGCATGGGCCGCGATGAAGCGCGTGCCGTCGCCGAGAAATGGCTCGACCGTGTCGGGTTGCTATCGCGCATGGACCACTATCCCGGACAGCTTTCAGGCGGCCAACAGCAGCGCGTCGCGATCGCCCGGGCAATCGCCATGAACCCCAAGCTGATGCTGTTTGACGAGGTCACCTCGGCGCTCGATCCCGAACTTGTCAACGAGGTGCTGCAAGTCATCAAGGGCCTGGCCGAAGACGGCATGAGCATGCTGCTCGTCACCCACGAAATGCGCTTTGCCTATGAGGTCTCCACACGGGTAATCTTCATGAACCAGGGGCGCATCGCCGAAGAGGGTAACCCCAGGGACATGTTCGTGAAGCCGCAGACCGAGCGTCTGGCGGAGTTCTTGAAAAGCTCGTCCTTCAATTGATGTCGGTTGCAGGCTGACACGATCCGGCTGCCGCGGACGCGGCGGCCGGCTCCTGTCCGAGGCTGCGCGTCAGTCCTCGGCGAGCGACCTCCCGCTCTCGGGATCGAAGAGATGCAAGACGTCAGCGTCAACGGTAAAGGCGCGGTCTTCGCCGGCCGTGACGGCGCTGCGTGGCGGCAGGCAGGCGGTGATGCGCTGATCGCCGATGCACGCCGTCGTGACGAGTTCGGGACCCGTCAGTTCGACCACTTCGACGAGGGCTTTGAATTGCGGCCCGGTTTCATCGCCATTGGAAACCCGCAGCGCCTCCGGCCGAATGCCGACCTTGACGCGCTGGCCTTCGACAACGACGTCGCGGAAGCGGCCGGGCAGGGCGATTGGCTGGTTGTCCCCCGGGATCGACAACTGCCCTTTTGATACGGTCGCATCGAGGATGTTCATTGGTGGAGAACCAACGAAGCCAGCGACATAGAGCGTGGCCGGCCGGTCGTAGATTTCCTCCGGCGTGCCGAGCTGCTCGATCCTCCCGTCGCGCATCACGGCGATGCGGGTTGCCAGCGTCATCGCCTCGATCTGGTCATGCGTGACGTAGACGACCGTGGTCTTCAGCATCTGGTGCAGGCGCTTGAGCTCCGTGCGCATCTCCATGCGCAGCTTGGCGTCGAGATTGGAAAGCGGCTCGTCGAAGAGGAAGACCTGTGGGTTGCGCACCAGCGCCCGGCCGATCGCGACCCGTTGGCGCTGGCCACCGGAAAGCTGGCTCGGCTTGCGCTCGAGCAGGTTTTCGATCTGCAGCAGCTTTGCCGTTTCCTTGACCGCCTTTTCGCGCTCGACGACCGGAACCTTGCGCATCTCCAGGCCGAAGCCGATATTCCGCGCGACGCTCATGTTTGGGTAGAGCGCGTAGGACTGAAACACCATGGCGATGTCGCGGTCCTTCGGGTGCGCGCCGAGAATGGAACGCTCGCCGATGCGGATGTCGCCGCCGGTCGGCTCTGCGAGGCCGGCAATGATGTTGAGCAGGGTGGATTTGCCGCAACCGGACGAGCCGAGCAGCACCAGGAATTCGCCGCTCTCCAAAGCGATGTCGATGCCCTTTAGCGTCTCGACTTCGCCGTAGCGCTTGTGAATGTTCTCAATCGCGAGCGCGCTCATGCGCCGGCCTCCTCAAGGAAAGATGAAAGCGGTTTGCCGTAGCTGCGCGGAAGGGTGGAGATCGCCTCGGACGCAATGGCAACGCCGGTGCGGAGGCAGGCCGCGAGCGGCATCTCCGCGGCAAGCGCCGCCAGGAAACCGGCATTGAAGACGTCGCCCGCGCCGATTGTATCAACGACGGTGACGGCGGGTGCTGTGGCGGATGAGAGACGGCCCTCGGCGTCGATGGCGATCGCGCCGTGCGGGCCGCGCTTGACGACGACGATCGCGCCTACGGGCATGTGCACCTTCAAATCGTGCGCTGCCTCGGTTGGGTCGGTAATGCCGGTCAGCGTGGTCGTCTCGACCTCGTTGAAGAGCGCCAGCCGGCATCGCTTCAGCCAGCCGATTGTCGCGTCGCAATTCGCAGCAGTCCAGCCGTCGAGCGGCCAGCCGGTGTCGAGCGCGACCGCGATGTCGTGCGCGTCTGCCCAGTCGAAAAAGCGGTCATAGTCTGCCGTCAGCGCGTCTGTCAGGAAAGAACCGGTCAGAAGCGCGTAACCGCCCCGCAGTTTCTCGCCGTCGAGCATGGTGCGCACTTCCTCGAAGGTGAACAGCGGCAGGTGACCACGCGTGGTAAAGAAGGTCCGTTCGCCGTCGGGGTGGGTGATGCCGACCGACAGTGTGGTGCCAACGTTCTCGACAGGCCACGACGCTGACCGCCCCGGGAACGCCTCCTTGAGCCAGGTCCCGAACTGGTCGTTGCCGACATTGGCGGCGATTGCATAATCGACGTCGAGCGAATCCCAGGCAAGCGCGCTGTTGCCGGCGCAGCCGCCGACGCGCAACTCGTCGTGGTCGACGATGATTTCGGTGCCGGCCTTCGGCCAAGGGGCCGCCGGCCCAAGAATGAGGTCGACATTGGCGTTGCCGACCACGGCAAGAGGACGCATTGTTATTCGCTCCGGGTAATCTTGGTCGAGCGCACCGGCGTACCGGCATTCTCGACGCGGGCCGCCGCAAAGGCGATCATGAAGGATTGGGCGACCGGCAGCATGGAGAAGATCGCCGACATGCCGGTGGCGGGCTGAAAGGCGATGGTGCTGACGCCTTCGATTGGGGCCTCGCCGGAGGCATCGAACACGACGACCGGGGAGCCGGCCTCGGAGGCGGAGATCGCCATGGCCTTCACGAGCCCGGCAGTCGCATCGGCTGCGCGAAAGAGCACGACGCCGACCGAGGGCCCCAGCATCTCCATCGGCCCGTGGCGAAGCTGGCCGCCTTCGAGCGAGAAACAGGGCAGGCGCGACAGTTCGGTCAGGCCGAGCCCGATCGCCTCGGCAAGTCCCTGCAGGCGACGACCGGAGGTAACGATGGACCGGACGTTGCTGAGGGCCGAGAGCGCTGCCGTTGTATCGGGCGATTGCGGCTGTTCGAGCGCATAGAGGGCGGCGGACGGGTCGTCGCCGAGGGCGGCGAGAATAGAGAGATGCAGGGCGAAGCTGATCGTCAGGCTGCGGGTCGCGGCAAATGCCTTTTCCGTTCCGCCGACGCCGACGAGCGACGGCGCGTTTCTGGCCAGGAATGAACTGCCTTCCAGTGTGAGGCCAAATGTGTTCGGTGTCGCGCCATTGGTCTGCGAGAACCAGCGCAGCACTTCGGCACTTTCACCTGACTGGGACGTCACCAGGATCGTCTTGCCCTCGATTGAGAGCGGCTGGCCGAGCTGTTCGGAGAGCGGCAGGGCGACGGCGTCGATGCCATGGTCACGATAGAGCGGTTCAAGCGCGCGGCCGACGGCGTGCGAGCCACCCATGCCGAGCAGCAGCAGTTTACCGGTCGCCTTCAACGACGCGGCGATACGGCCCGCCAGCTCGCCCGCCTGATGGACGGAGGCGATGGCGTCGGCGGCCTGGCGTTCCATTTCGCGGTCGATCGCGACGAGCCCGGACGGGCGTTCCGAAGTGGTCATGGTCATCATCCCTTAACACCGCCGCTGGTGAGCCCGGATATCAGGGCGCGTTGCATGACGAGGCCGATCAGCACCGGGGGCAGGGCGGCAAGCACCCCGGCGGTTGCGATCAGGCCGTAATCGGAGACACGGCCGCCGGCGAGATCGGAAATGGCAACCGTGAGGGTTTTGGCGCGCAGGTCGGAGGTGAAGAGCAGCGCGTAGAAGAATTCGTCCCAGGCCAGCAGGAAGGCAAAGAGCGCCGAAGTCGCCATGACCGGTGCTGCAAGCGGCAGCGTGATGAGCCTCAGGATCTGGTCGAGACGGGCGCCATCGATCATCGCCGCACTTTCGATCTCTTTCGGAATGGAATCGAAGCCCGACTTCAATAGCCAGGTGGTGAAGGGCGCCAGAATGGTGAGGTAGACGAGGGCGAGGCCGAAGATCGAGTTCAAGAGGCCGAGATAGGCAAGGCCCATATAGAGCGGCACGGCAAGGGCCACCGGCGGTAGCATGTAGGTGGCGATGACGCCGTAGAGCGACCAGGAGACGTTGGCGGTGCGCGAAACCGCCCATGCCGCAGGTATCGCGACTGCAATCGCCGCCAGCGTCGCCATGCCGGCGACCTTCAGGCTGTTGAACAGCGAGGCGGTGAAGGACGCGCCGGCGCTGTTTTCGATTGTCGACAGCAGCACCTGATAGCGCGACAGGTCGATCTCGTTCGGCCACCAGTTGAGCGGCTTTGTCGAAAGGTCGGCGGCCGACGAGATGCTCATGACGAAAAGCCAGAGGACGGGCGCGAGGATGACGGCTGCCAGAAGCAGCGCTGCGGCGTAGACGAAAACGGTGAAGAGTGGGCTCTGGCGTTCCATCACGAAGCTCCTGCGGCTTTGCGCACCATGGTCGCGTAGGCGACGGCGAGCACGGTGACGAGCAGCGTCACGATCAGCGCCAGAGATGCGCCCGAGCCGGCCCGCTGGAACGAGAAGGCTTCCTGGTAGACCAGGATCGACAATGTGCGGGTGCTGTTGGCCGGCCCGCCACGGGTCATCACCCAGATCAGGTCGAACACCTTGAAGGCCTCGATCGTGCGCAGCACCAGGGCGACCAGCAGGGGACCGGCGAGATAGGGCATGATGACGTAGCGGAAACGGTTGAGCGGCCCGGCGCCGTCGACGAGCGAGGCGGCAGTGATGTCGCGCGGCACGGCCTGAAGGGCGGCGAGCGCAATTAGCGCGACCAGCGGAAAATTCTTCCAGCAGTCGGCGATGATCAGCGCCGTCAGCGCCGAACCGGGTTCGCCGAGCCAGGAGCGGTAGCTGTCGATCAGCCCGAGTTGTGTCAGGGCCGCGTTGAGCGCGCCGTATTCCGGATTGTAGATCAGCCGCCACAGCGTCGCATTGACCACGGTCGGCAGCGCCCAGGGCAGGATCATCAGCGCCCGAAGGGCGGTGCGGCCGCGAAATTGCTGGTTAAGCAGCAGGGCAGCCAGCACGCCGATAACCATTTCGGCGGTGACCGAGACGACCGCAAACCAGGTCGTCGTCAACAGCGCGCGCTGGAAGTTCGAGCCGCCAAGCACCTTGGCATAGTTGTCGAAACCGACGAATGTGCCTTCCGTTCCGACAAGCTTGGCGTCGGTGAAGGACAGCCTGACGGTATCGATCAGCGGCCAGCCGATGACAGCGATCATGACCACCAGCAGCGGCAGCATGAGCAGCCACGCGCGCGTCGTTATCCAGGTGCCGGACATAGATGGGAACCTCTCGGGCCTTCAGGCCCGTCATGCTAGCGCATACCGTCTCAAATCGTCATCGACTTGAGCTGACGTGCATCGATTTGGATTGCTGCAGACACGGCTCCGCCGTGCATCGATCCCGCGGTCCCCGGGCGGTTTCCCGCCCGGGGCTTGGGAGGGCGGCTCAAAGGCCGCTGTTGTCGGCCGCCGTTTTCAGCGCGTCTTCCGCAGAGGCCTGACCCAGAAGCGCTTCCTGGATCGCTTGCTGAAGGGCAGTCGAAAGCTCCTGGTACTTCGGCGTCGTCGGGCGCGGGTACATCGCTGCAAGGCCGAGCTTGGCGGCGCCGATCAGCTCTTCCTGACCCTTGGTGACGCTGGCATCCTCATAGGACGAGGCCCAGATTGGCAGGCTGAGCTTGGCATAGGCGTTCTGCGTCTGCTGCGAGGTCATGTGGACGATGTATTTCCACGCTTCGTCCGGGTGCTTGCTGGTCGAGGTGATGCCAAGGCCCATCGAGCCGTTGACGGCGGAGACTTCGCTCTTGCCGGCAACGCCCGGCGCCGGGACGACGCCGACCTTGCCGGCAACCTTGCTTTCCTTCGGGTCGTTGGCAAGGTTGTACATGTAGGTCCAGTTGAGCGCGAAGGCGGCCTCACCGTTCTGGAACACCTTGCGGACGTCCTCTTCGAGGAATTCCTTGGAGTTCGGATTGGTGAGACCGGACTTGTAGCTCGTCACCATGTAGTTGAGCGCGTCGAGACCGCCGCCCGTCGTAAACGCAGGCTTGCCGCCGTCGATGAACTTGCCGCCATAGGCGCTGACAAGGGTGGTGTAGTCGCAGATCGCAGCTTCGGCCTGTGACCAGCTCCAGGCGATCGGCGCTGCAAGCAGACCCTTGTCTTTGATCACCTTCGCCTGTTCGGCAAGCTCGTCCCAGGTCTTCGGAGGGGTTTTGATGCCGGCCTTTTCCAGGATTTCCTTGTTGTAGAACAGGTATTTGGTGTCGAGGATCCAGGGCATGCCGTAGCGCTTGCCGTCATATTCGACCGTCGTCCAGGCGCCGGGTAGGACGCCGGACTTCATCTCGCCGGTGATCCGGTCCGTGACGTCGACGAGCACCTTGTTGGTGGCGTATTCGGCCGGCCAGATCACGTCGAAGAGCACGACGTCGTAGCCGCTGCCCGACCCTTGCGCCAGCACCGCCTTGTCGTGCAGGCCTTCGTAAGGCACGAATTCGAGGTTGACCTTGACGTCCGGATTGGCCTTGGTGAAGGCTTCGGTCATGGCACGCACATCCGCCTCGCTATAGGCGGCCTGGGCCATGAACAGCGCGTTGAGTGTCGTTTCCGCATGCGCGTGACCGGCAAAGGACAGGCCAGCAAGGGTCGCGCAAAGCAGTGTCGTTCTTATCGATTTCAACATTCCTACCTCCAATATCTAAGCGTTTCAGATTTCCCGGCGCGCCTCTTCGGCCCGCCGTATGCGAGAAATCCGCCCGTTAACGGCGGTTATCGACATTTCAATCGGAGCGCCTGCGGCAGCATTTCGCCGTCGCCTTCGTTCCCCCGGAGCTCTTTGCGGCTCCCATTAAGTCAATTGTCTTGACTTATTTTTTGTTCAATATTCTAACAGTGTCAAGAGGGGTTTGTGGATGAATGATATGCGCCTGATCCGGGCGAAGAGCGGCACCAACCAGGAGGGGACCAGCGCCCACAACCGGCGTGTCATGATCGACGCGTTGCGGCTGAACGGGCAATTGTCCCGCGCTGACCTTGCCCGCGCGACGGCGCTCACGAAGCAGACGGTTTCCAATATCATCGAGGATCTGGAGCGAGACGGCCTGGTCGAATCGCTCGAAGCCGTGCGCAACGGTCGCGGGCAGCCCTCGACGCCCTATCGCCTGGTGCCGGAGGGCGCTTTCGCGATCGGCCTGCAGATCGATCGGCACGTGACGCGCACGATCGCAGTCGACCTTGTCGGCCGTGTCCTGACCCGCGGTGAGGCCAACCTGCCGGCCGGAGGGCCTGCGACAGGCGTGCGGACAATTCTGGAGCTGATCGAGAAGACCCGGCGCGATCTGGCGGCGATTGCACCGCAGTCGGAAGACCGCCTCGTTGGCCTTGGAGCAGCGATGCCCGGCCCCTTCGGCATCGAGGCGGATGCCGACGATCCCTGGATGATGGCCGCCTGGCAGAATTTCCCGCTGCTGGAAACGCTTGCCGCAGGCACGGGCCTCGATGTCGGCCTGCAGAACGATGCGGCGGCGGCTGCGACCGCCGAGCGCATGGTCGGGGCGGCGCATGGCATAGACCAGGCGATCTGCATCTATTTCGGCTATGGCCTGGGGGCCGGATTGATCCTTAACGGCGAGCTCTACCGCGGCGCCAACGGCAATGCCGGCGAGATTGGTATGATCCTCAGCCTGCCGCGCGGGGCAACGTCGGCCGAGCGAATGCCGCTCGAACACCGGGCCTCGATCGCCTCGCTCTGCAAACTGCTCGAACTCGACCCCGCCGATCCGGAGCTCTACGATCACATCGATACCGTCGCCGCGCAACCGGACGATCGGCTAAGCCGATGGATCGGTGCGGCCGCCTTCGAGATGCGCGCGGCGGTCCAGACGCTGGAAACGATCTTCGATCCGCAGACGGTGATCCTGTGCGGTGGCCTTCCCCCGGGACTGGCGCGCTTAATGGTCGATGCGATGATGCCGCTTTTGCCGTCGATCGCCGAGCGGCGCGACCGCAGCCTGCCGCGCCTTCAGATCGGCTTTACCGATCCCTGGGCGGTGGCGATCGGGGCTGCCGCCGAGCCGATCAGCCGCACCTTCGATCCGCGCTTCCAGGCGATCCTGAAAACGCGCGAGCACGCCGCAGTGTAATTGCGGAGCGGTCAGGTTCTGGGCTCGTCCAGGCGGGCGAGTTCGGCATATCCCGCGGCCAGAAAATCGAGTAACGCGCACCGAAGGAAGCAGGCCGCGGCGGGAGGGAAAGACGGCGTGAATGACGCCGGCCGACGATACCCAGCAATGGGCGGAGATCTACGCCAAGATCTTCCCGGCAATCCGTTGCTGGTCGAAAGCTACGTGAAAGCGCAGCAGGTCGAGAAGGAGCACGAGCAGCTCGCTTCTGCCCGCGGCCAATCGCACGGCAGAACCATAATTGCAGACACCCACGGCAGCCGATCTGTCGTGGGTGTCAATGTTGTCCGCCGAGGGGTCAGGCCGTCAGCGGCGGTCGAGTTCCAGGATGGTCTGAAACAAGACTTCCGCGCCGCGAGCGCATTCCCCGGGTGAGGTGTATTCGGCCTCGTTGTGCGACAGGCCGTCCTTCGACGGCACGAAGATCATCGCCGTCGGCGTGATCGTCGCGATATGTGCCGCGTCATGTCCCGCGCCGGAGACGACGTCGGTTGCCGAATAGCCGAGCGTCTCGGCGCTGCCGCGTACCGCTTCGACGACCGACGGGTCGAAGACGACGGGCGCCTTCGACCAGATGCGTTTCAACTCCGCACCCGCGCCGGCCTTGAGGACCGCGTCTTGCAAGGCGCTCTCCATCTGCTCGAGGCCCGCATCTGAGGGGTGGCGCATGTCGATCTGTAGCCGGACGGAGCCCGGCACGACGTTGCGTGAATTGGGGCCGACCTCGACGAAGCCGACGGTGCCGACACCCGGCGGATTTCGGCGGGCAATGTCGCGAACCGCAAGCACGATTTCGGCGGCTCTGACCAGAGCATCGTCGCGCTGCGCCATCGGCGTGCTGCCGGCATGAGCCTCGGTGCCCGAGATCACGACATCGAACCAGCGCACGCCCTGGACGCCGGTGACGACACCAATTTCTGTGTCCGACGCCTCCAGCAGAGGACCCTGCTCGATGTGCAGTTCGACATAGGCGGCAAAAGCACTTGGCTCGACCTTTGCCTCGCCACGATAGCCGATGACACCGAGCGCTTCGCCGACTGTTGCACCTTGGCGATCGGCAAGCGCATGGGTGGCATCGAGGGCGAGCGCGCCAGCGAATACGCCGGATCCCATCATCGCCGGCGAAAAGCGTGAGCCTTCTTCGTTCGTCCAATTGACGACGGTCACCGGATGGCGAAGCAGCGTGGACGTTTCCTTCAGCGTGCGCAGCACTTCGACGCCTGCGAGTACGCCGAGAATACCGTCGAAGCGGCCGCCCTGCGGCTGCGTGTCGAGATGGCTGCCGACGGCGATCGCCGGCAGCGACGTGTCCTCGCCGGGATAGGTCGCAAATATGTTTCCGATGGCGTCTATCTCGACCGTGCAGCCGAGCGCCTCGCAGGCGTCGACAAACCAGTCGCGGACCTGCCGGTCCTCTTCGCTCAGCGTTAGGCGGGTGACGCCGCCCTTGTCTGTACCGCCGAAGCGGGCGGTCGAGACGATGTCTTGCCACAACCGGTCACCGTTGGTTGCCGGCGTATTGATGCGCCTGATATCGGCGCGCAACGCATCTGCACTCATTTCGACTGCTCCGGGACGTCCTTGTTGAGCGTGTAGCGGAAGTCGCAGTGGGAAGCGCCCTGCATCACTGTCTGGGTACGCTCAAGCGTGATGCGTGGATCGTAGCCGGTACAGAACACGCCGTCTCGATTGCAGGACAGCAGGTGCCCGATATGGCCGAGCCCCATCTCGCGATAGGTCTCGGCGTAGCGACAGCGCTTGACGTTGTAGTGAAACTCGTCGTCCGTCGCCTTCGTCACCTCGATGACAAGCGCGTCATCCTGGGTCCAAAGGTCCTGCAACTCTTGGAACGTGCGCAGGTTCGTGCCGCCTGGCGTCTTTGCCGCAAAGGTGCGGCCCGCTTCGATCGCTGCCTTGGTGATCGCCTTGTCGAGGATCGCCTGGGCGCGCTCCTCGCCGATCTCCTCGCGCATCGTCTCGTAGATCGGCGCGATGATGCCGGCCTCGATGCGACGTCGCGCAAGAATGCCGATCTCGCCGTCCATCGCCGCTTTCGACGTGGTTTCGGTGCCCTGTTTGTCCGTCTTTTCCATGGAATGCCTCCCTGTCCGCCGTCAGGCTGACCAAACAGGCAAAGAATACTACGCCCGTGAAGCGTCTGTGTTGCAAATCTGTGCCGGAAGCATTTTGCTCCGTGCAAACTTTCTGCGGCTTTCGACCATTCTGTCGAAATGTATAGCGCCATCGCATCGGCGCGCCGACCTCAATCGTCGAGAATCCAGAATCAGCGACGCTGCGTAGCGCCCGATCAGTTCTCGCCGGATGGCGACCACAGGGATGTTCCTGGGGAGTGCGGCGGCGGGTAGGGGGTAAGCAATTGGCGAAGGCGACCGTGGACAGACAGCGCCGGACGTCGACGCATCAGTGGCTCGTTGGCAACGGGGCATCCAGCACCGGATTGAGGGCCGGCAACTCGCCTGTCGGCGTGTTGGGGTCAGCGGAGCTTGCCTCCAGCCAAAGTTGTCGGGCGCTCTTCAGGCCGGCTCGCAAACGCCCGAGATCGGGGTTTTCATGGTGCGAGTGCGCGGCGCCGTAGCGGCTTTGCCGATGGCGCGCGAAGGCGGTTCTCGTCTCAACGTCGCCAAACCTGTCGAGCCAGCGCGACAGAGGCACGTTGCCGGTCTTGCGCGACCATCCGTCAAGGGCCGCCTCCAGCCGGGCCGCATCGCGCTCGCGGCAGGCGTCGAGCACCCGGCGGAAGGCCGTCGGCTCTGATTGGGCACGCTGCGCGAGCGCCGTCTCTGTCCACGTGACGAGACGGCCGAACAGACTGGCCGCGAGCTGGATAAGAAGAGCGCAGGCGACAACCGCGGCTGCAACGCCGACCCACCAGAGCCAGTCGATCCGTTCTTCAGCCGGCGGAGGCGCAGGCGGAGCAAGGCCTTGGTCTTCTGCCGCTGCCGGTGCCGCCGCGACCGTGATTTCGGCGCCGTCAGCCTGGGCCGTCTCGGTCTTGCCGGTTGCCGGGTTGAACCATTGCAACGCGATCTCCGGCAGCGCGAATGTGCCCGGCTTGGAAAAGACGTAGGTCGTGGTGTCCTTTCGCAGTCCGGCTGTGATCTCTCCGCGGGAAGTGCGCTCTTCCGAAAGCACCGGATCGTGCGCATAGATCTGCACCCCGTCGGGCGCGTCGAATTTGGGCACCGGGATCATCATCGGCGCAAGGCCGGCGGCGTGGATCGTCACCGTGCGAACGAGCGCGTCGCCCGCGTGCAGGCCCTTGAGATCCCGGTCGAAGGTCTGCATGATCGTCAGTTCTCCAGCCGTGACGCCAGGCGTGCCGCCAGCGCCTCCTGGGACTGCTGCGACCGTAAAGGTAAGTGATGGCACCGTCACCTTGCCCTGGCTTGTCTGGCCGGGCACGGCGGCATAACCGAAGGGGATTACGATCGCTGGCAGTGTGAAATCACCGGCTGCCTGCGGCGTGACGACGTAGGTTTTGCGAATGCCGGAAAAGTCCTCGCCATTGACTGTCTCGTTGAGGTTCAGGCCACGATCGTCGGGCATGGTGACCACCGCGCCCGGAATGTCGAACAGCGGAAATTGCGGCGGCGAGAGAAAATAGTTCGGCACGAAAACGTCGATGTCGATTTCCACCTGCTGGCCCGCGTAGAGCGTGCCCTTGGTCGAAAGCGTTGAGCGGGCGAAGGGATCGGCCGCAACCGACACCCCTGCAAGCGAAAACGAGATGACGACGAACCAGAGGGTCATTCGGGCGAGGGCGACAAAGGTGCTCACGGCGTCGTCTCCTTCGCCTCGATCGCGAACTTGCGTGCCAGCAGTTCGGCGGGGGAGACCTGGATGTTGCGCATCCACATGTCGGCGGTCTGGGGGCCGCCCTGCTGCATGGTGGCTTCCTTGCCCTTCTTGCCCTTGTCGTCGAATTGCACCTCGTCCGGATCAATGCCGGCCTGTTCCTGCTGTGCGTCCTTTTCCTGCTTGTCCTTGTCGGCCTTCAGTTTTTGCGCGATCGCCAGGTTCTTCTTGGCGTCCGGCCAGTCCGGCCGGCGCTTCAATGCCTGCTGGTAGGCAGCGATCGCCTCCTCGGTCTTGTCGAGATGCAGAAGCGCGTTGCCCTGGTTGTAGTAGCTTTCGGCCGTTTCGCTCTCGGCGAAGGCGTCGATCGCATCCTGAAACTGTCCGGCGCGGTAGAGCGCGACGCCACGCCAGGCGGGATCGGCAAATTTTTCGGCAGACCCTTGGAAATCGCCGTGTTCAAAAGCTCGGCGTCCCTGCTGGTCCGGCGTCAACCAGAGATCGATGAAGCGGTTGTCGGCAGCCGCCGCCCGGTCGGTGTCCGCAAGCAGCATCGCGGCGACAAGATAGACAGCCCAGCGCACGGTCCAGCCGCGGCGGAACCAGAACAGGCCGATGACGGCAATCGGGATTGTCAGCCACCAGCCGGTGTCGTGCCAGCGCGTCAGGCCTTCGGCGGTCTTGGCGGCAAAGTTCGTCTGGATGCGCCTGACGATCCAGGTGACGTCGGCATCGTCCGCTGTCACCGTCGCGACCTCGGCTTTGGACGCGGACTGCAACGCCTTCAGGCCATCGACATCAAGCTTCGCATGAACGCGGCCGCCGCTCGCGTCCGTCAGAAATCCGCCATCGGCCGTCTTGACCGGCCCGCCCTCGGCCGTGCCGATGCCAAGCACCATCAGGGCATTGCGGCCCTGATACTGGCCGAAGGCTTGCACCGCCGAATGTTCGACGCCGTCGGTCATGAAAAGGATGGTGCCGGGCACTGTTTCATTCGCCAGCGCCTTTTCGACCTCCTGCAACGCCTTGGCGGTATTCTTGCCGTCAACAGGCATGATCTGAGGCGAAAGCGCTGCCAGATAGGTCTTGACGAGTGAGGCGTCGTCAGAGAGCGGCAGAACCATATGGGCAGATCCAGCGTAGGCAAAGAGCGCGGTGCGCGAGCCCTTTCTGAGGTTGAGAATATCCTGGACTTTCAGCTTGGCGCGCTCGAGCCGTGTTGGCGAAATGTCGGTCGCGTTCATGGTTGGATTGAGATCGATCGCGATCGCCAGCGGCGCGGTGTCCTCGACAAAGGGTGGGCGCTCGCGCTGCCAGGTTGGCCCGGCGGCAGCGATCGCAGCGACGGCGATCACGGCGGCGGTGATGTGGACGGGCTGGAAGCGCCGCTTGCCGCCTTTTTCGATCAGCAGGTGATCGAGCAGGTGCGGCGCGATCATGTCTTGCCATTGCGAACGGACGTCGGAGCGCCGGCTGACGAGGAAAACGAGCAGCGGGGCGGCAAACAGAGCCAGCAGCCAGAGCGGCCTTAGGAAGTGGAAATCGGCAATCATGGGCTTGCCTCCTGCCGCCGGCGGCGATCGGCAAGCGAGGACAGGAACCACATGGCGGCGTGATAGGCGAGCACGATGGCGAGCGCCAATCCGAGCGGGTAGTGAAAGAGCTCGATGCGCGGCCGCCAGGAGAGCGTTTTCTGGTTTGCCGGCGTCAACTGATCGAGAAGCTCGTAGATGTTCTGCAGGCTCGCCTGGTCCTGTCCGAAGAAATACCGGCCCTTTGTCACCTCGGCGATTTGCTGGAGCGCCTTCGTGTCGAGCTTCTGCTCGCCCTGAGCGTTGGGGTCGCCGATGCCGACCGTGTGGATCACCACCTTTTTGTCGGCAGCAATGCCTGCGGCCTTGTCCGGCGGCATCTTGCTGGCGGTGTCGTTGCCGTCGGTCAGAAGGATCATCACCTTGTCCGGTGCCGTGCTCGCGTCGAACATCTTGATGGCGAGGCCGATTGCGTCGCCAACCGCCGTACGCGGGCCGGCCATGCCGGGCAGGCTATCGGCCAGCATCAGCTTGACCGTCTTGTGGTCGAGCGTGAAGGGCACCAGCGGATAGGGGGCGTCGCCGAAGGCGATAAGCCCGAGGCGGTCATTGGGGCGTCGGTCGATGAAGTCGGCGACAACAGCATGAACGGCATCGACGCGGGACTGGAGATTGCCCGCGGGATCGTGAAAATCGCGTGTGTCCATCGATTGCGAGAGATCGATCGCCAGCATCAGGTCGCGCTGCGGCTCGGTCTTTTCGAGCGGCGGCTCGACATATTGCGGCCGCGCCAGCGCCAGCACGATCAGCGCCCAGCACACGGGCGCAATCACCTTCTGGCCGATGTTGGTCCGCGGGACCACCGACCCTTCCGTCGGCCCGAGATTTGCCGCCGCCGTGATGTCCTTGAAGAAAGGCATCCGGACCGCGGCCGATTGCTCGCGGTAGGGCGGGATCAGCCACCAGACGAGAAATGGCAACGGCAAAAGGATCAGCGCCCAGGGGTGGTCAAGCACGTACATGATGCGCCTCGATCCAATGTCGTGCCGCGGCAACGTAGGTCCGCGCGTCCGTTTCCGAAACGACGGCGAGCGCCTGGCTGCCGCGATATTCCGCCTCTTCGAAGAACCGCGCCGCGGCGATCGGGAAAACAGGGCCGCCGGAATTGGCGTCGAGGAAGCCGGTCCAGCCTGTGCCATTGAGGCCGGCGATGGTTTCGCGCGGCCAGATCGAGAGCGCTGTGCGCTTGAGAAGGACCGGCAGGGCAACGAGCGCGTGACCACGGGTCGTCGGCGTGGACAGTCCGGCCTCGATTTTCACGAGGTCGGCCAGCGCTTCGCGGCGGTAGCGGTTGGCGAGCCAGCGCCGATACCAGCGCCAGCACGCAAAGGCGATTGCCAGGAGCACGAGAGCGGCGAGCGCCCCCCAGGCCCAGGTATGCGGCATCATCGAGACGGGCTGCGGCATGGCGATGTCGGCGAGATCGCGAAGGGCGGCGTCGAGCAGTGGGTCTCTTTGGGGCGCGGCCGTTGCCATCGCTATCGCCTCCGTTGCCGGCTGGCGAGTTGGCCGAGCATTGCGCGCAGCTGTGGCGCTACTTCTTCGGCGGCCGAAATCGGCAGCATCGGCAGCCCGAGCTCTTCCTGCCAGGCCCGCAAAGCTCGGCCGCGCTTTCGCGCGAAATTGTCGATCGCCTCGCGGACATTGCCGTGGCCGAACTGCACCTCGGCCTGAAGCAGGCCGCCGCTCAAGACCATTTCGCCCTTGCGCGGCAGTTCGAGCAGGAACGGGTCGTAGATGAGGATGGCGATCACGTCGTTGTGCGCCGAGAGCTTCAAGAGCATGTCGCGGGTCTCGAGGCTGTACCCGTCGAAATCGCTGATGACGATGACGAGGTGATCGTGGCGGGCAATGTTGGCGACGGTGGAAAGCACCACATCCAGCTGTTCGGCACCATGCGGCGCCTGGGATCCCGCTTCGAGTGCGGTGTTGTAGCGCACGATGCTGTCGGCAAGCCGGATCACCGCTTCGCGGCTGCGGTAGGGGCGCACCTCCGCGACGGTCTCGTCGCCGAAAACGAAGCCGCCCACCCGGTCGCCGAGGGAGAGCACACGCCAGGCCGAAAGTGCGGCCACTTCTGCAGCGGCAACCGACTTCATCGATCGGCGGCTGCCGAAGAACATGTTGATACGCTGGTCGACGACGATCAGCGCCGGGCGGTCCTTCTCTTCGTCATAGACGCGAACCACCGGCTTGCCCGTTCGTGCGGTCACCCGCCAGTCGATCGCGCGGATGTCGTCGCCGGGCAGATAGTTGCGCAGCTCTTCGAAAGACAGGCCGCGGCCGCGCATGCGCGATTCATGGCGGCCGGCCAGCAGACGGCGCACCGGCGCCTTGCGCAGGAAGGTGAGATCCCGGGCCATGGCCTCGAGACCGACCAGCGCGTCGACCGAGGTGTAGGCGCCGGTGGTATCGGCGGTGCGGCTCCTTAAGATGCCACTGGAACGGCCAAGAGCAGAAAGAGATATGGCCATCGGCAGACCTCCATCCTCAGGCGACCGCGACGAGCTCGACGATGCGGTCGATCACCTGGTTGGCTGTAGTGCCGCCGGCATGCGCCTCATAGGAAAGCACAAGGCGGTGGCGGAAGACGTCGTGGACGCTCGCTTGCACGTCGTCGGGCGTGACGAAGTCGCGGCCGTTCAGCCACGCATGGGCGCGTGAAACCTTGTCGAGGCCGATGACGCCGCGTGGGCTGACGCCGACCTGAAGCCACTTGGCAAGATCCTTGTCGACCTTGTCGGGGTAGCGCGTCGCCATCACCAGCGCGACGATATAGTTCTCGATGGCCTCGGAAACGGTGATCGCGGATATCTCCTGGCGAGCCGTAAAGACAGAATCCTGAGCGAGTTTTTCCGTCGCGTGGTTGTTGGATTTGGTGTGGATCTCTTCCGACCGGACGAGCCGCATGATGTCTGCCTCCGACGCCGCGTCGGGATAGTCCACCTGGATGTGCATCAGGAAGCGATCAAGCTGCGCCTCCGGCAGGGGATAGGTTCCTTCCTGCTCGATGGGGTTCTGCGTCGCCATGACGAGAAACAGGTCCGGCAGCGGGTGGCTCTTGCCGGCGATCGTGACCTGACGCTCCTCCATCGCTTCGAGGAGCGCCGCCTGCACCTTTGCCGGGGCGCGGTTCACCTCGTCGGCGAGGATGAGGTTTGCGAAGATCGGGCCCTCCTGAAACTGAAACGCGCCCTTGCCGGCCTCGGAAAAATAGACCTCGGAGCCGGTGATATCGGCGGGCAGCAGGTCCGGCGTGAACTGGATGCGCGAAAGCTCCGCGTCGAGGTTTTTGGCCATGCTCTTGATCGCACGCGTCTTGGCAAGCCCGGGCAGACCCTCCACCAGCACATGGCCGTTGCTGAGCAGTCCCAGCAGCAGCCGCTCGATCATGCCTTCCTGGCCGATGATCGCCTCGCCGATACGTTTGCCAAGCTGCTGGATATCGTCGCGTGCACCCATGAGTTTTCTGCTCCCTTGCCCTGCCGGCAACATCAGTCATCATGAACCTTGGCGGAGCTTATTGTTAAATCGGCGCAAATGGAAAGAACGTAACAGTAACGAAAACCTGATCGGCTTTCCTTGGACGGAGGAGCGCTCGCGCCGATCGCGTTCGTCAGGTTCTCCGATCGCCGTAACGGTTACGTACTTTGGCTTCAGGAGGAACCGCGCTAGTTTGGATCGGCTGCACGTTCGAGCCCTTCGCCGAATATGCCAGGGAGATGAAGACCTCATGCAATTGTCGCCAAAGATGTCGCCTCTCAACGAAACGCCGGCCGCAGTCAGTGCGCGAGAGCCGATCTGGATCGAAGGCGGCACCTTTCTCATGGGATCCGACGCGCACTATCCGGAGGAGGCGCCGGCGCATCCGGTGAAGGTCGACGGTTTCTGGATCGACGTGACGCCTGTTACCAACCGGCAGTTCGCGGCCTTCGTCGAGGCAACGGGTTATGTGACGGAAGCGGAAAAGACGCCGGATCCGAAGGACTACCCCCAGGGTCTGCCGGAGATGATGCGCGCCGGCTCGGTGATCTTCGATCCGCCGAAGCGGGTCACCAGCAACAATCCATCGCAATGGTGGAACTACAAGTTCGGTGCCGATTGGCGGCGACCCTATGGGCGGCAGAGCAACATCCGCGGCAAGCTCGACCATCCGGTCATCCAGGTCTCCTATCTCGATGCCAGGGCCTATGCCGATTGGGCGGGCAAGGACCTGCCGACCGAGGCCGAGTGGGAGTTCGCGGCCAAGGGCGGCCTTGAAGGTGCGGAATTTGCCTGGGGCGATGAACTCGTGCCCGACGGCCGCTTCATGGCGAACACCTGGCACGGCATGTTTCCGACCGAAAACCTGAAGCCTGACGGCTTCGAGCGCACGTCGCCGGTCGCGAGCTTTCCGCCCAACGGCTACGGGCTCTTCGACATGATCGGCAACGTCTGGGAGTGGACGAGCGACTACTGGTCGACCCACCATCCGGCGCCAGCGCAAAAGAGCTGCTGCATTCCGTCCAATCCCAGGGGTGGCGGCAGAGAGGCGAGCCTCGACCCGCGGCAGCCGACCATCCAGATCGCGAGGCGCGTGGTCAAGGGCGGATCGCATCTCTGCGCGCCCAACTATTGCCGCCGCTACCGGCCGGCGGCGCGCCATGCCCATGAGGAAAACGCGGCGACGACCCATATCGGTTTCCGCTGCATCCGGCGAACCTGAGGCCACCCGCAGTTCTTTGTTTCCCGCAAGGAGGATCCGTGATGACGGCAAATGCGATGCATTCCAGATCGATACCGGACGAGGAGAAGCGGCGCGAGCGCAGCCGCTCGCGGCTGGCCGGGTTTCTGCTTCTGCTTGCAACCGCATTCGTTTCGTCAACGGTGCTCCTCGCTGCCGATGCGCCTGCCGACCAGCTGCCGTCGTGGAACGATGGCGAGGCGAAGTCGGCAATCGTTGATTTCGTCACGCGGGTGACCAGCGAGGGTGGAGCGGACTTCGTCGCTGAAGTGGATCGGATCGCCGTGTTTGACAATGACGGCACGCTCTGGACCGAGCAGCCGGCCTATTTCCAGGCGATGTTTGCGGCGGACCGGGTGAAGGCCATGGCGCCGGAGCACCCGGAATGGAAGGACAAGGAGCCATTCGCCTCGCTGTTGAAAGGTGACATGGCGGGCGTCGCTGCCTCGGGCGAAAAAGGCATCGTCGATATGGTCATGGCGACCCATGCCGGCATGACGACGGACGCTTTTACCAAGATCGTCACGGACTGGTTTGCCACGGCCAAGCACCCGCGCTTCAACCGGCCCTACAACGAGATAACCTTTTTGCCGATGCGCGAGCTGCTCGACTATCTGCGTGAAAATGGCTTCAAGACCTATATCGTCTCCGGTGGCGGTATCGAGTTCATGCGCCCGATGACCGAGCAGATGTATGGGATCCCGCCGGAACAGGTGGTGGGCAGCAGCATCGTGACGAAATATGCGCTCGAAGGCGATACGCCGGTGCTGACGCGCGAACCCAAGATCGACTTCATCGATGACGGCCCCGGCAAACCTGTTGGTATCAACACCTTCATTGGCCGGAGGCCGATCTTCGCTGCCGGCAATTCCGATGGCGACTACGAGATGCTGCGCTGGGTGACAGCGGGTTCCGGCCCGCACTTCGGCCTGATCGTGCACCATACGGACGCGGACCGCGAATGGGCCTATGACCGGCAATCGCATGTCGGGAAACTGGACAAGGCGATGAACGAGGCCGAACAGCGCAACTGGCTGCTGGTCGACATGAAAAACGACTGGCGCAAGATCTACGCCTTCGACAAGTAAGGCGGCTATCTCCCCGTCGGGGCCGGTCGGCCGATACCAATATTGAGCAACGGGTAAGGGCCGGCACGAAAGTGCCGGCTCCTTCTTGACGAGGGGCGTCAGGGGGTCGGCGGCGCGGCGCTTTGGCGTGGAGTTGTTCAAAAGGCCATTCCAAGGCGACGAGCGCCGAGTGGAAGCCACGAATCCAGCGGTCCATCCCGGCGTAATCCTTTGGGCGTCAATCACTCCAAGGCCAATGTTACTGTTACGTACTTCCGAAAATCAGTGTTCGTGCCACCTTGTTGGCGCAAGGGACAGGTGGGCGACGGCCAATTCGGCCGCAACGCGCCGATCGGCGGAACCGATGTCATGCCCGGTAAGGTGCCTGGTCGTCACTGGCATCTTGGATAGGTGGGCGAGGGTGTCGGGCCGATACATGCATGCATCGATTGTCGTTCAGACGGATGGGAAAACGATGCCCAACGCGGCCTTTCAGCGGGGACTTCTGAAGCTTATGCTCAAGCTTCCGGCGTTGCGCGGGCAACTGCAACTGCTCAGCGCCAAGAACCTGTCGTTGGCAAGCCTTTGCGAGGCTTACGAAGAGGCGAGTTCCATGCTCGACCGTCAACGGCGTCTCGACCCTCTGGATCATTCGATGATCCAGGAGTATGAATTAATCTGTCGCGAGATCGAAGAAGAGGTCATTTCCGTCTGTATCGCGGACAGCGGGCACGAACCTAATCCATTGTGATTAACAAAAATCACGCCTAAGCTTGTGGCGTGGATGGAAATCCCACGAAAATTCTATGGGATTTTGCTGGGTTCCTGTGCCAGATTGAAATGATTCCATTCTTTGACAAAAATATTTTGTGACGGTGCAATATTCTTCTTTGCGCAACAAAGCCTCTCGTCTAGAGTTCGTCTCGCGTTGCACTCTCTTTGGGGTTGTGGGCAGTTGGGAGCGCATCATGGAAGCCAGCAGAAATGCCGGTCAGGTGGTTTGCAGTACCGTTGCTGAATCCGAGGCGCGTATCGCTCTTGAGCGTATTCTCGCCGACGGTCAGTTTCACGCAACCGAACGGCATCGCAAACTCCTGCGATACCTGGTTGATGAGTTCTTCGCCGGCCGTTCGAGCCAGGTAAAAGCCTATACCATCGCGATCGACGTCTTCGGACGACCAACCTCCTTCGATCCTGCGACCGATCCGATCGTGCGGGTCGAGGCCTCGCGGCTGCGCGCTGCGCTCGCGCAATATTACGAGACGCTGGGTGAAAAAGCAGAACTTCGCATCGAGCTTCCGAAGGGCAACTACGTCCCGCAGTTCGTTCTCGGCGGTGGGCCCCCGAGCGGTGGGCTCCTGAGCAATGTGATCGAGACCGCAGCGCCTCCCGTAGAAGCGGCAAGCGAACCGGTCCCGGAGTTGCCGGTGGAACCGGCAGTCCCGCCAGCAACGCGGGCCGCGCTCGGAAGTTTCCTTGCCCTCGGAGCGGGTGTCGTGGTGATGGCTGCCGCCTTCTATGCGTCCGTTGTCGACCGTCTGCCCTGGCAGCCCTTGCTTTCGGCCAAGCCGACCATTGTCGTCGATGTGCCGACAGTGGGCGGCATCGACGACGATGCACAAAGAAAAGCCGGCGACTATCTGGTTCATGCGCTTTCACAGTTTTCCGCCGTTCGAACGCTTGCGCAGCCCCCGGCGGGTGTGGACGTGGCATCGGTCACCGGCTGGGTTTCGTCTTCGTCGCCGGTCAAGCTGCAAGGCAGCAAGGAGTACAGACTTTCGATTGCCTACAGCACCGACAACCGCGGCCAAGAGGTCTCGTGGCAGGTCATTGACGCAGAAAGCAACGAAGCGCTGAGGGCCGGCACATCGAAGGCGGCCACCGAAAGAGGCGATGCGCGCGAACTGCAGGAAAAACTGCTTTCGCGTCTCGCGCTTTCGCTGGCCGGCGAAGAAGGTGTCATCGTGAGCCTGGAAGCGGCCCGACAACTGACCTCGCCGTCAATCGGCTTCGGCTGCGTGCTCCTGGCCGATGTTGCCCTGGCGCGGTTCGAACCGGAGGCGTTGGCGACGGCCCGTGCCTGCCTCGAACAGTCGTTGAGCTATCAGGCCGCCGACCCTGATGTGCTGGCGAGCCTGGCCATGGTGCTGGTCGCAACCGGTGAAGCGCGCGCGACCGAACGTGCCATGAAGCTCGCCGACAAGGCTGTCGCGTTGGCGCCGCAGTCGAGCCAGAGCTACGTTTCGCAGATGCAGGCGCGCTTCGCCGCGGGCGACACGGACGCCGCGTTCATGTCCGGCCGCCGCGCCGCCGCGCTCAATCCGCTCGACGATGCCATTCCGGCCCGGCTCGGTTTGCTGCTGTTCGTCAGCGGCCAGTATTCAGACGGGCTCGGCCTGGCGCAGGCGGCGGAGGCGGGTGGCGAATACCTGCACCACGACGCGGCGCTCACCCTGGCGCTCGACGACTACAGAAATGGCCGATATCGCGACGCGCTGAGGCGGGCGCGGCAACTTGCCAACCCGGCCGATATCGCGGTCAACCTGCTGCGCATGGCGGCTGCGGGCCAGCTCGGCCTGACGCGGGAGGCGACAAGCGCATTTGACGGATTGCGCTGGAGCAAGGTGGGCGCGACGCGACCGGTTGAAAAGGAACTCGCAGCGCGCGGTTATGCGCCGGACCTCATTGCGCTTCTGAGTGACGGTCTGGGCAAGGCCGGGATAAATATGGCCGCCTTGCCCTAACCATCAGCCCTGGCGCCGGTTCAGCTTTCTGCTGCGACCCGGATCACCAGCTTGCCGAAATTGCGGCCGTCGAGCAGCCCGATGAAGGCCTCCGGTGCGTTCTCGATGCCATCGACGATGTCTTCCCGGTAGCGAACCTCACCGCCTTTGATCCAGCCGGCCATCTCCTGGTAGAACGCCGGTCGCTGATCTGCGAATTCACGCTGGATGAAGCCGCGGATCAGCAGGCTCCGGCTCAAGACCTCGCGCATGACGCCCGGCAGCCTGTCGCCGCCCTCCTGCGCGCCGGCCGCCTGATTGTAGTGCGCAATCAGACCACAGACGGGCACGCGGGCAAAGTCGTTCAACAGCGGGAAGACCGCATCCCAGACGTGCCCGCCGACATTCTCGAAATAGACGTCGATGCCGCCCGGGCAGGCCGCGGCAAGCTGATCTGCGAAATCCGGTGCCCTATGGTCGATCACCGCGTCGAAGCCGAGCACGTCGCGAACGAAGGCGCATTTGTCGGCGCCGCCCGCGATGCCGATGGCGCGCGCGCCCTTGATCCGGGCGATCTGGCCGACCGCCGAACCGACGGCGCCGCTGGCGGCGGCCACGACGACCGTCTCCCCCGGCTTCGGCCTGCCGATTGTCAGCAAGCCCGCATAGGCGGTGAAGCCGGGCATGCCGAGAATGCCGAGCGCCGTTGAGAGAGGTGCAGCCGCCGGATCGAGCTTGCGCAGGTCCTGACCGCGCGACAAGGCATAGCTTTGCCAGCCGGAGTGGGAGAGCACGAAATCGCCGTCACTGTAGTCCGGATGGCGCGAACGCAGGACACGGGCGACTGTGCCGCCCTCCATGACCGTGCCGATCTCCACCGGCTTGGCATAGGATCGGCCGGCATTCATGCGGCCGCGCATATAGGGATCGAGCGAGAGATAGAGGATCTTCAGCAGAACCTCGCCTTCGGACGGCTCGGGGATCGCGGTCTCGACGATGCGGAAATCGCTCGGCGCCGGCCGACCCGATGGCCGGGCGGCCAAGAGGACCTGGGTGTTCTGGCTCATTGTCTTTACCTCCCTGTGCGTGCCGCAACCTGTGTCGGTTTTCGGCATGGACGCGCATTGAAAACACGTTTTGGCACGAAACCGGGCAGGAGCCCACAAATCAGTTCCCGGTTTGAGGGCGGAAATAGTACGGGCTCGCCCATGACGGACGAGCCCTCGGTCTGTGCCGAACGGACTTGGTTCAGGCCGCGTCGATCGCCTGCTTGATATCGGCGATAATGTCTTCGGCATGTTCGATGCCGATCGACAGGCGCACATAGCCCGGCGTTACACCGGTCTTCAGCTGGTCGTCCTCCGACAGCTGAGAATGCGTCGTCGTTGCCGGGTGGATGGCGAGCGAGCGTGCATCACCGATATTGGCCACATGATAGAGCAGTTTCAGCCCGTCGATGAAGCGCCGGCCGGCGTCACGCCCGTCCTTGAGCTCGAAGCCGACAAGTGCGCCGTAATGTCCATTCAGCAGATACTTGTCGGCGCGGGCCTTCGCCTCGCCCTCCTGGAACTTCGGGAAGATCACCCGCGCCACCTTGGGGTGGGTGCGGAGATATTCCGCCACCTTGATGGCATTCTCGTTGTGCTGCCTGATCCGGAGCGGCAAGGTTTCCAGCCCCTGGATGAACTGGAAGGCGTTGAGCGGGCTGATGGCGGCGCCGAGATCGCGCAGGATAACCGCGCGTGCCCGCAGGATATACGGGTGGAAGGCGATCGTTGCGGCCTTCTCGAGCCAGGTCTTGCCCTGGTAGCTCGGGTCCGGTTCATGCAGGTTCGGATGGCGCGCTTCGTGCTCGTGCCAGGGGAAGCGGCCGCTGTCGATGATCGCGCCCCCTATCGAGGTGCCGTGGCCGCCGATGTATTTCGTTGTCGAATAGACGACCACTGCGGCCCCGTGGTCGAAGGGACGGATCGTCAGCGGCGCGGCCGTGTTGTCGATGATCAACGGAACGCCGAAACGCTTCCCGACATCCGCAACCTCGCCAATCGGGAAGACGTCGAGCTTCGGGTTGGGCAGGGATTCGGCATAGTAGGCACGGGTCCTGTCGTCCGTCGCGCGGGCAAAGGCTTCCGGATCGGCGGCATCGACGAAGCGAACTTCGATGCCGAAGCTTTTGAGCGTTGCGGCAAACAGCGCCCAGGTGCCGCCGTAAAGACCGGCGGCGCTGACGACGTTGTCGCCGGCGCGCGCCAGGTTCAGAAGTGCGAAGGCCGATGCCGCCTGGCCGGAACCGAGCGCGAGCGCCGCCGCTCCGCCTTCGATTTCCGCCAGCCGTTGCTCGAACGCGTCCTGGGTCGGATTGGAGACGCGGGTGTAGAGATGCCCCGGAGCCTCGAGCGCAAAGAGCTTGTCGGCGCCATCCGTACCAGGAAGCTGGTAGGAGGTGGTCTGGTAGATCGGCACAGCCACGGCGCCGCTTGCCGGGTCGAAGCGGTAGCTGCCGCCGTGGAGCGCCAGTGTCTCGGGATGCAGCCGAGGGCCGGCTTCGCGCAGCCCGGCTGGCGCCTTGACTTCGACTGCGGCGTCCTCAGGCTTTTGATGGATCGTCATCGCATTTCTCCTTGGCTCTAAGGGTTGATTGCTCAGGCGGGTACGGCTGCTTTTTGCTGCTCCAGAAGATCGGCGTGGTGGGCGGCGGCAACGTCAGGATGCGAACGCAACCGGGACTTCAGGACATTGCGGCCGACTTCGTGGAAGAGCGGGTTCAGCGGATCCTGGGTGACGCCGCGCACTTCGGCCGCAAGCGCCTGCGGCAGGTCGAGCACCGGAATGGTCGATGCGAGATTCGCGCCGAGGAAGAAGGCAACGGACAGCCGGTCGCCGCCCGCCGGCGGCGTGACAACCCGATGGATGTTGGCAAGCAGGTAGCCGTTCGAGGCGAGCTCCAGCAGTTCGCCGACATTGATGACGAAGGTGCCGCGCTTCGGCGGGGCGGCGATCCAGCCGCCCTTGCCGTCATCAACCTGCAGGCCACCGACCACGTCCTGCAGCAGGATGGTGACGAAGCCGCCATCCTTGTGTGCGCCGACGCCCTGGTCGCTCTCGGTCTTGTCGCGGCCGGGATAACGAATGATCTTCAGAAGCTGGTTCGGGCCATCGCGATAAATCGGCCCGAAGACGTCGGGCTTCTGGCCGAGCGCTTCGGCAAAGATTTCGATGAGCCGAATGCCGAGGCCGGTCACCGCCTCGATATAGGCAAGGATCGCCGGCTTGAGCTCCGGCAGGGCATCGGGAAACTGGTTGGGGCCGATGAGCCGCTTCCACGGCGCATCGTTGGCGGCGACATCGAGGCTCTTTCGTTCCGGGCCGAAGTCGACCTGTTCGCGCCAGTCCTGGGTGCCGCGGGTGTATTCAAGGCCGGCGCGGTTGTAGCCGCGAAAGTGCGGCGACTTGCGCATTTCGATCGCCAGCTTGTCGTCTTCCGGCAGTGCAAAGAAGCGGCGCGAAAGCGCAAGGATGCTGTCGATCTCTTCCTGCGGGATGCCATGGCCCTCGAGGTAGAAGAAGCCGACCGAGCGAGCGGTCGAGCGCAATTCGTCAAGTGCCGCGGTCCGCTCGGGATGGTCGGGCGCAAAGCGCGAGAGATCAAGCACGGGCAGGGTTGCGTTTGTCTGGCTCAAGATAGTCTCCTTTCATGTGTCACCGCCGATCGAAGTCGATGCCTGATCTCAAGGGTGAGACCGAGGACAAGCAGCGGTGCGGACGTCCAAAAAATTTCGGTCGAATAGCGGGTGATGCCGAGCACGTGGTCGGACTGGCAGAGCGCCTGCGCCAAGGTGCAGATGTCGGTCGTGCCGACGAGGCAACGTGCAGCCTGCGGCAGCGTCAGGTAGTCCGCGGCAATGACCTGCCGGAAGACGAGCCACCACCAGCCGATGCCGAGCAGGAACAAGATCGCCCCTATGGCGGTGACGATGTGGGGAAAGCGCAGCTCAGACCGCATCGGCGATCCCCAGCGTTGCAAGCAGGTGGCTGCGCAAGGCCACCAGGTCGGCATTGTCGCGCCGGCGTGGATGCGGCTGGCTGACCGGGACCTCGGCGACGATCCGGGCTGGACGATCGCTCAGAACAATCACCCGCTCGGCGAGCAGCAGCGCCTCTTCGACGTCGTGGGTGACGAGAAGGGCTGTGAAACCACGGTCTTTCCAGAGCGACAGCAGCTCGGTCTGCATCTTCAGTCGCGTCAGGGAATCGAGCTTGCCGAAGGGTTCGTCAAGAAGGAGAAGGCGCGGATCGTTGACGAGCGCCCGTGCAATCGCAACCCGCTGCGCCATGCCGCCGGACAGTTGATGCGGGTAGGCGCCGGCGAACTCTTCGAGCCGGACAAGTCGCAGCAATTGGTCGACCCGGTGCTTTTCGTGCGCGAGTACGCCACGGGCGTCGAGGCCTGCGGCGACGTTTTTCCAGACCGTCAGCCATGGGAACAGCGTCGCATCCTGGAAGACAAGCAGACGCGTCGGGTCTGGCTGGGCAATCGTAACGCCATCTTCCAGCAATGCGCCGGCCGACGGCTTTTCGAGGCCGGCCGCCAGGCGCAACAGCGTTGACTTGCCGCAACCGGATGGACCCAGCAGAGCAACGAACTCTCCAGGCGCAATGTTGAGATTGATATCGTCGAGCACCGGGTAGGTTTCACCACCGATTTCGAAGGAGTGTGAGACATGCTCGATTGCGAGCCCTATGGCGTTCAGGCCGCGCGCGGTGGATTGTTTCAGCGCGACCATCACAGAATGCCCTTCTGCCAGCCGAGCAGACGGTCGCGCACGATGAAGAGCAACCGGACGAGGCCGGCGCAGATCAGTGCCATGACGATCAGCGCGGCGTATACATTGGCGTAAGCCGAGTAGGCCGTATTGAACTGGAGGTACCAGCCAAGGCCAAACTTCGCGCCGAGCATTTCAGCAACCACGAGCACGGCGAAGGAGTAGTAGAGCCCCATGAAAAGGCCGACGAAGACGTTGGGCAGGGCGGCCGGGATCGCGACCTTGAGCACCAGATAGCGGGTGCCGGCACCGAGCGTGCGGGCGACATCATAGAAAGCGCGATTGACCTGGCCGACGCCGGAGGCGGTGAGGATGGCGACCGGCACACCGGAGGCCAGCGCCACCAGGAAGATGCTGGCGTGGAAGGTCGTCGGGAAGATGAAGAAGGTGCAGGGGATCCAGGCGCTGGCCGGCACGGGACCGATCAGTTTGAGGACCGGCATTCCCCAGTAGGCAAAACGTTTCGACCAGCCGAGCGCGACACCCACGGCAAAGCCGACAAGGATACCGGAGAAAAAACCGAGACCCCACAGGCGTGCCGTGTATGCGACACAGATCAGCAGCCGGTCCCAATCGGTGACGTAGACATGCAGCAAGCCCTGCGGCGGCGAAAAGAACGGCTTGGGCAACCAGCCAAATTTCGCTGTGGTCAGCTCCCACACGGCAAGCCAGAGGCCGATGACGATGAGCCAGGGACCGTAGTGCGCGAGCGCCTTGCCCGGCCGGCCGGCGAAGGCGATCAGCAAAAACGCGAGCCCGCCGGCGGCAAGCAGAAGGGCCAGCAGCGCCGTCTTGTCGCCCCACACGATGGTATCGGGCAGAAGGTAGGTGATGCCCGCGGCTGCAAACCAGCTCGCCGCGGCAAACACCCCGTCTTTCCAGATACGGGTGTGAAGGGCGGCCGTGCCGCTCTCAAGCCGGATCTCGTCTCGGACCGCGTCGCTCATCGCTTTCACTCAGGCGAGGATGTCGACGGTGATGCGGTTGGCGATCTCTTCCGGATCGGTCTGCGCGTCCACCACACCGGTCAGCTTGAGGTCCTCGTAGCCGATCTGCACTTCCTTGATCAGCTCCTTGCCGAACCAGTGCTTGTGATAGGTGAAGGAGGCGAGGACTTCCGTCAGATCATCGAGCGGAATGCCCGGCTTCAGCGTGTCGAAGTACCATTTGGCGACTTCGTCCGGGTGCTCGGCGGTATATTGGTGGATCTCCAGGTTGGCCGCGGCGACGCGCCGAATAGCGTCCTTGTTGGCCTGAAGATAGTCGCCGTTGACACCAAGAACGCAGCAGACGCGATCTTGGAAGACACCGGTCTGTGTGTCGTAGATTTTTAGAAAGCCGTGCTGCTTTTCATAGGAATAGGCCCAAGGATCCATATGCGCGACAGCGTCGGCCTCGCCCTTGAGAACACCTTGTGCGACAAGGTCAAAAGGAAACACCTTCCATGTGACGTCCCGCTCCGGATCGAGACCCGCCTTGGCGAGCGCAACGGAAAAGGCGACGCGTGACGGCGAACCGACGTCGAAGGTTCCGATCGTCTTGCCCTTGAGGTCGGCGAGCGACGTGATGCCTGCGTCCGGCTTGACCAGGAGGCGTTGGCAGCCGCCATGCGAACCGGCGAAGAGCTTGACGTCAAAACCCTGTTCGATCGGCTTTAGCCAGTCGTAGAGCAAGCCGGGGCCAGCCTCCGCCTTCTTCGTCGCCAGAGCCTGGATCAACGTCTGGCCGCTTGCACCCTGATAGAAGAGTTCGACGTCAAGGCCGTGCTTGGCGTAGATGCCCTTGTGCAGACCGAAGCCGACCGGAGAGTGGCAGGCGGCGACCTCCGTCCATTCGAGCGTGATCTTGGTCAGGTTACCGGCAACGGCATAGCGCGTCGCACGGCTTGCTGCGACGCCGAATGTGGCGGCCGCGCCCGCGACCGTGGCCGCCTTCAGGAGGGTCCGGCGCGACAGTCCGCCAGTCGTCGAAAGGATTTGGCTCATGATCATCCCCGCTCGCATATGATGACAAGAGCCTACCCGGTGCTGCAGCGATTATTCAATATTATCTATGGAAATTATGGACTAAATATCGACGGTGACACGCAGCGCCCTTTCGCAGGTCTGCCGGTTTCGAGGAAATTCCGTTCTGGACCCACAATTGGGACCGACGCAATGAGCTTTGCGTCGAAGCCACGGCCTGCGCTTGCCCGGGTTCATCAAGGAGCGGCCGGCCGAACGCGACAGTCGGTCGCTTTGCCGCAACTTGCGCTCAGTTCACGGGTTGATTGATGCGATGAACCGATCCACGTCATTTGAATTGACGCAGGGTCCGGTGGCGAGCCGCCTTCTTAGGTTTTCCTGGGATTTTTGCTGGAAGCGGTCGCGACATACGGCAAGCGCCTCGCCAGCAAAGCGGGCGAGGCCAATCTCCAACGTCGCAGATGCCGAGCCCGTCTACAGCGCCGCGTGTCTTATGGGACGCGCAAGGGGCGCTGCAGCACGTTGAATTGCTGCATGTTCTTGTCCTTCAATCGGCTACGGTTGAAGGAAACATGCAGTAGGTTCAGCAGCGGCCGAGGCTCGGGCGCGTCAGCAGTTCGTTGGTCAGGTGCGCTCTCTTGCCACCGCAATCCTCGGCTTCCTTGAGAAGCGACGCCAACGCCAGTTCGAGGCAGTATTGGACGCCTTCGACATTGAGGGTCTTGGCGGAGTCGCGCGCATAGGTGACAAGACGAGCCAGCGCCAGCAGCTCCTTTTCCTTGTCTTCCGGCTCAACCGGCACAGCAAATGAAGATAGCATGATTTTCCCCGGCTCCCTATGGATCGATGATCCAGTTCAGCGTGACCAATCATAGCGTGACTTCGCGGCAGCGCGCGTGACATGAGCGTGACACACGTTGTATGGGAAAACCGCACTTTTAAGATGAAGCGTCAGGTTGACCCGCCAACCTCTTCCACATGCTGGTAGAATTGAATTTCCAGTCCAGGGCTGCAACCGTTCGTTGGGGCGGCGCGCAGCGCACGGCGCCCAGAAGTTCCTGCGCGTCAATGCTCTTCTGGTCGACGAACCGGTCCGTCAGCAGTGCAATCAAACCGGCTGGATCGACGCCGCCAGGCAGTGTTACGCGCGCGACGATGCTGGCCCAGTTGCGTTCCTTGTAGAAGATCTCGGCTGCCGCCGCGCCGATTGCCGTGATCAGCTCCGTGGAAAGGGCCCCGTTCTCTCCGAGTCGCTTCAGGGTTGCCTCGACGTTGACGAGCGGCAAGGTCAGCGGCAGATAGCCGAGTTCTGCCGGACCGTGCATCAGCGCGACATCGGCGTCGTCCACGCGCTCGCCGGTGGCGAATTGCCGGTAGATGTCGCCAATGCCGACCATGCCAAAGGGGGCACATTCGGCCGCACGAAGCGCGCCCATGCTGGCCGCGCCGAAGACCCGCACGCCCTGTGTCAGCGCGTACAATATTTCCTTGTGCCAAACGGGGGCGACGTTCTCGAAATTGCCGTCGATGAGGCCGATCGCAGCCGCACCGCCCTCGACGGCACGCAATATGTCGCCCTGGACGGCAGGCGGCCGCAGCAGAATGCCGTTGGTTTCCAGGCGGTGTGCATCCGGCAGGCTGGGGCCGACGAAAACGACTTTCATCCGGCCACCAGCGCGCGGGCGAGCGCCCGCTCTCCGAAACGGCGCTTGCGCAATCCATCGGGGTTTTCGAGTGCCGGTACGAATACCTTGACCACGGAAAAAAGCGCATCGTCTTCAACAAGCGGCACGACGACCACCGGGTGGATGCGCGCGGTTTCAAGCCGCTGTGTCACCAGATCGAGCAGTGCGCGCGGCCCTGCGACGGTTTTCTGCGTCGCAACGGTTATGCGTCGTGGCACGGCCTCAAACAGGCGGTGCGTCTCCTGCGGCAGCGGGCGGGTGAACGTTTCGGGAAAGACGTCGTCGCGGGCGCCGCTGATATAAGTGAGCCGAGACTGCGCGGCCTCGGTCACAGCACGGATCGCGGCGCGCCGGGCCGAGGGGTGGGCGCCATGGCCGATCGTCACGTCGTGATAGCTGGGCCGCTTTGCCGCCAGAATGCCGGCCTCGGCCAACGTTGCGGCATAGCAGGGAATGCCGATGTCGCTGGTCATGTCGAACAGGCGCAATTGAAGGCCGCAGGCAGCGATCCGGCCGGTCATGTCGTCGATGACAGAATCCCCGAACGATGCGGGATCGATGCAGCCGCTGAGTTTTCGGCTTAGCGGCAACAGGCGCCAGAGCGTTTCGGCATCGCGTTCGATACGTTCGAGAAGGCCGTGGAGAATGGCCTCGGTCTGTGCATTGCCCGACGCCAGGCCATCGGAGGATTGCCAATAGCGGCAGCCGTCAACGGTTCGATCGAGGACCGCCGCCTCACGGGGCACCCAGGTTGTCGTGCCGTCCGAGAGGTCGAAGCCACGCAGCCAGTCAATGGTGTGGTCGTCATTCAGCTCGTCCTGCCCCGTGGCGACGAGACCCGGAAGCGCAAGCGCGCGATCCCCGGCCTCATGCAACTCCTTCCGTGTCGCGGTTCTTGCCGGCACACGTGGGGCACAGGCGACTGCCCGCTCGAGCGCCTCCATGGCGGCCGACACCTTGGCGTCGATATCCGAGACGCCCTTGCCCTGATTGATGACGATCGACCTGGCGTTCGGCGAGATCGCGCTCCAGACGGGAATGCCGATCCTGTCGAGCCCGGTCAGGCGGGCCAATCTGCTGACGCCAAATTTCGGCAGCAACGCTTCGATCCGCCGAAAGGTCTCTTCGGGCGGGCATATGCGGTCGCTGTAGGAAAGTCCGTCGTCCGCCGGACGGCTGCAACGCTCGTCCGACGGTCGATCAACTCCAGTGGCTTTTGCCACCCGTCGGACTAGCCGTCCATGAACCCGCCGGAGACCGAGCCGGACGAAGCGGCGAGCACGGCCAGGTTCACGCCCTTGTGCACCCTTGCGCCGCTGCTGTTGCGCAGGTCGTTGGCGGCTGCCAGCGGCCCTTGCGTCGGGGTCGGGATCAACGACACCGTGCCGGCGTCCAGATCCGCAACCCAAAGCCTGTCGTCACCCTCAACGCCGATTACCACCACTTTCGCCATTTGCCCCTCCTGGTCTGTCGTTTGATGAGAATGTCAGAACCCTGCTTTTCGCAGGCCCTCGCAGTAATGGATTCGCTGCCATTCCTCTCTAAAGGGAACGATGGCGATCCATTTGTCGAGATCAAAATCGGGGTGTACGTCAAAAGTCTTGCGCACGTATTGGCGCGCCTTCTTCCGGTTGCCGAGCATGCCCCAACTGGCCGCAGATAGCCGGTCGGCGGGGGTCGGATCGCGCATGCGCTCGATATAGGCGATCGCCTGCTCGTACTGGCCGAGCGAGTAGCTGGCGCCGGCCGCGGTCCAGAAGTATTCGTCCGGTGCAATCGGGTTGAGATCGAGCGCTGCCCGGATCTTGCGCAGCCCGCCTTCCGGCCGCGACGCCTGCACCAGCGTATCGGCGTAGCTCGCGATCACATTGGCATGCTGCGGGCTCAGCGCCTCCGCCTTGTCATGGAACTCCATGCTCTCGTCGAACTGCCTGAGATAGAGCTTGACGACGCCGAGCTCGCGGTACCCCGTCGCCAGGGTGTCGTCGGCCACCACCGCGTCGCGGGCGTGCCGCTCGGCAAGCGCCAGCAACTCGGCATCGCCGCGCGCCGTCAGCAGCCATTCGACGAAGTAGCTGCGCGCAAGACCGCTCATCGCCGGCGCAAAGTCACTGCTCTGATAGAGCGCTTCGCGGAAGCTTTTGCGCGCACGCCGCACTTCCGGAAGATTGAGCTGCTTGAGGTATCGCTGCCCGAGAAGGAAGCTGCGATAGGAGCCGACATTGGTCTCGTAGGTCTTGCGGTGCGTCTCGTTGCGCTCCACCTGGCTGGCGATGGCGAGCGCGATCTGGCGGGCGATCTCCCGTCGCGAGGTCATCAGCCCGTCGCCGTCGAGATTGAAGCGATCGGCCCAGATGACCTCGTCGTTGGCAAAGAAGATCAGCTGCGTGAAGAGGGTCAGCCGGTTGCCCTCGTCCGTCAGGCGCGTGTCGAGGATGTAGCTGATCGCGTGCTTCTGGTACGTGTTCGCCTTGTCGGCCTGGAGGCTGATCTGAGCGGCCGTGTAAGGCGCGATGACGGAAACGGAGCGCAGCGCGCAGAGACCGATCGTGACGTCCTCGATCAGGGCGCTCGCAAACTGGGTTGCAGGGCTGTCGATCGTGCCGTTGTTTGGCGGCAGCAGCACGACGCGGGGCGGGCGCATGTCGACAGCCGTCTGCGGCCCCGCAGGAGAGACCATCGAAACCGGTCGCCATTCCAGTGCGGCGGCGGTTGCCGGCACGCCTCCGTGCGAGATGGTCCGCGCCTCGAGGTGATTGCCTTCGAGCTGGAACGCCTGTGCGAGGATCTTGCGCACGTCTTCATCGAGGGGATTGCGCTCGAGCAGCCGGGTTGCTGCCGACTTGACCAGCTTGCGATGGCCGTTCGTGGCTTCGGGCGCTGCGAGCAGCAGGCTCTCGCGCAAGAATGCCATGTGCTCGCCGCGCTGCCGCTCGATCCAGCTGTGCAGCGCGTGCCCCTGGGACTTCAGATCCCTAAGGAAGTCCTCCTGGAATGTTTCGACCGCCAGCTGGAGACGAGACAGCGGCTCGCCCGTGTCATCGCCGATGGCGTCGAGGTCGCTTCGCAAACGGGTGCCGTCGAACATCACGGACGATTGCGAAAAGCTCAGGAAGTGACAGCCGAGCTCCTCCTGTCGCGCGATAATGCGGGATATCGTCTTGCGCAGGTTGACGAAGGCCTGGCTCGGAACGACCTCGTCCCACAGGAGTTTGGCGACGTCATTTCGCGATTGTTCGCTGTGCTTGCCGACGATCAGATGACAAAGGACGAGCAGACCCTTTTCAGGGAAGGCGACTTCGCGCCCGCCAGCATCGACGAGTCGCAGGCGCCCGAGGGTCTGCAGCGTAAATGTCATCCGATCGTTCCTGTCAGGCGCAGACGGCTTATCCGTGCATGTCCTGCGCGACGCCCGCCGTTACGCGGGTCGCTTCGGTCTCCGGCGTCTGGGCAACGGCCGCCACAAGCGAGATGATCTTCTTGCGCAGGACCGGGTCGGTGATCTTCAGGAAGGCGCGGTTGAGCGCGATACCTTCCTTCGACGAAACGAAGGAGGAAATCTCGCTCGGCTCGCGCGTGGTGTCGCCTGCACCGTTGCGGGCGCCGGCCGGGTCTTCACCTTCCTGGAAGAAGAAGCTCGGGTGCACGCCGAGGATATCGGCGATCGCCTGCAGGCGGCTTGCGCCGATACGGTTGGTGCCCTTTTCGTACTTCTGCACCTGCTGGAATGTGATCCCGAGGCCGTCGGCCAGCTTTTCCTGACTCAATCCGGCCATCAACCGACGCATCCTGACGCGGGAACCGACAAAGACATCGATCTGGCTGGGGGCTTTCGTGTTCACTTGCATTTCCTCCGCACTTAGGAGTGTCAAATCATGCATATGAGTTTGCTTGAATAAATGTCCCGATGCAATCACCACGGGCTAAAACACAGAGATTTGCAGTCCAATAAAAGATTTCCCCGTCGCGGCTCGGCTCTCGGTCGTCGCAAACGAGGCGGAGGCTCGGGACGGCGCCGGCGCCGTCGACACTGTGACAGACGAGGCCGCCATTTCGCGCATGCGAATCGATCGCTCCTGGACCGGCTGCATGTGCCCATGGAAATCGTCGCTTCCCCTGCTCGTGCGCTTTGTGCCGACCCGTTACGGTCACCGTTACTGTTACGTACTTGCGCTGACATGATGCGCAAAGATGCTGGTGGCTCAACCGGTTCTCGATAGGACTTATCGCGAAAGGCCAATGCAGAACCGGTTCTGATCGTCATCGCCGCCGGAGAACCGATATGCGCAGACTGACACTTGCCCTGACGCTGTTTGCAACAGTCGCAACGCCGGCTTTGGCCGGTCCGGCAACAACGAACGCATCGGTCAATTTCCGCGAAGGGCCAGGTACCGGTTTTAACAGTATGGGCACGATCGCGGAGGGTGCCGACGTCGACGTGAAGGAGTGCGACGATGCCGGGGCATGGTGCGCTGTCAGCTACAGCGGTCAGAGCGGCTTTGTCAGCGGCAAGTATCTGAATGATGCCGACCCCAAGGCGCTCGGCTGGCCGCGCGCCTACAAGACAGACAGCGAAGCAACGATCACCCTCTACCAACCCCAGGTCAGAGCCTGGAAGGATTTCACCGCGCTCGACGCCCTGATTGCGGCCGAGTACAAGAAGTCCGATGACGCCAAGCCGATCTACGGCGTCATTGCGGTCACGGGCAAGACCGATGCAGACAGCGCGTCCGACCAGGTCGTCGTTTCGGACATCAAGATGACGGAAATCAATTTCTCCGTCCTTGACCGCAAGGAACTGGCCGATCTTGCCCTCGATGTCGGCAAGTTGATGCCGGTCGGGACGATCACGATTTCGGAAAACAAGCTGACGGCGAGCCTTGCCGACTATGAGCGGCTCGGTAATGTCGAGGGGCTGAAGGCCGATCCGCCGCCGATCTTCGTCAGCAAGGCGGCGGCGATCCTGGTTCAGACCAATGGCAAGGTTGTGCTGGCGCCGGTCAAGGGCGTCGAGGGGCTCTCCTTCGCCGTCAACACCAACTGGGATCTTTTCAAGGTCGAGGCGGACGGCACCTATTATCTGCGCAACGACAAGGCGTGGCTGCAATCGAAGGACCTGGCCTCAGGCTGGCAGCCTTCGTCATCGCTTCCGGAGATATTCAGCAAGCTGCCGGACGACGACAACTGGAAGGACGCCAAGGCGGCGATCCCGACGCAGGCCGCAGATGCGGTCGTGCCGAAGGTCGTCTACTCGGACAAGCCGTCGGAGCTGCTCGTCTTCGATGGGGAGCCCAAGCTTGAGCCGGTGCCGGGCACTGGGCTCAAGGTGGCGACCAACAGCGAGAGCGACGTCTTCTACCGCGATGCGGACGCCAGCTGGTACATCCTCGTCTCCGGCCGCTGGTTTGCAAGTGCGTCGCTCGATGGTCCCTGGACGTTCGCAACGCCGAAACTTCCCGAGGACTTCCAGAACATTCCTGAAGATGCCGCTTACTACACGGTCCGTTCGTCCGTACCCGGCACGTCCGAAAACGCCGAGGCGCGGCTGAAGGCGAGCATCCCGGAAAAGGCGCGCGTGGCGCTTGACGGTTCGGTCAAGGTGGACGTCGCCTATAGCGGTGATCCGAAATTCGAGAAGATCGACGGCACGTCCTTGACCTATGCCGTCAACACCAACGAGACGGTCATCGTGGTTGGCGACAAGTATTTCGTGGTGAAGGACGGCGTCTGGTTCGTCGGCGATACCCCGACCGGGCCTTTCAGCGTCGCCAAGGCGGTACCGGACGAGATCTATACCATCCCGCCGTCGTCACCGGTCTATAACGCCACCTACGTTCGCATCTACGATACCGAACCCGACGCGGTCTGGTTCGGCTATACGATGGGCTACCTCGGCGCCTATCTTGCCTGGGACACGTTCGTCTACGGCACCGGCTGGTACTATGACGATTACTGGGACTACGGCTGGGCGGGCGGCGGCTACTGGCCCTATTATCCGACCCCGGTGACCTACGGCGTCGGCGCTTTCTACAATCCGGTCGTCGGGACCTTCGGTCGTTACGGTTATGCCTATGGACCGTACCGCGGCATCGCAGCCGGCGCTGCTTACAATCCGCGCACCGGAACCTATGTTCGCGGCGCCGTCGGCTACGGGCCGAACGGCGACCGTGGCTTTGTCGCCGCCTACAACCCGCGCACCGGCAACGCAGCGATCGCGCGTGGAGGGCACAATGTCTACGGAAGCTGGGGGTCGGCGTCGGTCAAGCATGGCTCCGACTTCGCTCGCATCAGCGGCGGCTCGACGGCAAGCGGTGGCGGTGTCCATTGGCGCACGTCTGACGGCAACCACGGTTTCGTCGCCGGCGGCAAGGGCGGTGACGTCTATGCCGGTCGTGACGGCAACGTCTATCGCCGCGACGACGGGCAATGGCAGAAGCACACGCCCGACGGCTGGCAGCCGGTTCAGAAGCCCTTGATCGAGGATCGGGCGAAGGCGGGGCAGCAGTTCGTCACCAACCACCCCGATGCCGCCCAGAACCTGAACCAGCGGATCACCACGCGCGATCGGGCCCCCGATCATCTGGCGATCGACAACATCGGACGCCAGCTCGGCAACCAGCGTTCCTTCGAGCGCCAGTCCTTCGATCAGCGGCCGTTGAACTTTCCGACGGGCAGTGCCGGCGGCTTCGACCGGCCCGGTGGTTTCGGCGGTGGCGGCTACGGCGGCGGGTTTCATGGCGGTGGCGGCTATGGCGGCGGTGGCTTCCACGGAGGGGGAGGCTTCGGCGGTGGCGGTTTCCACGGCGGCGGCGGCGGCTTCCGGCGCCGTTGAATTCCATGCGAACGAACGTTGACGGAAACGCCCAAGGGTATGCTAGCTTCGTGTAGATTTGAAATGTGCCGATCGGGGGGTCGTCACCATCGGCGGGGGTGCTGAGAATGGGCTTTATCGGGTTTTTGCGTCGCTTTCTGGAGCCGGTTCTCGGTCTCCTTGCGATTCTTCTTGTGCTCTTCGGAGCGGTGTTGCCAGCCGTTGCGCAGGATGCGGCGACTGTCGCACCGCCTGCCAAGGTACAGCAGTTGATCCAGCTGCTCGACGACCCGGAGGTAAAGCAGTGGCTGTCTGCGAAACAGGCGCCGGTTGCAACGACGACAGCAACCCCGACCGAGACCCCGGCGACAGGGGTTGTCGCGCGGTGGACGGCCGAAATCAGGCGTCATCTGACGGGCATCGGCAATGCGGTGCCGCGCGTTCTTCCGGAAATGCAGGCGGCGCGGGAGCGGCTGGCTGGCGACATGGAGAGCCACGGTACAGCCCCGATCCTCAAAGGGTTCTTTTTCATCCTGCTGATCGGCTATGGGGCCGAGTATCTGTTGCGTTGGATTTTGAGGCGCAGCCTGAAAGGCGCGGTGCTGACCGGGCCGGCCCGAACCATGCTCGTGCGGGTCCTGCCGCTGATCGTGTTCGCTGCAGCGGCCATGTCCGTGCTTGCCATTGCCGACTGGCCGATGCGACTGGAGACGACGATTGCGCCGTTGCTCGGCGCGTGGATCGGCGCCCGCCTGCTGATGATCATCGCCTCGGCGGTCCTGACCGGCGGCCCGGTCACTGAAGGGAGCGCGGACGGTCGGACCGGGTATCTGTCGCTGACGGCCGATGAAGCCCGCTTCTGGCATTGGCACAGCCTGTGGCTGATCGCCGGCGCAGCACTCGTCTGGGGTGTTGGCGATGCGATGCGCGCTCTCTCCATTTCGACCGACGTGCATGATCTCATCAGCGCGATCCTGGGGCTGGTTGTCCTGGCCGTTGGAATTCTCACCGTGGTTAAGCGGCCCGCGGGCGCCGTCATCGGTTCGCGCCGCATCGTCGGCAACGTACTTCTGATCGCCTTTTTGATCGTCCTTTGGCTGCTCTGGGTCGCGGGCATGGACGTTCTGTTCTGGATCGGTCTCTACGTGATCGGCCTGCCGCCGCTGCTGCGGTTCACCAGCGCCTTTACCAAAACTCTGCTTGACGCCTCGGCCGAAGACGAGACGCGCGTCATGCGCAACATCTTCATCGAGCGCGGAGCCAGGTTGCTGGTCATAGCGCTCGCAGCCGGCTGGCTGGCTCTCATCTTCAAGGTCAGCGCCACGGCAATGATGGAGGATGACGCGTTCAACCGGGTTGTCCGCGGCGTGCTGGCCGGCGTCGTCATCCTGCTGGCGGCAGATCTTGTCTGGCAGTTGGTGAAGGGGTTCATCAACCTGCGCGTCAAGCAGGCCAATCACGCGACCGACGACCCGGCTGAACGTGCCCGCAACACCCGTATGATGACGTTGCTACCGATCCTGCGCAATTTTCTCGCAGCGTTCATCGCCGTCGTGGCGGTGCTGATGGTGCTGTCCGGTCTCGGCGTCGAAATCGGTCCGCTGATCGCCGGCGCCGGCGTGTTCGGTGTGGCGATCGGCTTCGGTTCGCAGACCCTGGTCAAGGACGTCATCAGCGGCGTCTTCTACATGATGGACGACGCGTTCCGCATCGGCGAGTACATCCAGAGTGGCAGCTACAAGGGCACGGTCGAATCCTTCAGCATCCGCTCGGTGAAGCTCCGGCACCATCGCGGGCCGGTTTACACCGTCCCCTTCGGTTCTCTGGGTGCGGTGCAGAACATGAGCCGTGACTGGGTGATCGACAAGTTCCTGATCAACGTCTCCTTCGATGCCGATGTGGCCAAGGTGAAGAAGGTGGTGAAGGGCATCGGTGCGAAGTTGCTCGAAGACCCCGATATCGGGCCGTTGATCCTGGAAACGGTCAAGATGAAGGGCGTCGAGAATTTCGGCGACTACGGGATGACCTTGAGTTTCGCCATGAAGACCAAGCCGGGCAGCCAGACACAGGTCAGGCGGCGGGCCCAGGTCATGATCAAGGAAGCCTTCAAGGAAAACGGCATCAACTTCGCCTCGCCGACGGTGCAGGTGGCGGGCGACGAGGCGCAACAATCGGCGGCCGCGGCCGCAGCGACACGCGACGCAATCGCCAAGAAGAACGCCGCGGCAGCGCTCGGCGAGGGTGGCCCGCCGCAGGAGTAAGAAGGACTGGTCGATAACGGTGCCCTGGGCTGGGGAGGCCAAGATGAAACGCCTGTTGTTTGGAATACTGATCCTGTTGTTCGCAGGTGCCGCAAACGTGTGGGCGCAATCGAGCGAGCAGGCGAGCGAGAAGTTCCTGCGCACAATGCTCGTCCCGCACAAGGACGACTTCGACGGCATGGAAAAGCGCCGTCTCGTTCGCATCCTCGTCCCCTTCAGCAAGACGATCTACTTCATCGATCGCGGCCAACAGCTGGGAACGGCGGTCGAATTCGGCACCGCGCTTGAGAATGAACTCAACAAGGGCGTCAAGAAGCAGATCGACAAGATCCGTATCGGCTTCGTCCCCATGCCGCGTGCGAAATTGCTGTCGGCGCTCGAGGAGGGGCTCGGCGACATCGTCATGGCCAACCTGACGATTACCGAGGCGCGGCTTGCCAGGGTGGATTTCACCGATCCGCTCTTCGATGAGGCGAAGGAGGTTCTGGTCACCGGTCCCTCGTCGCCCGCGATCGCCAGCCTCGATGACTTGAGCGGCAAGGAGATCAATGTGCGCCGCTCGAGCAGCTACTATGAGCACCTGGTCGCGCTCAGCGCGAAGTTCGAGAAGGCGGGACGCGCGCCGATCGCGCTGAAGGACATGGACGAAAATCTCGAGGACGAAGACGTGCTCGAAATGATCAACGCCGGACTGCTGCCCTGGACGGTGGTCGACAAGTACAAGGCGGATATCTGGGCGACGGTCTTTACGGATCTCAAGGTGCGCGACGATATCGTGGTCTCCGACCATGGTCAGATCGCCTGGGCAATCCGCAAGGACAGCCCGAAGCTCGCGGGCGTCCTCAACGATTTCGTCAAGACCCACAGGATCGGCACGACCTTCGGCAACATCCTGAAAAACACGTACTACAAGGGCGACAAGATGCTGAAGCGCGCCTACGCGCCGGAAGATGTCGCCCGCTTCAAGCAGCTGGTGGAGATCTTCCGCAAGCACGGCAGCACCTATTCCTTCGATCACCTGATGCTGATGGCGCAGGGATACCAGGAATCGCAGCTTGATCAGTCGCGTCGCAGCCATCGCGGCGCCGTCGGCATCATGCAGCTCATGCCTGCGACGGCGGCGGACAAGTCCGTCAACATCCGCGGCATCGACAAGGACGAAGACCTCAATGTCGAGGCGGGGACGAAGTACCTTCGCTACCTCGTCGACACCTATATCAACGACCCCAAGGTTACCCCGAAAGATCAGCTGCTGTTTGCGTTCGCGGCCTATAATGCCGGTCCGGGCAACCTGCGCAAGTTCCGGGCAAAGGCCAAGGACATGGGGCTTGATCCGAACCTCTGGTTCGGCAATGTCGAGAACGCAGCCGCCGCGATCGTCGGGCGCGAAACCGTTCAATATGTGAGCAACATCTATAAGTACTATATCGCCTACAGCCTGCTAGCAGCCCATGATGCCGAGGCTGCGACGGCAAAGGGTGGAGGCGCCGAGCCGACAGTTGCGCAGTAGCCGCTGGCCCGTTGGGCCGGCCCCGATTGCAGGATGGGACGACAACGGCGGCGCGCCTTCGGTCGCGCCGGCCGGACTGGAGGAGGTGAAGACAATGATTGCTGCTCGGGCTGTCTCTGGCATCGGCCGAAACGTTGGTCTGCTCGCACTTTTCGCCTTGGTCGTCGTCGGCTGCACGACGCCGGATATCGAGCCTATTCCCGGAAGCATCACCTATGGCGGGCAACCGCGCACGAAACTGACGAAGGCACCGGTCGGCAGTATCGTCCCGCACCGCTTTACGAGCGGCAACAGTTTCGTTCAGGAAACCTACGTGATCCAGCCGGACCGCTCGTTGAAGCTGATCCGCCGGGACTACTACGATCTGCCGATCGATTGACGCGCCAATGCTGCGCATGGGTCTCAGTCGGTTGACAGTTTCTCGCTGAGGCACGATAGCTCGCTGCGGATGAAGATCGCCTTTTACGCACCGCTGAAATCTCCCGATCACCCGGTGCCGTCAGGCGACCGGCTGATGGCGCGCATGTTGGTTGCGGCGCTGCGCGCGGGCGGGCACGCGGTCGATATCGCTTCGCAGCTTCGCAGTTTTCACGCGAGCCCGTCCGCAGACGATTTCAATCGGCTCGAGCAGGCAGCGGACGCGGAAATCGCCCGTCTGCGAGGGCTCTGGCCGCGAGACGGCGTGCCGGATCTCTGGTTCTGCTACCATCCGTACTACAAGGCGCCAGACCTTCTCGGGCCGGCGCTTGCGGCAGAATTTTCGATCCCTTACCTTACCGCCGAGGCATCCTATTCGATGCGGCGAAACGAAGGCGTCCGCGCCTTCGCCCAACGGCATGTCCTGTCGGCGATCGAAAAGGCCACCGTCAATATTTGCCTCACACGGCGCGACCGTGACGGCCTCCTTGAAGCAGCACCTGCCTGCCGCCATGCGATGTTGGCGCCGTTCATCGATGCGACGCCATTCAGCGCGGCAAAGGCCGAAAGCGCCGATGCCTGCCGGATGGTCGTGGTTGCCATGATGCGCAGCGGCGACAAGATGGACAGCTACCGCATGCTGGCACAATCGCTCGCTCGTGTGACCGACGTTGCCTGGTCCCTCACGATCGTCGGTGACGGGCCGTGTCATGAGGAGGTGCGGCAAGCCTTTGCTCTGCTGCCGTCCGAAAGGCTCACTTGGCTCGGCGAAAAGACTGCGGACGAACTGCCGGAGATTCTGGCGCACAGCGACCTTTACGTATGGCCCGGCTGTGGCGAAGCCTATGGACTTGCCTATCTCGAAGCGCAGGCCGCTGGCCTGCCGGTTGTTGCCCAGCGTACGGCTGGCGTGCCGGAAGTGGTCAAGCATGGGGAGACGGGGACGCTGACGCCGGAAGGCGATGTCGTCGCCTATGCGGCGGCCATGCGTGACCTGATTGGAGATCCGCTCCGTCGCCGGCAATTGGGCGAAGCCGCCCGCCGCTTCGTCCATGACGAGCGATCGTTCCCGGCCGCGGCGCAGCGGCTGCGTGCGATTTTCGGTGAGTTTCTGGAGAAGCCGGCATGACCGACAGCCATTGGCAACAGCTTTCCGCCGCGCTTGATGCGGTGGCTGCATCCGGGCGGCAGGTGGACTTCTGGCTGCGGGACGACGACGCGGTCGAACCAACGGCGCCGCTTGATCGCCTGCTCTCGCTTGTCGAACGCTATGCGGTTCCCGTGGTCCTCGCGGTCCCGCCGGCCCCAGCGACCGAGGCCCTTGCTGCACGCACTGTCGGACGTTCGGATGTCAGCGTCGCGGTGCACGGATGGGCGCACGAAAACCACGCGCCACTTGGGGAAAAGAAGCAGGAGTTGGGCGCGCATCGCCCGCGCGAGACGGTTCTTGAGGAGTTAGGTCGCGGCCATGCGCGATTGCAGTCGCTTTTCCCGGCCCAGTTCGTGCCGATGCTTGTGCCGCCGTGGAACCGGATCGATGCCGGGCTTCTCGATGGTTTGCCAGGTCTCGGATTTCGAGTGCTATCCGTCTTCGGTCCGGAAAAACCGTCCCCGGTGACGCTCGTGAACACCCATGTCGACGTGATGGATTGGCATGGGACGCGCGGTTGCCGTGACCACGCGTCGATTGTCGCCGACATCGTGACAAGGCTCCGGCAGGTTTCCGGTGAGGCCGAAGGCAAGACAGACCAGGCGGGGCGGACCATCGGTCTGCTCACACATCACCTGGTGCACGATGACGGTGTCTGGGCGTTCCTCGACACGCTGCTTGCACTCACCGCGACGCACCCTGCGTGTCGCTGGCTCTCCGGCCGCCAGCTCACAGATCGATGATCTGTCCATCGCGGGCGGCAAAGGCACCGGCAAAGGTCGCCTGAACGTCGCGCTCCATTTCCGCCAGCGCGTCGTCGGTGCGCGACGGGTCATGGTGGAACATCGCGAGCTGCTTGACGCCGGCAGCCATCGCCAGCCGGGCACCGTGCATGCCGGTCGAATGCCCGTAGCCTTGAAAATGCGTCATCTCGCTTTCGAGATAGGTGCAGTCATAGACGAAGAGATCAGCGCCTGAGATCAGGTCGAGCACACCGGGATCGAGGATGCCGGGCTCGTGCTCGGTGTCGTAGACCAGCGCTACCGCGCGGCCGTTCCACTCGATGCGATATCCGACGCAGCCGCCTGGATGGTTGAGGCTGGTCGTGCGAACCGTTACGCCCTCACGCGGCGTCAGCACGTCACCGGGTTTGAAGTCGACGCCGTCAAGGCTCGCCTGACAGATGTCCGGATCGACCGGGAACCACGGCGGGCGCATGAAGTCACGGATCATTTCCCGTGTGGTCATCGTGCCGTGCAGATGGCCCGACCAGAACCGCACGGAATTGCGACACTTGTAGATGGGCTTGAAATAGGGGAGGCCGATGATGTGGTCGTAATGGCTATGGGTGAAGAACAGGTCGAACTCTTCGACACCTTCGGCGATCAGGGCGTAGCCTGCCTCGCGAATTCCTGATCCCGCATCAAACAGCAACACGTCCTTGCCGCATCGAATCTCGATGCAGGACGTATTCCCCCCATAGGCGACGTATTGTTGGCCGGATACCGGCAAACTTCCTCTTACGCCCCAGAACCGCACTCGAAAGTTGTCGTCACGCATTCAGTTTTGGCTTCACTACGCACGCTTGGATCATTTTGATCCTTGTGTGACTGTTAAACAAGCACATATGGCCACGCCCCTGCAATGCCATGGGTTATTATTTGGAAAGTAACCGTGGCTTCGCCAAGGGGCGGATTAGCAAGTTGCCCGGCCAAGCCCTCAATTTCTGGTGGCTTCGCGGGGTTTGGTGGCCTTTAGCAACGGCCTGTGAAACTTTTTGTTGCCCTGTTATGTAAATTATCTATCGGACCTACTGTAACTTAGGGAACAGGTCACGCATGGGCGAGGCGGCTGAAGGACGGTTTTACGACACGGTGCCTCTTTTCGATGCGTTCGAGGGGGTCGCGGACGAGGCGAACTATCGCCCGCTTCCCGATGGGTGGGTACTTGCCGTTGCCGATATCGTCAATTCAACCGGCGCGATTGCGGACGGTCGCTACAAGACGGTCAACATGGCTGGCGCCAGCGTCATATCGGCGCTGATGAACGTGCTCGAAGAAAAGACGATGCCGTTTGTCTTCGGGGGCGATGGCGCCCTGGCGGCGCTGCCGGCGTCGATGGCCGATAGGGCCCATGGTGCGCTTGCCGCCGTCAGGACCTGGGTCGCCGAGGAACTCGGGCTCGAGTTGCGGGCCGCCCTGGTGCCGGTGAGCGACATTCGCGCCCATGGCCTCGACATGCGGGTTGCCCGCTTCAAGACGAGCGACGAGGTTTCCTACGCGATGTTTGCCGGCGGTGGGGCGAGTTGGGCCGAAGCGGCGATGAAGGCCGGGCGCTACCACGTCGATGCCGCCCCGGCCGGCAGCCGGCCAGACCTCACCGGGCTATCCTGTCGTTGGAACCCGATCCAGTCGCGACATGGCACCATCGCCTCGATCATCGCCGTACCGGGGCCAAAGGGCAACGGACCGGAGTTCCAGCAACTGATCGCCGACGTTGTCGCGCTCGCCGACGAGGAAGATCGCCATGGGCATCCTGTTCCCGTGCTTGGACCCGACCCGCGGTTTTCATTCGTCGGGATTGATGCCGAGGCGCGCGCCGCCGCGCCCAAGGAAAAGCGCCTTGGCGCCCGCGTGTGGATCACACTGCAGACGCTGGTGCTATTCGTCTGTCTCAAGATGGGCTGGAACCTTGGCACGTTCGACACGACCCGATACCGCCGCGACCTCGCCGACAACACCGATTTCCGCAAATTCGACGACGGCCTGAAAATGACGGTCGATATCTCTGCCGCGCGGCTTGAACGGATCGAGGCGCGACTGCAGAGGGCGATGGCAGAAGGTGTGTGCCATTATGGCCTGCACCAGCAGGATTCGGCGCTGATGACCTGCATCGTGCCGACGCCGATGAGCCGCGATCACATGCACTTCGTCGACGGCGCTTCTGGCGGATACGCGGTCGCGGCAAGCAAGCTCAAGGCGACTTTGGCGCGCATTGGGTCCGCCGAAAAGGATGCAGGCGGTGCCGCGTAGCGCGGGTTGCACCCGGCTGCCCGCCGCCTGGCACGAGATCTTCAGGCCTTGACGATGTGGTCGCCGGCAAGCCCGTTGCGATGGAAGACGTTGCGGGTGTCGATGATGAGCGGCGCCCATCGGGACAGTGCCGAATAGTCCACGTGATCGTGGTCCGTGGCGATCAGCACGGCGTCGAACCCGGCAATCGACTTCTCGTCGAGCGGGACTGATTTGCGGCCCTTCAAGACGGCATATTCGCGCGTCGGTGGGATCTCGGCGACATAGGGATCGTGGTAAGCCGTGCGGCCGCCGCGCTCTTCGATCAACTCGATCAGACGCAGGGACGGGCTTTCGCGAATGTCTGGAACGTTCTTCTTGTAGGCAAGGCCGATGACAAGAACGTTGGAGCGGCTCAGCGCCTTGCCCGCGTGCCGGTCGAGCGCCTCGGCAAGACGGCTGACGACGTGGCGCGGCATGGCCGAGTTGATTTCGCCCGCAAGCTCGATGAACCGCGTCGGCAACTCATACTCACGCGATTTCCAGGTCAGGTAGAAGGGGTCGATCGGGATGCAATGACCGCCAAGGCCCGGACCGGGATAGAAGGGCATGTAGCCGAACGGCTTGGTCTTTGCCGCCTCGATCACTTCCCACACGTCGATGCCCATCGCCTCAAAAACGATCTTCAGTTCGTTGACGAGCGCGATGTTGACGGATCGGAAGATGTTCTCCGTGAGTTTCACGGCTTCCGCGGTGGCATTGGAGGAGACAGGCACCACGGTTTTCACCACGGAGGCGTAGAACGTCTCCATCAGTTTTGCCGCCTCGGGTCCGTCGCCGGCAACGACCTTCGGAATGCTGACGGTTTCATAAACCGGATTGCCGGGATCTTCGCGCTCCGGCGAAAAGCCGACGAAGAACTCCGTGCCGGATTTGAGCCCAGTTTCTTCGAGGATTGTGCGAACGACGCCGTCGGTCGTGCCCGGATAGGTGGTGGATTCCAAGACGACGAGCTGCGCGGGCCTGAGGGTTGCGGCAATCGCGCGAGAGGTTTTTTCGACGAAGGAAAGATCGGGATCTCGGTGCTTGGTGAGCGGCGTCGGAACGCAGATGATGATGACGTCGCAATCCGCAAGAGTCCGGAAATCCGTAGTCGAACCGAAACGCCCGGCACTGCTCTCCTTCGCAAGCGCGGCATCGGGTACTGCGGCGATATAGGACTTGCCCGCCTCGAGCGCGACGATCTTGGCGGGATCGATATCGAAACCGGTGACGCTGAAGCCTGCGCGCGCCGACGCAATCGCCAAGGGCAGGCCGACATAGCCAAGCCCGATGACGCCGATCCGGGCGCTCTTGCCAGAAATGGACGACAGAAGACTTTCGTAATGAGGTGAGGTCAAGTTTCGATTCCAGATCTCGTGGATAGACGGGCGGCGCGCCAAAATGTCGTGGTTTGTTGGAGAGAAACAAGGACCAAGTCAAGCGAGCGGTGGACGGGCGGCGACGCAGGGCCTTGACGCCACTATCAAAACTTCGTGCAGCGGTGGGCGTCACAAAATCTTTGCCGACCTCTGGAAATCGACCGGCGCCGTCAATATCTGCATAATAGAAGGGCCGCATTCCGGGTGCCTGCACGTCATTGACGCCGGAAGCGGCTGGAGCATTTTCTTAACGGGCACGGCTCATCATCATCCACCGCGAACATGGACCGGCGTCGCGCCGGGGCGTTCGCTGTCTCCGGATGCTGACACGGGGGCGGTCTGTCATGATTGGATGAGACAATGGCGACGACGACGCACGACAACGTATCCGAAATCCTCATCGACAAGGTTGCCGATTGGTTGATGCGGACTTCGCTCAGCGATGCGCCGCTGGAGACGATCGTCAAGGGCTTTTGCGAGCGGCTCGCCGCGGCCGGCTTGCCGCTGATGCGCGTCCATCTTTCTTTTTCGATGCTGCATCCGCTCTACGACGCGCTTGGATTTACCTGGGTGCGCGGCAAGGGCGTCGAAGTGAGCGGCCTTAGGCACGAGGAACTTGCGCTCAATCCCGAGCGCTTCCTGCAGAGCCCCTATTACTACCTGCTCAACAACAATCTCGAGCATGTGCGCCGCCGTATTTACATGGATACGCCGTCCGAATTCCCGATCTTCGACGATCTGAAGGACATGGGAGCTACGGACTATCTCGCCTTCATGCAGTCGCTCGGCGCGGATTCCGGCCACGGCATGGTGGGGTCCTGGACGACGGATCGTCATGGCGGCTTTACCGACGATGTGATCGGCGCCCTGCTGAAGCTGCAGCACCACCTGGCGGTCGCCGCCAAGATGGCGGTGCTTGGCAAACTCGCCGACAATATGCTGACGACCTATCTGGGCTCCAGCGCCGGCCGGCGCGTGATGAGCGGCCAGGTCCGCCGTGGCGACGGCGAAACCGTGCGCGCGATCCTCGTCATGGCCGATATGCGCCGGTCGACGATGCTTGCGGAAAAGGAAGGCCGCCAGTCCTACATCGAGACGCTGAACAGCTATTTCGACGCGATCGCAGCGCCCTTCAACCGCAACGGCGGCCATATCCTGAGCTTCGTCGGCGACGGCTTCATCGCTGTCTATCCCTGCGGGCGCCACAAGGAGCCCTCGGAGTTTGCCGCCCGCGAAGCCTTTGCGGCCGTGCGCGCGGCAACCGTGCGCATGGAGATGCTGAACGGCGAGCGGCGCAAGCAGACCCGCGACCCAATCGGCTACGGTATCGGGCTGCATGTCGGCAACGTGATGTTCGGCAATGTGGGCTTGCGCGACCGGTTGACGTTTTCGGCCTTCGGCTCGGCGGTCAATGAAGTCCAGCGGTTGCAAAACCTGACCAAGAAATACGCTCACAGCGTCGTCGCGAGCGAAGCCTTCGTCAACTATTGCGGCGGTGACTGGACGGCACTCGGCCAGGAGAAGCTCAGGGGCGTCCGGCAGAAGTTCACGATCCTCTATCCCAACGATGCTGCCTTGCTTGCAAGGGCAGACGAGCGCTTCGACGATGTGCTGCAGGATGGACTCTCCGAGGCCGAGCATGTCATGCTGCTTCATCGCAATACGCGCCCGCTCCAGCCGCCGCGCGGCCTTATCGACAAGATGCTTCAGTAAGGGGTTAGAATGTTCCGAGCCGTCCTCTTCGCCGCTTCCATCGCCTTTGCCGGGAGCGCGATGGCGCAGCCCTGGGAAACCAAGCTTGCTGACGGCTTCGAAGGAGAGAATTTTGCGCCGGAGGGCGGGCTCTACTATCGCGAGAATTTTGAACAGACCGCCGGCACGGTGGAGTTTCAAGACGCCGTCAAGCGGAGCGGCAACGGCGCGCTCAAGCTGAGCGTCGTTCCGACCTGTCCAGACTCGCTCGACGGTTGCAGCGAGCGAGCCGAGATCTGGGAGAAGACGGCGCTGCGCGTGCCCTATGATCAGGGCGTCTGGTACGGCTTCGCTGTCAAGTTTGCCGATCCGATCCCGAAAGAGGATCACCGTTACCTCATTGCCCAGTGGAAGCGCGAGATCGATCCGGGTGCGGAGGGCGATTTCAGTCCGTTTCTTGCGCTTCGCCTCGAATACGGCAAGCTCTTCGTCACGGTGGAAACCAATTACCTGATGCCGCTGTCGGTCGGTCCCGAGGGGACGGCAGCGACCTGCAAGCCCGGCCAGGTTCCCGTATGGGGGAGGCCCGGCGTCAACCAGATGCGCATGCTGGTCGCGGCTGACAGCCATTGGAAACTGGAAGACGGCAACCTGTTCAACGGCTGCACCGATGCGGTCAAGATCACCAATTACGGCAACCCTTTACCCGATCCGAATTCCGGCTGGATCGACTTCGCCATCTACACGCTGCCGGGCGCTTCCGGCACGGGGCGCATCGACCTGTACGCCAACGGCAAGCCGATCTTCACCGCTACCGGTCATATCGGCCACGCCGACAAGGGGCTCGGCAAGAACCAGTACTTCAAGTTTGGTCCCTACCGCGCAGCCGACACGACCAACTGGACACTGTTTTATGATGACTTCCGGCGCTCGCCGAATTGCGCCGACGTGTTGAGAGAAGGGACGTGCCCGTCCCTCTAACCATCTGAAGATGCACGTGGGTAGCGCCTTGGTTGAAACCGGGCGTGCTGGACAGCCCTCCGAAGCTGCGCTAGTCTTTTTTTAGAGGCGGCGGATAAAAAGCGATGAGGGAAGAGTGCTGCTATGACATCTGGGGCGGACCTGCTTCGAGTTGAAGGTCTGCGGATCACATTCTCGGTGCTCGGCGGCGAAGTTCAAGCCGTCAACAATGCGAATTTCAGAATTCTACCGGGCAAGGTCACGGCTCTCGTCGGCGAGTCGGGGTCTGGCAAATCGGCGATCAGCCAGGCGGTGATGGGCATTTTGCCGAACGTGGCCAAGGTTGGCGGCAAAATTTTGTTCAACGACCCTGCGACGTCGGAAAAGCCGATCGACCTCATCTCGCTGGAGCGGGAAGGGGAAGAGATTCGCAGTCTGCGCGGCACGCGCATCAGCAAGATCTTTCAGGAGCCGATGACGTCGCTGTCGCCGCTCCACACGATCGGCAACCAGATTTCCGAAGTGCTGAAGATCCATACGGATACGGAAAAGGCCGAACGTCGGGCCCGGACGGAAGAGCTGCTCGGCTATGTCGGGTTCGCCAATCCGAAGCGCGCCTACGACATGTATCCGTTCGAACTGTCCGGCGGCATGCGCCAGCGCGCGATGATTGCAATGGCGCTGATCTGCAAACCGGCGCTGCTGATCGCCGATGAGCCGACGACAGCCCTCGACGTGACGGTGCAGGCCCAGATCCTGAAACTGCTGCGGGAGCTTCAGTTGAAGCTCAACATGGCGATGCTGCTGATCACCCACGACCTTGGCGTCGTCGCCAACATGGCCGACGAGGTGGTGGTGATCTATCACGGCCAGATCGTCGAGGCGGGGCCGGTCGAGGCGATCTTCCGCAACCCGCAGCACCCCTATCTCAAGGGGCTGATGGCCGCTGTTCCGCATTTCGACATGAAGCCCGGGGAACGGCTGAAGGCGCTGCGCGAGGTGCCGGTCAAGGCAGGCACGTTGCTCGGGACGACGGCAGCCGAACGGCGCGCCGGCCCCGAAGTGCTCCTGTCCGTCCGCAACCTTTCCAAGACCTATGGAACGCGAAAGTCATCGTGGTTCGGTGGCGGCGAAAGTTCCTATCACCGCGCCGTCGACGATGTCAGCTTCGACATTCGCCGCGGAGAATGCCTTGGCCTCGTCGGGGAAAGCGGCTGCGGCAAGACAACTGTCAGCAAGATCCTGATGCGGGCGGTGACGCCCGACACCGGTACGGTGACCTTCGACAACGGGGAAGGGCCGGTCGATGTCCTGAAGGCGCAGGGAGACGAGCTGCAGGCGCTGCGCTCGAAGATCCAGATGGTTTTCCAGGATCCGGTGTCGTCGCTGTCTCCGCGCATGACGGTGAAGAACATTCTCAGCGAACCCTTGGAAATCCACGGGCGCGGAAACGCGAAGTCTCGCGTCGAGACCGTGCGCTCGCTGTTGCAGGCCGTCGGGCTGGACCAGCGCTTCATCAACCGCTACCCGCACAGCTTCTCCGGTGGTCAGCGCCAGCGCATCGGCATTGCCCGCGCCTTGGCGCTCGTGCCCGAACTCTTGATCTGCGACGAGCCGGTTTCGGCGCTCGACGTCTCCGTTCAGGCGCAAATTCTCAACCTTCTCAAGGATCTTCAGAAGGAATTGGGGCTGACCTGCCTGTTCATTTCCCACAACCTTGCGGTCGTGGATTACATGGCAGACCGCATTGCCGTCATGTGCGCCGGCCGCATCGTCGAGCTCGCCCCGCGCGAGGTTCTGATGCGCAAACCCGTCCATCCCTATACAAAGTCGCTGCTGGAGGCCGTGCCCTATCCGGATCTCGACCGACCGCTCGATTTCGAAAGACTGAAGGATAGCGAAGGATCGGATATGCGGCGCTGGGGACCGCAGTTCCGGGACGATGACGCTGGCGACGCGCTTATCCCCGCGGATCTCGGCAATGACCATTTCGTCTTGGCACGCCGTTCCGTGGATGCAAGGGAGTTACGGCCATGATCACGCGCCGAACTGTACTGGCATTGCTTGCAACCGTAGCTCTTCCGACGCGGCTGTTTGCTGCAGCGGGCGAGCCGGCCTTTCTGGAAAAGCTGATTGCCGACGGCAAGCTTCCGCCCGTTGCCGAGCGGTTGCCCAAGACGCCGCGCGTCATCAACGTTGCCGCTATGGGGCGTGAGCCCGGCAAGCATGGCGGCTCGGTGCAGATGATCATCGGCAGCGCCAAGGACATCCGTTTGATGACCATCTACGGCTATGCCCGGTTGGTCGGTTATGACGAGACGCTGAAGATCGAAGCGGACGTGCTTGAGAGCTATGAGGCCGTCGAGGATCGCATCTTTACCTTCCACATCAGAGAAGGGCACAAGTGGTCTGACGGGACGCCCCTGACGTCGGAAGACTTCCGCTATTGCTGGGAAGACGTCCTCAACAACGAAAAGCTCACCCCGGCGGGATTGCCGACGGCCCTCGTCATGGATGGCGAAGCCGGAAAGTTCGAGATCGTCGACGAGCGCACTGTGCGCTATTCCTGGTCGACGCCCAATCCGGACTTCCTGCAGAAGCTCGCCGGTCCCCAGCCGCTCGTGGTGGCCATGCCTTCCGCCTATCTCAAGCAGTTCCATGAGAAGTATCAGGAGGAAGACAAGCTCAAGGCCCTGATGAAGGAAGAGCGCGTCAAGAAATGGAGCCAGCTCCATATGCGCATGGCGCGTTCCTATCGTCCTGAAAACCCGGACCTGCCGACGCTTGATCCCTGGCGCAACACGACACCGCTGCCGGCCGAACAGTTCGTCTTTGAACGCAACCCTTATTATCACCGCGTCGACGAGAACGGGCTGCAGCTTCCCTATATCGACAAGTTCGTGCTCAACGTCAGTTCGTCAGCGCTGATCCCGGCAAAAACCGGAACCGGCGAAAGCGACCTGCAGGCGACCGGCGTCGATTTCATCGACTACACCTTCCTCAAGGATTCCGAGAAACGCTATCCGGTGAAGGTGCTTTTGTGGAAGAAGACGCAAGGGTCGCGGCTGGCGCTGCTGCCCAACCTCAATTGCTCGGACACCGTCTGGCGGTCGCTGCTGCAGGATGTACGGGTTCGTCGCGCGCTTTCGCTCGCCATCGACCGGACGGAGATCAACAAGGCGGTCTTCTACGGCCTGACCAAGGAGAGCGCCGACACGGTTCTGCCTGACAGTCCGCTCTTCCGACCAGAATTTGCCAACGCCTGGGTCGCGCACGATCCGGAACAGGCCAATGCGCTGCTCGATGAGGCCGGTCTCACCCAGAAGGGCAGCGACGGCATTCGCATCCTCTCCGACGGTAGAGCCGCACAGATTGTCGTGGAGACGGCGGGCGAAAGCACGCTCGAAACCGATGTGCTGCAACTCATCACCGACTATTGGCAGAAAGTCGGGATCTCGCTTTTCATCCGCACCTCGCAACGCGACACGTTCCGCAGCCGGGCCGTCGGCGGCGAAATCATCATGTCGATGTGGTTCGGTATCGACAACGGCGTGCCCAATGCCAGCATGAACCCCGGGCAGCTGGCGCCGACTGCCGACGATCAGCTGCAATGGCCGGTCTGGGGGCTCAATTATCTGTCTCATGGCGAGATGGGCCAAGCGCCCGACCTGCCGGCCGCAGTCGAGCTGACGGAATTGCTGCAGCGCTGGCGTCATTCGGCCGAGGACGCCGAACGCACCGAAATCTGGGGCCGCATGCTGTCGATCTACACAGACCAGGTTTTCTCGATCGGCATCGTCAACGCGTCGCTGCAGCCGATCCTCGTGGCCAAGAAGCTGAAGAACGTGCCGGAAACGGCGCTCTACGGCTTCGATCCCACCTGCTATTTCGGCGTCTACAAACCCGACACTTTCTGGATCGAGCAGGAAGGCTGACATGCTGCGTTATATTCTCTGGCGTATCGCGGCGATGGTTCCGACCCTCCTCATCATTTCCGCTCTTGTCTTCACCATCATCGAGCTGCCGCCCGGCGACTATTTCGAAAGCTACATCGCCGAGATCAAGGCCCAAGGCGAAGGCGTCGACATGGAGCAGATCGAAGCGCTCCGGAAGGAGTACGGCTTCGACCAGCCGGCGCCACTGCGCTACGTGCACTGGGTCGCCGGCATGCTGCAGGGCGATTTCGGCTACTCCTTCGAGTACGAGCTGCCGGTCAGCGATGTCGTCGGCGACCGCTTGTGGCTGACGATCCTCGTCTCCTTCGTCACCATCATCTTCACCTGGCTGATCGCCTTTCCGATCGGCATCTACTCCGCGACCCATCAGTACAGCTGGGGAGACTACGGCCTGTCGCTGATGGGACTGATCGGCATCGCCATTCCCAACTTCATGCTGGCGCTGATCCTGATGTACTTCGCTAACATCTGGTTCGGGATCTCGATCGGCCACCTGATGGATCAGAAGTACCTGGCCGAGCCGATGAGCTGGGCCAAGGCGAAATCGATCCTGGAGCATATCTGGATCCCGGTCATCATCGTTGGTGCGGCCGGCACCGCCGGGATGATCCGGCGGTTGCGTGCCAACCTGCTTGACGAGTTGCAGAAGCAATACGTGGTGACGGCGCGCGCCAAGGGCCTTTCGCCGATGCGCACGCTGGTGAAGTACCCGCTGCGCATGGCGCTCAACTTCTTCATCTCGGATATCGGCTCCATCCTGCCGGCGATCATCTCCGGTGCGGAAATCACCGCGATCGTGCTGTCGCTCGAGACCACCGGGCCGATGTTGATCAAGGCCCTTCAGAGCCAGGACATGTACCTTGCCGGTTCATTCCTGATGTTCCTTGCCTTCCTGACAGTGATCGGCGTGCTGATCTCCGACATCGCGCTTGCCATTCTCGATCCCCGCATTCGGCTGCAAGGCAGGAGCACCAAGTGACGTCATTTCTCCCGGCGCCCGGCGAGCCACTGCCGCACTATGTATCGACCGCCCCGTTCGATCCCTATTCCGTGGAGGCGATGTCTGACGAGCAGGTGCGCGTCAACCAGGCTTCCCAACTTCGCCTGATGTGGTGGAAGTTCCGACGACATCGGCTTGCGCTCGTGTCCGGTATCTTTCTTGCCGCGCTCTATGTGATGATCGTGATCTGCGAGTTCCTGGCGCCCTACAATCTGCACACCCGGAACATGGACTACATTTATGCACCGCCTCAGTCGGTGCATCTGTTCCATGAGGGCAAGTTCGTCGGCCCGTTCGTCTACGGCCGCACCATGACGCTCGATATGGATACGCTGAAGCGCAACTATGCCGACGACGTCAAGGACGTCGAGCCGTTGCGCTTCTTCTGCCGTGGCGACGGCTATCGTTTCTGGGGTCTGTTTGACAGCAATGTGCATTTCGTATGCCCGGCAAAGGACGGACAGTTCTTCCTGCTTGGAACGGACCGCCTCGGCCGCGACGTACTGTCACGCATTATCTACGGCGCGCGGATCTCGCTGACGATCGGCTTGCTCGGCATTACCGTCAGTTTCGTGCTGGGCATCGTCATTGGCGGGCTTGCCGGCTACCACGGCGGCGTTTTCGATCTTATCACCCAGCGCGTCATCGAAGTTCTGCAGTCGATCCCAAGCATTCCGCTCTGGCTTTCACTGGCGGCGATCATGCCGGCGACCTGGAGCCCGATCCTCATCTATCTGGCGATCACGATCATTCTCGGGCTGCTGGACTGGACGGGACTTGCGCGCGCTGTGCGCTCGAAGCTGCTGGCGTTGCGCGAAGAAGACTATGTGCTGGCCGCCCAGCTGATGGGCGCCAAGAGTAGCCGCATCATCGGCCGCCACCTGGTCCCCGGCTTCATGTCGCATCTGATCGCCACGGCGACGATCTCGATCCCTGGCATGATCCTCGGCGAGACGGCGTTGAGTTTCCTCGGTCTCGGCCTCCGGCCGCCCATCACCAGTTGGGGTATTCTGCTGACCGAGGCAAAAAGTGTCAGTGTCATTGCCTTCTACCCCTGGCTCCTATTTCCCACAGTTCCGGTCATTCTTGTGATTTTGGCGTTCAACTTCTTGGGAGATGGGTTGCGTGACGCGGCCGATCCCTACAAATGAAGCCCGATTTGCCGCCGGACAACGGTCGGCGTGAAACGGTTCATTATACCCTGAGCGAAAGGTTCCTTGCATGATGCGGCGTTTTGAAGATGCCCGGATCCTCATGTATAGCCATGACACGTTCGGGCTCGGACACCTCAGGCGCTGTCGCACGATTGCGCATTCGCTGGTGGAAGACTTCCGTGGGTTGAACATCCTGATCATTTCCGGCGCGACGATCGCCGGCGCCTTCGATTATCGTGCGCGCGTGGATTTCGTGAAGATTCCGAGCGTCATCAAGCTGCACAATGGCGACTACACGTCCCTCGACCGCCACATCGAACTCGACGAGACGTTGAAGATGCGCCAGGCGATCATTCGCCACACCGCCGAGACGTTCAAGCCCGACATCTTCATCGTCGACAAGGAGCCGATGGGCCTGCGCGGCGAGGTCGAGGAGACGCTCACCTATCTGAAAGCGCACGGCACGACGCTCGTCCTTGGCCTGCGGGAGGTCATGGATGCGCCACACCTCTTGGAGGCGGAATGGAAGCGCCGTGACACCATGCGCAAGATCGAGCAGTACTACGATACGATCTGGGTCTATGGTCCTCCGGATTTCTACGATCCCCTGACAGAACTCGAAGTGCCGCCCGCCGTGCGCGAACGGATGAACTTCGTCGGATTCTTGCAGCGCAGCGTCCCGCGCGAGGAACTGCCCGGCCACAAGCCGCAGGGGGACTACATCCTCGTCACGACAGGTGGCGGCGGTGACGGAGCGGACCTTATCCACGATGTCATCCATGCCTATCAGCAGGATCCGGAACTCACGCATAAAGCCTTGATCGTGCTCGGGCCCTATATGCCGGTCAAGAAGCGGGAAAAGCTGATCCGCAAGGGCAGCAAGATCCCCTTTATCAAGATCATCGAGTTCGACAACCGCATGGAAGAACTCATCGCCGGTGCCAAGGGCGTTGTTGCCATGGGCGGCTACAACACCTATTGCGAAATCCTTTCCTTCGACAAGCCGGCCCTCATCGTGCCGCGTATCCAGCCGCGCGAAGAGCAGCTGATCCGCGCCCGTCGCGCTGCCGAACTCGGGCTTGTCGAGATGCTGCTGCCGGACGAGGCGGAAGATCCGTTGCGTTTTGCAGCGGCGCTGAAAGCGCTGCCATATCGAGCCCCGCCATCGAAGAGCAGCGCCAACGGCCTGCGGCTGGAAGGCCTGGTGCATATCTCCGAGATCGTCGGCAAGTGGCTCGACCGGCCATCGAGCGACCATCTGAACATTGTGAAGAAATCGAGCTGAAGCATTGCCGACAGACCGCAAGATTGCAGTCGTGCTGAAGGGCTATCCGCGTCTTTCAGAAACGTTCATCGCGCAGGAATTGCTTGGCCTGGAGCGGGCCGGAATGGATCTCGTTCTCATCGCCCTTCGGCGTCCGACGGATGGCAAGCGTCATCCCGTGCACGACGAGATCCGCGCCGAGGTTCACTATCTGCCGGAGTATCTGCACGAAGAACCGCTGCGGGTGCTGCGCGGTCTCTTGCGTTCTTTGCCGAAAGCGGGATGCTGGCCGGCCCTCGGGCAGTTTCTCAGGGATTTGCGCCGCGATTTCAGTCGCAATCGTTTTCGCCGCTTCGGGCAGGCGGTGGTCCTGGCATCGGAGTGGCCGGGCGACCCGCGCTGGCTGCACGCGCATTTCATTCACACGCCCGCTTCAGTGACGGCCTATGCAAGCATGATTGCCGGCACGCCCTGGACCTGCTCGGCGCATGCCAAGGACATCTGGACTTCGCCAGACTGGGAGCTTTCCGAAAAGCTCAAACGGGCGCGCTGGACCGTGACCTGTACGCGGATGGGCTACGAACATCTGAAGAGCCTCACCAGCGAGAAGGCAAGGGTGCATCTGAGCTACCATGGCCTCGACCTCGACCGTTTTCCACACTTCGAGGGCAAGCACTCCGATCGGAACGGGTCCGATCCTTCCGATCCGGTCCGCATCGTCAGCGTCGGTCGCGCTGTCGGCAAGAAGGGCTACGACGTGCTGCTGAAGGCGCTCTCGCTGCTGCCGCCGGATCTCAACTGGCGCTTCGAGCATATCGGTGCCGGCGAGCTGACCGCAAAGCTGAAGACGCTTGCCGGTGAACTCGGCGTTGCCGAGCGGGTCACCTGGAAAGGCGCGCTCGACCAGACCGACGTGCTTGCGCACTATCGGGCCAGCGACATCTTCGCGCTTGCCTGCAGGATTACGGCCGACGGTGACCGGGACGGTTTGCCGAATGTGCTGGTCGAAGCGTCGAGCCAGCGGCTGGCCTGCGTTTCAACGGCGATTTCAGGCGTGCCGGAGCTTCTCGACGATGGCGAAAATGGCCGCGTCGTTCCCCCTGAGGACCCGCAGGCGCTGGCCGCGGCACTCGAGCAGCTTATCCGCGACCCTGTGCTTCGTTGCCGGCTCGGAGATGCGGCGGAAGAGAAGGTGCGCGCGCACTTCGACCATCATACCAGCATCGATCAACTCGCCGACCTGTTTGCCAAAGAGTGGAGAGCCGCCTGATGCGCGCGCGCCGTGTTTTCTTCTATGTCCAGCATCTGCTGGGCATCGGCCACCTGGCGCGGGCGAGCCGGATTGCAAGCGCGCTTGCCACGAATGGCTTCGATGTGACTGTCGTGACCGGCGGCAACCCGGTTCCGGGGTTCCCGGGGGGCGATGTAAAGCATGTGGCGCTGCCGCCTGTGCTTGCCGGTGACAAGGGATTTTCCGGCCTTGCCGACGCGGACGGAAATCCGGTGACCGACGCGTTCAAGCAACAGCGCCGGGACCTCTTGATCGAGGCGTACCTCACCTGCGATCCGGATATCGTCATCTTCGAAGCTTTTCCGTTTGGCCGGCGCCAGATGCGTTTCGAGCTGATGCCGCTGCTTGAAGTGATAGAAAAGGCTGAGAGGCGGCCGCTCGTTGCCGCGTCGCTGCGCGATATCCTCCAGGAACGGTTGAAGCCCGGCCGCGCGGAAGAGACCCTTGATGTAGTGAACGCGCACTTCGACCTGGTGCTCGTGCATGGCGACCCAGCCTTCGCACGGCTTGAGGAGACCTATCCCTATGCGGGCGAAATCGAAGGCAAGATCGCCTATACCGGCCTTGTCGCGGGTGCGGTGCCCGAGCCGCCGGCCGAAAGGTTCGACGTCCTTGTTTCCGCAGGCGGTGGTGCGGTCGGCAAGGAGCTGATTGGCGCTGCGCTTCAGGCGGCCGGCCTTCTGTCGAACGAGTTGCAATGGTGCCTGGTCACCGGGCCGAACCTGCCGCAGGATGATTACGACGCCTTTGCTGACACAGCGCCCGCAAACGTCCATCTGTTCCGCTTCCGCAAGGACTTTGCGAGCCTGCTTTCCGGCGCACGGCTTTCCGTTTCCCAGGCCGGCTACAACACGGTGTGCGATATCTTCCGCGCCGGATGCGCATCCCTGCTCATCCCTTTTGTCGCCGGCGGCGAGACGGAACAGTCGACCCGGGCGGCAAGGCTCGAGAAGCTCGGCCTTGCCGGGGTCTTGCCGGAGGCCGAGGTGACTCCTGAGAGGTTGGCGCGCGATGTCGAGGCGATGCTGGCGCGGCCAAAGCCGAGCATCCCGCCGCTCGATCTCAACGGTGCGACCAGGACGGCGGAGATTTTGGCGCGCTGGCCGGGCCGTTGAACATGCATCGCAACGGCGCGGCCGTAGGGTCGCTCAGTACGTCGCGATCAGACCGTGCCGATCAGCATGAAACGCGTGTATTTTTTGGTCGGTAAAGCGCCGGCGAATTCGAGCTTGGTCAGTGCAGCCTGCTCAGCAAATGCTTCAACCGAGGCCACACAATTGATGTGGGTGGGTTCGCTGAAGTAATCGTTAGATTGCAGCATCACACGCGTGCCGGCAGGGACGAGATCGAGCCACGATCTGAGGTCGGCGATATGCTCGCAGCTGGTGTTGACAACCAGGTCGGCCTGAAGCGCATCGTAGTCGATCGCGTACATATCGGCTGTCACGGCGCGGAATTTGTCCGGGAAGGCTGCGTTCAACGTCTCGGCCACGGCTTCCACATCCGGGTCGATGTCGAAGCTTTCGACCGCGGCGACATCAAAGCGCCGATCCTCCAGCAGCATCGCTCCTAGAATGCCGTACCAGCCGCCCAGTATGGCGATCTTGCCGTAGGAAGGTCCTGCGACGTCGAGAAGCGTATCACGTGCCCAAACCTTGCAGGCGACCTGCTTGTGGTTGAAGGCGTTGGTGATGTGGGCGCCGGGATGTTTCGCGATGACCCGGGCGATGCCATCGATCAGCGGGCTTCGCGTGTAGGCGGCGATACCGCGTGCCAGATCAAAGGCATGCTCGTACCAATCGCCAGTTTCGCAAGGGGTGTGGCTGGTTTGTTTCATGCGGCCGTTGTAAGCTGACGACCGAGCGAGTGCAATAACGGCGTGTGCTTTCCGGAGCGGCGCCCCCTGCAGTTGACCCCAACGCCGCCTTATGGACATGGCGTCCATTGCAGAATTTTCTCGCACCTGCATAATCGATCAACCGGATTCGGCGCCGGACGGAATATGCAGGCGTTGCCTTCGCGAGCGAGTGCTGAGTGCACCAGCGGGAGGCGCGCCGAAGAGTGATGCGTGTTGGGGACAGTTGGCAGCCCGACCCGCCAGCAGCAGTCGTGTTCAATAAGGTCCTATCGCCAGTAACATGGAACCACGCCTTTCCCGCTATATCTGGACCCACACGCGCAAAGATCAGCTTTGGATCCTGGTTGTCGTCGCGCTGTCGATGATCCCTTATTTCCTGTCCTTCGATCTGCCGAAGCAGATCGTCAACGGACCGATCCAGGGCGATGGTTTCGACAGCCCGGAAGCCACGCAGGCGTTCCTGCCGATTTCGTTCGATCTGCCGTATTTCGGCACGCTCAACATCTTTGACGGCTTCCAGCTCGGCCGCGAGGGCATGCTGCTCGCGCTCAGCCTTGTGTTTCTGCTGTTGGTGGTCATCAACGGCCTGTTCAAGTTCTACATCAACACCTTCAAGGGTCGGCTCGGCGAGCGCCTCCTGCGGCGCATCCGTTTCGAACTCGTCGACCGGGTCCTGCGCTTCCCGCCGAGCCATTTCAAACGGGTGAAGCCGGCCGAAATCGCGACGATGATCAAGGACGAGGTCGAGCCGCTCGGTGGTTTTACCGGCGACGCCTTCGTCTCACCGGCGCTGCTCGGCGGCCAGGCGCTGACCGCCCTGGTGTTCATCCTGCTGCAGAGCTTCTGGCTTGGGATTATCGCGACGCTGATCGTGGCGGTGCAGGCCGTGATCATTCCGCGCATGCGCAAGCGGCTGCTAGTGCTTGGCCGGGAGCGGCAACTGACGGCGCGCGAGCTTTCCGGTCGCGTCAGCGAAATCGTCGATGGCATCGGTGCAATCCGCGGCCATGACACCTCCAACTACGAGCGCGCCGACATTGCCGCCAGGCTCGGCCGGATCTTCAAGATCCGGTACGACCTTTATCAGTGGAAATTCCTCGTCAAGTTCATCAACAACTTCCTGGCCCAGGTCACGCCGTTCCTGTTCTACGCGATCGGTGGGTACTTCGCCCTCCAGGGCCGCCTCGACATTGGCCAGCTCGTCGCCGTCATCGGCGCCTACAAGGACCTTCCAGGCCCACTGAAGGAACTGATCGACTGGGATCAGGCCCGCCAGGACGTTCAGGTCAAATATGCCCAGGTGGTGGAGCAATTCAGCGTCGAAACGCTGCTCGACCCGAAGGTTCAGGCGGTCGCGACGAGCGCCGTCGAGCCTCTGACAGGGCCGCTTGCGGCGGTCAACCTCACGGTGATCGACGATGGCGGTTCGACGCTGCTCGACCATGTGTCACTGCAGGTGCAGCCCGGCGAGAAGGTGGCGTTGACCGGTGGCGGCGAGGTGCTCGCCGAGGCTTTCGGCCGGCTGGTCTGGCCGGCAAGCGGCAAGGTGGTCATCGGCGGACAAGACATTCTGGAAATGCCGGAATCTGTGACCGGGCGGCGCATCGCCTACGCCTCGTCCGACGTCTATGTCTTCCAGGGTAGTCTCGGTGACAACATTTTCTACGGGTTGAAACACGCGCCGCTCAAGGATCCTGTCTATGAGGGCGAGGGGGTGACGCATCGCAAGTGGGAAGTGACGGAAGCGCGACTTGCCGGCAACCCGCATCTCGATGTCAACAGCGACTGGATCGACTATGGCGCCGCCGGCGCGAGCGGCCCGGACGATCTGCTTGTTCAGATCCGGCCGGTGCTCGATGCCGTTCTGTTGACCAATGACGTCATGGCGCTCGCGGTCCGTTCAACCATCGATCCGCATCGGCATGCGGAGTTTGCAGCTCGCATTGTCGAGATGCGCAGTGCGCTCAGGCAGCGGCTTGAGCAGGAGAAGCTCAGCGACCTCGTCGTGTTCTTCGAGCCGGGGGCCTACAATGTCGAGGCCACGATCGGCGAAAACATGCTCTTCGGTACCATCACCGACCAGGCGATGTGGGCCAATGCGCTTGAGAACCATCCGTTCTTCAAGACGATCCTGCAGCGGGTCGGCCTGCGCGACACCTTCTACGAGATGGGCATCGAGATTGCCGAGAACGTCGTCGAACTGTTCCGCGACTTGCCGCCGGATCACCCGTTCTTCCAGCAGCTGACCTTCATGACCGCCGAGGAAATCCCGGTTTACGAGGCAATCCTCCAGAAGGTACGGTCAAAGGGCAAGACCGAGGTTTCAGAGGACGATCAGATCAAGGTGATCAGGCTCTGCTTCGACTACATCGAGCCGCGGCACCGCTTCGGTCTCTTGACCGACGAGGTGATGGCGAAGGTCGTTGCTGCCCGGCGTGAATTCGACGAGGGGCTTCCGGCCGACCTCGCGGGAATGATCGAGCACTATCGGCCGAACCGCTACATCGCTTCAGGCAGCATCATCGACAACGTGCTTTTCGGACGCATCGGGCACAAGCACGCCGACGGTTCGGAGAAGATCCGAGCCATCGTTCGTGATCTCTTCGAAGGGGGCGGCCTCTACAACGAAGTGCTCGCCTTCGGCTTCGACTACAATGTCGGCGCCGGTGGCAAGCGACTGACTGCGGCCCAGCGCCAGAAGCTCGATCTGGCACGCGCGCTCATCCGCGCCTGTGATTTCTACATCTTCAATCAGCCGCTGCTGGCGCTGGATCAGCGCGTGCAGGAGCAGGTTGTTCGCAACGTCTTTTCGATGCTCGATCAGAGTGGGCGCGATCCGGCAATCGTCTGGGTTGTTGCCAATCCCGCGTTGATGGAACTCTTCGATCGCGTTGCGAAGTTCGAAAACGGGCGCCTGGTGCACGACGCGAATGTGGATGAAGCGCCCGACTATAAGGAAATGGCTTCTTGATGTAATATTAATGTCAGGGCACGAGCATATGGTCCCGCCGCGATGCGGGAGACAGATTGCTCCCGACGGGAACTCGGAGACACGGATTGTGATGTTGCTCAAAGATGAAGTCGAAATGCTGCGCCGGATAACCCTGTTTTCGGGATTGCCGCCGGCAAAGCTGAAACTTCTCGCCTTCACGTCCGACCGGGTCATGTATGGCGCCGGTGAAGCTTTGTTCTATCAGGGCGATATCGGCGATGCGGCCTATGTCATCCTCTCCGGGACGGCGGAGGTCCTGATCAACGCCGCTGGCGGGCCTTTCAAGATCGCCGAGGTTGAACAGAATTCGATCGTCGGCGAAATCGCCATTCTCTGTAATACGCCGCGCACCGCGACCGTGCGCACGAGCACGCCGCTCGAGGCGCTGCGAATTCGCAAGGACGATTTCCTCAAGCTCCTCGCCGACTTCCCGGAAATGGCAGTGGAGATCATGCGCGTTCTTGCCGACCGTCTTGCCCAGACGACGGCGGAACTCAGCGAGGCCCGTGGTCGCCTGGAACCGGTGGACGCGTAAAGGCTTTGCCGCGCATCCAGTTGCTTCCATCGACAAGCAGGCACGAACGAGCGCGGCGAGGCATTCGCTCAGGGCATGCGAGCCCTTCGCAAAAACGATTCCGCAACATCGGGATATGGGTTAGAGAAACGCCATGCGTTCGATAACCTATTTCCAAAAGACCGTTCAGTTTCCGGACAAGCCTGAAAAGAAGCGCTTTTTCGCGCGGCTGCAGAATGGCGACTGGGAGCCCTGTACCTTCCAGAACATCGCGCGCCTCGTCGATGGCAAGACGACCTTCATCGATATCGGCGGATGGATCGGCGTGACACCCTATTGGGCGGCGCAGATCGCCGACAACGTCATCACCGTCGAGCCTGACCCGGTCTGCTTCGGTATCCTCAGGGAGATGCAGCCTCAAAACAGCGGCGAGGTGCGTGTGATCAACGCGGCGCTTTCCGAGGACGACGTGCTGGTTCTGCACTCGGTCGGCGGTGGCTTCGGCAGCTCGGAAACGTCGGCGCTGATCGCCGATGACGACGGCGAAGCGATCCAGGCGCAGACCGTCAAGATCTCCGAGCTTCAGGCCATGGCCCGTACCGAGCGGCTCTGTTTCAAGATCGATATCGAGGGATACGAATATCGTGCGCTCGACCAGTTCAGGGCCATCGACCGCAAGCGGACGGCCGGCGTTCTTTTGGCGGTTCATCCGCAGATCCTCTTTGCGTCCCTGAGCGGCCCCTCCGTGCTGCGGGCCGCGCGCACTGCCGCTGCGACCTTACGACTGATCCGAAGCTTCCGCGGCTTTCGCCTCGACAATCCCCAGGCGATCTGGACGGCGTTGCGCAAGTCGATCGCACGCCGGGAGTTCCGCGGCTTCGACCTGCTGTTCGTCGCCACGGACCGCGACCGCTAGGCGTCCGGCCGGCTAGAACATTTCATCATGTGAGTGAAATCGGGCGTCCTCATGCAAACGGCAGGGCGCCGACGGAGTTCACGTTCTGGCGCACGCCGATGGACGATGCGGGTTCCGTTCGTCATGCACTTAAGATCTTCGGCGCAGTTAACCACGCTCGAAGCAAAGTTAATTCTTCGTTTAAAGATGATACTTACGGTGGTATAACCCAGCTGTTGCTATTTCCTGGTTCTGGGTTTGAAGCATCGTGAGGGCGACCGCATGTCCTGGATCTATGTTGCAGGTTTCGCCTACAGCCTGCCGGCGTTGTTCCTGCTGGTGATGACCTATATCGAAGGATTGCATGCGCGAGCGCCGTGGAACATCTACCGCTTCGCCGGGCTTCTCATCTGCATCTTCTGGCCGATCCTGTTTCTCTATCTGATGGTCACGATGGCTTCGAAACGAAGAATTTCGCAGCGTTAGAGGCATGTGTTTGAACCGCTCTTCCGGATTTGGCGCATGGGCGGGAGTGTTTACCATACAACTAGAAAATGCCGGAGATTAACCCATGATTCCGTCATGCGGTCTAAGGTCTGGCGGTGATCGACCGGTGTGAAAGTATCTGAGCATGTGCGGTTACGGCGGCTATTTCGGGCAGGTCCCGGAGGCAGAGGCCCTCCTCAAGAGGATGATCGCTGCGATTGCGCATCGCGGGCCGGACGAGCATGGCATTTTCATTGCGCCCGAGGCTGGTCTCGGCCACGCGCGCCTGTCGATTGTCGGACTGGGCGATGGCCAGCAGCCGATGTCCGATGAGACTGGCGACCTGACGATCGCTTTCAACGGTGAGATCTTCAACTACGTCGAGCTGCGCGACGAACTGCGCGCCAAGGGACGACGGTTCCGCACGTCCAGCGACACAGAGGTCATTCTGCATCTCTACGACGTGATGGGAGAGGACTGCCTTTCCGCTCTCAACGGCGACTTTTCGTTTGCGATCTGGGACAAACGCCGCCAGCGCATGATGCTTGCGCGTGACCGTATGGGCGTGCGCCCGCTGTTTTACACGACCCATGGCGGAACACTCTATTTCGCCTCCGAAATCAAGGCGCTGCTTCAGGTCCCCGGTGTTTCGGCCGAGCTCGATCCCGTCGCTCTCGATCAGATTTTCACGCTCTGGGCCCCGATCGCGCCGCGAACCGGCTTTCGCGACATCAACGAGCTCGAACCGGCGCATCTCCTGATCGCCGAAAGGGGCAAAGTGTCGATCCGCCCCTATTGGCAGCTCGACTATCCCGACCGTTCGGCGCAAGCCTCATTTGTAGACGAAGGGCAGGCTGCCGAAGAACTACGCGCCCTTTTGACCGATGCAACCCGCATTCGCATGCGCGCCGACGTGCCGGTCGGCTCTTATCTGTCCGGCGGGCTCGACTCGTCCATCGTCTCGGCCCTAGCCGCCAAAATGGCGCCCAAGGGTCTGCGCACGTTTTCCGTGACGTTCGACAGTGTCGAACATGACGAAAGCGCCTTCCAGATGGAGATGGCGACCGCGCTCGGCACGCATCACACGGCTGTGGCCTGTCGTGCGGGCGATATCGCCAAGGCCTTTCCGGAGGTCGTCCGCTTCGCGGAGCGGCCCATCATACGCACAGCGCCAGCACCGCTCTACCAACTCTCGGGTCTTGTGCGGGAACAGGGGTTGAAGGTTGTGCTGACGGGCGAGGGCGCCGACGAGGTCTTTGCCGGCTATGACATCTTCAAGGAGGCGCGGGTTCGCCGCTTCTGCGGCCGGCAGCCCGGCTCCCGCATCCGCCCGCATCTGTTCCGCAAGCTCTATCCCTATCTGCCGGGGTTGCAGCAGCAATCGGCAGAGTATCTCGCCGCGTTCTTCGGCGCCGGCGATGTGCCGCTCGACGATCCGCTTTTTTCGCATCGCCCGCGGTTCAAGAGTACGGCGGCGACCAAGATCTTCTTCTCTTCCGACCTGCGCGCGACGGTGAAGGACTACGACGCGGCAGAGGATCTGGCGAGCCGGCTTCCGGCAACCTTCGGTCGCTGGCACCCCTTGCATCAGGCGCAATATCTCGAGAGCCGTTTCCTGCTGCCGGGTTACATCCTCTCCAGCCAGGGTGACCGCATGGCCATGGCGCACGGGATCGAAGGGCGTTTTCCGTTCCTCGACCACCGGCTCGTCGAGTTCGCGACGCGCCTGCCGCCGGAAATGAAGCTCAAGGGCTTGGTGGAAAAGCACATTCTGCGCGAGGCGACGAAGGACCTGCTGCCACCGTCGATCGGCCGGCGTACCAAGCAACCCTACCGCGCGCCCGACAGCCGTTCCTTTACAGGCATCGGCGAGCTCGAATACGTCCGCGATGCCATGAGCGAGACGCGTATCAGCGACAGCGGCCTCTTTAATCCCAAGGCAGTGACCAAGCTCTACGAAAAATGCCAGGCCCAGCCAGTCACCGGCTTCCGGGACAACGCAGCCTTTGTCGGTATCCTGTCGACGCAGCTTTGGCTGCAGGCTTTCACAGGCACCAGAACCCGCGCCGCCGAGGCGGCTTGAAACCCATCGGGAAAGGAAAAGAAATGACCGAAACAATCAAGGATAAGGTCAGGGCCTTTGTCATCGAAAACTTCCTGTTCGGCGACACGTCCTATGATCTGGCCGATACAGCCTCGTTGATCGAGAACGACATCATCGATTCTACCGGCGTGCTCGAACTCGTCGCTTTCATCGAAGACCAGTTCGGCATCGCCATGGCCGATTCCGACATCGTACCGGCGAACCTCGATTCACTCTCGCGCATCTCGGCCTTTATCGAGACGAAGGTCGGCGCGCCGGTCACGGCCTGAAAGACGCAAGGGGGCGTCCATGCGGTTCGAGCAGTTTCTTATCGGCAATGCCGCAAGGCATGCGGCAAAGACGGCACTGATCACCGATCGCCGGCGCCTGAGCTACGGTGAGTTCGACGATCTGTCGAATCGCCTGGCGGCCGCCTTGGTCAAGGCCGGCGTCAGGCGCAACGACCGCGTCCTCGTCTTCATGGACAATTGCTGGGAAGCGGCCGTTTCGGTCTTTGCCATTCTGAAGGCCGGCGCGACCTTCAGCCCGATCAACGCGTCGACCAAGGCGGACAAGCTCGCCTACATCATCACGGACTGCGAAGCGGCCGCGATCCTCACGCAGGCAAAGCTGATGCCGACGGTGACGGATGCGCAGACGCAAAGCGGCAAGGCGAGCATCGTCGTTGGTTCGACGGCGGCGCCCAATGGTCAGACCCCGGCGGGCGCGATCCCGTTCGACGCCTTGCTGTCGCAAGAGGCGGCGCCGGTGTCGCATGGCGGCATCGACGTTGACCTCGCGATGCTGATCTACACCTCGGGCTCGACCGGCCGGCCGAAGGGTGTGATGATGACCCACCGCAACATCGATGCGGCATCCGAGTCGATCACCACCTATCTGCGCAATCAGCCTGACGACATCATTCTCAACGTCTTGCCGCTCGCCTTCGACTACGGCCTCTACCAATTGTTGATGGTGATCAGGCTCGGCGCGACTCTTGTACTGGAAAAGTCCTTCGCGTTTCCGCATGCGATCTTCGAACGGATCCACGAAGAGCGCGTGACCGGATTTCCGCTGGTGCCGACGATGGCCGCGATGATCCTGCAGATGCGGGACCTGGAGCCGGGTTTCCTGCCGAGCCTGCGCTATCTCTCCAACACTGCCGCTGCGCTGCCGCCACCGCATATCGCGCGCCTGCGCGAGCTTTTCCCCGGCGCAAGGCTCTATTCGATGTATGGCCTGACGGAGTGCAAGCGTTGCACCTACCTGCCGCCGGAGGAGCTCGATCGCCGGCCGGGATCGGTGGGTATCGCGATACCGAACACCGAGGCCTTCGTCGTCGATGACGAGGGCAGCCGGGTGCCGCCGGGCGTTGCCGGCGAGCTCGTCATCCGCGGGCCGCACGTGATGCAGGGCTATTGGCGCAATGACGCCGCGACGGAGCGCATGCTGCGGCCGGGGCCGAACCCGTGGGAAAAAGTGCTCTACACCGGCGATCTGTTCAAGACCGACGAGGAGGGCTTCCTCTACTTCGTCGGCCGTAAGGACGACATTATCAAGACGCGCGGCGAGAAGGTCGCCCCGAAGGAAGTCGAGACCGTGCTGCATGCGCATCCGGGCATCGCGGAGGCTGTGGTCGTCGGCGTTGCCGATCCGGTGCTCGGCCATGCGATTGCAGCGCTGGTGGTGCGCTCCGATCCCGGCCTGACCGACAAGGACATCATCCGGCATTGCACTCGGCATCTCGAAGATTTCATGGTGCCGAAGATCGTCGAGTTTCGCACCGAGCTTCCGAAGACGGATACGGGAAAGGTCAGCCGCCGTCTTGCGGCCGAGACGATGGAGCCTGCACAATGAACATCCGAACGACTGACAGCACCCGCCCGTTTTCGGCGGAAACATTGACGATCGATCACGCGGCGGAGACCGACCGCATCGTTGCGGGTCTGCGCGAGCAATTGCGGGCGATGAAGAAGCGCGGTCTGGTGCTAGGGCTTTCCGGCGGCATCGATTCCAGCGTTTCGGTGGCGCTGGCCGTGCGCGCCGTCGGCGCCAAGAATGTCTTCTGCCTGTTCATGCCGGAAAACGATTCCGATCCCGAGAGCCTGCGTTTCGGCCGGCTGGTCGCCGAGACCTTCAGTGTCGAGGCGATCGTCGAGGACATTGGCCCGGCCCTGAAAGCCATGGGCTGCTATGAGCGCCGCGACACGTTCATCCGCGAACTTGTGCCGGAATACGGCGAGGGGTGGGCCTCGAAAATCGTCATTGCCAACGCGCTCGAAGGCGAGGGCTACAACATCTCGTCTCTGGTGGTTCAGGGCCCGGACGGCAGGCAGGCAAAGCATCGCATGCCGCCGGCGGTCTATCTCGGCATCGTCGCCGCCACCAACATGAAGCAGCGCACCCGCAAGCAGGTTGAATACTATCATGCCGACCGGTTGAACTTCGCCGTGCTTGGCACCCCGAACCGGCTGGAATACGACCAGGGTTTCTTCGTCAAGAACGGCGACGGTGCTGCCGACGTCAAGCCGATCGCCCATCTCTACAAGTCGCAGGTCTATGCGCTTGCCGCGCATCTCGGTGTGCCCGAAGAGATCTGCCGACGACCGCCGACGACCGACACCTATTCGCTGGAGCAGACGCAGGAGGAATTCTATTTTTCCCTGCCTTATGACCGTATGGACCTCTGCCTCTATGGTCTCAACAATGGCATCGAGATCGATGCCGTTGCGAAAGCCGCGGGTTTGACCGTTGTTGAGGTCGAAAGGGTCTGGGCCGATATCGCTGCCAAGCGCAAGGCGACGCGCTATCTCCACCTCGGGCCGCAGCTTGTGCGACCGGTGGAAGAGATTGGTGGTTGACGCTTTGAGCGGCAGCCGCCGCTTCAGTCGAAGCTTCCACCGATCAGCCGGCTCCAGTGCTCTCCGGCAATGCCGTTGAAGAAGGCCTGTCCATCGCGGCAGGCCTCAACAACCGCCTGGTCGCGTGAATGGACGACGGTTGAGGCGACGTGCACGAACGCGATGCGCCGGCCGAGCATGGCCTCCATCAGAGCCGGCTGTGTGCGCCCGCGCAAGCCCGCAAGCCCGCGCTTCGATGCCGCGTCGACCAGGCAGTCGATGACCGGCCCGGCCTGTCCCGGCAGAGCCAGGATTTGCAGCACCCGACCGATTTCCCCGACCTTGGCATAATAGGCGAATGCGCCGACGACAGCGCCAGTGCGCGCCGCAACCAGCGCATAGGCAAGCTCGCCCTGGTCAGGCTTTTGTTCCGCATCGGAAAGAATGTGGTCGAGCTGCCCCTCGCTCCAATCCGGGCGAAGTGCAAACTGCGCGGTAAACTGCGGAACGACGGCAGCAAAGCCCAAGCGGTCGGTCTCTTTCGCCGTGAAGCCCGCGGGTGCTACGCCGGCTTCGGGCAGGGCGGACCAGCGCTGTTCGCCCTGGCCCATTCGTTTGCGGTAAAAGCTGTCGAGGGCGCGTGCGAAGGGCGCGGCGATCCGCGCGGGCTTGATGCGGTTGGCGGCGACGCTCAGGCTGAAGGTCGCGGGGCGAATAACGCGTACCCAGTCGAGGCTATATTGCGGCAGCACGACGCCGCGCAGCTTCGACCACATTTGCGCCGAGACCTCGCTTGCAGTTTCGCTGAAGGAGAGATCCTGAGGGCCCGCGAGAAAGGCTTTCAGGATCCGCGCGCCGGCCAACGGATCGGCCTCGCGGTCTTCCACCATCAGAGAACCGCAGATGGCGGCGCGCAAGCGCTTGCCATTCAATGTCATTGGGAGCGCATTGACCCCGACGAAACCGGTGATGCGGCCGTGGTCGTTCACATGCACGAGAGGGCGGATCTCCGGATCGCAGCCCGGAGCATCGAGATAGAGCTGCCGCATATAGGAAACGAGTGCCGGCGGCACGGCCCGATCATCGCGGAACACCCGCTGGAACATTCCGGCGATTGTCGGAATGTCCCCGCTCTCAAGCGAACGAATTTCGCTCATCAGGAACGCTCTCCAGCGTCCGCGCCGATCTTTCTGACGATGGCAACCCGTGGCTTGCCGTCATGGTCGGTTGCAAAACTCACCGGCTCGTAGACTTTTGCCCTGGACAGAAGGGCCGCTGCCTGCCGGTCCTGGCCCTCGCCGAATTCGAACAGCAGCCAGCCACCCGGTTTGAGGAAGGCGGCGGCGTCGCGGATCAGACGTTGATGGATCGAAATGCCGTAGGGACCGCCGTCGAACGCTTCGCGCGGCTCGTTTTCAAGCAGGTGCGCGCTGTCGCTTTCAAGCCGGCCTGTCGAGATATAGGGCGGATTGCAGACCACCACGTCGACGGTGCCTTCCAGGCTGTCGCCCTCAAGTGCGGCGAAAAGGTCCCCCTGTCGGATGGAGACGCGTCCACCAAGCGCAAGCCGGTCGACGTTGCGGCGCGCAAGTGCCACCGTGCTGTCCGTCAGGTCGGCGCCCCAGATACGTGCGAACGGGACCGCTGCTGCGATACCAAGGGCCAGATTGCCGGAGCCGCAACACATGTCGATGACCCTCGCCTCAGGCGGGACCGCTTCCAGGATCGCGACCGCCTTTCGGCCGAGGAGCTCGGTTTCTTCACGGGGCACCAGGACATCGGGTGCAAGCTCGAGGTCGACCCCCATGAACCGATGCAGGTGCAACGCGTCGTTTCCAGTCGGACCGTCGTTCGGATAACTGTCGTTTTGCGGCACAGCCACTCCCTCATGTCTTCGGTCAAGTATTTCCGGATAAATTTCTAGACGCGCAACGACAGGACACTACCGTAATCGGGTAAACGGAAGCTGAAATACAATTGAGACGAGCGCGTTAACCGCGCAATCACATCTGCCTGCTACCGTGCGCCGCAATGAAGGGCGATTGCTCGCTGTCATTGCATGCGATTTTGCGCAACAATCGGCGGGTTGGTGTCAAAGGCAATCGGAATGGCTTCGGAAAGTGTGAAGGAACGCGCGCACAGACCGTTCCTGGCGATGATCCTGTCCTATGCAGCATCCGGCGGCAGCCTTGTCATCGGATCCGCCGCCCAGCTCTTGACCTTTGCGATCCTTGCGCGCTGGCTCGGCGTGCACGAATTCAGCGTCTTCGTCGCCATCACCGCCGTCGCCAATATTGCCGTGCACCTGTGTGGCCTGGGCGCCATGGAGTGCCTTGTGCGTCGGGTCGCGCGCGATCGCAGCATGTATTCGCGCATGCTCGGCCACAATGTCATTCTGACGGCCATTAGCGGCGTGCTTCTGGTCTTGCTCGGCGCCGTGGTGCTGCCGTTCTTCTTCACGCTGTCGCCCGATCCCGTGACCAATGTCGCCATGATCACCCTGATGCTGATTACCAACGTGATCTTCGTCCGGGTCATCGTGCTTTGCGAGCAGATCTTCCTGGCTCACTCCAATTTTGCCTCGGCAAACAAGGTTGTCGTCGGGTTTGCACTGGCGCGCACGATCGCCGCCGCTCTCGCCTGCATCGTCTTTGGCGTCGCGACCGTCGCGTCCTGGGCGGTGTGGCAGTTCGTGTGCCACGTGCTGGTGGCGATGGGCTGCTGGCGGGCCGTCAAGGGGTTGGGGCGGCCGACCTATGGCATTGTGCGGGAGGAACTGCCGCAGGGCCTCTATTTCAGCGTGCCGTTCATCCTGCGCGCCGTCAGGCAGAATGCTGACCTGCTCGTGCTGAGCCTCGTGGCGACCGCCGAAGTGATGTCGAGCTATTCTGTTGCGCGCCGGATGCTCGAGAGCAGCTATCTGTCCGTCGAAGCCCTGAACCGGCTGATCTACCCGGGTTCGGCAAAGGCGACGGCAGCCGGTCTGCATCATGCGTTCGAGCGTGTCCGCAAGGTGCTTTTCGCGGCGACTTCGATCAGCATTGCCGCGGCCGCGGCCGTCTATCTGCTGGCTCCGGTCCTGCCCTATCTCTTCGGCAAGGACTACGTTTCTCTCGTTTCCTTTGTCCGCACCTTGTGTTGGGTTGTCGTGCCGCTTGCCATGTGGTCGGTGGCGATGGAGGCGCTCGGCGCGTCCGGCCACCATCCGGCGCGTGCGTCGGTGATGGGGCTTGGAAGCGTGCTCGGCGCCGCGCTGACGGCCTGGGCCACCTGGTACGCGCCGCCGACCGGAACGTTCATCTCCTTCTATGCCATCGAAATTGCGATGGTCATCGTTTCCTGGGCGGTTTTCCTGCGGTTTGTGCGTCGCGACAGGGCGCAGGCGAGCCATGCACCATTGCCGACGGGGATGGCCCATGAAGGCTGAGGGCAACATTCAGGCTGCAAGGCCGATTGGGCGGGAAATGCCCCGCATGAGCAACGTGCGGGCGATGGAGCCACGGGATATCCCGGCCGTCAGCGGCATGTTCAACCGGATCTTTCGCAAGCGCACGCATGAGGCGAGCGAGGAGCTTCGGCAGTACATAGAGACAACCTTCTTCGGCAGCCCGCTTTATTCTCCGGAGAACGGCAGCATCGTCTACGATGACGGGGCGGGCAGTATCGGCAGCGCCATCCTGGCACTTCCGATGGAGTTCACGGTCAACGGTCGCCGAACCGTGGCGAAACTGCTGTGTGCCTTCATGTCGGAGGGCAAGGCCGGCGCAGTGGGCGCGGCGTGCCTTGCCCGCGCCATGCGCGCCACAAGACAGGACATGTGCTTTTCGGACAATTCCTCACCGGTGAGTGCGGATCACTGGGTTGCCGGCGGCGGCATCGTGCTTCCGATACAGAGCCTCGACTGGCGGCGATCCTTCCGACCGTTTAAGGCCTGGGCGCTGACGGTCGGGCGGCACGCGCGAATCCTTCGATCGCCTGTGGTGACCGGGCCGCTTGCGCTTTTCGACGGGTTCCTGCGGCAGCGTCGCCCCAAGACCAAGCCGGGCGCGGCGGCCGGTTGCACAACACATGCCATCGACCCCGCAGCTTTTGTGGGCCTCGCCGAGCCCATGCTGCAGCGCTTTTCAGTCAGGCCCGTCTGGTCCCCGGCCGAATTCGAGTGGCTGTTGTCGGTTGCGGCTCTGAACAAGCCGCTGGGGGACCTCCTGTGCCGTGAGGTGCGCGAGGAAAGCGGGCGGGTAATCGGCGCATATCTCTATTTCGGCAAGGCCCGCGAGACGGCGACAGTACTCAACATCGTTTGCGCGGCGGGTCGCGAATTCGACGTCACAAAGCAGATGTTTCATGCACTCGATGCCGAGGGCTATGCGCTTGCCGTCGGCAGCGCGCAGCCGTTCCTGATGAACGCGATCTCGCGTCAAAGGTGGCTTTCCTTCCATCATCGCGGCTACTTTTGCATGGTGACCCGCCATGGTGATCTGAAGGAAGCGGCGTTGCGCAACGATATCTACGTCGGTGGCCTTGCCTCGGAAAGCTGGAGCCGGTTGCTGACCGACTTCTGATTGTCAAGCGTTAATCTGCTATCCTGCCGTTTAACGGAATATTCACCTTACAACCTTAATTCTGCGCTAGAGGCAGCTCGCGAGGTCACGATCTTCGCGTCTTGATGGGCGTGCGTGAGGGATGCTTATGTATAGGCCGGACGAGGCCGGAAAACAGAAGCCCAGTCAGCCGGTGCGCGATCAGCGTGTTCCGGTGGAGCGCGGCTCGTTGCTCGATCTGCTGTCACCGGACCTTCTCGAGACGGAGCGCCCAGGCGAACAGCCCGAATCTGCCCGCAAGCAAGCTGACGACCTCCCGAAAGCCTCGGAGCGCAGGCCCGATGTTGCGCCGCCGCTGGTGCATGCGCAACGCGGCCGATACGTTCCCGGTCTGAGCGACCTTAGCAAAGTCGGTGTCGACGATATCATCGGTTGGCTGCGTGACGGACTGCTGTGGATCATCGCAGCGGTGATCCTCTGTGTTGCGGCCGCGCTCCTTTATGCGATGACGGCGACGCCGCGCTATGCGGTCTACACCGACATCGTCGTTGACCCCTCCAACCTCAATGTCGTCAGCGATGACGTGTTCACGAGCAATCCGCAGCGCGACGCGCAATTGCTCGAGGTCGAAAGCAAGCTGCGCATCCTGACGTCGCGCAACGTGTTGTCGCGCGTGATCGCAGAACTGCGCCTCACCGAAGATCCGGAGTTCGTGAAACCTTCGGCTTTCGGCTCACTGAAAAGCCTGTTTTCGACAAAGGCCGAGCAGCGCACGGGCGACGAGCTTGCCGCAATGCGGGCTCTTTCGGAGCGGGTGGAGGCTCGGCGCGAGGAACGGTCCTTTGTCGTTGTGATGAAGGTCTGGAGCGAGGACGCGGCCAAGGCCGTCAAGTTGTCCGACGCCATCGTCGCGGCCTTCGAACAGGAGTTGTTCCAGTCCGCCGCCGAGAGCGCGGGTCGCGTTGCCCAGAACCTCAACGCACGCCTTGACGAGTTGCGCCACAACGTCACCGAGGCCGAGCGGGCCGTCGAGGACTTCCGCCGCAAGAACGGCTTGCAGGCGACGAACGACGGACAGCTCGTCAGCAACCAACTTTCGACGGAGCTGAACACGCAGGTGCTCGATGCCCAACAGCGCTTCATCCAGGCGGAGACGCGCTACAGGCAGATGAGCGACGCAATCCAGCAAGGACGGACCGCGAGCGCGTCAGAATTTGAATCCGTCAACATGACGAACCTGCGCGAACAGTACAATCTGCTGCAACAGCAGATCGCATCGATGCAGCGGACCTATGGCGAGCGCCACCCGCGCCTCGTCAATGCCCGTTCCGAGCGCACGACGCTCGAAGGCGCAATGGCCGACGAGGCGCGCCGGATCCTCGATCGCGCCAAGGCCGATACGGATCGTGAGCAGCAGGCCTTTGCCGCCTTGCGCGCCAAGGCGAGCGACGAGAAGTCGAATGTGTTTTCGGATAACGAGGCCCAGGTTCAGCTTCGCGACCTCGAACGCGATGCGCGCGCCAAGGCTGCCATCTACGAGACGCATCTGGCACGTGCGCAGCAGATCACCGAGCGCCAGCAGATCGATACCACCAATGTCCGCGTGATCTCGCGCGCCCTGCCGCCGAACGCGCGCAGTTGGCCGCCGCGGACAGTGGTTCTCCTGGCCGGCGGCGCCGCCCTGGGGCTCATGCTCGGTATCTCCCTTGCGCTGGCACTCGGTCTGTGGAGGTACATTCGTCATCCGCAGCCTTCGGCCCCTTGAGTGGGCCGCGACCGTGCCCGACGTCAGCGGTAAAGCGTCCACGTCTGCCGAAACCTTGAGGATCCGTATCGGAACCTTCCTGTTTCTGGCCATAGCCATTTATTACTGGGTTCCCTTCCATTCCTTCGTCGACCTGACCACGGAAAGCCTGCTGGAACCCGGCAATGATAACTCCAGCCGTCTGAACCAGATCGTCGCCCTCCTCCTGTTCGCAGGCGCCTCCTGTTATGGTCTGCTGCACCCGATGCGAAGCGGGCTCTTGCAGCCGCGCGCGCTGCTGGCGGTCCTGCTTTTGTGGGTTCTGTTTGTCTGCCTGGTCTCGGCCCATCCCGCCAACGGCGTGAAGGCGATCATCCTGACGACGATGGTGGCGGTAAATGCCAACGTCTATCTGCTGTTGCCGGCGAACGAACGGCACTTCGCCAAGATGCTCGCCATATCGACCCTGGTCATGCTCGCGGTTGCCTATTATGGGGTTCTGTTCAAGCCGCTGCTGTCCATTCACCAGGCCAACGAAGTGCTCGAGCCGATGCATGCCGGCCTGTGGCGCGGTCACTTCCGGCACAAGAACGAAGCGGCCGTCGGCATGGTGCTTGCCTCGTTCTTTGGGCTCTTCGTCCTGCGCAGATGGTCAAGGCTCGTCGGCCTGACGATCGTCGGCCTCTCCTTCTTCTTCCTCATCCATACGGGCGGCAAGACGTCGACGGCGATGCTGCCCGGCATCCTGATATTGGCGTGGCTCTTCGAGCGTGTGCGTCTCTTGCGCATTCCGATTGCCGTCGGCGGCGTCGCCTTGTTCAACCTGTTCGCAGTCGGCTCCGCCGTCATCCGGCCGCTCGGAGAATTTGTCTCCTCGCTCGGCATCGATGCAACGTTCACAAACCGCGCCGATGTCTGGCGTTTTGCTTTCACTGTCATAGCCGAGCAGCCGTTTATCGGGCGTGGCCTCAAGGCGTTCTGGCAGACCGAAGAAGTGGTTTTCAGTGGCGGCAATATCGAGACCTGGGCCGTGCGTGCGGCCCATGCACACAATTCCTATCTCGAAACCCTCCTGGTCATCGGCATTCCCGGACTGCTGCTCACGCTTTTGTGGCTGGTGGTGCTGCCCCTCTATCATATCTCGCGCATTCCGCCGGCCAGGGAACACAGCGATCTCACGCGGTTGTTTTTGCGGATCTGGCTCTACGCCATTTATAGCGCCAGCCTCGAGGCCTTCTTTTTCGATGGCCCGAATGTGCTTTGGTTTTCTCTGCTCTTTGCGATTTGCGGTTTGCGCCTGCAGTCATCGGCAGCGCTTGCAACGGAACCACGCCAGCTTGAACAAAGGATGGTGGCGCATGCCTAGCATTTCTCAGGCTCTGTCGAAGGTCGACGGCCTTGTTGACCGTGTCGCCAACCGGCTGATCTGGCGCTTTGCCGCAAAACCGCGCGATGTCACGACCGATGTGCCGCTCGTTTCCTTCACGTTCGACGATGTTCCCGATAGCGCGCTCCTGAACGGCGCTGCAATCCTCGAAAGCCATGGCGTGCGCGGGACTTTCTATATCGCCGGCGGGCTGTCGGGACGGGTCGAGAGCGACCGAACGCTGATCTCGCCTGAGGGCTGTGCCGAGCTTGCCGGCCGCGGTCACGAGATCGGCTGCCATACCTATGCGCACGAAAAGATCCGGCGCCTGGGCAGTGCGGGACTTGCCGCAGACCTCGACCGCAACGCCGGCTATCTGAAGCAGAGCGGCGTCGATGCGACCACGACGAACTTCGCCTTCCCCTACAATGCCGCCTGGCCGTTGGCGCGCCGTGAACTGGGGCGGCGCTATCGCACCTGTCGCGCCGCCGGCGAGAGCATCAATCGCACGTCTGTCGATCCGCTGATGCTGAAGGCGGTGGAGATCCGGCAGCCCGAGGCGGAGGCGAAGGCGCTGACCGGTTGGATCGACGATGTGGTCGGTCGGCCGGGCTGGCTGGTGTTCTTCACCCATGACATCGCCGCTCGCCCGACGCCCTATGGCTGCACGCCAGAGACGTTCGAGCACCTGGTCGGATATGCGGTCGCCAAGGGTTGCGTCGTTCTGCCGGTCGAGCGGGTCCTCGACAGGCTTGGCTGGTAGGAGGGGGCATGGCGGGGCAAGGGAGCGGCAACAGCAGGCTGCTGGCAATCAACAATTACTTCTACCGCCGTGGCGGCGCGGAGGCGGTCTTCTTCGATCACATGAAGATGTTCGGGGACATCGGCTGGGATGTCGTGCCATTTGCCATGCAACATGAGGACAACGAGCCGTCGCCGTGGTCCGACTATTTCGTATCCGAGATCGAGTACGGCCGGCGCACCAGCCCGTTGCGCAAGGTCGTGCAGGCGGCAAGCGTCATCTATTCGCGGGAGGCGCAGCGTAGCGTCGGCCGGCTGATCCAGCGCGTGCGGCCCTCGATCGCCCATGCGCACAACGTCTACCATCACCTGTCGCCGGCAATATTCTCGACGTTGAAGTCGGCCGGCATTCCCGTTGTCATGACGGCGCATGATCTGAAACTCGCCTGCCCGTCCTACAAGATGCTGCGCGATGGCGCGGTCTGCGAGGACTGTCGCGGCGGTCACGTCTACAATGTGCTGCGGCATCGCTGCATCAAAGGGGAACTGGCGCTCAGCGCCGTCGTCCTGGCGGAAACTGTAGTCCACCGCGCACTTGGCCTTTACCGCAACCAGGTGGATCGCGTCGTCGTCCCGAGCAAATTCTACGTCGAGAAGCTCGTCGAATGGGGGTGGCCGCGCGAGCGGATGGCCCATATTCCGAACTTCGTCGACGTCGAAGCCTATTCTGACAAATGGAGCGAGGGCGACTATTTCGTCTTTGCCGGCCGGCTGGCACCGGAGAAGGGACTGGCAACGCTGGTGAGAGCCGCCAAAGCGTCCAACCAGCGCCTGGTGATCGCCGGAACCGGCCCCGAAGAGGCGGGGCTTCGCCAACTCGTGGCCGAGACCGGCGCCGATGTCACATTTGCCGGTTACCTCTCAGGCCAGGCCCTGCATCGCCTGATCGGAGAATCGCGCGCCCTGATCCTGCCGTCGGAATGGTACGAGAACGCGCCGATCAGCGTGCTCGAAGCCTACGCCCTGGGGCGACCCGTGATCGGCGCGGCGATTGGCGGTATTCCGGAGATGATCCGCGAGGGCGAGACCGGGATGACCGCCATATCCGGTGACGTCGAGGATCTGGCGCGGGCGCTCGCAAGGATGGCGGCGCTGCCGGTTGCCGCGCGTGCATCGATGGGCGCTCAGGGCAGGCGCTGGATTGCCAGCGAGTTCTCGGCTGCCGCCTATCGCGAACGCACGCTCCAGCTCTATGCCGCACTGGGTGCCACCTGACCGCTTGCGCATTAACGTTACGATGCAATTTGTAGTAATGTGGGCTCGCGCTATGGTATTGGGTCATTTATATAAGTGGTCAATGAAATATCCGGGCAGTTGGTAAGCATTTCGTCGTGAGGCCGGGACGGACAACCTTCGAGGCGACGCATGAGCAGGAAGTCTGATGTTTCGCGAGATCATCGCACGCGACAGCCGGTGATTGCGCAGGAAATGGCCGGGCTGTCGGAGGGAAGTGGCCACTTGCCGCGCAGCCGTGGCGCGACCTTCTCGACCCAGCAGCGCGGCCTGTCCGCTCAAGGCGCAGCCATCGCCGCTAGAGGCGAGCGCAAGCGTGTGATGATGCTGGGTCTGCGCGGCATCCCGAATGTTCAAGGCGGGGTCGAAAAGCACGTTGAGATGCTCGCCGGTAAACTGCTGGCCAATGGTTGGGACGTTGAGGTCGTCGGGCGCCGGGGTTACCTCGAAAGCGGCGATCGCTTTGCCTGGAACGGCGTCGAGGTCCTTCCTCTTTGGGCACCGAGACGGATGGCCCTCGAGGCGATCGTTCATACCTTCCTCGGTGTCTGCCTTGCAGCCTGGCGGCGTCCCGACGTGCTGCACATTCACGCCATTGGCCCGGCACTGATGACGCCCCTTGCCCGCATGCTCGGGCTCAAGGTTGTCGTCACCCATCATGGCTACGACTACGATCGGCAAAAATGGGGCGGGTTTGCGCGCCGGACACTGAAGCTCGGCGAGTTCCTGGGTATGCGGTTTTCCAACGGGCGTGTTGCGATCTCGAGGGATATCGCCCAGACGATGCGCGCTCGGCATCATGTCTCCATGACGCTGGTGCCGAACGGTGTCGGGATCACGCCACCGAGCGGCAATACCGGAATCCTTGCAGAGTTCGGCCTGGAGCGCCGGCACTACATCCTGCTTGCCGCACGGATCGTTCCGGAGAAGCGTCAGCTCGATCTCATCCGCGCCTTTGCGAAATGCAATCTTGCCGGCACCAAGCTCGTTCTTGCCGGCGGGGCGGAATTCGAGAGCCCATATGTTGCCGAGGTAAAGGCGCTGGCGCGCGAGACACCCGGCGTGGTGCTCACCGATTTCCAGTCGGGCGATCGGCTGGCGGAACTCTTCGCCAATGCGGCGCTGTTCGTGCTGCCGTCAAGCCACGAGGGCATGCCGATCGCGCTGCTTGAGGCGATGGCCTATGGCCTGCCGGTGCTTGCAAGTGACATCGTCGCCAACCAGGAGCTGGATCTCGCGCCGGACGAGTATTTTCACCTGGGTGACATCGATGCGCTGGCCGCCGGTATCACCCAAAAATTGGCAGCGCCACTGAGCGACGAGGAGATGCGCGAGCGTGCGGCCCACGCTGAAGCCACCTACAGTTGGACAAACGTGGCGCAAAAGACCGCAGCGGTGTATAGCGCACTGCTGGCGAAATAGGGTGCGCGTCGACTGTGTCGCCGTCATCCGATGCCGCCATTCAAACTGCTACAGCGATCTTTGCGCGCCTGAAAAGACGCGCGGCGCAGTGGTCAAATTACGACGGCGTCCGCGCACCTCGAACGATGCGCGGTCGCGGATCGCCCAATGATTGCCGTGCCTTGCACGCCGCCTGGAAGATAAGCCGACAATGAACCTCAAACGCGCCGCCGGCCTGCTCGCATGGGTCCTGTTTGCCGTGATTGCCTATTCGACGATGTCTCCGCTCGATCTGCGTCCCCGCATAGGGCACCTCGTCCACATCGAGCGGTTCGGGGCTTTCGGCCTGCTTGGACTTCTCTTCGCGCTCGCCTATCCGAAGCGGCTCGGCCGCGTGCTGGTTCTCGTGCTTGCGACCGCGATCGGCTTTGAGTTGCTTCAGATGATTTCGGCGGACCGCCACGCGCGGGTAACGGATGTCGCGGTCAAGCTTATGGGCGGTGCCTGCGGTGTCTTTTCCGGCTGGATCATCGCCCGCTACCGTTCGCAGTTTGTGGCCTGGCTCGGACGGATAAACGAAAACGCAAAATGTCGCAGCTAGGATTGGCGCCAACGCGGTAGCGAACGCTCCGCTGATATTGGGGGATCGCGTGGCAGTATCCGTCATCATCAAGACGCTGAACGAAGAAAAGCGTATTGCCGCCACCATCGAGAGCGCGCTCAAGGCGCTCGAAATCGTGGGTGGCGAGGTCATCGTTGCCGACAGCGGCTCCTCCGACAGGACCGTGGAGGTTGCCTCGGGCTATCCTATTGTCATTGCCCAGATCCGTGCGCCGGCACTGCCGAGTTGCGGGATCGGCCCTCAGCTCGGTTTTCAGTATTCCCGCCACGACCATATCTGTCTGCTGGACGGAGACATGCTGCTCGACGGCGATTTCCTCGAGGTTGCATCGGCGTTTCTGGCCGACAATCCCGAGGTCGCCGGCGTGACCGGGCATGTCCAGGAGATGCTCACCTCCAATCTCGAATTTTCCCGACGGGTCACGCGCAATGCGCCGGAAAACAGGATCGGCGCGATCGATCGCATGAATGGCGGTGGCCTCTATCGTCGCTCGGCCATCGAGGCGGTCGGCTATCTCTCTGACCGCAATCTGCATGGCTATGAAGAGTTCGATCTCGGCATCAGGCTCAGAAGCGCCGGCTGGAAGCTGCACCGCCTCGACCGCCGTTTCGTCCAGCACTTTGGTCACACAGACAATTCCTACCGGCTGCTGGTGAGGCGCTGGAAGAGCAAGTATCTGTTCGGTATCGGCGAGTTGCTGCGCGCTTCGATCGGGCAGCCCTATTTTTTCCAGCTCATCCGGGAGCTGCCGGAGCTCAAGCTTTGGGCACTGGTCTATCTCTGGTGGGTGATCTCCCTCGGTCTGCTGCTGTTCATGCCCGACACGCTGCTTGCCCTTGGCATCGTCCTTGCGGTCCTCGTTGGCGTCGTCGGGCTGATGAGCCTGCGCAAGGGCGGCTTCAGCATGGGCCTCTATACTGTCGTCGCCTGGTTCTTCCATGCGGCGGCCCTGCCGGTCGGCTTCTTCAGGACGCGTCGCAAGCCCGACGCTCCGATCGAGAGCAAGCTTCTCGGAGCACCGGCATGACACGGCGGATTGGGCTTGCAGCGGTCGCGGCGCTTCTGAGCCTCTGCCCGACCGCCAAGGCAGCGGATCAATGGTTGCCGGTGCGCGAAATTTCGCTCGAGCTTCAGCCGGGCAGTCCGCTCGACTTTTCGTCGCTCCTGCCCAATGCGACGATCGACGCCGATCACCGTCTGGTCGCTGGCGCCAACGGGCGCCTTGCCTTCGCGGCGGCGCCGGAGAAGCCCTTGAGGATGCTGTGCGCGTCCCTGGCCTGGAGCCCGGCCTCTGGTGGTTTTCCGGACCACGCGACGGCGGACCGGTACGCGCGGCAGGTTGCGATGCACGGGTACAACATCGCACGCCTGCACTTTGTCGATGCCAGCCTGATGTATGCCCGCGACAAGGACTTCGACTACGATCCTGAAACGCTCGATCGCGTCTACTACCTGCTGGCCGCGCTGAAGCGCAACGGCATCTACTGGATGATCGACGGTCTGTCGTCGCAGCGCGGCGCCTATGGCGGTTTCGACGACCGCTGGGATAGCGGCGGCAATCTGAAGCTGGCGCTCTACCTGGACGACGAAGCCTTCGACCACTGGACGCGCATGCAGGAAACGATCCTTGGGCGGGTGAATCCCTATACGGGCGTGGCGCCGATCCGCGACGACGCCCTGGCGTTGGTCATCCTCGCCAACGAAAACAGCATCGAATTTGACGGCGTCGTGCACGACCAGCCGGGAAAGGCACCTTACGACCCGGCGCTTGCTAAACCCTTCAATGACTGGCTGGCGAAACGGTATGGCTCGACCGAAGCGCTGGCAGGGGCCTGGCCAGACCTGCGCGCCGATGAAACGATCGAGGCGCGATCGATCGACCTGCCTTCCGATCGCTACGTCGACAGCGCGCGCCTGCGCGACCTCCAGGCGTTTTTCATCGACACGGAACGCACCACGGCGACGCGCATGAGCGACGTGCTGCGTGGACTTGGCTATCGCGGGCTCATCAGCACCTACAACAACTGGCCGACGGTCCAGGCGGCCCTGAGCCGGCGCGATCTCGAAGCGGTGACGATGAACACCTATCACGACTGGGTCAGCGGCTACGCGCCGGGGAGCAAAACCACCCAGACCAGTTCGATCGCCGATGGCGTGAACTATATCCGCATGAACGCCGCCACCCGCTGGCTCGGCAAGCCGTTCGTGGTCAGCGAATATGATCACCTGTTCTGGAACCGTTACCGATACGAGGCAGGACTGGCCATGCCCGCCTATGCGGCGCTGCAGGGGTGGGACGCGCTGTGCCGCCACGGCCATGGGCCGATCGCGCTGGCCTATGGCGAGCCGTTTCCACACAAGAGGGCGATGTTGCCCTACGCCATCGCGCTGGACCCGATCGCCCGTGCTGGAGAGACACTCTCAGCCCTTCTCTATCGGCGCGGAGATGTCGCGACATCCGGCATGACGGTTCCATTCGCCGTGCGTGGTGAGGAGGACCTGTCCGAGGACATGCAGGCGCGTGAGCCCGAATACCTCACGGATCTCGCACTGATCGGCCGGATCGGCCTTGAAGACGCAAACCAGCCCGGTGACACGCTCGCGGTTGTCGAGCCGCGACATGAAAACACCGAGGAGATCCTCAACCGGCTGCGCGCGCAAAGGACCGTTCCGAGCGAAAACCGCACGGACATCGATACCGGTCTTTACCAGAGCAGCACGGGTGAAATCCTGCTCAACCGGTTTTCCGGGCAATTGCGCGTATCGACTGTTGCAACGGAGGCTGCCGCCTTCTCGTCGCTACGCGAGCCTGTCGACCTCGGCGTCATGCGTGTCGAGAGGGCCGACGGTGACGGGCTTGTCGCGCTCTCGGCACTCGATGCCGACGCGTCACTCAAAAAAAGCCGTCGCCTGCTGCTGATCTTTGCGACCGATGCGCAAAACACCAACATGACCTTTCGCGACAGCGAGGAGAAGGTGATCGAGGATTTCGGAGAGTTGCCGGTCCGGATCCGCAAGGGCTATGTCGATCTTTCGATTGCGCGAACCGTGAAGTCATGGAGGTTGTCGCCGGTCGGCCTGGATGGCACGGTCGGACCGCCTGTTGTCAAGGGCAAGGGCCCCGTCGGCTTCCGCCTCAGCAACGACACCCCATCGGGACCAACCACCTACTTCCTCCTCGAACTCCTCTAGGAGCGGCCGATAGCGGCCCATACGACGAGATCAATGAATGGCCATGATCCAGGCCTATTCTCGCGCGCATCCGTTCAAGGGAGGATGCCATGAGAATCTCCGAAGCCATGCACCCCGGCGCGCGCTGGATATCCCCGGATACCGACCTCAAGACGATCGCGCGCATCATGAGGGACGAGGACATCGGTGCCTTGCCAGTCGGCGAAAACGATCGCCTGATCGGCATGGTCACGGACCGTGACCTCGCCCTACGTGCCTTTGCCAACGGGCGCGATCCTGCCACGATGACGGCACGCGACGTGATGACGAGGGATATCGTCTATTGCCGCACGGACGAGACGATCGAGCATGCGGCGCATCTGATGGAAGCAAAGCAGGTCCGACGGTTGCCGGTCATCGACCAAGCCAAGCGCATGGTCGGCATGCTGTCGCTCGGCGACGTATCGCATGCGACCAGCCGGGAGCTGTCGGGCGAGCTTGCCAGAGCCGTCACGGCGCATCACGCCTGAGACGACCAGCCATTGAGCTGAGCTGTTGCGGCGCCGTCAGGCGGCGCCGCAGTACAAGTCCAGTCGCCCTGGGCGAGGTGCGGATCAGAAGCGGTAGCTGATGCCGGTGCCGATCAGCCACGGGTCGAGCTTGACCTTGCCGCTGACGGCGCCTGCACCGGGCAGCGTCGCGTTGACCTCCGGCTCCAGAAACAGCTTCTTCACGTCGAAGTTCAAGCCCCAGTGTTCGTCGAGCTTGATGTCGACGCCCGCCTGTAGTGCCACGCCGAAGGTGTTCTTCATGTTGAAGCTCGAGAAATCGCCGCGCGGCTTCTCGTTGTAGAACATCGTGTAGTTCACACCGGCGCCGACATAGGGCTTGATCGTCTCCGTCGCGTTGAAATGGTATTGCAGCGTCAGCGTTGGCGGCAGCAGCCAGGCCTTGCCGATTTCGCCGAGGCCGGCGATCGAGCCGCTGCCGCGCGCCGTGTGCGGCGTCGTTCCGAGGATGAGTTCTGCGGCGATGTTGTCGGTGAAGAAGTAGGTGATATCGAGTTCCGGCACGACGGAATTGCTGACGCCAACCTTTTCGCCGTCAAGTGCCGTACCGTTCAGATAGAGCGAACCTTTGTCGTCAGGCAGGACGGCGAGCGCGCGGGCGCGGATCATCCACGGGCCGGGCTCGCTGGCGAGTGGCATTTCCGGTGCTGCCATGGTGCTCGGTTCGGAAAGATCCGCCGCCGTCGCGATCGCGAGCGGCGCCGCAAGGGCGGCGAGGAAGACGGCAGATGGCAGAATAGCGCGCGTAGGCATGATGATCGGGACCCCGAGAAGACGTTGAGCACCGCCCGTCGGGGCGTGCGGCCACGGAACTCCGTGGCCGGCGGCACCATGCTCAAGGCAGGCGTCTTTAGGGTTGTCCTGGATCAATGCGCTGACGAATCGCCAAGTCCTTGTGGACGAATGCGGATTCGCCTGTCCCGGAAGTTTCCTCCCGAGCGCCTGCCTACGCGGGCATACGCGGGATACTGGCAAGCAGGCGCTGCGTATAAGGATGCGTAGGGGATGCCAATATGTCGCGGGTCTTGCCGCTCTCGACCACCTGTCCGCGCTCCAGGATGACCATCTCTTCGCAAAGGGCTGCGACGACGCCGAGGTCGTGGGAGACGAAAACCAGCGTCAGCTTTTCCGAAAGCGTCTTGAAGAGTTCGACGATGCGAATGCGGGTCGAAAGGTCCAGTGCGCTGACCGCCTCGTCCGCAAGCACGATCTGCGGGCCGGCGACGATGGCGCGGGCAATGGCGATGCGCTGGCGCTGGCCACCGGAAAACTCGTGCGGATAGCGGCGCATCGCATCAAGCGGCAGGCCGACCGCTTCAAGTGCATCTGCGACCGCCTGGGTGCGATCGCCGGGGATGCGCAGCGACCTGAGCGGTTCGGCGATGATGTCGACGACCCGCTGGCGCGGATCGAGGGACGAATAGGGATCCTGGAAGACCGGCTGCACGGAACGGCGATAGCGCTGCATGAAGGTGCCATTGCCGGGGTCGAGGTTCTGGTCGCCGAAGCGAATGGTGCCGCTGGTCGGGCGAACGAGACCGAGCATCAGCCTGAGGAGCGTCGTCTTGCCGGAGCCGGACTCGCCGACGAGGCCGACGCTGACGCCGGGGCGCACCGAGAGCGAGACGTTGTTGAGCGTGGTCTGTTGGCGGGAATAGCCGAAGCTGACATTTTGAAGATCGAGGATCATGATCCGGTTGCCCCCAGCGCTTCATCGAACAGGCGGGCGGCCTCGACCAGGGATCTTGTGTAGACGTGTTGCGGGTTGCCGAAGACCGTGTTGACGGCCCCCTCTTCGACGGCAACGCCGTTCTTCAGTACGATCACGCGCTCGACCACTTGGGAAACGACGGGCAGGTCGTGGCTGATGAACAGGAGCGCCATGCCGGTCTCACGCACCAACTGGTCCAGCAGCTTGAGGATTTCCGCCTGCGTCGTCACGTCGAGTGCGGTCGTCGGTTCGTCCGCGATGAGCAGTTTCGGGCGGCAGGCGAGCGCCATGGCGATGGCGACGCGCTGGCGTTGGCCGCCGGACACTTCGTGCGGATAGGAATTGATGATGCGCTCCGGCTGCGGCAGCGCCACCTTGTCGATGAGGTCGCGGACTTCGCGGCTGATGGCGTCCTTCGAGACCTTGCCACCCTCACGCTCCAGCCGCCGGCGAACCGGTTCGGCGATCTGCCGACCAATCTTCATCAGCGGGTCGAGCGCGGTCAGCGGCTCCTGGAAGACGACGGCAGCGGCAGCGCCGCGCAATCGGTTCATCGTCTTGTCCGGCGCGCCGACGACCTGCTGGCCGTCGAGTTCGATCGAACCGGTTACGCGGATCGAGGTCGGCAGCAGGCCGGTCGCCGCCATGGCGGTCATCGACTTGCCCGAGCCGGATTCGCCGATCAGGCCGATGCGCTCGCCGGGACGGATCGACAAGGAAAGGCCGGATACCAGCGGCTTGTCGCCGGCGCGGATATCGAGGCCCTGGATGGTAAGAAGCGCTGTCATCGCGATCTCCCGTGTGTCGGGTCGGCAATGTCACGCAAGCCGTCGGCCAGAAGGTTCATGCCGATGACAAGCGCGACGAGGGCGATGCCGGGCGCGATCGCGCCGATCGGCGCCGTGTAGACGGTCCCTTGGGCTTCCTGCAGCAGCCGGCCCCAGGAGGCGTTCGGGGGTGGCGCGCCAAGGCCGAGATAGGAGAGCGACGCTTCGGCGATGACGGCGAGGCCGAACTGCAGCGCGAAGTTGACGGAGAGCGTCGGCCAGATGTTGGGCAGCACGTGGCGGAAGACCACGCCCGGCCAGGACGTTCCCGACGTGCGCGAGGCGACGATATAGTCCAGCCGCAGCACCCGCTTGGCAAGGATACGCGTCAACCGCGCGACGATGGCGGAAATAGCAAGCCCGAGCGCAAGGATTGCCGTCCAGAGGCTGGCACTATCGCTTGCGGCCACCACCAGCATCGCCAGAAGTAGCGTCGGGAAGGCGATCAGGATATCGAGCGTGGCGGCCATCACGTCGTCGGCAAGCCGGGTGGCAAACGCAGCGAGGATACCGAGGCTGACGCCGATGGCGGCGCCGATCGCCACCGCGCCGGTGCCGACGAGGAGCGCCGTGCGGGCGCCGATCATCAGTTGGGTGAGCAGGTCACGCCCGAGCCGGTCGGTTCCAAGCCAGTGCAGGAGGGATGGTGCTTCCAGCCGTCCGCCTGATGCGTTCAGCGGATCATAAGGTGTCCAGAATAGCGTCAGGACCGCGACGGCGAGATTGAGGGCGACGAGAGCAAGGCCAACGGTGAGGGCGAGCGAATGCCGGCGCTCTCGCGTAGACGCGGACGTTTCGATCGGGCTCATGTGTTGCCTCCAACTGCCCGTTCGCGCAGGCGCGGATCGATCAGCCGCTGGGTGAGATCGGCGGCAAAACCGATCAATAGCACCAGCAGCGTCGAGATGAACAACACGCCCTGGACATTCGGATAATCGCGCTGCTCGATTGCAAGCAGCAGCATCGAGCCGAGCCCCGGCAGCGCGAAGACGCGCTCGATGACGACGGCGCCGAGCAACGTTGTCGCGAGTTCGATGCCGAGGATGGAGACGATCGGCACGGCGCCGTTGCGGATACCGTGGCGGACGAGCGCTTGCGGGAAGCTGGCGCCAAGGGCGCGCGCGGTGCGCAGGTAGTCGCTGCCGAGAACATCCTGGGTGGCGGAGCGGACATAGCGCAAGAGCGATGCGCCCATGACGAGCCCGATGGTCAGCACGGGCAGCGCCAGCGCATAGAGCGCCTGTCCCTCGTTCTGCCAGCCGCGGCGCGGAAATCCGCCTGACGGGAAGAGCCGGAACGTGACGGCAAAGACGGTGACGAGCAGGATGCCGACCCAGAAGACCGGAATGGCGATGCCGAGCTGCGAGACCGTCGAAATCAACCCGCCATACCAGCGGTCGGCCTTGACGGCCGAGAGGATGCCGAGCGGCACGGCGATCAGAATGGACAGCAGGAAGCCCATCAGCGCCAGCGGCACTGTGACGGTCAGTCGCGCGGCGATCTCCTCGATCACCGGCTTGCCGCTGACAAAGGAGGTGCCGAGATCGAAGCTTGCAAGGCTGCCGGCAAAACGAAGGAACTGCTGCCAGAGAGGCAGGTTCGAGCCGACCTGTTCGCGGGCCTTTTCGATCTGCTGGGCATCGGCGCCGACGGACAGAAGCGCATTGGCGGGGTCGCCGGGGAGCAGGCGCAGGAGAACAAACAGCACCACTGCGGCGATCAGCAGCGACAGGATGAGAATGGCAAAGCGGCGAAGGAGATAGGTGAGAATGGCTGCATTCCTTTCTTCTCACGGGGCGCCGCGATCAGAGAAGTTGGCTTTTGCATCAAAACGGGGAGGGAGGCTAGAGCGGAGGGGCTACTTTAGCACGTCCTTAGTCGCGCCGGCCGAAACGGCTCGGTCGCAACCAGGCCATGATCGTGGAACGCGGAAGCCCCTGGATCCGATCCAGGGGCTTCTGTTGCTGCGAAACGAGGTCGTTTCGCTTACTGCTCGCTCTTCTTGATGCCATAGGCGAAGAATTGTGAGTTCAGTCCGTTGACCGGGTAGCCGGTCACAGCGGAGCTCGAAACGACGATCTGCGGGTAGAGGTAGAGCCAGTTGCTGGCAGCATCCTCGGCGATGATCGTGTTGGCTTCCTTGAGCTTGGCGGTCTGCTCGTCGGTATTGGCGGCCGCTTCCGAGGCCTTGATCAGGTCAACGACCTCAGGGTTGTTGTAGCCCCAGTAGAAGTCCGGGTTGCCGTAGAAGACGATATCGCGGTGATTGACGTGCTCCTGCAGCGTCGCCTGGAAGTCATGCGCCTTGTAGACCTTGGTGTACCACTCGTTGGCGGTGATCACGTTGATCTCGACCTTGATATTGACCTTGGCAAGCTCGCTCTGGATGAACTGCGCGACGATCGGGTGCGGATCATAGTTCGGCGTGTCGAGCTTGAAGGTGAAGCCGTCGGCAAAGCCCGCTTCCTTCAAAAGTGCCTTGGCGCTCTCGACGTCATAGGCGTCGACGGCGGTGAGGTCCACGTACCACGGATCGGTCGGCGGCACGAAGGAGCCGATAAGCGTGCCATACTCGCCCCAGATCGAGGTCAAGAGCTTCTTGTCGTCGATGGCCCGAGCGATCGCCTTGCGAACCTTCACGTTGTCGAAGGGGGCGACGCGATCGTTGAAGGCGAGCAGCTCCTTGGTGGTCGACTGGCCGGCAGTGACGGTGAAGTCCGGATTGTCCTTGAACTGGGCGATCGAATCCGGGCTCTGGACGCTGGTGATGATATCGACGGCGCCGGTCAGAAGCGCATTGTTGAGCGCGGTCGCATCGGTGAAGTACTGGAAGACCACTTCGCCGTTGGTCGGTGCAGTGCCCCAGTACTTGTCATTGCGGGTCAACGCCAGCGACGAGCCGCGACGCCATTCGTCGAGACGATAGGGGCCGGTGCCGTCTTCGCCGGCGTTCAGATCCTTTGCCGCATCATTGACGATCCAGACGTAGCTCAGATTGTAGGGAAGAGAAATCGAGCGGGCGGAGAGCTTGACGACGACGGTCTGGTCGTCCGGGGCCTCGATCGCGGCAATCGTGGCGAGGCTCTTCTTGCGCGAGCTCTTGGATTGCTCCGCCGTTACGCGCTCGATGCTGTACTTGACGTCGGCAGCCTTCAGCGGGTCGCCGGAGTGGAAGGTAACGCCCGAACGAAGCTTGAAGGTGTAGGTGAGGCCGTCTTCGCTGACGTTCTGTTCGGCAACGAGGCCCGGCTGGACGTCGCCCGCATCGGTCAGCGTGAACAGCGCCTCATAGACATTGCCGTTGAAGGCTTCGTTGATGCCCTGGCCGGCGCCGGCGGTGTTGTCGAGGTTCTGCGGCTCATAGAGCGAACCGATGGTGATCGAGGCGTTGGGGTCGAACTTGGCGTCCTCGGCGAATGCGGCCGTGCTTGTCGACAGCGCGAGCGCCAGTGTGGCGGCGGCGAGGATTGGGCGCGATGCCGTCAGGCTGCGTCCCTTTGATTTGCCAAAGCCGATGATAGTGCCGTTCATTTCCCAAACTCCTGCATGAAACCTGTCACGCGTGTGTCGCGTCACTGCGCCGTCCGATGTATCCCCCGGAGGCTTGCGATGCATCATACTTATTCCCTAGTAATTTAGTGGGAAAATTGGTTTCTTTTGTCAGCCGAAGTTGAAAATTGTACCCCGGCATTGGCCAAGCCGGCGAAGGCGATTTCGGTTTTCAGCGAGATGCGGGTTGCCGAGATATATCAGAGGCCGCAGATGGAGCCGATGGCTCCGTAGGGAAATGCCGTCATCTGACCGAAGACCTTCGCACTCGCGGCAGGTTGCATTCGGCAACCAACCAGCCTGCTCCATCGCGCGCGCTTCAATACCATCCAGCGTGATTGTCTACCGCTAAGAACTTCGCTCGAAAATTGTAAAATGCAACACGTCGACAAAAGGATTCGACAGTCAACGGATTCTGATATATCGCATGATTAATCGTTTAATCACGCGATAGCGGAAACCACTGACTTGGCGCGTTCCGGACCAAAACTGACGAGGATTGCCAGAACGCTGGGCGTCTCCGCGGCGACGGTGTCGAACGCGCTCTCGGGCAAGGGCCGCGTCTCGGCCGAGATGGTCGAAAAGATCCGCGCGACGGCTGCCGAACTTGGCTACGTGCCAAGCCAGGCGGGCAGGGCACTTCGAACCGGGCGCACCGGTGTCCTTGGCCTCGTCCTTCCCGATATCGCCAATCCGCTTTTCCCGCAGATTGCCCAGGCGATCGAGCTTGCCGCGTCGTCATCCGGCTACGGCGTGCTGATCGCGGACTCGCGCGGCGACGTCTCGACCCAGACCAAGGCGATCGAACGGCTGATCGATCGTGACGTCGACGGCCTGGTGATCGTGCCGCGGCGCGGCACACGCATCGCCGATGTCGGCTGTCCCGTCGCCGTTATCGACACACCCTCGACGCCCGGCAACACGGTTGCCGCCGACCATTGGGATGGTGGTCGACAGATTGCCGAACACCTGAAGGCGCTCGGCCACCGCCGCGTGTTGATCATCGGCAACAACCCCGCCTCGAACGTGCAGAACGACCGCGCTGGCGGCATCCGCTCGGTTTTTGGCGAGGGGTGTCATACGGATACGCTCTGGATCGAGCCGCTGGAGAAGGTCGCCGGCAAGGGTTGTCCACTCGGTCTCGCCGAGAAGGTGGCCGAAGGCTACACCGCCTTTGCCTGCATCTCCGATCTGCATGCGCTTCGGGCGCTGACCGAATTGCAGCGCGCGGGCATCAACGTGCCTGAAAAGGCGAGCGTCACCGGTTTCGACGATCTGATCTGGGCGCCGGTCATCACGCCGGCGCTGACCACGGCGCGCATGGACATGACCGAGATCGCGGCGATTGCCGTCGCCGCGCTTGTCAGGGCGATCAGCGAACGCGACCCTTCCGATCCTCAGATCGGCGCCCCCGTTACGGCCGAGACATCCAAGGTGCCGATGCATCTGGTCGTCAGGCAATCGGCCGCCGCACCACCTGCAGCTCATCCCATTCATACCCCCATCACCGCAGCCACATCCGTCACCGAAGGAGGACACCAGCCATGAAGAAGTTCCTGCTTGCCTCGAGCGCGCTCTTGCTCGTCGCCGCCCCTGCCGCATCTGCGCAGGAAAAGACCCTCACCATTTCCGTCTACGGCTTTGCCCAGGACGCCTTCAAGGAACTGGTTTACACGCCGTTCGAACAGAAATGCGGCTGCAAGCTCGTCGTCGAGACCGGCAACAGCGTCGAGCGCCTGGCGAAGATGGAAGCCAACAAGGCAAGCCCGGTCGTCGACATGGCCGTTGTTTCGATGGCCGACGCGCTCTCCGCCACGCGCGCCGATCTGATCGAGAAGATCGACACGTCCAAGCTTTCCAACTTCAACAAGCTCTATGATCTCGCCAAGGACCCGAATGGCGACGGCATGAGCGTCGGCTACACCTTCTATGCGACCTCGATCGTCTATCGCTCGGACAAGATGGAAGTGAATTCCTGGGCCGATCTCTTGAGCGACGAGAACGCCAGCCACGTCGCGTTCCCGAACGTCACCACCAACCAGGGCCCGCCGGCGCTCTACATGGTCGGCGAAGCGCTCGGCAAGAACACGCCGGACCTCAAGGAAGCGATCGCTGCCGTCGGCGCCAAGAAGGACGATATCGTCACCTTCTACGTCAAGTCTTCGCAACTCGTGCAACTGATGCAGCAGGAAGAGATCTGGGCCGCTCCGATCGGCCGCTTCTCCTGGGAAGGTTTCACCAAGCTCGGCCTGCCGATCAAGTGGGCAACGCCCAAGGAAGGCCAGACCGGCGGCATGAACGTCATGGTGCTGACCAAGGGCGGCAAGAACCAGGATCTGGCGCTTCAGTTCATGGACTTCTGGCTCTCGACCGAAATCCAGACGGCACTCGCTGAAAAGCTCGTCGACAGCCCGGCCAACAAGGACGTCAAGGTTTCGCCCGAGATCGCCGAAAACCTCACCTACGGCGAAGAGACGGTGAAGAACCTGAAGCTCATCCCGTCTGCTGTCGCCCTCGACAACCGCGAAGCGTGGCTGTCGGAGTGGAACGCGCAGGTCGGCCAGTAAGCCAAGAGACCGAATGCCACCGGCCGGCTCTGTCGGCCGGTGGACGCTGCGGCGCCTATGACGGGTAGGCCGCGCCAACGAATGCCTTGAAAGGAAGAAGGATGTTCCAGAACCGCGCCGAAGCCCTGGCGCTCGCTCTGCCCGCAGCGGTCTTTGCGGCGATCGTCTTTCTTGTGCCGGTGGTGATCCTGCTGGCGGAAGGCTTTCGCAGTGCCGACAGCTGGTCGTTGTCGGCCTATACGACCTTTTTCTCGGATCCGCTGAACCGCACCGTCTTCCTGCGCACGTTCCGGCTCGGCCTGATGGTCACCGCCGTCTCGGCGGTTATCGGCTACGCCGCGGCCTTTGCCATCGTCAATCTTTCGCCGCGCAACAAGGGGCAGATGATCGGCCTCGTCGTGCTGCCCTTGATGATTTCGTCGGTCGCCCGCACCTATGCCTGGATCGTCATTCTCGGCCGTACCGGCATCGTCAACCAGGCGCTCCAGCTCGTCGGCCTCTCGGATGAGCCGATCCGTTTTCTCTTCACCGAAACGGCCGTGTTCATCGGCCTGTTGCAGCTGTTCCTGCCGCTGATGATCCTGTCGCTGATCAGTGCGCTCGAAAACATGCCGAAGGATGCCATTCCCGCGGCCCGAGTTCTTGGCGCCAACTGGTTCCAGGTGTTCTTCAAGGTGATCCTGCCGCTGACCAAAGAAGGTCTCGTGATCGGCGGAACGCTGGTCTTCACCGGCTCGCTGACGGCCTACATCACGCCGGCGATCCTCGGCGGTTCCAAGGTGCTGATGCTCGAGACGCTGCTCTACCAGCGCGTCACCGTCGCTAATGATTTCGTTGCAGCCAGCGTCATCGCCTTCATCCTGATCGTCATGAGCTTTGCCGCCAATCTTCTCCTGAAACGGCTTGCCACCGCGAGGAACAAGCGATGACCCCGCGCGTCTTTACCCCTCTCGTTCTTTTCCTGGTGATCGGCTTCCTGATCGGGCCGTTCTTCATCATCGTCGCCGCCTCGCTTTCGGGCGGCGAGACGCTGGCCTTCCCGCCGCAGGGCTTCTCGCTCAAGTGGGTCGCCAAGGTCTTCACGGTCGAAAGCTTCCAGGAAAGCTTCGCGATCTCGATGCTGCTGGCGATCGGCGGCACGGCCGCTGCCCTCGTGCTCGGCGTTCCCGCCTCCTACGCCCTGTCGCGCTACAAACTGCCCTTCAGCGAAACCATCCGCACGATCGTCTCGCTTCCGATCATCGTGCCCGGCATCATCGTTGGCCTCGCGCTCCTGCGCTATATCGTCGTGCCTTTCGGCCTCAACATCACGCTGACGCTGTTCCTCGCCCACACGGCGCTGGTTCTGCCCTATGCGGTGCGCGTCGTCTCGGCGAGCCTCAACAACCTGCGCTCCGATATCGAGGAGGCGGCGGTGCTGCTCGGCTCCTCGCGCGCCGGCGCCTTCTTCCGGGTGGTGATGCCGAACATCCGCAGCGGCATTCTCGCCGCCTTCATCCTCGGCTTCGTCACGAGCTTCAACCAGGTGCCGGTGTCGCTCTTCCTTTCCGGTCCCGGCGTGCGCACGCTGCCGATCGACATGCTCTCCTACATGGAGATCACCTACGATCCATCGGTCGCTGCCCTCTCCGCGCTGCTCGCCTTCATGTCCATCGGCATCGTCTTCCTTGCCGAACGCTTCCTGGGATTTTCTCGCTATGTCTGACGCCGCTTTCCTCAACCTTGAAAAACTGACGCTCGCCTATGGCGACACCGTTGCGGTGAAGGATCTCGACCTGTCGATCCGCAAGGGCGAACTGGTGGCGTTCCTCGGTCCGTCCGGTTGCGGCAAGACCACGACGATGCGTTCGATCGCCGGTCTGCTGTCGCCGGCTTCCGGGGCGATCAAGCTCGACGGCGCCGATATCACCCGCGTTTCCGCCAACAAGCGCTCGGTCGGCCTGGTCTTCCAGTCCTATGCGCTGTTCCCGCACTTGACCGTGTTCGAAAACGTCGCCTTCGGCCTGCGGCTGAAGAAGCTGCCGGCATCCGAGATCGAGAGCAAGGTCACGGCCGGGCTGAAGTCGGTCGGTCTTTCGAAGTTCTCCGCCCGCAAGCCGGGCGAACTCTCCGGCGGCCAGCAGCAGCGTGTGGCGCTGGCGCGCTCCATGGTGATGGAGCCGAAGGTGCTGCTTCTCGACGAGCCGCTGTCGAACCTCGACGCCCGCCTTCGCCTCGAAATGCGCACGGAACTGCAGCGGGTGCAGAAGGAAACCGGCGTGACGATGATCTTCGTCACCCACGATCAGGGCGAAGCGCTGTCGCTTGCCGACCGCATCGTCGTCATGCTCAACGGCGCGATCGAGCAGATCGGCACGCCCGAGGATATTTATAACCGCCCGATCTCGCGTTTCGTCGCCGACTTCGTCGGTTTCGAAAACATCTTTGCCGTCGAGGGCGGTAAGCTGAAGGCCGGCAACGGCCCAATCGATCTTTCCGGATCCCTGCCGCCTGACACGGCGGGGCTTGCGTGGCGTCCGCGCATGGTGACCCTTGGTTCAGGTCCTTTCCAAGGCACTGTGCGCGGAGCCTCTTTCTCCGGCAGCACGCGCGAGTATCTGCTCGATACCCCGCTCGGTGCGATCAAGGCCGAGGAAGACGCTGCATTGGCGGCGCGCGAAACCGGTTCTACGATTGCCTTCGACCTGCCGGTCGAAAAGGCCGCGTGCCTCAAGAAGTTCGGTTGACGTCAGATGGGTGTCTGGATCGATACGGACATGGGCTTCGACGACATCGCTGCGGTGCTCGTCGTGCTTCATGCCGGTGAAAAGATCGACGGCGTTTCGCTCGTCTTCGGCAACACGCCGATCGACCAGGTGAAACGCAATGCCGCCAGCGCGGTGCTTTCCTTCGGTTGGGATTTCCCAATCCACGAGGGGCGCGCCTTGCCGGTGCTTGGCAAGCTCGAAACCGCCGAACGCATCCTTGGTGAAGCTGGCATGCCGACCGCCGGGCTGACGCTTCCGGAGGCAGAGGCCCTGCCGGCAAGCGATGCTTTTGCAGCACTTTGCGCCTGGCTCGAAGAGGAAGGGCCGAAGCGCATCCTCGCGCTCGGGCCGCTCACCAACCTTGCCGCCCTTTGCCTTGCGCGCCCGGATCTGGCCGCCCGGATTACCGATCTCACCTGGATGGGCGGCGGCGTCACCAGCGGCAACCACACGGCCTCCGCCGAGTTCAACGCCTTTGCCGACCCCGAGGCGCTTGCGATCGTGCTTGCGCACGGGCTGCCGCTGCGCATGGTCGATCTCGATCTCTGCCGCAAGGTCTTTGCCTATCCGGACGACATTGCGCCAATCCGCTCGGCCGGGGGCGCCAACGCGGTCCTCATCGCCGATCTGCTCGCGGGCTACATCTCGATCGGCACCAGCCGCGGCCGCCCGGGCATGGCGATCTATGACCCTTGCGCTGCCGTTGCCTTCGTCAACCCCGGTGCCATCTCCTTCAAGAATGCCCGCATCGACGTCGAGCTTGGCGGCGCGCTGACCCGCGGCCGCACGGTCGTGGAGACCCGCGCCAGCCATGCGACCTTCAATGCCGAATATGCCGTCGACGTCCATGCCGAGACGACGCGGGCGCAGATCCTTGGCGCGCTGATGAGGGAAGCGCAGAAGTGAGCATCGTGCAGCCTCAAGACCTGATGGATGCGGTCCTTCGCAACCGCGCTGTGGCGGCCGCCCGCGGCGCCGAACCCTTCGACGTATTGATCTCTGGTGGCACGCTGGTCGACGTGGTAACCGGCGAGCTTCGCCCCGCCGATGTTGGTATTGTTGGTCCGTTGATTGCAAGCGTCCACGAACCGGGCACGCGGGCCGATGCGCTTGATGTCATCGACGCAACCGGTGCCTTCATTTCGCCCGGCCTGATCGACACCCATATGCATGTCGAGAGCTCGATGGTGACACCGGCGACCTACGCCAACGCGGTGTTGCCGCGCGGCGTGACGACGGTCGTCTGGGACCCACACGAGTTCGGCAATGTCAGTGGCGTTGCCGGTGTGCGCTGGGCTGCGGATGCCATCGCCGGCTCGCCCTTGCGCACCGTCCTTCTGGCACCCTCCAGCGTGCCTTCCGCGCCGGGGCTGGAACTGGCGGGGGCGGACTTTGACGCGAACGTCCTTGCCGACATGCTGCTCTGGCCGGAAATCGGTGGCATCGCCGAGATGATGAACATGCGTGGCGTCATCGACGGTGAGGCACGCATCAGCGCCATCGTTCAGGCGGGGCTTGCCGCTGGCAAGCCGGTCAATGGTCATGCCCGCAGCCTTGCCGGCGCCGACCTTCAGGCTTTCGTCACGGCCGGAGTCAGCTCCGATCATGAGCTTGTCTCCGGTGAAGATCTGATAGAAAAGCTAAGGGCAGGGCTTTCGATCGAGCTGCGCGGTTCGCACGATCACCTGCTGCCGGAGTTCGTCAAGACGATCAACGCCCTGGGGCATCTTCCTCAGACGATCACTCTGTGCACGGATGACGTCTTCCCCGACGATCTCGCCCGTGCCGGCGGCCTTGATGATGTCGTCCGGCGGCTGGTCGGCTACGGCCTGCCGGCCGAATGGGCACTTCGGGCCGCAACGCTGAACGGCGCTGTCCGGCTGGGCCGGCATGATCTCGGGCTCGTGGCCCCGGGCCGCCGGGCCGATATCGTGGTCTTCGAGGACCTCGTCGCGTTTCGTGCACGTACGGTCATGGTTGACGGCAGGCGCATCGCGGGTGCTGGAGGCATGATCGAGCCGGTGGTCGACATCGATGTCGCGCCGCTGCATGGAACGATGAAGATCGCTGCGCTTTCGGAGAATGACTTCCGCGTTGCTGCCGATGGCAAGAAGGTGCGCGTCGCAACCATCGACCGCCCACGCTTCACCCAGTGGGGGGAGGCCGTGGCCGAAGTGGAGAGCGGCTTCGTCGTGCCGCCCGATGGCACGACCCTGATTGCGGTCGCGCACCGTCATGGACGCGCCGATAGTCGGCCGCGCGTTGGGCTTTTGTCGGGCTGGGGCACCTGGCGTGGCGCGTTCGCGACCACGGTCTCGCATGACAGCCACAACCTCACCGTCTTCGGTGGCAATGCGGCGGATATGGCAGTCGCCGCCAATGCGGTAATAGCCGCCGGGGGTGGCATGGCCGCTGCATCAGGCGGCAAGGTCGATGCGCTCCTGCCGCTTCCGCTTGCAGGGTTGGTCTCCGAAGAGCCGCTTGACGTGGTCGCTTCCGGTTTTGCCGAACTGCGGGATGCCGTTGGGCGCATCGTCGACTGGCAACCGCCCTATCTCGTGTTCAAGGCCTGCTTCGGCGCGACACTGGCCTGCAACGCCGGCCCGCATCAGACCGACCGCGGCATCGCCGACGTTGCCACCGGCAAGCTGTTGGAAAGTCCTGTCCTGGACGTGCTCGAGACGTAACCAAGACTAGCCGCCATCCTGGGCGGCTAGTTCGACAGCATCACGCTAACGCGCGGGCCCACGATGTGTCGGCTCAGCCTCGCCCCCTAAATCGCCAAGTTGCGCGGCGCTGGCGGCCGGCTGCGGTGGAGCCCGCGTTTTACTCGGCGCGCGCCAGCTCCTGTTCCACCAGCGTCGACCAGAAGGCGACGCCCGGGCCGATCGCCGCGTCGTTGAAGTCGTAGGCGGTGTTGTGGTGGAGCGCGCCGTCGATGGCGGGGCCGTTGCCGAGCCAGACATAGCAGCCGGGAGCCTCCAGCCCGAAAAATGCGAAGTCGTCACCGGCCGTCGATGGGGGAAACGCCGTGCGGGTCTTTTCGCCGAAGACCGCCTGCGCCGCCTTCAGCGCCCGGGCGGTCGCATCGGCATCGTTGACGACAGGTGGGATGCGACGTTCGAATTCGTAGTCGACGGCAATCCCGTACATCTCCGCCGTGCCGCGCGCGAGGCGACCGATTTCGGTTTCAAGCTGGTCACGGACCTCGGGCGTGTAGGCGCGCGCCGTGCCGCCGATTTCCACCAGGTCGGGAATGACATTGAGCGCCTTGGGATCCCCGGCGCGCACCGAGCAGGCGCTGACGACGGCCGGCTGCAACGGATCGACGACGCGGCCGACGATCGATTGCAGCGAGGCAAGGAAGGTGCCGGCAGCCGTTACCGGGTCTCGGCCGAGATGCGGCTTGGCGCCGTGGGTGCCGACACCGCGGAAGGTGAGCCGCCAACTGTCCGACGAGGCGAGCTGCGGCCCGGCGACGACGGCGATTTCGTCCGGGTCGAGACCGGGCATGTTGTGCAGGCCGTAGACCGCGTCGCAAGGGAAAAGCTGAAACAGCCCGTCCTCGACCATGCGCTTCGCGCCGCCGCGGCCCTCTTCGGCCGGCTGGAAGATGAAATGAACGGTGCCTGAGAAATTGCGGGTCTTTGCCAGATGGCGAGCGGCGCCGAGCAGCAACGTGGTGTGGCCGTCATGGCCGCAAGCGTGCATCTTGCCGGCTTCGCGCGACTTGTAGGGACGGTCGGCGATCTCAGGCATGGCGAGCGCATCCATGTCGGCGCGAAGGCCGATCGAACGTGTGCCGTTGCCCACCTGCAGGGTGCCGACGACGCCGGTTTTTCCAAGGCCACGGTGGACCTTTAGCCCGGCTTCCTCGAGTTCCTTTGCAACGAGGTCGCTGGTGCGCACTTCCTCAAAGCCGAGCTCGGGATGGGCATGCAGATCTCGACGGAAGTCGGTGAGAAAGGCGAGGTCGTCGGCAATTCCGTCTGGCAGGCGCATGTTCAGGCATTCCCGTGGTTCATTTGGCGAAGGGCTTGTGAATTCTGCGAGCATCGCTCGCTGCGCAGCGCCCTTTCGGTTTGATCGAAGTCGCAAACGGTATAGACGAAAACGGCCGGAACCAGAACAGCTCGCCGGTCTTTTTGATCGCCTTCATCCCCGGCGAAACGACGCGAAACGAGGACGCAACCGATGCAGCCCCACGATTTCTGGCAGGAGATCTACCCGCCGAAAAGTTTCGACATTCAGGCGGGCTATCGCGATTTCTTTCCGGCGACACTGCGGGACGGCCGCCAGATCCTTTTGCCGATCCGTCCGCTCAGCGACGGCAAACACGCGCTCGCCTCGCTGATCGTCAACCAGGCGAGTTTTGCCGTGGAAGATGTGCTGGCGAGCGAACTCGCGGCAAAGCTTGAAGCCTTTAAACCCGATGTCGTCGCCGGCCTGCCGACATTGGGCCTGACGCTCGCTGCGGCCGTCGCTCGCAAGCTCGGCCACACTCGCTATGTGCCGCTCGGGACATCGAGAAAATTCTGGTATGTCGACGACCTGTCGGTGCCGCTTTCGTCGATCACGACGCCGGACCAGAAGAAGCGGCTCTATGTCGATCCGCGCATGTTGCCGTTGTTCGAAGGGCGGCGGGTAGCCCTGATCGACGACGTGATTTCCAGCGGCACATCGATCGTGGCGGGGCTTACTTTGATGCAAGCCTGTGGCATCGAGCCGGTCGCGATCGGCGCCGCCATGCTGCAGACCGAGCGCTGGCGACAGCCGCTTGCAACCCTCGCGCCGCATTGGCCGGAACGGGTCGTCGGTGTCTTTCGGACCCCAATGCTTGCGCGCACCGACGATGACGCCTGGCGGGCGGTCTGACCGCGCCGAGATCATCGGCAGCGCCACAAGAAGGGCGGGGCGGCAAAGCCCCGCGAGGGACTTGCGAACGGAATTCTCTTTGCCATCGTGAAAGCTTCGGTCATGCTCGAATCCGAGCGACCGTCTTCACGAAAGGCAGCCCATGCGCTTCGTCAATCCGATCCCTTTCGTCCGCGACATCGTTCGCTCGCGGGAATTCTACGAGAAGACGCTTGGCCTCCCAGTGCGTGAGGACTTCGGCAACTTCGTCTTGTTCGAAGGCGGATTTGCCATCCATGAGGGCCGCTCGCTCGAGCGGACCGTCTGGCGACAGGAGCTTGCTTCGGCGGAAGCCTAAGGGCGGGGAAACCTACTCCTCTATTTCGAGCACGATGATGTCGACGCAGCTTTCGAATGTATCGCGCCTCATGTGGAGCTGATCCATCCGGTCGAACGGCAGGAATGGGGGCAGCGCGTGTTTCGCTTCTATGATCCGGACGGGCACGCCGTCGAGGTTGGAGAGCCTCAGGAGTTTGGGTCGCCGGGCACGTCAGCATAGCTCCGGTTTGCTCGATGCCCGTCGCGAGCCGGACGCCTCCATTAGCACGTAGGCGTCCGGCTTAATGCTGCAAGGTGTTCGTGCGTCGCGCCGCCGGGAGTTGTTCTGGAACTTTGCGCGTTCCGGAAACATCCTACGCTAATTCGCTGGCCGAACCTGATAGTAGACCGTCGATTGGGCGCCGGCCTTGGCGATCGTTACGACGTCGTAGGACGCCTTTGGATCGTTGCCCATGCCGAGCGAGCCGGCGGGCATGCCGGGTACGGCGATGCCGGCGATATCGGGCCGCTCAGCCAGCAGCTTCCTGACCGCTTCGAGCGGCACGTGTCCCTCGATGACATAACCATCGACGACTGCCGTGTGGCAGCCTTCCACATCGGCGGGCACCGAAAAGCGCGCCTTGATCACCGACATGTCGGCCTCATCGCGGACCTCTACCTTGTAGCCGGCGGCTTCCATCGCGTCGGCCCATTGTTCGCAGCAGCCGCATTGCGGGTCCTTGTAGATCGCCATAGTGCCGGTTGCGGCCGCCGCACCTGTCGCCAAGAGGGTGATGCCCGCGATCGTGCCGGCCACGAAATGCCTGCGAAATACGTTCATCGAACACTCCTTTCGTTTCTTCCTGATGTCTGGATTGTGGCGCCCGGGCCGCCAGAAGTCGACCCGGGCCTGTTGTCGCAGTTATTTGACCTCGGTCACCGTGAGCTTGCCGTTGACCCGGTCGGCGACGAACTCGATCGATGCACCTTCCTTGAGTTTTTCCTGCACGACGTCATCGCCGATCCGGAACACCATGGTCATGGCCGGCATGTCCAAGTTCTTCAGTTCCTCATGGTCGATCGTCACCTTGTTCGCCTTGGCGTCGATCTTCTTGACGATGCCCTTGGTGAACTCGGCCGCCTGCGCGGGAAGCGCGACGATGACGGTGGAAACGGCGAGCGCGAAGGCTGCGAACAGTTTGCCTGCGATGTTCATGATTTTGATCCTTTCCTCTTGGTCGGGGTTACTTCTTCACGACGTCGAGCGGGCCGTGCATGCCGGCGTCGTAGTGGCCGGGCACCAGGCAGGCGAACTCGAAGGTGCCGTCATTGGTGAAGGTCCAGTAGATGTCGCCGGACTTGCCGGGTTCGAGCCGGATGGCGTTCGGATCGTCGTGCTCCATGTCCGGGAACTTCTCCATGGTGATCTTGTGTTCCTGGATCGTCGCCTTGTCGTCGAGCACGAACTCGTGCGCGAGTTCGCCGGCGTTCTTGATGGCGAAGTGAACCGTCTGGCCCTGGCGAACCTTGATGGTCGAGGGCGTGAAGATCATCTTGCCGTCGTCGGTTTCCTTCATGGTGACGCGGATCGTCTGGGTCGCCTTCTTCTTATCGCCGGCTTCGCCGACCGACACCTTGCCATGGCCGCCTTCGTGGGTGCCTGAAGCAAGTGCTTGGGTGGAAAGGGCGGAGGCGACAACGAGCGCCAGAGCGAATGCTGATTTCTTCATCTTATGGTTCCTGATGGATTTGAAAGAGGTCATTGCAGTCAGCCGTCCTTTCACGGTTTCGGCGCGATCACGGTCTTGGCATCGTTTGCCCGCGTCGCGTCCGGCACGGCGCCGGTCCACTCGAAGGCTTGCGTTCCCGGCGGGTTTTTGTACCAGCCGGGGTCGCTGTAATCGCCGGCGGAGATGCCTTCGCGCACCTTCACCACCGAGAACATGCCGCCCATTTCCAGCGCGCCGTGTGGACCCCAGCCGGTCATCATCGGGATCGTGTTTTCGGGGAGCGGCATTTCCATTTCACCCATGTCGGCCATGCCGGCCGTGCCCATGGGCATGTAGTCGGGCGCGACCTTGCGGATCTTCTGCGTGACCGACTTCTTGTCGACGCCGATGAAGGTGGGGATGTCGTGGCCCATCGCGTTCATCGTGTGGTGCGACTTGTGGCAATGGATCGCCCAGTCGCCCTCGTATTTGGCGTCGAACTCGTAGGCGCGCATGGCGCCGACAGGAATGTCGATCGTCACTTCCGGCCAGCGCGCCTCCGGCCGCACCCAGCCGCCATCGGTGCAAGTCACTTCGAAATCGTAGCCGTGCATGTGGATCGGGTGGTTGGTCATGGTGAGGTTTCCGACCCTGACCCGCACGCGGTCGTTCTTGGAAACGACCAGCGGATCGATGTCCGGGAAGATCCGGCTGTTCCAGCACCACATGTTGAAGTCGGTCATTTCCATGATGCGCGGAACATAGGTGCCGGGATCGATGTCATAGGCATTGAGCAGGAACACGAAGTCGCGATCGACGCGCATGAAGGCCGGGTCCTTCGGGTGGACCACGAAGAAGCCCATCATGCCCATGGCCATCTGCACCATCTCGTCGGCGTGCGGGTGGTACATGAAGGTGCCAGACTTCACGAGATCGAACTCGTAGACATAGGTCTTGCCGACGGGAATATGCGGTTGCGACAGGCCGCCGACGCCATCCATGCCCGAAGGCAGGATCATGCCATGCCAATGGATGGTGGTGTGCTCCGGCAGCTTGTTGGTGACGAAGATCCGCACCCGGTCGCCTTCCACCGCCTCGATCGTCGGGCCCGGCGACTGGCCGTTATAGCCCCAGAGATAGGCGGTCATACCGTCGGCCATCTCTCGCTCCACTGGCTCGGCGACAAGGTGGAACTCCTTGACGCCGTTGTTGATGCGGTGCGGCAACGTCCAGCCGTTCAAGGTGACGACCGGATTATAGTCGGGGCCGCTTGTCGGCACGAGCGGCTTCTGGGTCTTGGCATTGTCCATGCTTGCCGCTTCGGGCAGGCCGGAGTTGGAGGTTTGCGCCCAGGCGGCAGTTGAAACCAGGGCTGCGCCAGCGCCGAGAAAGTGTCTTCTGTTGAACATGATCTTATTCCTTCTCAATGCCCGGCAGCGCCGGCTTCCGCTGCGGCGGGTGCAGCTTCTGCTCCGCCGGATCCACCCGAGCCGCCGCCGTTGATCGCGGTCACGAGATCGGCGTCGGCGAGCCAGAAATCGCGCTTGGCGTTGACGGAGAGAACAGTCGAGTTGACCTTCGCCTGCACATCAGCCAGGAGCTCGAAAGTGCTGGTGATCATGCCGTTGTAGCTGAGCGTCGCCTCCTCCTCGATCTTGGTGCGCAGCGGTACGACGCTGTTGCGGTAGTGGCGGGCAATCTCGTAGCGCGAGCGATAGGCCTCATAGGCAGAGCGGGCCTCCGAGCGGATGTTGACCGCCTTTTCCGCCAGAAGGTTTGCCGAGCGCATGTGCGCAAGCTCGGCCTTGCGCATGCGCGCGTTGCCGCTGTCGAAGATCGGGATGACGAATTCGAGCTCGAACTGGCCCGTGGTCTCGACCTCGGTGCCATGATCCTCCTTCTCCCGCTCCGCTTCCGCTCCGGCGACAAGCTGAAGGTCCGTGACGAGGCGCGTTGCCTCGGTGAGCTTAAAGGATTTCGCCACAGCCTCCAGATCGAGACGGGCGATCTGCAGGTCGACGCGGCGTTTCAGCGCCTCCGCCTCGATGCTGTCCTTGCGCACGAGCGTTTTCGGCAGGTCCGGCAAGCGGTTCGGGACCTGGTAATCAACGTCGGTGCCCCAGAGACCCATCAGCCGTGTGAGGTTCTCCTTGGCAAGCCGTGCGGCGAGCCGCGCCTCGGCCGCTTGCCCTGCGAGTTCGGCATTGAAGACGTGCTCGCGCGCCTGTGTGCCCTTGCCCATGGCACCGGTTTCGCCGAGCTTGGCGGCAAGTTCCGAGGACGCGTCGGCCGCGACCTGCGCCCGACTGAGTTGGGCAACCGTTTCCCATGCCGCGACCGCTTCAATCCAGGCCCGGCGGGTTTCCGCCGCAAGCTCCAGCGTGCTGAGTGCTGCTGCGAGCTGCGCCTGGCGGAAGCGCGTGTCGGCAATTGCGATATTTCGATCGCGTGTCAGGAGCGCCAGGATGTTGGTCGTGACCAGACCTTCGATCGCGCGATAGGCGCGAAGTTCGGGCGTGCCGATACCGGTGGTGCCGATCGAGACGGTGGGGTTGAGGAAGAGCGTCGCCTGCCAGGCATCCGCCGATGCGTCGCCGAGATCGGCATAGGCAGCCTGCAGGCCCTTGTTGTTGAGAAGGGCGACCTGGACGGCGGTATCTGCGTCGACAGTCTTGCGCTTCAGGAGCGCCTTGACCTCGGCGTTGACCTTGTCGGCCTGTTCGCGGTTCTGGATCCAGACGCTTCTTTTCGTCGTTGCGGTCGCGACCTTGGCGTCAACAGTCGTAAAGCCCGCATCCTTGGCCGAATATTCAGCATTGGTCGCGCAGCCGGCGAGCACGAGCGGCAGGCCGATGAGGGCCGCGAACTTGATCTTGCGGGTCACCGTCATGACGCGTCTCCCTTCTTGGGTGACTGGGCGTCGTTCAAGGGGACCCAAGGCTTCGGGCCGGTCGGCTCGCGATGGGTGTAGCCGACGACGGGACTTCGATACTGGATGCTCCTTATCCCGCTCGTGCTGTCTGCGGGATCGCCAAGGCTTGAAACCTCGGCAGGCAAGGTGGCAGCGCATCCGCCCAGAACGATGGGCAGGAGCGCCATGGAAAACAATCGTTTCATGGTTCAACCTGAAATGTGAATGACTGGAAATCGACGGCCGTCCGGTCAAAACCGGGCGGACTTGAATGCTGCGCGTCTCATAGGGCGCGCGCGTCGTCGCGACAGGGCGATCGTCTGCACGTCGCATCAGGCCGCTTCCGGCCCATGAGAGGCAGCGTCGTCTTGACCGCGAGACCGGTCAGAATGTCACGAGATCAGGATCTTGGAGGGCGATGCAGTCCGGCAAGCTCACCGGGCGTAAGCTGTGATTGCGGACCGAAATAGCGAATGGAGTGCGGGAAGTATGGTTGGCGCTCGCCGGCGTCCGCTAGCACTGCGACCGCGGCGCAAAAGGCTTTGCAGCAGTCCTTCTTGTCGACCTTGCCGTTGTCCGACGAGGTCTTCATCTTGCCCTTGTCGGCGCTGAGGCAATGCTCGCTCATGGCTTGCATGCCGTCGCCGGAGGCTTGTTCGAGCTGCATGGCGCCGTGCGCTGCGGCGTGCGTCATGCCGGACGCCGTGGAAAGGGGCAGCAGCGCCAGCGACAGCATGACCGCCAGCTTCAGCACAATCAGCAAACGCAGATATGTGGTTCGCACCTTTTCCATGATCGATCCGTAGAAACGCTCGTGATTCCTGTCAATGCAACTTGAACCTGGCGGCGTCACGAATGCGTGAGACTTTGCCAAGCGCATGAAATTCCCTCAGGCCTGCCGCCGGCTGCGTACCGGATCGATGCCACCTGCACCAAAACGTGCAGGCTCGGCCTGCTTCGCCGGGGCGTTCCCCGCATCGGCGAGATCGTCGAGAATGGGACAGTCCGGGCGTCCGTCGCCGTGGCAGTTGGCGGCGAGGTGCTTCAGCGTCCGGCTCATCGCCTTCAGTTCCTCCGCTTTGCGCTCGAGGATCTCGACATGTTCGAGCGCGATCTTCTTGACCTCGCCGCTGGCGCGCCCGCGGTCGCGCCAAAGCGCCAGGAGGTCGGTCATCTGCTCGACTGTGAAACCGAGATCGCGCGAGCGGCGGATGAAGCGCAGCGTATGGACGTCGTTGTCGCCGTAGTTGCGGTAACCGGCATCGCTGCGATCGGCCGGTGGGATCAGTCCGATCGTCTCGTAGTAGCGGATCATCTTGGTTGAGACGCCGGAGGCGCGTGAGGCTTCGCCGATGTTCATGATTTCCAATCCCTTGGCCGCATTGATCTTTTCTTTGAAGATATAGGCACTCTCCCCGGTTTTCGCTACGGCGTAGCGCCGACCGGGGAGAGGCTTGGTGTTACGCCGCCTGGCTGGCGGCGACCGGACGAAACGCTCTGAGGCGCAGCGCGTTGCCGAGCACGAAGACGCTCGACAAGGCCATGGCGCCAGCCGCAAAGATCGGCGACAGCAAGAGACCATAGGCCGGGTAGAGCGCGCCGGCTGCAACCGGGATCAGCACCGCATTGTAGGCAAAGGCCCAGAACAGGTTCTCCTTGATGTTTCGGATCGTCGCCTTGGACAGAGCGATCGCGTTCGGCACGCCGAGCAGATCGCCCGACATCAGCACCACGTCGGCGCTTTCGATTGCGACGTCCGTGCCGGTGCCGATCGCCAGCCCGACATCGGCTTCGGCGAGTGCCGGAGCGTCGTTGATGCCGTCGCCGACGAAGGCAACGGCGCGCCCGCCCTGCTTCAGCGTCTTCAGCGCTGCGACCTTACCGTCGGGCAGGACCTCGGCGATGACCTCGTCGATGCCGAGCTTGGCGGCAATGGCTTCAGCGGTGCGACGGTTGTCGCCGGTGATCATCGCGACCTTGAGGCCGAGATCATGCAACATGCGGATTGCCTGCGGCGTCGTTTCCTTGATCGGGTCGGCAACGGCGATGATGGCTGCGAGCTTGCCGTCGATCGCCGCATAGAGCGGGCTCTTGCCTTCCGAACCGAGGCGGGCCGCCTGTTCGGCAAAGGCCGAGACGTCGAGCTTCAGTTGTGCCATCAGCCTGTCTGCGCCGACATGAACGGTGCGGCCCGATACCTCGGCGCTGGCGCCGAAGCCGGGAATGGCCTCGAACTTTGCCGGCTCGGCGATTGCAATGCCCTTCGCCTTGGCCGCCTCGACGATCGCTTCGGCGATCGGGTGCTCTGAGCGGGTTTCGACCGAGGCGACCAGTGCCAGAACGGTGTCGCGATCGAAACCTTCGGCGGTGTCGAGGTCTGTCAGTTCCGGCCGTCCCTTGGTCAAGGTACCGGTCTTGTCGACGGCGATGACCGCGGCATTGCGCAGCGTCTGCAGCGCCTCGCCCTTGCGGAAGAGTACACCCATCTCGGCAGCACGACCGGTGCCGACCATGATCGACGTCGGGGTGGCAAGGCCCATGGCGCAGGGGCAGGCGATGATCAGCACTGCGACGCCGTTGACGAGCGCGAAGGTCAGCGCCGGATCCGGGCCGAAAACCAGCCAGATGCCGAAGGTGATCAGTGCAACGGCGATGACGGCGGGCACGAACCAGGCGGTGACACGATCGACCAGCGACTGGATCGGCAGCTTTGCCCCTTGCGCCTGCTCCACCATGCGGATGATCTGTGCCAGCACCGTGTCTGCGCCGACCTTGGTGGCGCGGAAGGTGAAGGAGCCGGTCTTGTTGATGGTGCCGCCAACCACTTCGCTGCCGGCTATCTTTTCGACCGGCACCGGTTCGCCCGTGATCATCGATTCATCGACGTAGGAATTGCCGTCGATGACGCTGCCATCGACCGGGACACGGTCGCCGGGGCGCACGACAACGGTGTCGCCGGACTGCACGTCCGACAGCGGCACTTCGACGGTTTCGCCGTTGCGAACGACGCGGGCAGTTTTTGCCTGCAGGCCCATCAGGTGCTTGATCGCCTCGGAGGTCCGGCCCTTGGCGCGCGCCTCAAGAAAGCGGCCAAGAAGGATCAGCGTGACGATGACCGCAGCCGCTTCGTAATAGACGTTGGCCGTGCCGTCCGGCAGAAGGTCTGGTGCAAAGGTGGCGACCACCGAGTAGATCCACGCGGCTGACGTACCGATCGCGACCAGCGAATTCATATCCGGTGCGAGGCGGAAGAGGGCAGGCACGCCCTTCTGGTAGAAGCGCAACCCGGGGCCGAAGAGCACAAGCGTCGTCAAGACGAACTGCAGATACCAGCTTTCCTGCATGCCGATATTTGTCATAACGAAGTCGTGCACGGCCGGGATGAAGTGCGAGCCCATTTCGAGCACGAAGATCGGCAGCGTCAAGGCGCCGGCGATGAGCAGAGAACGTGCGAGGTTTCGGGTCTCCTGTTCGCGCTTTTCGCCTTCGCGGTCGACGCTTTCGTCACCGGTGATGTGCTTGGCGGCGTAGCCTGCAACACGAACTGCCTCTTCCAATGCGGCGGCTGTCGCGATCCCCTTCGTCACGCGGACGGAGGCGCGTTCGGTCGCCAGATTGACATTGGCTTCCGTGACGCCTGGAACTGCCTTCAGCGCCTTCTCGATGCGGGCAACGCAGGAGGCGCAGGTCATGCCTTCGATGGTCAGTTCAATCGTGTCTTCGGCGGCGCCATATCCGGCGTTCTCGATCGCCTTGACGATGTCGGCCGATTTCGTGCTCGCGTCGAAGCGCACGTCGGCGCGTTCGGTTGCGAGATTGACCGAAGCCGAAGTGACGCCGGGCACCGCCTTAATCGCCTTTTCGACGCGTGACACGCACGATGCGCAGGTCATGCCTTCGACGGGGATACTGGCGCTCAGCACAGCCACCGAAAGTTCCTCGGTGTTGTTTGTTCTGATGGGGGTCACAGATCCCATGGTTGCGCTCCTTTCACATGCATTTATCGCAAGATGGGGCTTCCAACGATGGGAAGGTCAAGAGCGTTGTTGTATTTTCCGTTCGACGGCGAACGGTGGCGGTAAACAGGACGATGAAGCGGCCACGGCGCCCCTTTCGTCTGTCGCGCGATGAAGTGTCTACGGCGCGTGGAAAACGGGCAAGACTTCGCTACCAAGCTCGGTCATGACGTCGCGCAGGTCGCGTCCGGTGGCAGACAGGGCGAACGAAACGTGGTGCGTGCCGCTGTCGCGCATGGACTTCAGGAGATCGAGAAGGGCGCGCCTGCCGACGCGATAGCCGAGCGGCAACACAGTCGCTCCCTCATTCGGATCGGCGCTCAGATCGAGTTTGGTCGTCACGCCAAAGGCGCGGAATGCGCCGGCTGCATCCCGCGCGACCGCTTCACGCCACATGGCGTAGCGTGCCCTCTGGCCCTCCGGTTCGCGGTGGTAGGTCATCCATCCCAGCGCGTGGCGGGCGATCCAGTTGACGCTTTGGCTGCCGGAGCCGACCGCGAGCAATGGAATGTCGGATGTTGTCACGGGCAACAGCAAGAAATCGGGCGCCCCGGGTGTGGCGAGATCGGGCAAAACTTGCGATGGCAGACCGACGGCCGCGGCGACCGTTTGCCAATTCCGTTGGAAGAGTGCGCGCCGTTCTTCTGTGTTCTTGCCGAATGCCGCATATTCGCCCGGGCGGTCGCCGGAGCCGAGCCCGAGAAGAAGTCGGCCCTGCGACAGGGCGCTCACGGATACGGCCGCCTTGGCGATGTGCAGAGGGTGGCGCAAGGTCAGCACGATGGCCCCCGTTCCGAGCGCGATCCGCTCGGTCTGCGTCGAGAGCGCGCCGAGGAACGCCCAGGGATCGAGATGCCCGACCGGATCGGGGTAGTCGACGCTGTTGAGCGGAACGTCGCGCACCCAGAGCGCCCGAAATCCGAGCGCGTCGGCAAGCTTGGCGAGATCGAGCTGCTGGCGGACGTTGGCCACGGTTTCATCCGCCTTCATCAGAGGCAGTGAAAGCCCGATCGAAAGTGCGCCATCGCTAAACACGCGCCCAGCCACGTCAGGGCTCGTGTAGCTGGTCTCGGCCATTTCCGTTTCCCTGATTGTTTTGGCAGATGGGTTTCAGCTCACTGCGAGACTGGCTGGCCCTGCAAGCGTCCCGGGTTTGCCTCGGACCTCTTTTGAAAATGGGTGAGGTCTACTCGGCAATCAAGCCGTCGAAGACTTCGAGCATCGCGTCGCTGATTGCTTTTCCAAGGGCTGCTGCGGTTTCTGCCAGCTGCTGTTCGTTCATGTCACGCACGGCGACAGCGAAGGCCGCGCCTTCGATCGTCATGATTTCCTGTGCTCGCTCGATAGCCCAGAGGGCGAAATCGCTGCGGCCGTTGATTTCCACGGTGTCCATGTCATCTCCTGTTTGTTTGAGCGGCTGTCTTATCGCGGAAGCACTGGATGCGATATGCCGAAGTTGGTGACGAATCGACTGGCCGCAGCCTGGCGTCCTTGTTCCTGCCTCGGATACCGATGTAGGTTCTCGACCCAAGAATGCTTGAAAGGTTCCAGATGGTCACCGTGCCGGTCGTCAAAGTCAGGGTTCCCGCGTCCGCTGACCCTTGCCACAAAGGGACACTCACGATCGGGGACTGGGTCGTTCCCTGCGTCGTCGGACGTGCCGGCCTCGTTTCAGCCGGTCTCAAGCGAGAGGGCGACGGTCGAACCCCGATCGGCGTTTTTCCGTTGCGCTACGGTTTTTTCAACCCGTCGTCCCGACCGCATTTTCCAGGCGATCTCGCCTTTCCGTTCGTTCCCGCATCCGGCGACATGATCTGGGAGGAGGCCGAGCCGAACTACAACCGGTTGGTCTACGCGGACGACGGCGAACGCATGGGCGATCGGCTGACGCGCGAGCGCACAGAGCCGCTGTTCGACGTCATCGTTCCCATCGGATTTAACGATTCCGTCGCCAGGATGAATGGCGGCAGTGCCCTCTTCATCCACGCGGCAAGGGCAGACTTCACGGGCACGGCAGGGTGCGTGGCGGTCGCCGCCGGCGATGTCATGGGCCTGGTCCGGCGACTGAGGCCCGGCATGCTCATCGACATTGATTTTGAACCCGGTTGCAACGTGTCTGAGCCGGCCGACGAACAAGCTCCAATCGAGCTCGTCCGGTTCTCCGCGCTGCAGCCCGGGCCCAAATTGCTCGTCACAGGCGCGGTCCACGGCAACGAAACCTGCGGGCCGGATGCCATCGCGCGGGCGATCATGGCGTGCCGGATTGGCGCACTTTCCGTGCGTCGCGGCGAGGTGACGTTCGTCCGCGTGGTCAACGGCAAGGCCTATCGGCAGGGAACGCGCGAGGGCGATCGAAACCTGAACCGCGACCTGCGCGAAGCAACGATCGAACGGGATAACGAGGATCGGATCGCAAACAGGCTCTGCCCCTTGCTGCGCGAACATGATGTCCTGCTCGATATCCATTCCTATCGCTCGGCCGGGGAGCCTTTCGTGTTCCTCGGGCCTGAAAACAGCGCGACAGGAAACCAGCCCTTCACCAAGGCGGAGCCGGAGACGAGCCTCGCCTTAAGGCTTGGCCCCTCCCTGATCCTTCACGGTTGGCTCGACGCCTACGCCAAGTCGATTGCCGAACAGGCGCGACACGGCGGAACCGGAAACGCGTTGTCGCATGCCGTCGGGACGACGGAATACATGCGCTTCAGTGGAGGCTACGGGGTTACGCTGGAGTGTGGCCAGCATGACGATCCGGAAGCGGTCGAGGTCGCCTACCAGGCAATTGTGAGCGCCATGGCCCATCTCGGGATCATCGAAGCGCCAGCGCCGGAACCGGTTCGCCCCAGGGGCATTCACCTCGTTGACGTCGTTCTCTGCCTGTCACCGGGGGACCGTCTCGAGAGGGACTGGCGCACAGGCGACCCCGTCGCTACGGGGCAAACCATCGCGCGTCGGGCGTCCGGCGAGGCTGTTGTCGCGCCGAGAGACGGGTTTGTTATCTTTCCCGACGCTGCTGCCAAACCGCTTCAGGAGTTGTTCTACTTCGGCGTTGCGAGCGACCGATTCAGCTGATCACGCGGTGCGTCCACGGGCATCGTCAAGCAGGCGGAAGAGGGCTGCGGCCTTCACTTCCACATGGTTCGCATGCGGGCGCCGACATCGATGCGGATCTGCCGGGCGCTGCGTTCGCCGGCGGCCGCCGAGACTTTCGGCCAGGTGGTCGACACGAAAAACTGCAGGAGCGTTGCTGGGATGAACCGCGTCCGGGAGGCATAGACGTGACGGTCGCCCTGTGCATTCTGCCCGTGGGTGAAGAACCTTTGCGGCGTGATCAGCGAGAGATTGTCACGCGCCCTGGTCATGCCGACATAGAGCAGCCGGCGCTCCTCCTCCAACTCCGCGGTCGTTCCCACGCCGAGATCGGAGGGAATGCAGCCATCGACGACGTTGAGCATGAAGACCGAGCGCCATTCCTGGCCCTTGGCCGAGTGGATGGTCGAGAGGATCAGATAATCCTCGTCGAGAAGCGGAACCCCCGCCTGGTCGCTGGTCGCATCCGGCGGATCGAGGGTCAGTTCCGTCAGGAAGCGCTCGCGGCTCGGGTATCCCGCGGCGATCTGCTCCAGTTGGATGAGATCGGCCTTGCGGGTCTCCGGGTCTTCGTGGATGCGATCGAGGTGCGGCTCGTACCAGGCGCGGGCCGTGCCGATTTCGCTCGGCCAGCCGGACCCGGATTTCCGGAGTCCTGAAATGAGCGTGACAAAACCCGACCAGTCGTCCCCGGTCTTGGGAGGGGCGGGGATTTCTGCAAGGGCTGCCAGCGGTTCCGGATCGGCGGCAATGGCGTCGAGGATCTTGCCCGCCGTTTGCGGACCGATGCCCGGTAGCATCTGCAGCAGACGGAAACCGGCCACACGGTCGCGCGGGTTCTGGGCAAACCGCAAGACCGCCAGGAGATCCTTGACGTGGGCGCTGTCGAGGAATTTCAGCCCGCCGAATTTGACGAACGGAATGTTGCGCCGGGTCAACTCAACCTCCAGCGTGCCGCTGTGGTTGGACGATCGAAACAGCACCGCCTGCTGTTTGAGAGCGATTCCGACCTCCCGATTGGCGAGCACCTGATCGACGATGTAGCCAGCCTGATCGGCTTCGTCCTTGACCGAAACGAGGAATGGACGCTGTTCGGATTGCCGGTCGGTCCAGAGGTTTTTCGTGAACCGCTCCCGCGCAAGCTCGATCACGCCATTGGCGGCAGCCAGGATGGGCTGCGTCGAGCGATAGTTGCGGTCGAGCGTGATGACATCGGCCGGGTCCGGCGAAAAGCCCTTCGGGAAATCGAGGATGTTGCGAACCGTCGCCGCCCGAAACGAATAGATCGATTGCGCGTCGTCTCCGACGACAGTCAGCCCGCTGCCATCCGGTTTCAGCGACATCAGGATGGAGGACTGGAGGCGGTTCGTATCCTGGTACTCGTCGACGAGAACATGATCGAAGCGGCCGCCGATATCTTCGGCAAGCTCCGGGGCCGAAACCATCTGCGCCCAGTAGAGAAGCAGGTCATCGTAGTCGAGCACGTTCTGTGCCTGCTTGGCTTCGACGTAGCCGGAAAACAGTTCTTTGAGTTGCGGCTCCCAGTTGGCAACCCAGGGGAAGGCCGACTTCAGCACGTCGGCGAGCGGGGTTTCGGAATTGACCGCGCGCGAATAGATGGCCAGGCACGTGCCTTTCGTCGGAAAACGGCTTTCGGTCTTGGAAAACCCGAGTTCGTGGCGAACGAGGTTCATCAGATCGGCGCTGTCTTCGCGATCATGGATGGTAAAGTCGACATTGAGGCCGATCTGTTCTGCGTAGATGCGCAACAGCCTCGCGCCGATCCCGTGAAAGGTGCCCGCCCAGGCAAGGGCGTCTGTCATCAGGGCAGCGTTGCTGCCGAGCACCTGACGACAGATCCGCTCGACCCGGCGCGACATCTCCGAGGCGGCCCGTCGTGAAAAGGTCATCAGCAGAATGCGCCTGGGGTCGGCGCCGTTGACGATCAGGTGCGCGACGCGATGGGCAAGCGTATTGGTCTTGCCCGAACCTGCGCCGGCGATGATGAGTAGCGGGCCCCCGACCTGGCCTTCAGGCAATCCGACGCCATGGACCACCGCTTCGCGCTGGCGATCATTGAGCTTTTCCAGATAGGCGGCACCCATAAATTCCTCGAATTCCGACAGCTTCCTGTTGCGATGGCGCCCGGTCCTTTTCAGTTGGGGCGTATGACCGTCGCCGGTGTTCGCGACCGCGTTGTAAGACGAAGCGGAACATAGTGGGAACTTATCAAGTCAAGGCGACACTGAAAACCCGCAAAGTGGTCTCGATCGACGCGCAGAGGGAGCGATGGTGGGTTGAGGTGGGGCCAGGACATGGCTATGTCGTGCGCCACGCACCCTCCAAGAAGCATAAGGCCAATCGGGATGATCCCAGACTTTCTTGTTACGCATTCCGGTGGTTTCCACGCCGACGAACTTTTGTCCTCCGTCATTCTCACCAAGCTGTTTCCGCAGGCGCGTCTTGTCCGCAGCCGTGCGGCGGAATGGATCAAGCCCGGCGCCGACCGCATCATTTACGATGTCGGCGGGCAATATGACGCCGCAGCCGGGATATTCGACCACCACCAGCGTGGCGCGCCCGTGCGAGAGGACGGGCAGCCCTACAGCTCGTTCGGACTGATCTGGAAGCACTTTGGCCGCGACTATCTCGCCGCATCGGGCGTTCCTGAAGACCATATCGACCCGGTGCATGCCGCCTTCGATGCCCGCTTCGTGTTGCCGATCGATCTGGTGGACAATGGTGCGCTTGACCCTTCCGTTGCAGGGCCGCTCGCCGGCGTCACGCTGCCCGTTCTTTTGGAAACCTTGAAACCCGTTTTCGACGAGGCTGGTCCGGAAGCTGATGACCGCGGCTTCCACGCCGCCCTGGCGATCGCCCGCGCGCTCGTCGAGGCGAGTGTGTCGCAGCGCGCCGCAAAGCTGCGCGCCGAGGCGCTCGTGCTCAAGCAAATCGCCCTTGCCGGCGAGGGGCGGATCCTCGAACTGCCGAGAGGAATGCCCTTTCGTCCTGCCATTGTGAAAGCTGGCGCCGATCACTTGCTGTTCGTCGTTCATCCGCGTGAGAATGACTGGTGTCTGACGGGAATTCGCAAGGCCGACGAGGGCTTTGAGCTGCGCGCAGACCTGCCGGCGGCCTGGGCTGGCCTGACCAATGGCGCGTTGGAGGTGGCTTGCGGCGTAGCGGGCGCGAGCTTCTGCCACAATGGCCGCTTTATCGCGGCTGCCGCGACGCGCGAGGCAGCGCTCGCCATGGCCGAGTTGGCCGTAGCAGAAGCCGTTTCGGTTGCGGCCGGTTCGTGATGTAAGCTGGCGTGCCGGGCGGTGTCCGGCGGGCGGCAGGATGAATTCCGCCGCTCTCCTCCACGGAGGAGGGCGAGGCTGGCCCATACCCTGTCGATGCAGAAATGCCGTTGCGATTTAAATCTATGCACTGCATAGATTTTTGTGTCGATTTTGCCGGAGAGCGCCGATGTCTTTCGCAAGCCTTGCCATGTATGTCAGTCCGCCGCCCGTCCGGGAGGCAACACGGCAATTCTGGGAGGGCCTGGGTGAGCGGCTTCGCGCAAGCGGCCTTGATGCACCGAGCGCGCTCGACGAGGACGTGCCCTATAACGAGGCGTGGTTTCGCTCGGACCTGCTGTTTGGCCAGACCTGCGGCTATCCCTATGTCCAGCACCTTCGGGGCAAGGTGCAATTGGTGGCGACGCCAGCCTACCAATTGCCCGGTTGCGACGGTCCGCTTAAGTGCAGCTTTGTCGTTGTCAGGGTCGGCGCGTCGATAGCCTCGATCGAGGACCTGCGGGGTGCGCGCGCGGCAATCAACGAGCCGGGCAGCAACTCCGGCTACAACCTGTTCAGGGCCTTTGTGGCACCGCATGCGATCGACGGGCGCTTCTTCTCGTCGGTCATCGAGACCGGCGGGCATCTGGCAAGCATCGATGCCGTTTCGAGCGGGACGGCCGACGTTGCGGCCATCGACTGCGTCACCTACGGCAACATCGCCCGCTTCGATCCTGAGCGCGTGGCCGGCATACGAATTCTGGCGAAGACGGCGAAGGGGCCCGGTCTGCCGTTCATTACTGCCGCTTCGACCCCGGCAAGGGACCTTATGATCCTGCGCCGTGCCCTGGCAGAGACGATCGCAGATCCAGCAACCGCCCACATCTGCGACACCCTTTCGCTTGGCGGCATCAGCCTGCTCGGCGACACCGATTACGAGGCGCTGGCCGCGTTGGATCGGCAGGCGGCGGGGCAGGGATATCCAGAGATCGCCTGAGATCGGCGGGTTCGGCAAGAGGCATGTGACCTGAACGGCAGCCGGCCCGGTTGCCCTAACACCCTCGCTTGCCGTGTATCCTCAGAACTTTCGGGCGCACCAATGCGAATTCGGCAAAGTAGACTACAAAAAACATAGAATAAATATTTCAACTTTGCGTCGTGTCTCGCTACCGGTTTTCCGGTGTTCGGCCCTTTCTCGCAAAGCCATGCGGCGCGGCTGCAAGCAAGGTGCCGCTATGTTGGTGGTTGAAATCTATCGCTTTTTCGCTTTCTGGGAATCCCCTTATGCCCAACCGCTCGTCGGCCGACGCTCTTCCTCCGCAAACAGCCTTGTCCGCCATTGCCCGCATCGAATGGCAGACCCTGACACTTGCCATTGTCATCTATGCCAGCTTCCTGGCGCTCACCTGGTTCTGGCAATCTCTTCCGATCGCAGTCGTCGTCGGCCTCGGCGGTTGGCTGATCGCATGGCACGGCTCCCTCCAGCACGAGGTCATTCATGGGCACCCCACCAGAAGCCAGCTCATCAACGATGCCATCGGCTGGCCGCCTTTGTCGCTGTGGCTGCCCTATGCGATCTATCGCGAAGGTCACCTGACGCATCACCGCGACGAACACCTGACCGATCCGATCGAAGACCCGGAGTCTTCCTACTTCACTCAGGCGGCCTGGGATAAGATGGGGCGCGTAGGTCGTGGCCTTGCGGCCTGGAACACCACCCTCTTCGGTCGGCTGACGCTTGGTCCACTGGTGATGATCATCAGCTTCCTGGCGCAGGAGGCGGCGGTGCTCAGGAAGGGTGACCGCGCGCGGGCGACCCTTTGGATCCGTCACGCCCTTGGCGTTTCCGCCATCCTGGTCTGGGTCATCGGCGTGTGCGACATGCCGCTCTGGCTCTATCTTCTCGGCTTCGTCTATCTTGGAGCGGCGCTAACCAGATTGCGCTCCTATGCGGAGCACCGTTACGCCGAAAATCACGACGAACGCACGGCCATCGTCGAAAACAGCGCGTTGTTCGGCTTGCTGTTTCTCTACAACAACCTGCATGTGCTGCACCACCAGCGTCCGGGCCTGCCTTGGTACCGGATACCGCTGCTCTATCGCAAGCACCGGGGCTCGCTGCTTTCGATCAATGGCGGCCTGATCTACGATGGCTACCTGGACGTTGCGCGCCGCTACCTCTTCAAGCCGCATGACGACCCGCGCCACCCCCGACATCGACAGCCCGTTCGCGTTGGAACTCCAACCGACCGTGCCAACGAGCAACCGATACCGGAGTGGCACGCAGTCGTGGAGTGATGACCTTAAGGTCACTTACTCGTGAACGAATGAGGTCGCGCCTATTTGCCAAACCCCGCAGTTGTGCGGGGCCTCTCGTTTTGCCGTTGTGGTAGTTTCCCCGCATGAGAACTCAAAGGGGAGGCTGAAAATGCCGGGCACGTTTTCTACCGCCGACATGGACGCCATAAGGCACGAGCACGAGGAATGGTGTCTCGCGAACGGTGTCGATCCGAACAGCGCTGCAGGCATAGGCAAGGCGATGCACATGCTCGCGGACTATAAAGGCAGTGCGAGCAAAGGCAGTGGCAGCCGGCAATCACCGCACCAATCGAACACAAAGCGTGTAAAGGCCCACGCCTGAGCGCAGGGCCCCCACACGCGGACCGCGCTCCGGTGACCGCGTCGGCACCGCGTTCGCCGCGGGTTTCATGCGCGATGCGGCTCAGAGATTTTCCTTCAGCAGGACTTCGATACGGATCTTGTCCTGTCCGGAGTGCGGTTCGCGCGCGTCGGCGCGGGCGCGCATGATGCGGATCGCGCTTCTGACCGCATGTCCGGGATCCTGCGCAATCACCGCATCGATATGCTCGTCGCGCAAGCCGCTTTCGCTGAACGGCGTGCGCTCGTGGACCACCACCGTCAGCGGCCGCAGATCCGTGTAGGAGGCAGCACCCTCCAGGGGTATCCGCGCCTCCGAACTCAAAACGTAAATCGAGACAACATCCCGGTTTCTTTGCAGAATGCGGCTGAGCACCTGCGCGGCCCTCCGCTCGTCGCCATGGGTCTCGACCGAGGGAAGACACTGAAGATTGGGAAATTGCGAATTGATGACGTTGTCGAAACCGAAGCGGCGCTGAATGCTGTCCAGCGACTGCATCGTCTCGGCGACGATCAGCACCTTTCCGGCTTTTCCGCCGACGAAGCGGCCGATAATTTTTGCGGCGGTTGCACCGGCGGCGAAGTTGTCGACGCCGACGAAATCGGCCGTCGGGAGTTTCTCCTGGCCGGACAAGAACTGCACGAATTTGATGCCGCGTTCGATCAGTCGGCCGATCGCGTCGCGGACCTGTGGCGATTCAGGAGCCATCAGGGCAACGCCGTCGATCTCGTTTTCGTCCACTTCCGACAGGTACTTCGCAACCTTGTGCGGATCGTCGATGGGGATCTGGACGACATCGAGATCGACGAGGTCGCCTTTCATGATGCCGCGCGCGTCTTCCACCCGATGGATCAGTTCCGCAAGATAAAGATCACCGGTCGTGGGCAGAATGAAGCGGAACCGGTAGCTCTTGTTCCGGGCAAGGCTGACTGCGGCCGGATTCCGAATGAATCCTATTTTTTCAATGGTTTCGTTCACCTTGCGAACGGCCTTTTGGCTCACGTTCGGGCGATCGTTGAGGACGCGGTCCACGGTTGCGAGGCTTAACCCCGCCGCCTCAGCAAGATCTTTGGCTGTCGGCCGCATGCGGAACTCCTGATGTCATTACCTCACAATCTACTCCATCAAAACCGATCTGAAATCAAGAATTGATGTGCGCACCTCAGAAATCGCTTGCACTGAGGTGCGCACCTCAGTTATGAATCATTCAGCGAAGGACGCAGGCTCTGAGTGAGGCCGTGCGCACCGCTAGTGCCAAGAGGATTTCAGGTACGCCAACCGCCCGGCTCGGGCGTTTTCCTTCTGATGGAGGTCGGAAGGTACAAGGGGAGGAGAACCCAATGATGAAGCAGATTCTATTGAGCTCCACAGTTGCGATCGGAGCGTATTTCGCCGTTTCGGGTGCGGTCGGCACCCATGCTCAGGCCGCGGAACTGACCCTTTGCTGGGCCGCCTGGGATCCGGCCAACGCGCTGGTCGAATTGAGCAAGGACTTCGAGGCCAAGAGCGGCAACACGATGAAGTTCGAATTCGTGCCGTGGCCCAACTTCGCCGACCGGATGCTCAACGAGCTGAACTCCGGCGGCAAGCTCTGCGACCTGATGATCGGTGACAGCCAGTGGATCGGCGGTGCCGCAGAGAACGGCCAGTACATCAAGCTGAATGATTTCTTCGACAAGGAAGGAATCAAGATGGACGACTTCATTCCGGCAACTGTGGTCGGTTACGCCGAGTGGCCGAAAAACACGCCGAACTACTGGGCGCTGCCGGCCTTTGGCGACGTGGTCGGCTGGACCTACCGCAAGGACTGGTTCTCCCGCCCCGAGCTGCAGGCGGAGTTCAAGCAGAAATACGGCCGTGATCTGGCCGTGCCGAAGACTTTTGCCGAGCTCAAGGACATTGCCGAATTCTTCCAGGGCCGCAACATCGACGGCAAGACGGTTTATGGCGCCGCCATCTATACCGAGCGCGGATCGGAAGGCATCACCATGGGCGTGATGGACGTGCTCTACAGCTTCGGGTTCGAATACGGCAACCCGAAGAAGGCTTATGAACTCGATGGCTTCGTCAATTCGCCAGACGCGGTCAAGGGTCTGGAATACTACAAGGCGCTCTACGACTGCTGCACGCCTCCCGGCCATTCCGACGCCTACATGTCGGAGGACATCGACGCCTACAAATCCGGCCAGGTCGCCCTGCAGATGAACTTCGCCTTCACATGGCCGGGCATCCACGTCGATGCCAATGTCGGCGGCGACAAGTCAGGCTATTTCCCGAACCCCGCCGGACCGACCGGTATCCAGTTCGCACAACTCGGCGGGCAAGGGATTTCGGTCGTCGCTGCGTCCGACAAGCAGAAGGAAGCGCTTGATTACATCAAGTGGTTCGCGCAGCCCGAAATCCAGAAGAAATGGTGGTCGCTCGGCGGCTACTCGGCTTTGCGATCGGTCGTCGAGGACCCGGGCTTCGCCACGAGCCAGCCCTATGCGCAAACCTTCCTCGATTCGATGGCGATCGTGAAGGATTTCTGGGCCGAACCGTCCTATGCGTCCCTGCTTCAGGCTTCCCAAAAGCGTTTCCACGACTATGTGGTTGCCAAACAGGGCACGGCGCAGGATGCGCTTAACGGTCTCTCCGAGGACTGGAAGGCCATCTTCGAGGACGAAGGCAAGTACTGACGCATAAAGGCCGCCGCCTCCCGGCGGACAGCGTCCGTGCAGGACCGGTCCTAAACCGGCTCCGGCCCTGCATGCCATCGTCGCAATGCCCAAGGGGAATAGCATGCTCCATTCTTCGATCGATCGCGCTGCGCACGCGACGCCGCCGGCGGTTGCGCAACGGATCAAAGGCCTGTCGGACCGCGCAATCGCCTGGATCTTCGTGGCCCCGTCCATTGTGCTTCTGCTCGCCATCAACATTTTTCCGCTGATCTGGACGATCCGGCTGAGCTTCACCAACTTTCGGGTCAATCGCCCCAATGCCGAGGTCACGTTTGTCGGGCTGAAGAATTATATCAGCATCCTGACCGACGCAGACATCTGGCAGACGATGCAGGCGACAGCGCATTTTCTGATCTGGACGATCGTCCTTCAGGTCGTGATCGGTTTCTCTCTGGCCTACCTGATCAACAAAAAGTTCCGCGGCAACGACCTGTGGACGACGATCATCGTGCTGCCGATGATGCTGAGCCCCGCGGTCGTCGGCAACTTCTGGACATTTCTTTATCAGCCGCAGATCGGTCTCTTCAATTATGCCGTCGGCTTCCTGACAGGAGCGGACCCCTCCAGCTTCTCGATGATCGGCGACACCTCGCTGGCGCCCTGGGCGATCATCATCGTCGACACCTGGATGTGGACGCCGTTCGTGATGCTGATCTGCCTGGCCGGTCTGCGTTCCATTCCAAGCAGCATCTATGAGGCGGCGGAATGTGACCGCGCCAGCAACTGGCGCCAGTTCTGGACGATCACCATTCCGATGGTGCTGCCGTTCCTGATGCTCGCCATCCTTTTCCGCGGCATCGAGAACTTCAAGATGTTCGACCTGGTCGTGCAGCTGACAGGTGGCGGACCCGGCTCGATCACCGAGCTGACGTCGATCAACCTGAAGCGTGAAGCCTTCGAGAAATGGCGGACCGGATACGCTTCCGCCTACGCCGTGATCCTCTTCGTGACCGTCTTCGGCCTGGCGTCGATCTATGTCAAAGCGCTCAACAAGGTGAAGCAGAGATGAGCAGCTATTCCGTAACTGAGCCATCCGCGCGACAGAAATGGTTCGCAGGCTCCCTCGTGGTGCTCTACGCGGTGATCACCATCCTGCCGCTTCTCTGGATCATCGGGACGAGCTTCAAGTCGCCATCGGATGCGATCGCCTATCCGCCGAAGACATTCTTCCAGCCGACGCTTGAAGGCTATGTGAACCTGTTCACGACCCGCACCCGCGTCACGGAAGAACAATTGAAGGAAATGGGCGAGCCGACGACCTGGTATGATCGGCTGGTGCGCAAGGATGGGTTGATCATCGCAGGCCCGTCACGGTTCTCCGAACGCTTCTACAATTCCGTCATCATCGGCTTCGGCTCGACGGTGCTGTGCATCGTGCTGGGAACGGCGGCGGCCTACGCCTTCTCGCGCTTCAAGGTGCCACTGAAGGACGACCTGCTGTTCTTCATCCTTTCGACTCGCATGATGCCGCCGATCGCAGTTGCGATCCCGATCTTCCTGATGTTCCGCTCGCTCGGGCTCAACGACACCCATGCCGGCATGATCCTGCTCTACACGGCGGTGAACCTGTCCTTGTCGGTCTGGCTGCTCAAGGGCTTCATCGATGAAATACCGATCGAGTATGAAGAGGCAGCGCTGATCGACGGCTATACCCGCTTCCAGGCCTTCTACAAGGTGGTGCTGCCACAGGCTGCGACCGGTATCGCGTCGACCGCGATCTTCTGCCTGATCTTTGCCTGGAACGAATACGCCTTTGCCGTGCTTCTGACATCAGGCACCGCGCAGACGGCGCCGCCCTTCATCCCGACGATCATCGGCGTTGGCGGCCAGGATTGGCCGGCGGTCGCTGCCGGCGCCACCCTCTTCCTCGTCCCTGTCATGGTGTTCACGATCCTTCTTCGCAAGCACCTGTTGCGCGGCATTACCTTCGGAGCGGTTCGAAAATGACAGCATTCCTCAACCAGTTGCTTCGCCTTCGCCGCGGGGCGTGGGAGATGGTGGCATCGGTCCTCATCGCGCTCGGCGTGGTCATGCTTATGCAGCCGCTGTCCCTCACGCTCTATTCCTTCTCGTTTCTCGTGACGCTGACCGGAACCGTGATGTTCATCATCGTCAGCCATTTCCCGGAGTAGGCCAAATGGCACAGATCAGAATTGAGAATGTGCGCAAGGAATTCGGGGCGTTCACCGCCGTCCAGTCTTCGACGTTCACCGTGGAAGACGGCGAGTTCTTCATGCTGCTCGGCCCCTCCGGCTGCGGCAAGACGACGACATTGCGCATGATGGCGGGGCTCGAACTGCCCACCAGCGGCCGCATCTATATCGGCGGCGAAGAAGTCGGCATGAAGCGCGCAAGCGAGCGCGACATCGCCTTCGTCTTCCAGATGTTCGCGCTTTATCCGCACATGAACGTGCGCAAGAACATTTCCTATCCGCTGGTCAGCCAGGGGATGAAGAAGGCAGACGTCACTGCGCGCGTTGCCGAGGTCGCAAAGATCCTGAGGATCGAGAGCATTCTCGACAAGCCGGTCGGCGGGCTCTCGGGTGGCGACCGCCAGCGCGTTGCGCTCGGTCGCGCGATCGTCCGCAATCCCAAGGCCTTCTTCATGGACGAGCCGTTGGGCGCGCTCGACGCGGAGTTCCGCGAACATATGGCGGGGGAGCTGCGGGCGCTGCACGACCGCATGGGCGCCACTACGGTCTACGTCACCCATGACCAATTGGAAGCCATGCAGATGGGCGACAAGATCGTCGTCATGAACCACGGTGTGACCGAACAGTTCGGCCGCCCGCAGCAAATCTACGACTGGCCGGCAACGAAGTTCGTCGCCAAGTTCATAGGCTCTCCGCCGATGAACTTTCTCGAGTTCGACGGCATGATCGGTATCGGCGGCGAAAGCATCGATCTCTCGGGCAAGACGGTCAGGGTGCCGGCGTCGCGCGAAGGCAGGGCCGGCGCCCTGACACTCGGCGTTCGGCCGGAGCACATTCGTTTCGACGATCACTCCACCTATCGGGGGCGCGTCATCGCCGCCGAATATCTCGGAACGACCCAGATTGTCACGCTCGATACGCCCAATGGTGAGCTTAAGGCGCGCACGCCGTCGAGCCAGGCCGCCCGCACCGACGAACTCATCGGTCTCGATTTCGACGACAGGACACTGACGCTCTTCAATGCCGAAACGGGCCGTGCTCTCGTTTCGCAAGCCAACGAGGGAGTGCTTCGCCGTGGCTGAAGTCATCCTGCGAAATGTAACGAAAACCTTCGGCGGGCATGCGGCGCTCGACGATGTGTCGATGACGGTACCGGACGGGTCGTTCGTCGTGCTCCTGGGACCGACAGGGGCCGGAAAAACGACGACGTTGCGCATGGTTTCGGGTCTGGACACGCCTGATCGTGGCGAGATCTATATCGGCGGAATGTCGATGCAGGGAATGACGCCGGCCCAGCGCAACGTCGCGATGGTGTTTCAGCAGTATTCGCTCTATCCGCATCTGTCGGTTCGCCAGAACCTGGAGTTTCCGCTGAAATCGCCGCTCTTGAAAACGCCGCAGAAGGTGATTGACGAGAAGGTCAACGCGATTGCCGAGGTGCTGCAGATTTCGCACAAGCTCGACAACAAGGCGACGGCCCTGTCCGGCGGCGAAATGCAGCGCGTGTCGATCGGGCGGGCGCTCGTGCGGAACCCGCAAATTTACCTGATGGACGAGCCGCTGAGTTCGCTCGATGCGAAGCTTCGGGCCGATCTGCGTATCGAACTGAAGAACATCCAGGCAAAGTCCGGCGCAACGCTGCTCTATGTCACGCACGACCAGATCGAGGCGATGACCATGGCGACGCATATCGGCGTGCTGGAGGAGGGCAGGCTGGTGCAGTTCGGCTCGCCGAGGGAAATATACGAGCAGCCGGTCAGTGTCTACGTGGCGAGCCGTCTCGGCCAGCCGCGCATCAACGTCCTGCCTGCCAACCTGTTTGCGGGTGCCCCTCAGAAGGCAAAGTCAATCGGCCTGCGTCCCGAGCACATCGTTCAGGGCAGCGGCGAGGACGCGCTCGTCACCCGGGTCGAGCATCTCGGCGACCAGACGCGTCTTCATCTCTCCTTCAAGCACCACGATCTCGTGACGGTGACGGACCCCCAGACCGGGTTCCGCGGCGGAGAGACCATCAAGATCCAACCAAACAACCCGCTGTTCTTCGACGCAGCGGGAATGCGTATCGTTTAGGGAGGCGAGCATGAATCAATTCATCAACCGCAAGGAAAATGCGGTGACCGAGGCCATCGACGGGGTTCTTGCCGCATCCGGCGGTGCACTCACGCGCCTCGACGGATATCCGCACATTCGCGTCGTCCTGCGTTCCGATTGGGACAAGGGCGAGGGCAAGGTTGCTCTCGTCTCCGGTGGCGGCTCGGGTCACGAGCCTGCGCATATCGGTTTCGTCGGCAAAGGCATGCTGACGGCAGCGGTCTGCGGCGATGTCTTTGCGTCGCCGAGCGTTGACGCGATCCTTGCGGGCATTCTGGCGGTCACGGGGCCGGCCGGTTGCCTGCTCATCGTCAAGAATTACACGGGCGACCGGCTGAACTTCGGCCTCGCAGCCGAACGCGCTCGCGCCTACGGTCTCAATGTGAGTATGGTGGTCGTCGACGACGACATCGCGTTGCCCGACCTGCCACAGCCGCGCGGCGTTGCTGGCACCCTGTTCGTTCACAAGATTGCAGGCGCCCTGGCCCAGCGCGGCGCCGATCTGGACACGATCGCCAGCGCTGCGCGCAAGGTCATCTCCAATACGAGCACCATCGGCATGTCGCTCGATACCTGCACGGTCCCGGGGTCTCCGAAGGAGCACCGCATCCCGGAAGGACATGCAGAGCTCGGGCTTGGAATTCACGGCGAGGCCGGCGTCGAGCAGGTCGAGTATACCGACGCTAAACAGGCCGTTGGCGCCATGGTCGGGCGGCTCCGGGCTGCGATGGACGAGAGGCCACATGTCGCGCTCGTCAACAATCTCGGCGGCACGTCGGTGCTTGAGATGTCGGTTCTTGTCCATGAACTCGCCCTCTCCGCAATCGGCAACAGCATCGCGCATCTGGTCGGGCCGGCTGCGATGATGACATCCCTCGACATGCGCGGCTTCTCGATATCCGTCTATCCGGCCGACAAGCTCGAGTTGGAACTTCTGTCGGCGCCCGTCTCCCTTCCGGCCTGGCCGGGTGTAACGGCGGTCAAGCCGGTTTCGGTGATTGCCCTTCCGGACGGACTGACCCCGATCGCGCCGTTGCCGTCTAGGCACGAACCGACGCGGCAGTTTCTTGTTTCATGCTGCAACCTGCTGATCGGTGCCGAAAAGGAACTGAACGCGCTCGATGCCAAATCCGGGGACGGCGACACCGGGTCGACGCTGGCCGGTGCCGCACGGGCGCTGATCGACGCTCTCGACCGTCTGCCGCTTTCCGACCATACGCAGCTCTTCCGCGCCATTGGACAGGAATTGAGCCAGACCATGGGCGGGTCCTCAGGCGTGCTTCTCGCAATATTTTTCGCGGCCGCCGGAGACGGCGCGTCCAGCGGGCTCTCCATCGGGGAGGCGTTGAAGGCGGGTCTCGCGCGCATGCAGGAAATCGGCGGCGCGCGGATCGGCGACCGCACCATGGTCGACGCACTTTCTCCGGCATTGGACGCGCTCGATGAGAGCGTTTCAGCCGCCGCAGAGGCGGCCCGTGCCGGGGCGAACCTGACGGCGACGCTGGTGCGGGCCAAGGCGGGACGAGCAGCCTACATCAATGCCAAGCAACTCGAGGGGCATATCGATCCGGGGGCTGAGGCCGTGGCACTTCTGTTCGAGCACCTGGCGGACCGCCCGGCGCCCGTCGCAAACCGACCGGTAACTGCTACCGCCGGATGAACCGACGTTCGCGCGTCAAAAACGAAACGCCCCGGCGTCGCCGGGGCGTTCTGCTTGGGAGGTCGGTAGATTGCGCCGTTGGCGTCAGGCCGGGCGGCTATCGTAGCCAGCAGCTTTCAGAGCGTCAGCGATCGGGCCGGAGAGCGCGGCCGAATCGACGCTGACTTCGCGATTGCCGAGATCGACCTTGATCGTCGCCTGCGGGTCGACGCTCAGGATTGCCTTTTGCACGGCACCGGCGCAGTGGCCACAGGTCATGTTGTCGATCTTCAGGTTCTGCATGCTTGTCTCCTTCGTTTCGTTGTGAGAGAAATATGGCGTTTCCCACCGTTGGAAGGTCAATAGGCCATTTCAACATATTTTTTGCCGGTTTTCTCGCTGCCGCGCATGGCAGCGAACACGCAAAACGCACCGTTTCGGCACCGGCTAATGCTCCGAAAAATTTGAAAGTCTTTCATCATCGATCCCGGGAATGGACGGCTAGCGGACGGGCTCGGGAAGTCGCACAATCCGAAGGCTGTGCAAAAGGCACTCGCGTCGTCTGAAAGAGGGCGGACGATCGCCAGCCGGCACGAAGCCTTAAACGTAGCGATCGCTCCGGATAATTCCGGGCGTTCGAAATGCACTGGTCGGGAACTGGAGGAGACGGTTTCCCGGTCACTGTCGTTCGGCTGCGTCGTGGTGACGCCGCCAAGGGAGGAAAGATGTTTGAACGACTATTCAAGCTGAAAGAGCATCAGACGACGGCGCGCACCGAGGTGATCGCCGGTATCACGACATTCCTGACGATGTCCTACATCAT
>NZ_DASYHB010000197.1:0-64555 GCF_035999185.1 Ensifer sp. | reverse complement strand
GCCGGCTTCGGCGAGCAGGGCCTTGGCTTTTGCGACGTCCAGCTTGTAGCCTTCGTCCGGCAAGGCGCCGAGCACACCCGTCGACAGCGGCCGCTGATGCAGTTTGCCATAGTAAGGCATCACGGCCTTGTCGAGGCCTTCGTAGTCGATGAGATAGCGCAGCGCCTCGCGAACCTTCTTGTTGGCGAATTTCTCGTCCTTCATCGAAACGCTGAGATAGTAGAAGCCGGAGCCCGGCGTCGAGGCGATGGCAACGGCCTCATCGGTCTCGAGCGACTTCAGGTCCGGTGCCTGCAGCGAGTAGGCAACATCTATGTCGCCTTTTTCCAGAAGGAGCCTCTGCGACTGGGATTCGGGCAGATGGCGCATCAGCACCCGCTTCATCGCAGCCTTTTCGCCCCAGTAGTCGTCGTTGCGCGTAAGGATGATGTATTCGTTCGACTTCCACTGCGTGAGCGTGAAAGGACCGGAACCGGCGGAGTTCAGGGTCAGCCACGCCGCACCGAGGTCGCCGTCCTTCTCGTTCTCGAGCACCGTCTTGCTGTCGAAGATGGAGCCGGGGCCATTCTGCGCAAGGATCATCAGCAGCAGGTTCGGGTCGTCAGGCTTCGGCAGATTGAGCAAGAAGGTATGCTCGTCTTCGGCAATGAAAGCCTTGTCGGCAGCCTCGAGTGTGAAGCCGCGTGTCTTCAGGAACGACGACTGCGCGAGGTTACGTGCAAGCAGGCGCTTCAGGCTCCAGGCAACATCCTGGGCCGTTACGGGATTGCCGGATGCAAATTTGGCATCGCTGCGCAGGTGAAAGCGGATCGACTGGCGATCGTCGGAAACCTCCCAGCGTTCTGCCAGTCGCGGCTGGACGCTGCGGTCCGCAGGCGAGAGCACGACGAGCGTGTCATAGATGTTGTTCAAAACCTGGACCGTCTCGCGGCCGGTGATTGCGGCCGGGTCGAGCGTGAGGATGTTGCTCATCGTCGTTGCGACGACGAGCTGATCCTCAGGCGTTTCGGCGAGGACGAGATTGGGCATCGACGTCGCGAGAAGTGCGCCGAATGCGACCGTTGCCAGAAAGTGTTTCATGCTTCCTCCTTTGCGGCCGTCCACGCGGGAACCGACCTTCCTAATACAAGATCCGCCCGCCTGTTCCTCCACAGGCAGAGACCGGATCAGCCAAGAATTTCGCCAACGGGCACGGCGAGCGCCCGTCCGATGGCCGCCGTGTCTGCGGCTTCGAGATGCACACCGTCTGTTTTCGACGCCCGCGTGACCGTGCCGGCATCAAAGAACGGATGGCCGAGCTCGTCCGAAAGCTTGCGGTAGAGCGGAGACAACCGCTCGGATTCAGCCACGCTGCGGCCCGCCGCCGGATGTCCGCCGGGACCGGTTGAACAGGGAGGCGGCGCGACGATCAGAAGTTTCGGCTTCGCTCCCTTGGGCTTGTAGGGAAAGGTTTCGACGATCTGCGCCAGCCGGCGCATGCCGGAAACCGCTCCCTCCGCCCGCCCGCCATGCACGGGCTTGATGTCATTGGTGCCGAGCATGACGATGACGAGATCGAGCGGCATGTGGCTGGCAAGCGCCACTTCCAGCGCCTTGGCGCCATTGCGGCATGCAGGCCCCGCGTGGTCGTCATAGCAGGTGGTGCGCCCGCCGAGCCCCTCCGGGATGATTTTTGCCCGCCCCCCAAGCGTTTCGCTAAGCACCTCGGGCCAGCGGCCTTCCGGCGGATGACGCAGGCCCGTTGCCGGGTCGGCGCCCCAGGTCAGGCTGTCTCCGAAGGCAAGAACGGTCTTCATCACAGTTTCCCTCGCCCGTTACCGCACGCGATGGTTTTCGATGAAATTGAAGTCGATATCCTCGCCGAGACCGGGGCGATCCGGGACATGCACATAGCCCTCGCGGTCCATCGGGTCGGACAGCGACTTCAGGTAATCGTGCCCGTCGTCATATTCGAGGAACGGATGAAGCAGGCCGCGCTCGTACCAGCGGCAGTTCTTGGTAGCGGCAACGACATGCAGGTTCATGGCGGTGTTGCCGTGCACTTCGCACTCCATGCCGAAGGCTTCGGCAAGATGCATCGTCTTCAAGGCCGGCGTGATGCCGCCGACGTCGTTGACGCCGGTGCGTAGGATGTCGCAGGCGCCGGCCTTGATCCACTCGGCACGGTGCCAATGTTTGCCGGCGGCACTTTCCGGGCCAACGACGGGAATGTCGAGATTGTCGGCAAGCCACTTGTAGGACGACAGCGACTGCTCATCCATCGGCTCCTCGATCCAGTCGAAGCCGAGCTTCTCGAGCCCTCGCCCGAGTTCAAGCGCGTCGGTGCGGGAATACCAGTGGAAGGCGTCGATCATCAGGCGGATATCCGGCCCCACCGCTTCGCGCACGGCCGCACAAGCCTTGAGGTCCATCTTCACATCCGGTGCCCAGCTGACCGGCGGCATCCAGGTGTGCAGCTTGATGCCCTTGTAGCCGCGCTTGACCAGCGTCTCGCCGAACCGACCATAATCCTCTGGCGTCGCAAGACCGCCTTCGAGCTCGTCCCCGCACATGATCGAACCATAGGCGAGAACCTTGTCGCGATAGCCACCAATCAACTTGTAGACAGGTTGGTTCAACGTGCGGCCTGCCAGATCCCACAGCGCACAATCGACCACCGCCAGGGTGCGGTCCGTCAGTTGTGCTGCGGAACCGCGCTGCCAGTGAGCGAGATCCTGCCACAGCCGCTCGCGATCCCGATGGTCCTCGCCGATCAGGACCTTCTTGACGAATTTCTCGATGACATGCGGGCGAACGATCTCCGGCGCCGTGAAGGAATGCCCCTCGTGACCGTCCTCGGTGCGGATGGTCAACATGGCCTGCTCGACCTGGTGCGGCGGGCCGGGATGCGCGTGACCAGCACTGTCCGAGTGGCGGCGTGTGGTCGTGCGGAAGACCCGCACGTCGACGTCGGTGATGATCATTGTTCCTCCGGTATGCGATATGTGGCGCTCTCAGGCCGTTCTGTCCAATGCAGTAAGACAGATAAGCGCCAACTTGTCAAACATGTCTGACATGATTTGACGAAATGCCAGATATGTTCTGAAGAAGACGCGACGAGGTCCTCGCCGAGAGGCCAGCGTTCAAGTGGGTGAGAAAGGTGATTGCAGCAACAGGGGATCGCGCAGCACGTCACCCGCATGAAAGGCGCGCACGGCGAGCTAAGCTTCGTCGGGCGCGGCGCGGCGACTGTCGACGGCGGGATGAAATCGATCACAACTTGGAAAGTTCGACCTGAAACCCGGCGCCGGCTCGATCATCGGCGCATACGGGGACGCAAAGGGGCGCTACGCGGCACCCGCCCGGATCATGGAGAAGTAGTCATCGCCCCCGACCTGGCCGCCCTTCAGTGCAATCTGGAGACCGTCCGCAGGGCCGCCATGGGCGATGCACAGTGGCGAACCGGGCGTTTGTGGCAAGGGCATTTTCAGGGTCAAGGCGGAGATGCCCATCTCGCCGAGCGCGTGGCTGGAGGTGTCGCCTCCGGCGACCACCGCACGGGCAAGGCCCGCCCGCGAGACAAGTTCGGACTGGATGCGGCCAAGCGCCTGGCCGAGCCGATGGCGCGCACCCGTGGACGCGTCGAGTTCCCCACCCCGGTCGGCGGCGGGCCCCAGCGCCGTGTAAAGAACCACGCTTCGGCCGCCTTCAAGCACCTTCAGACCGGCTTCGACAGCCGTCGCGATGGCCGATGCACGGTTGTCGCCGGAGAGAGCCAGGGGATCGAGTGTGATGCCGTCGAAGCCGTTGGCCATCGCATGACGAACCTGCCGCTCGGTCGTCGGCGAAACGCTGCCCGAAACGACGGCGATACGGTCGACCGGGCCAGCCGGAGCAAAGGTGCGCTTGTCGTCGACGAGACCCAGGCGGCGCCAGGACGGGATCAGCGCATATTCGACGCCGGAGGAACCGCAGACGAACCGGCTTTGCCGGCGAAGGTCGTTCCAGAGCAGTGCACCGGCAGCGACCTGCGTTTGGTCGTCGAGCACATCGAGAAGGAGCACGTCGGCTTCCACGGGCTGGACCTCGCCGCATAGCGCGACCAGATCGACCAGCGCCGATGAAAGCGCCGTCTGTCTTGCCAGATGGAGCAGGAGATTGGCTTCGTCCATCGGTGTGACCGGATGGCGGGACATCACCGGATGCCGATCAATGCGGTAGTTGCGACCCTGGTAGGCGGCAAAGAGTTCGCCGAACGCAGTGTAGCGCCGGATCTGCGGCGCGCCGACGACAAGCGGTACGGTCTTATTGCCGAAGACTTTGCGGCCAATTTCGATCGCTCGGCCGATGTTGCCGACATGCGGGGCGGAATCGAAGGTCGAGCAGACCTTGTAGTGGCAGAGTTCAGCATCGAGCGTTTTCAGCCATTCGAAGGCTGCATGCAGATGCTCGTCCATCCACTCCGGTGTTTCGCTGCGGCTTGTGCCGGCAAGACCAAAGGCTCGTGCACCGGCAAAGCGCGACAGGAGCTCATTGTCCGGCACCTTCAGAAAGAGGACCGTGTCAACGCCGTTCGAGGCAAGCGCCTCCATGACGTCGGTCGAACCAGTGAAGTCGTCGCCGTAATAGCTGATCAAAGGGCGTGACATCATCAGGCCCCCTTGCCGTCTGCAAACTTCGCGATCGACTGGGCCAGCTCCGGGTGATCCTTGGCATAGGCTTCAAGCGGCATGCCGGCAACCGCAGCCTCCCAGGCCTGCCGGACCGCCTTCACCCCTGCCCCCGGACCTCCGGGATGGCTAACGATGCCACCGCCACATAGATAGAGCAAATTGGTGGAACCGCCCGTGGCCTTGATCGTATCGGGCGCCTGTCCGCCCCACTGGCCAGATCCGATTACCGGCAGCGCCACGTCCTTCTCCGCAAACAGGGGCGTGCTGACGGCTTTGTATGAACGCACGAAGCTCTCGTCCGGCTCCCAGTATTTGACGCGAATGCCGTTGATCTGAAACTGGTCGATGCCGAGCAGGCGCCAGAACTGCTGCCACACGGAAAACTCGAAGCCGAGGCCGGCATGGCGGGTGAGAATGTCCCAGCCGTTGCGATGGGCGTGCAAGACGAGGCCGGAGCGCTTGCGCAGGAATGCAAGGCCGCCAAAGCCGATCGAATTGATATTGACGACGGCGCAGTTTCCGCCGGCCTGCAGGACCATGTCATGATTGCGCATCATCTCGTCCGGGTCGGCATGGCTGATGCCGAACGCGTACATGACCTTCTTGCCGGTCTTCTGTTCGTGATCAAGGATCAGCGGCATGATCGCCGCCACCCGTTCCTTCAGCGGCGAATAGGCCGGGCTCATCAGCTTTTCGTCGTCCTTGACGAAATCGACGCCGGCCTTGATCAGGTCGCCGACCATCTCGGCCGTCTCGTGCGGCCTCAAGCCCAATGCCGGCTTGACGATGGTTCCGATGATCGGCCGGTCCTTCACGCCCGTGAGCGCAAAACTGCCCGCAACCCCAAACTGCGGGCCAGCATGGGCGGCAGCAAACGCCTGCGGAAGCTTCATGTCGACGATGCGAATGCCGGTCATGCCCTTGATGGAGAACACGCCGCCGATGGCAATGGTCATCAGGGCCGAAAGATCGGTACCGACGGCATCCATCGGGAAATCGATATCGACGTCCGCGCGATTGAAGCGCGCATGTCCGCCAGCCTCGTCGGGAAACGAGGCGCGGTCGGTGGCTGGCAGCGGGCGGACCGCGACGACACGGGCGGCGACCCTAGCCTTCAGCTCCTCCGTTTCGCCGGGCAGTGCGACGAAGGTCCCCGTCGATTGGTCGCTGGCGATCTTTGCCGCCATGGCCTCCACCGAGCCGGGCGTCTCTATCCGATAGGTCAGGCGGATCACGGTCTTTCCCTTTCGCACGGTCGCGGCAAGCTTGTTTACTTACGTCAACTGGTATAATGAGTATTTATGTTATTGCAAGCCATCTTCGCAGGGCTGTTGCGGCAACGAGACTTGATGCATATTCAGACCTGTCCAATTCAGGTGACTCAATGAACGCCATTTCCGAACCTATCGTCCGCAAAAAGCTGTCCGATGAAGTCTTCTCTCGGCTGAAGCAGATGATCGAGACCGGTGAGCTGAAAGCTGGCGACGAGATGCCCTCCGAACGGGAACTCATGGAGCGCTACGGCGTCGGCCGTCCGGCGATCCGCGAGGCGATGCAGTCGCTAGCCGGAAAGGGCCTTGTCGAGATCTCGCAAGGCGAGCGCGCCAAGGTCCTGCGTATCACGGCAGAGTCCATCATCAGGCAGGTCGACCTGCCGGCAAAGCTCATGCTTTCCGGTTCCTCCGATTCGCTCGAGCACCTGAAAAATGCCCGCATCTTCTTCGAGCGCGGCATGATCCGGGAAGCATCCGGCAAGGCTACCGCCGAGCATATCGCGCAACTGAGAGCACTCCTCGAAAAGCAGCGGGCAAGCCTCGGCGATGCGGATGCCTTCATCGATGCGGACATGGAGTTTCACCACTGTATTGCGCGGATCTCCGGCAACCCGATCTTCGTTGCGGTAAGCGGTGCGATGCTCGGATGGCTCAAATCCTATCATACGGAAATGCTGATCTGGACGGGACGGGAGAATTTTACACTCTCGGAGCATGAGGAGATCATTCGCGCGATCGAAAGCGGCGATGCCGATCTCGCCGAGCAAGCCATGGTCAAGCACCTGGAACGATCGCGCGCGCTCTACGCTCTCAAGGGTCAAAGCTAGGGCAACTCCAGGAAAAGCGGGAACGACCTTTCGTCCGGAATTGCGTAATATCAGAGCGTTAGCGCGATGTCGGCGCAGGCATAGGGCGGCAGGACGACCACCTCGCCCTGCGCCAGAATCTCACCGGCAGCCGTGATCAGCGAAACCGTGCGCGGCACTGCCGGCAGGGCGACCCGCTGCGCGTCGGGAGTGATGTTCACCATCAACAGCCGCTCCTTCGCCGCCATCCCCAGCACCGCGTCCGGCCGTGACGTCTCCACGACCGAAACCTCCCGGCCCGCCAAGGCGCCGAGCCGGGATAAGACGTGGGCCAGCGGGCGCAGCTCGCCCTCGGACAATGGCTCGCCCTTGCCTGCAACGAGACCGAACGAACCGGCAAGCGTCGAAAGCGTCAGCACGTCGAGCCCCGCAGACGCGACCGTTGCGGCATAGGCGAGCGTGAAGGCCGCGCCAAACTGGCCGTTGTGCCGCGGGTCGATGTTCGCCATCGGGATACGCGATGCGCTCGGATTGTCCTTCGTCGCGCTACCGTAAGGGTTCTGCCGCATGGCGATCGTCGACGGACCGATACGATAGGATTTGTCGCCGTAGATCGCCCTGGTCGTACCGACGACGTAGCGTAAGGCCTCGAAGGTCTGCATGACCGAGAGATCGTCGGCTGCGTGCACGATCGGGTTCGTCGTGTGGCTGATATAGTCGACGAGATCGGCAGGCACGCGCTTGCGATTGAGTTCGGTGAAATAGCTCATCATCCCGCCGCCAATCCGAAGGCCGGGAAAGGCCGTACGCGCGGCCGCATAGATATCGGCAAGATCCGGGCATTCCGGCCAGACGCTGCCGGGCGGCGTCGACTGCCGATCGACCGACGGACAGACGAACAGCGTATCGAGCTTGAGGCCCGCACGATCGACGAGCGCCGCAAACCCGCGCATCTCCTCTTCGAGCGGCCTTGCGCAGGGAACGGCAAGCTCCAGTGTTACCTTGAGCCCGGACCGCGCCGCAACCGTCGCATACCCCTCCAGAGCCGCGAGCCCATGGCCGGCTCCGGGGTCGAAGTGAGCGATCAGATGCTCAGCGCCGACAGTCTTCAGCACCGGGAGCGCAGCAAGTTCTTGGTCAAGGCATTCCGGCCGCAGCCCGATGCCGAGCGCCGGAAACCGGATGTTCGTCGGCACAAGGCTGATCGTCACCGGATCCAGACTTTTAATCGCCGGGGCCGCCGCCTCCGCCGTGATCGTCACCACTATCCGCTGGCTGAAGGCCTCGTTCCTGCGAACAAGATAGGGCCATGGCAGGGCCAGAGGGCGCACATAGGTCTTGAAAGAGCCGTCGGTCCAGTTGCGCTGGTCTTCCATCTCGAAGACGTCGCCGACGAACTCCGTCGTCGCCACGATGCCCGGTGTAACGCGATGCGCAAGCGCAACAATGTCCTTGAAGGGCTGCCAGGGTTCGATCGCGTCGGGCCATCGAGTATGCTCAACACTGCCGTCGCCATGCCTGACCTCGACAGCCTCGCCAGCGATGCCAACGACGGGATGCAGGACGACGAAGCCCGCTCGCGCGGTTTCGAAATCCGCGTCGCTGACGCAGTCGGCTGAAAAGACGACGCCCTGCGGATCACCAGAGATCGAAACATTGCAATCGAGGTTGGCGCCGGAAGGTGCGGTAAATCGAGCCTGATAGCGCAGAACGAAGCCATGCTCCTTTTCCGTCACGTGAAGATCGCTGATCGTCGCAGTGCAGGTGCCCCAGTCCTTGTCACGGACGAGGAAAGCGATCCCACGCAGCACCTCATGACCCCGAAAACGCACGGCGCGCAGGTTGCCGTTCTGTAACTCCACGCTCACATCGCCGGCAGCGAGCGGGCGAATTTCCGGCTCTCGCTCCGCCGTTCCGTATAGCTGGAACGTCGCTTCGCTCATGCCAGAAGCTCTCCGACGGCAACAGTCTCGCCGCGCTCCGCACTGAGATAGGCGGCCTCGACCAGCGCAAAGGTCTTCAGGTTGTCCCGCCCCGAGGTATCCGGTTCCTTGCCTGACGCCATCCGCTCGATCCAATGCTGCTGAATGAGCGCAACGCTTTCCTGGATGTTGTGCCAGGGGCGCGATGCCCAGGGCAGCAGGTTGGGCGCAACGACGCTTTCCTTCGTACCCTCCTCGCTGTGGACGGTAAGCCTGTAATCCTTGCCGAGGCGCAGCGTGCCCTTGCTGCCGTCGATTTCGACGAAGGTTTCGGGAAACGGCTCCTCCGGCAATTTGGTGGCATAGCTGACGTCGACGATCGACGTGATGCCGCTGTCGTGGTCGAGCAGCATGGTCGCAACGTCCTCGCCGACAAGGGCCGGGTTGATGCGCGCCGTGCGGGCGGTCATGCGGCTCACATCGCCGAACAGAAAGCGGGCGATATCGAGCGAATGGATGCCGAGATCCTCGATGATGAAGCGCTTGCCCTTGGCGAGATACGGCTGACCGGAAAAGACGTCGAAGCCCGAGCGAAACGAAATGCGCCCCCAGAACGGCACGCCGATCGCGCCGCTCTCAAGTGCCGCCTTCACCGCAAGGATCGGCGTCTGCCAGCGGAAATTCTCATGGATCATCAGAGGGATGCCAGCCTCTTCGGCCGCCCCGACCATGGCTTTGGCGTCTTCAAGCGTCGGCGCGAACGGTTTCTGGCAGATCGCCGGGATCTTGTGGGAGGCCGCAAGCTCGACCAGCGACCGGTGACTGCCGACGGTGGTGGCGATGTCGACGAAGTCGAAACCGCCGTCGGCAAACATCGCTTCCGCCGATGCGTAGCGCCGCGTCACCGCAAACTGGTCCCCGACGATCGTGAGCCGCTCCGGATCGCGATCGCAGATCGCGACGATCTCGACATCGGCCAGGTCCTGCCAGCCGTGCATCTGGTTGACGGCAAAGAAGCCGCAGCCGATCAGCGCACCCTTGATCTTCGCCATGCTCAACCCGCCTTTGCCATCTGCATGAGGGTGACGCGTTGCTGAAGGCGCCGTTGGGCTTGGTCCACCACCACGGCGACGATGATCACCAGTCCCTTGATCACCATCTGCCAGAACGAACTGACACCCATCATCACCAACCCGTCCGAGAGAATACCGATCACGAAGGCGCCGATGATCGTTCCACCGATCGTGCCGCGCCCACCCGACATGGATGTACCACCAAGGACGGCTGCCGCAATGGCGTTGAGTTCGAGATTGGTGCCGGTCGCTGGGTGCGAGGCCATGAGTTCCGACGAGATGACCAGCCCGACGATGGCCGCACAGAAGCCGGAGAACATGTAGACGAACATTTTGACGCGGTTGACGCGAATACCCGACATGCGCGACGCACGCTCGTTGCCGCCGACCGCAAAGATATGCCGGCCGAGCGGCACGAAGCGCGCAAAGTAGCCCGCCGCAAGCGCGACGACGACGAGGATCCATACGGAGACGGGCAGGCCGAGGATCGTGCCGGAACCGAGATAGCTGAAACCCTGGTTGCCAAGATCCTCACGGCCCGTGAGATTGGGCAATGTCTGGCCGTCCGAATAGAGCAGCGCCATACCGCGCGCGACATAAAGCGTGCCCAGTGTCGCGATAAAGGGAGCGACGTTCAGCCGGGTGATCAGGAGGCCGTTGATCGCGCCGATCAGGATGCCGACGACGGCCACGATAAGCGCCACCTCGATGACGTTGAAGTACATGGTGTAGCCGAGCGGCAGGACCACGCCATACATGATCAGCCCGCCGGCGATCATCCCGCAGAGGCCGACGATCGAGCCGACCGACAGATCGATGCCGCCGGTGATGATGACGAAGGTCATCCCGATTGCAAGGAACGCGTTCTGCGTCGCATGCTTCGTCATCAGGATCATGTTCGCGGTCGAAAGGAAGTTCGGCGCCGCGATCGAGAAGAAGATGATCACCGCGAAGAGCGCGATAAATGTCCTCAGCTTCATGAGCGTGAGCAGTGCCGACCCGCTGGAAAAGCTGTCGGCAGCGGCAGTTTGCGTTGCTGTCGTCATCACGCATGCATCCTTTTGGTTTTATGTCCCTCCGCGGAGGCCGAAACGATCAACTCGTCCGTCGCGTGCCTGCGGTCGACGACAGTGACGAGCCGACCGTTGCTCATGACCGCGATGCGGTCGGAAAGGGCCATGACCTCCTCGAGGTCGGAGGTGGAGAAGAGAATGGCGAGGCCCTCGCCCGCCAGCCGTCGCATGGTCAGAAAGACGTCGGCCTTTGCGCCAACATCGATGCCGCGGCTCGGCTCGTCCATCAACAGCACCTTCGGACCGGTCATCAGCGCCTTGCCGATCACCACCTTTTGCTGATTGCCGCCCGACATCGACGTCACGTCGAATTCCGGGTTCTTCGCCTTGATCGAAAGATTGCGGATCGCGTCCTTGATCGCCCTTGCTTCGCGCGCGACGTCGATGTGGAAGCCTGCTTTCAAGAACTGGCCAAGGCTCGCCATCGTCAGATTGTCGGCGATCGACATGGTTTGCACCAGGCCTTCGCGCTGGCGGTCCTCAGGGATGAGCGCCAACCCCTGACGAATGCGGCGCGTCGGATCGCGGCCCTTGAGTTCCTGATCCTCGATAAAGATCTTGCCGGTGGAGTGTTCGTGGCATCCCATGATGCATTCGAAAAGCTCCGAGCGACCGGCGCCCATCAAACCGTAGATGCCGAGGATTTCGCCTCTGCGCACGCCGATCGAAACATGGTCGACGGCAAACCCGCCTTGCGCCCGCGGCAGGCAGATGTTTTCGGCGCGAAAGACCTCTTCGCCCGGCTCGTGGTCGACCTCCTTGGCGAAATCCTTGGCGTCGGAGCCGATCATCGAGCGCACGATCCAGCGCGTGTCGATGTCCTTGACCATGGCATGGCCGGTGATCTGGCCATCCTTCAGCACGGTGATGTAGTCACCGATGCGCATCAATTCCTCCAGGCGATGCGAGATATAGACGATCGCGACACCGCGGGCCTTCAGATCGGAGATCACCCGGAAGAGGACATCGACCTCGGCAGCGCTTAGCGCCGACGTCGGTTCGTCCATGATCAGGATGCGGGTGTCGAGCGATACGGCGCGCGCGATCTCGACGAGCTGCTGCTGCCCGATCGGCAGGTCCTCGGCAAGCGTGTCGGCCGAGATCCCCGCCTCCAGGCGGTTGAGGAATTCGTTGGCCTTCTCGACCTGCGCACGGTGATCGATGCCGCGCACGCCGCGGGTAATCTCGCGTGTCGCAAAGATGTTTTCGGCAACAGAGAGATTGCCGAACAGGTTCAGTTCCTGAAAGACGATGCCGATACCGTGACGCACGGCATCAGCGGGGCTTTCGAGATGGATGCGCTCGCCGTCAAGCCGGATTTCCCCGAGCGTCGGCCGCTCGACACCGGCGATGATGCGCATCATCGTCGACTTGCCGGCACCGTTTTCGCCGACAAGTACGTTGACGGCCCCGCGCCGGAGCTTGAGGTCTGCCTTCTTCAGCGCCACGATGCCGGAATAGGCCTTGGTGATGTCCTTAAGTTCAAGGATGACGTCCCCGTCTTCAATGCCGCTCATGGTCAGCCTCCAACGGTGATGGTGGCCGGCACCAGCTGCGGCAGTTGGCCCTTGGCCGGCAGCGGATAGGCGCCGGTTGCCTTGATCGTCTTGCCGGTCAGGCCCTCACGCGGCAGCTTTTCCAGCAGGGCGCCGTTCACATGGGTGTTGAACGACTTGCCGTATTGGGCCCATTCGATCTGGTTCTTGAATTCGTTGAAGTTGACGAAGGCGAGGCTGTCGCGCAGCGCCGTGCCGCGGATGGCCGGACCTATCGAGACGCGCACATCCGCCTTGCCGTCACCGTCGACATCCACGTCGACATAGGCCGCGCGCGACTTCGTTTCTTCCGCCACGATGACGCCGTCGATCTTGGCGGCAAAGGTCCAGGGCGCATTGCCCTGCTTTTCCTTATGTCCGTATTTTTCCGCAGCGGCATCGAGGTTGCTCGCGGTCAACGCCGCGACGTCCTGGATCGCGCCGGCGCGACCATCGAGATAGGGCACGACCTTGGCATCCCAGATGTCGGCGACCAGCTTGTCAGGATTGAACGCACCTGCAGCCGCCTGCCTTTGCTCGTCTTCCGTTTTGACGAGCTTGCAGCCCCCAAGCGCAAGCGCGCCGGCAAGCATGAGTGTGCATGCAGCCTGAACCTTAAGCATTCCCGTTCTCCGTCATGACTATAGAACGCAAGGCGGGCTCAGCCGCCTTGCGCTATCGCGGGAAAGTTATTCGGAGAGCGCGAACGTCTCGAGCTTGTCGGCGTTGGCTGCCGTAATCAGCACGCAGTCCATCAGCTGCTTTTCTTCGGCTGGCGCCTTGCCGGTCGTGATGTACTCATGCGCCTGGGTGACGGCGAGCTGGGCCTGCGCGTAAGCGGGCTGCATGACCGTCGCCTTGATGCCACCTGAATTGATCGAGTCGCGCACGTCGTTGGAGCCGTCGAAGCCGACGACGATGACGTCCTTGCGACCGGCCGCCTGAAGTGCGGCGATCGCGCCCATGGCCATTGTGTCATTGCCGGCAATCACGCCCTGGATATCCGGGTTGGCCTGAAGGATCGTCTCCATCTTGGAGTAGCCCTCTGTCTGGCTCCAGTTGGCCGACTGCTGGGCGACCATCTTCATCTCGGGATATTCGTCCATGACATCGTGGTAGCCCTTCGAGCGGATGCCCGCATTGAGGTCCGCTTCACGGCCGAGCAGTTCGACGTAGTTACCCTTCTCGCCCATCAGCCTCACGAACTCTTCGGCGCCAAGCTGCGCGCCCTGATAATTGTTCGAAACGATCTGCGAGACCGCAATGCCGGTCGCGTTGATTTCGCGGTCGATCAGGAACGAGGGAACGCCTGCGTCCTTGGCTTTCTTGACGGCGGCAATCGAGGCTTCGGAGCCGGCGTTGTCGAGGATGATGGCCTTGGCGCCACGGCCGATCGCCGTGTCGATCAGCTGCGACTGCTTGTTGGCGTCGTCATCGTGTACAAGCACCAGCGTTTCGTAGCCGAGTTCTTTCGCCTTGGCCTCGGCGCCGACCGCTTCGGCCTTGAAGAAGGGGTTGTCGTGGCTCGGTGTAATGATGGCGATAAGGTCCGCGGCGAAGGCCGGCATCGCGGCGCTTGCGGCCATGACGGCGACGAAACCGACGGTGATCAATCTACGGGTAACGTTCATATTTTCCTCCCAGTTAGGCACAGGACTTCCTCGACCACCCCTCCATTGAAAGTGGCCCCCGGTGCGATCGCTTCATTTGGGCGCCGTAAGCGCGCCAAGGTGGCGGGCTGCGCCCGCCGCATGTCAGGTGATGCGTTGAATGCTGGCCGCGATTTCCGCCGGCTCGAACACCCGCCTCCAGTCGTCTCTCATCAGCACCGGCTTGCCGAATTCGATCGCCTTGTTGCAGGCATCCGAGAACACGCCCGGTGTCTCATCGAAAATCACGGCTCCAAGCACATTCATGTGGCCGAGCAGGAAATCGCGTGCCGCTTCCTTCGGAACGCCGCGGCGGACGCACTCGTCCATCGCCTCGCGCATGACGACGAGCAAGGACGCGCAGACCGTTTCTGAAAGGCCCGGTTCCAGCAGCGCCATCTGCTCCACCGTCACGCGATGGGAGCGCATGACCGGCGCCCAGATCACCCGGGCGATTTCCTCGCCAAGGGCATAGGCACTCTCGGGCCCCTGCATCAGCGCAGAAACGATGTGCTGCTTGGCGGCGATGCCACCGAAAAAATCACGCTTCGCGGCCGGATCCGTTTCGTCATTGAAAATTGGCGGGTGGCAGGGATGGGTGACGAAGTAGGTAAGGTCTGCGCGCTGCGGCAGATGGCCGGCAAAAGGGGCAGCAGCGTCGAGGGCAACGACCATCGTGCCCGGCTCCAGGCGATCGACGATACCGGATGCGACCTTGCCGATCGCCGTATCGGGAACGGCGAGAATGACGACATCCGCACCTTTGAGCGCCACCTCGGCCGGGACACAGGCAAGGCCGAGGTCCTTTTCCAGACGCGCCTTGCCGACATCACTCACTTCAACGTGCCGCACGTCGAAGCGCGAACCCTTGAGGTTCGAAGCGAGCCGATAGCCCATTTTGCCACCAGCACCGAAAAGCGCGATCGACGTCATCGAAATCTCCTTCATCGCCGAACCCTGACCATGACGGAGGGTTTCGATCTCAGCGCCTATCCTTCGGCGCCAGAGGAATATTTCCCAACTGGTATGACATGTCAATAACTACCCTTGATAATATGTTGATGCAGCCCTCACGGTCGCCGCGCCGAAGCGCTGGTACTGGGCGCGCAGGGTTATCGGCGCGTCGTTATCGGCGCTCTGTGAGGGGCTGGTCAGTCATTCCGGGAAGAGATGGCGTACGGCGCGGCGTCGCCTTGAGGTCGCTACCGCGAACCGCGGCTCCTCTCCAGGCCTGGGGACGTCAATGGACGTTGGCGTCGCCGAAACTGGCCGTCGGTGGCGGTGGTGGGCTTCGGCGAAACCGAGCGCCCTTCGCCCAGAGCTTCAGCGCTTCCCAATGAATGCCGGCGATAACCTTCACTGTCATCAACGGAAAACGCACCAGGCATCTTGCAAGCGTCCCACTGGTGACTGTCGCCGCATGTCCGGTGAACGTTGCGGCCAGAAGGGCGGCATCGCCCGACGTTTCGTGAATGCGCAACCGCACGGTCTTGCCGGGCGGCAGGACGCGGAAGTGGTACCGCAGGTCCATGTCCATGAAGGGCGAGACGTGAAGGATTTTCGCGCGGCTCTGGCGGATGCCGGCGGGACTTGTTTCTTCCGGCAACACGGGCGCGACATAGCTGTGTCGTTCGCCGAAAGTGTTGCGCACGGCATAGATGATGGCGATCAGGCTGCCGCTGGCATCATAGGCAAAATAGGTGGAAATCGGATTGAAGGCGTAGCCGAACATCCGGGGATAGGCGAGGAGCAGAACCCGGGACGCCGGCTCTGCCAGTCCTGCACGCGCCAGAAGCCTGTCGGCGAACTGGCGCAGCGTTTCGCTCTCGTCCTCGCTGTGATCCCGTTCCCAGAACGACAGAGGTCCGGGCCGGTTGACCGAAAGCAGCCAGGACAGGCGATCAAGTACCGCCAGTTGGTCAACGTCGACCAGCAGCGAGAACACGGAATAGCTGAAGCGGTGACCGAACGGGCTCAAACGCTGGTGCATGACCTTGCCCGGATAGAGCGTTGCGGCGGCTGCAGGCGGCGGGCCGTTTTCAGCCATGCTCGTGATGCGGTCGTCCTTCATCGCATGTCCCGTTCAACCATTCAGCGGGCCGGTTTCCAGTGAACGTCCCGGCACAGAACGCCACCAAGTATGCAGCCGCGCGTGACGAGGGCGTGATCGGACACCTTGACAGTGATCGAGTAGGTTCTGTCGCGCTTCTCGTCGTAGGCGGTTCCCGACAGTGTATCGGCGGCGTCGGCCTTTAGCGACATCACCAGCCGGTCGCCCGCCGCTTCGCCCTTGCTCGTATCGCCGATCCAGAGATTGGTGGCGCAGATTTTGTCACCGCAAGGCGCGATCTCGACGCGCGCGTTGCCGTCATCACGCAGCCAGACGCCGCTTGGATCAGCGGACTGCTGCGCCAGCGCAACCGAGGAAAGAAGCGGCAGAATGGCCGCTGCGGCCAGCACAGTCGTCTTCATCGCATCCTCCTCGGCGATCCGGCGATCTTCTCTGATACGGGCCGGTGGGCCGATCGGTTCACTTTGGTGATCCATCCGGTCGCGGCAGGCGTAAAACGATGGTCCAACGGGAGACGCCGGGATGAAGACAGTCGTCATCGCCTACCTTGCGGCTGGCATCGCATTCCTGATCGTCGATGCGATCTGGCTGACGGCGATGGCCGACACGCTCTATCGCCCGCTTCTCGGCGACAAGCTCGAAACGCCGTTCAATCTGGCGCCGGCCATCTGCTTTTATCTCATCTACATCGCCGGGATCGTCTATTTTGCGGTGCTGCCGGCCATTGAGGATGGTCGGCTCGCAAAGGCGGCGCTCAATGGCGCCGTGCTCGGCATCGTCGCCTATGCCACCTATGATCTGACAAATCAGGCGACGCTGAGGGACTGGCCTTTGGCTGTGACGCTTGCCGACATTCCGTGGGGCGCCTTCGTCACGGCCGTTGGCGCGTCAGCCGGATTTCTTGTCGCCAACCGTTTTGCTTGAGCCCTCGGCCTCGGCCAGCGCATTGGAAAAGACGAGAGCGACAAAGCCGGTGAGCATGCTGGCGCTGAGCGCGTTGAGGCGGGCAAGTGCGGCATATTCGTCAGCACTGTAAGCGACCATGGGCGTTCCATATCTGCCATTGAAGAGAAAGTAGGCGCCGAAAGCCATGCCGGCCAGAACGAGGCCGAAAAGACGCTCGTGCGGGCGGAACACCAGAAGCGCGATCACCGCGCAGGGTATGTAGAAGACTTCGACCGCCGACTGCGAGCCGAACAGCCAGGCGCAAAGAACCGTGTTGCCGATCCCCGCAAGCGGCAGAAGCGCGCGACCCGCAACCGTCTGTCTCCTCGCCAGTGCCGGCACGGCAAGAAAAAACGGCGTCGAGAAAAAGGTGAAGAGCGCAGGCGTCACCTCGTCGCTGACAAGCCAATAGAGGTAGAGCGGGTAGAACGGCTGGTTGGACGCAACTACGAGGGAAATGACGTTCGCCGCCTGCACACGCGGGTCCGGGTGGCTTGCATAACGCCGCAACGCACCGACAATCCTGCCGAAGGGCAACATCACCCTTGAACGCCGACGGGACGAAGGAGGTAGTGGCTGACACCCCATTCGTCGCCGTCCGCATGCCCGAAAAGCCCTGCTGTCGCCAGGAAGAACAGACGCCAACGCCGCATCCAGAGGGCCGTATCGCGGCCGTAGACTGGCGCGAGGATCGCACGGATCTCCGTTCGGTTGGCGTCGAAATTCTTCAGCCAGTCGCGCGCTGTGCGCTGATAGTGGGTTCCGTCCCAGCGCCAGTCCTTCTCCGTGACGAAACTCTCGCCGAACTCTCTGACCAGGCCATGGCTCGGCATCACGCCGCCGGTGAAGAAATGCCGGGCAATCCAGTCGGCCTTGTCGGTATGGTCGAAACGATAGGCGCTGCGCCGATGCGAGAAGACGTGAAGAAACACCCGCCCGTCGGGCCTGATCCATCCGCGCATCCGGTCAAACAGGGCGCGCCAATTGGACATGTGTTCGAACATCTCGACAGAGACGATGCGATCGAAGGCACCGATGGGAGCAAAGCCGTTCATATCGGCGGTGACGACAGTCAGATTGCCGAGCCCGCGCCGCTCGATTTCCGCCTCGATGAAGCGTCGCTGTGACGCCGAATTCGAAACGGCGACGATGCGCGACCCCGGATAGCGCTCCGCCATGAAAAGAGACAGCGAACCCCAGCCGCAGCCGAGTTCGAGAATATCTTGCCCGTCCGCAAGCGCCGCGTGCGCGCAGGTCTCCTCGAGTGCCGCGATTTCGGCCTCGGCAAGAGTGGTTTCTGGAGTGCGGTAGAGGCAGCAGGAATACTTGCGCTGGGGCCCAAGTGCCAGCGCGAAGAACTCTGCAGGTACCTCGTAGTGCTGGGCATTGGCATTTGTGGTGTGGGTGGCGATCGGCCAGTCGTTCATGGTCTCGGCAAAGGTGGCATCCGCCGCGCCGCCGCCGGCGAGGACCCGGCGCGTGCGGCCCACAAGCCGGTCTATGCCGAACCGCAGCGCGACATCGGGAAGCGGCAGACGCTCGGCAGCCGCAATGGCCGTAACGGCAAATCTCATGTCTGCCTCTCCTTCTGTGGCAGGTCGGTGCGTGGCAGACCTGGCCAGAACGCGTTGACGCGCCTGGCGTAGGCGGCGAATGCAATGCCGCGGGACCGCTTCATATGGGCTTCGAGCGGCGGAATGCCCGAGACATGCACGAGGAGCCAGTACATGAAAGCCGGACCGACAAGGGCCGCCCATCCCCATGACCATGCACCGGCAGGGCCGATCGCGATGACGGCATATCCAGCCCATCCGAGCCATTGGAAAAAATAGTTCGGATGGCGGGAGAGGCTCCACAGCCCGATATCGCAGACCTTGTCCTTGTTGGCGCTGTCGTCACGGAAACGCGACAGTTCAGCGTCCGCCAGCCCTTCTCCACAGACGGCGAAAAAGAGGACGGCGACACCGGCGAGATCGCTCCATTGAAGCCCCTGCCCGGGGTTGCGGGCAGCAAGGAACACCGTGCTTGAAAGCAGCAGCGCGGCGGCCGCCTGGATCTGGAGAAAGAACCAGAGGCAGTATTTCCAAGCGTCGCCCCATTCCTGCCGGAGATTCGCATAGCGTGGATCCTCGCCGCCTCTTCGCGTGCGTATCAGGATGTGGAGACCGAGACGGAAGGACCAGAGCCCGGCGATCACGGCAACGATGAGGCGCCTCTGAGGATTGCCTTCAAATCCGGATATCGGGACGAGGGCTGCGGCGATGCCGGCCAGGCCGACCATGAAGGACCAAGTCGCGTCCACCCAGCCAGACTTTTCGCCGCGCACGACGAAAAGCCAGGCCAATGTCATGGCAAGGGAGAGGACTGCGGCAAGGGTAGCGAACAGTTCCGCCGCAGCCATGGCTCAGATCCCGAAAATCGGCTGCAGCATCCGGGCGATGGCGCTCTTGAAGCGCATCTTGCCCTCCATCGCTGCAAGGCAGATGCAATCGCCGTCACTGTCGACGATCGGTTGATGTTCGACATCCTCGTCCATTTCGGCCAGATCCCCTGGCTTGAAGGTGCCGAAGGTGTCGGAAAACGATCCGGAGACGATGTACGTAAACTCCGCGCCGACATGCCCGTGATCGGGCAGCGCCCTGCCGCGACCGACCTTCAGCAGGATGAGATTGGCATCGGGATCGTGCGGGACGCCGACGCGGCTCATCCGCATGCCGGGGCCGATCCAGCGCCAGCGTCCGATAGCACAACCGCGCAGCGCATCGGGCAGCCGCACGCCCTCAATTTCGGGCGGCGTCGTCGCCATGGCCACCGGAGCGGCGGCAGGTCCTTCGGCGTCGATCAGCGCAAGCACGTCGTCCAGCGCCGTTGCCGGCAAGGGCGACGGATCAAGCGCGTCGAGCAGCGCGCCACCCAGCGCCTCATACTGACCGACACGGGCGCGGCAGGCCGCACAGCCTGCAAGGTGTGCGGCGACGACGATGGCGGGACCCGCGGCGAGCGTGCCGGCGGCAAAACGCATCAACGTCTCGTCCTTGGCGTGGTGTGTGGTATTCATCTTTCGTCTTCCAGCAGCGCTCGCAGACGGTTGATCGCGAGGCGTATTCTAGATTTCACGGTGCCGAGCGGGATCTGGAGTTCGTCGGCGATTTCGGTCTGCGATTTCTCGCTGAAGTAGGACAGGCGGATGATCGTCTGCTGGTCCGTCGACAGGGCGACCAGCGCGTCGCGCACCCGCGCATCCCGCTCCGCTCCCACCAGCAGATCCTCGACCGAGGCCGGGGGCTCTTCGGGGTCGACCGGAAGTGCCGATGGATCGCGCTGGCGGCGCAGATAGTCGATGCGCACGTTCCTGGCGATCGTGAAAATCCAGGTCGCCACGCCGGCGCGCTCAGGATCGAAATAGGATGCCCTGCGCCAGACGTTCAGCATCGCCTCCTGCACGAGGTCGTCCGCAACGCCGGATGAGACCGTCCAGCGCATGAAGTACGACTTCAGGCGCGGGCCGAAGTGCCGGAACAGCGCGGCGAAAGCGTGCCGGTCCCGGTCGTTGGCAACGGCCGCCAGGAGGCCGACCTGTTCATCGGCCGTCGGTGCCTGCGGTTCCTCGGTCGCACTCACCACGGCAAGCCGCCGGGCCGGTGGCGAGCCCAAGTGAGGATCCATCTCGATGGGGCACGAAGCTTCATGCATACATCCTTTTACGCGATAGGATGAAAGGTGGATCACCGGCGCGCAAATTCGAGGCCGGGTGATCCGTAGCGGGGCTTTCTTCGTACACATAAAAAAGTCTCGCCGAGAGCGCCAGCCGCAGAAGGACCTCGATGCGCCACGTTCCCCAGTCCGAGCGATCCCTGAAGATTGCCGTCGTCGGCACAGGTATTGCCGGCCTCTCGGCTGCCTGGCTGTTGTCGGCGCGTCACGAGGTAACCGTTTTCGAAGCGGATACCCGCATCGGCGGCCACTGTCACACGGTGGCCGCGGGCAACGGTGCGGTTGATACCGGTTTCATCGTCTACAACGAAATGACATATCCCAACCTGACGGCGCTTTTTGGCCATCTCGACGTCGCGACGAAGGCGTCGGATATGTCCTTTGCCGTTTCCATGGATGATGGCCTTCTCGAATATGCTGGCACAAGCCTTGCGGGCCTGTTTGCTCAGCGCCGCAACCTTGCAAGTCCGCGCTTCTGGTCGATGCTGCGCGATCTCGTGCGCTTTTATCGGGAGGCGCCGAATGGGGTGCGTCATCTCGATCCGTCGGCAAGCCTCGACGAGTATCTCAATGGCGCCGGCTTCGGCACGGCGTTCCGCGAGGATCATCTGTATCCGATGGCTGCCGCGATCTGGTCGACGCCCGCGCTCGAGATCGGCAACTATCCGGCGGTTTCGTTCGTCCGCTTCTGCGAGAACCACGGCCTTCTCAAATTCCTCGGCAGGCCGATCTGGCGCACCGTCGACGGCGGCAGCCGCCGCTATGTGGAAAAGCTCATAGAACCCTTTCGCGATCGCATCCGTACCAATGCGCCTGTCACCTCGATCCGTCGGGTCAACGGGGCAGTGGAAATCCGAACGCCCGGGGCCGAGCCAGAATGGTTCGACCACGTGGTGATCGGCGCCCATGCCGATCAGGCGCTCTCGCTGCTTGCTGATCCCTCAGAGCGAGAAGCGGAACTTCTCGGCGCCTTCTCCTATGGCGTGAACGAAACCGTCCTGCACAGCGACGAAAGCCTGATGCCACGCCGCCGCCGGGTCTGGGCGAGCTGGAACTATCTTGCCCGGTCAAGCCGTGGCGGCGTCGAGCGGCGCAAACCTTGCGTCACCTACTGGATGAACCGCCTGCAAGGCATCAGGCAGACCCAGCCGTTGTTTGTAACCTTGAGCCCGCTGCACCAGCCCGCGCAGGACAAGGTGATCTGGAGCGGGTATTACCAGCATCCTCTTTTCAATGCGGCAACGCTTGCCGCACAGGAGCAGCTCTGGTCCCTGCAGGGGACCTCGAACACCTGGTTCTGTGGGTCCTATTTCGGATCGGGCTTTCACGAGGATGCCATCCAGGCGGGACTCGCGGTCGGTGAAAGCTTGGGCGGCGCGAAGAGGCCCTGGGCGGTAGCCGGCGAATCTGACCGAATTTTCCGACGCCTGCCGCAGGCATGACGGTTCCCAAAGACCGCGTCGGTCTAGCGCGTTTTTTCCAAGCGCGGAGTCCATTGACTTGATGTGGGCCTTGGCTGGTCGCCGGGCCGGATGGACCTTTCCGCGCTCCGGCCGGCAAACAGGCGTCTATTCGGCCGCGACCAGAAGGTCCGATGCGGTTTTCGCCTCGACAACACTCGCGCGAACCGGTTCAAGTGCGGTGAGGATCTGTTGGCGCAGCCAGGTATGGCCGGTGTTACGGTCGGACGAGCTGTGCCACGCAAGCGAGATGTCATAGGGCGGGACGTCCACCGGACCCGGGCTGATGGCCAGACCGAAGACCGGCGCCCAGGCCCGGGCGAAACTTGCCGGCACGGGCGCGATCATGTTCGCGTCCCGAACGAGGATCGGCAACGTGAAAAGGTGCGGCGTGGTGACGGTCGCAAGTCTTTTCAGTCCGCTTTCGGCCAGTATCTCGTCGACGAGGCGGCAGCGGCCGTCCTTGCTGACGAGTACCGCCTGTGGGGTGGACAGGAAGGTGTCGAGGTCAATCACGCCGGATGGTCCGATCTTCTCCGGAAGAGCGAGCACGACGTAACGCTCGGACCAGAGCTTGCGGCGCTTGTGCAGTTCGTTGCCGGTTTCCACCTTGCCGATCGCAATGTCGATCTCGCCAGTGTCCAGCAGGTCGGCTGGATAGTCCTGGTCGATGGGCCGGACGACGAAATTGACGCGCGGAGCCTTGTCGCGAACGGTTGCGAGAAGCGACGGCATCAACAGGCTCTCAAGATAATCCGTCAACCCGAGCGTGAAGGTTCTCTCGTCCGTCGCCGGGTCGAATTGTTCCGGCTCGATCAGCCGCGACTGGATCGTGCAGAGGAGGTTGCTCACTGTTTCGGCCAGTTCCTGCGCCCGCGGCGTCGGCTCGATGCCGCGGGCCGAGCGGACGAACAACTCATCGGACAGAAGTGTGCGCAGGCGCCCCAGATTGTGGCTGAGCGCGGATTGCGAAATGCCGATCCGTTGCGCCGCGCGTGTCACGTTGCGCTCGCTCATCAATGCATCGAAAGCCACCAGCAGGTTGAGGTCGAACTTCAATATATGAGCGTGATCGATCGTCATCATGAACTCCATGAATTGGATTTATGGATCCCCGACAGATATCTATCTCATCGATGATAATCAACCACCTTGAGGAATAACAGTCATGAAGTCACTGTTTGAAACCTATGACATGAACGGTCAAAAGCTGAGAAACCGGATCGTCATGGCACCGATGACCCGGGCAAGAGCGAACGACGGTGTCGCCGACGCCGGCACAGCCCTCTACTACAGCCAGCGCGCCACCGCCGGTCTCATCGTCTCCGAGGGTACGCCGATTTCTCAGGAGGGAACCGGCTTTGCCTTCATCCCCGGCATCTGGTCAGAGGATCAGGTCCACGGTTGGCAGGGCGTGACCGAGGCAGTCCACGCGCAAGGCGGGACGATCTTTGCGCAGATCTGGCACGTCGGCCGCATGTCGCATACGTCGCTGCAGCCGGCCGGCGGGCACCCCGTCAGCGCCAGCGCTATCCCGGCCCGTGACGCCCAGAGCAAGGCCTTTGCCTTCGACGAGAGCGGCATGGCAGGCTTTGTCGACGCCAGCGCGCCACGGGCGCTTGAGACCGAGGAGATTGCACGGGTCGTCGAGGACTTTGCGCGGGCAGCAGTCAATGCCGTTGCTGCCGGGTTTGACGGCGTCGAGATCCATGGCGCCAATGGCTACCTGATCGAGCAGTTCCTCAATCCGCGTGTCAACGACCGTAGCGACCGTTATGGCGCCGGCAATGTCGAGGACAGGACCCGCTTCGTTCTCGAGGTCGTGGACGCGGTGGTTGCACGCATCGGCGCCGACAAGGTCGGCATCCGCCTCTCGCCCTTCGGCAAGCTCTTCGACATGCCGCATCACGCCTTGATCGAGGAAACCTATCTGCACCTGGCACGATCGCTCGCGGCGCGTTCGCTGGCCTATGTGCACCTGAAGGATCAGGGGCCGGCAAGTGCTCCGGCGCTTTCGGAAGACTTCCTGCGCGCCTTCCGTAAGGCCTATCCCGGCACGCTCATCCTCGCGGGTTCGCTCGACAAGGGCCGCGCCGAACGGTTCCTGCAGGACGGCCTGATCGATCTTGCCGCCTTCGGTCAGCCTTTCATTGCGAATCCTGACCTGGTGGAGCGGCTGCGGCGCGACCTTCCCTTGGCAAAGCCCAATCGCGAGACCTACTACGGCGGGGACGCGCGAGGCTACACCGACTACCCGGCCTACGAGGAAAGCATCGAGCCCAAGGCCGCCTGAGGGGCTGCTTTCCGGCCGTCGCTTCATCCGCGCCGGTTCGTCTCTGCGGTCCCCGGAAAATGTCCGGGACCGCAGATATCACGTCGGATCCGACGACGCGGAAGACCCGCCCGCGATTGCAGTGGCGTCGCTGCGTCCTCAGGGCGCCTTGGCAGTGTCGGAGGTCAATTGAACCAAGAGATAGGTGACGATCGCATCGCGCTTGGCCAGCCCCTTCGGACGACCTTCGGCATCCAGGGCAACCAGGGTTCTGCGCGCCAGCTGGTCCATTTTTGTCAACGCTTCGGCGTTCGTGGCGTTCGCAGCGATGGCCTCGCTGGTAAAGCCCGGCAGTTGCAGAAGCCGGCTCGCATCGGGCGCATCGAGGGCTTCTCGGAACCGCGACTGCGCTTCGAAATCGTTCTGGCCCGTCAGAAAACTCATCACGGCGCGCCCGTCGGCGGCGGCCGCGAACTTTCCGCCTGCGTCTGTGACCACCAGCGTCAGTTCCGGATCAAAGCTCGACAGGGCCTGTAGATAGAGGACGACTGCGGAAGGGACGTAGTATCCCGGCCGGCCAAGATGGAGGACAAGGGCTACCGGCCGCCCCGGCGTCAGCGTGCTCGTCAACCCCTCGATCGCCGACACGCCGCCCTTTTCTATCGATTGGAAATCCTGGACGACATCCGTAAGAGGCAGCAATTTGACTTCGGATTTGGCTGCCTCGCGAAATTTCAGCGCGACACCGCCTGCGGAAAACTCGCTGACCGTGCCTGATGCTATGCCCCAGACCCCGAGCGGAAGCAGGAGCAGAGCGATGAAGGTCGTGCTCTCGCCAATGCTCAGGCGCTTGAGGACCAGGGCGAGCAACACGGCGATGGGAATGCTTGCGATGGCATAAGCTACGGCGGTCATGGATGCCCCCGGCTCGTTGGTCGAGCTACGCATGCTCCCTCATCATAGCGAGCACACCCGACATCAGATGTTACATTTGGAACAGTTTCGTTGCTGATTTTGACGTAATATGCTGATCGCTAACTGCATACGTGCAGTTAAATATTGATAACCCATAATATATGGCAAGGATTTTCGCCCGAAAATCCGGCGGATATCTTTGTCTCGACGTTGCGTTGAGCATCGCTCGTTCGATTTCGACGAGCTGAGTCTTTTTCCTTGGCGTTGCATTCAGGACCCGACCACCCTCTGCGGCTCTCACTCGATACGAGGAAGCGCCCGGCAGCGATTGGATTTGCCCCGGCCTCGGACCGGGCGGTTGGCAGGTTGCGCTGGCGCGCACGTGCCAGTTTGTGGGCACAGCAGATCGACCATCGGCTGCGGGAGGGATAGCGGGCGGCAGCGTGCAAAAATGATGGGAGGCTGACGTGAAGACAAGTCTACGCGGCATATGCGCGATGCTCGCCGAGGAGGCGATTGTCCTATCGGCTTACAATGACGGCACGGGAACCATGACGGTCGGCGCCGGACATACCGCGGCGGCCGGTCCACCCGTTCCCCGCTCCGGCCTGACGATCACCCTGACGGAGGCGATCAACATCTTCCGCACCGACCTTGCCAAGTTCGAGGCGCAGGTTCAGGCAGCCGTCAGGATCCCGCTGGTGCAGCATCAGTTCGATGCCCTTGTGTCGTGGCACTTCAATACGGGCGCGATTTTGAAGGCAGGCTTGACACAGAAGCTCAATGCCGGAGACGCCAATGGCGCGGCCGCCGAATTCGCGCGCTGGAACAAGAGCAACGGCAAGGTGCTCGACGGCTTGGTCGCGCGTCGCGAACGTGAAGCAGCCATGTTTTCAAAGGGAGAGTATGGCAGCCCGAAGATCCGTGTCCTGGAGAGCAGGGGCGGCCCGGAAGAAATCTTCACCGCCGACCAGATCGAGACGCTGCTTGGGGGTGCCCCGAACTCGGAAGAAGAACAGACCACCGAAGAACTGCTGGCCAATCCGATCTCGCAGCTTCTCCCGCTCAACCGGCCCAAGCAATCCGCCGCGCTCACGAACACCGTGCTTCAGCAGTTTAGCAACCTCATCCCGGAAGAGGCGCGTGATGACGCCGTGACGTTGGTCGCCGTGCGCGGCTACTACCTCAACTCGATGGGCAAGGAGAGCGCAAACGACCGCGGCGTCTACGACGACGCGATCTTCATCGTCGAGCCGAGCGGCGTCCACAACTTCAACGCCAATACGGATCCCAGCCGTTTCGGTCGCGGTATTGCTCGGCTGAAGTCACGCCAGGCGATCCGGTACAGACCCGGTCTACACGGCTTTCGGCACAAGAACGGACCTTATCCCGCCTTCCGGCAGGATAGCGACTGCACGGTCATCCGTGATGAAACCGGTGAGGATACGGATTCGCCGGCAAACCGCTTCTGCATCAATCTCCACCGCGGCGGTCTCACGTCCACCTCCAGCCTCGGCTGCCAGACGGTTCCGCCGCACCAGTGGAACGAATTCAAGACCCTCGTAGACGGCCTGCTGAAGAAGCATGGACAGGAGACTTTCTACTACTTGCTCGTCGATCAGGACGATGTCCCACAGGAGGAAACGACCATGCCCGTTATCACGCAGCCGGCACCGGCTCCGGCGACGACCGAGGCGAACCCCGCACAATTGCTGCAACAGATCCTCGCTTTCGCTGCGATGTCGCGCGGACACCAGCCCGCGAGCCAGGGCGACATGACCTGGCTGATGGACGTCTTGCGGGCCCTTGTCACCCAACCGACGATCAATGGCGTCGTTCTGAATGGCGCGAAGCCGGACCCACTTGCATCCGCCAGCGACCCTTCGCTGACACCGGTCAACGGCGCGCTCGGCAAGACGCTCGGGAATGCGCTCGACGGTCGTAAGACCGCGATCGGTGTCGTCGGCATGCTGGCCACAACACTTCTGCCGATCTTCTTCCCACAGCTCGCACCCGTCGCGGCGGTCGCGGCACCCTTGATCGAGGGCGCGGCGAACGCGGGCGCCACAGCCGCAGCGACTCACGCTGGTGGAGGGCTCGGCAGCGAGTTGGTAACGGCCGCCTTCCCCGTCTTTGCCGCGGTCAGCGGATGGGGCGTGATGGGCAAGGTTGAAAAATGGGTCCGCGCCCTCCGGGGCGGACTTGAAGCGCCAGCCGCGTGAGAACCGGGGCTGCTGACGCCAAGACACAGGGAAACGCACATCAAGGCCATAAAGGAAAAAAGAGATGAAACGCTTGGTTGTTTGTTTCGACGGAACCTGGAACGACGCCGATAGCGCCCGTTCCGAAACGAATGTCGCGCGGATCGCGCGGGCCATTCGCGCCTGCCAGGAGACGGATAGCATTCCGCAGTCGGTCCTGTACCTCCGTGGCGTGGGGTCGTCCGGTCTGCAAATTCAGCGCATTTTGGACGGCGCGATCGGCACCGGCGTGGATGAGAACATCCGCTCTGGATACATGTTCCTGGCCCAGAACTACGTTCCCGGCGACGAGATTTATCTGTTCGGCTTCTCGCGCGGGGCCTTCTCTGCACGAAGCCTTGCAGGGCTGATCGCCTCATGCGGACTTCTCAGACGACAGCGGCTCGGGGATCTGCGCAACGCCTGGCACTATTACAGAGAATATGAAAATCGGTCGCCGGAAGATTTCGTCGACAGGTTCAAGACTGAGGCACATCTCAATGTCGAAGTCATGATGCTCGGGGTCTGGGACACGGTCGGCGCGCTCGGCGTGCCCAGCAACATTTTCAATGGTTTCAACAATCGGGAATATGGATTCCACAACACCACGGCATCGAAGATAACGCGCCACGCCTATCACGCGATGGCGATCGATGAGACGAGAGACGAATTCGTGCCGACGCTGTGGACGGGCAAGGCCCCGGACAATTGCACGATCGAACAGGTCTGGTTCGCGGGCAGCCATAGTGACGTTGGCGGAGGGTATGTCGACCGTTCTCTGGCCGATATCCCGCTGGTCTGGATGGCAGAGAAAGCGCAGGCCTGCGGGCTTGTCATCGACTGGACGGTGCTTCCGAACGAGCTCGACGTCAGCGCTCCCCATCACGACTCGCGCGCTGGCTGGTCGCTGAAGGACCGGTTGACGCCGACGTTCCGGCAAGTCTGCGAGAAGCCGTTCAGAGTGAATTACTACGAAACGCTCTACCGGCCGCGCGACGGACAAGGCATTGCCCAGCGCACGATCAACGAATCCCTTCATGCAAGCGTGATCGAACGTTATGGGCGGACAGTTTCCTTTTCTCCGGACGACGATCCCTCGGCGCGCGCGCAGCAAGTCTATAAGCCCAGAAATCTGGCTCCGCTTTTCAATGTCCCGATCCGGGGACAGCGCCCATTGGCGCCCAACATGATCGCGACCGCTCAGGCTGCCCAGGTCGCGGCCGTTTGAAACCATCCGTCCTCTTCGGTTCATGGGGCTGGACGGGAAAATGCACGGCAAGACGAGGAGGTCTTGCCGTGCATTTTCGTCTGGCCGCTCCTGACGTCAAAGCTGGAATAGTTTGCTTGCGCCCGAGCCCGACTGGAAGCCGACACCGCATTGCATCTTTATCGGTGTTGTGGAGCCGGACGTCCGTGCCGCAGCGGTTTGTGCCGCGCAGCTTTCAGGCGGGCCTCGTCTGATGGCCCACCCACGAATACGCCGCAACAAGGAGATCGCCAGGGAGTGCCCGTGAAGGGCTGCCATGGCCTAAACCGCTTCACGCGTCCAAACGGGCCAGCATCGTCAGTAATCGTGCTCGCTGGCGGTCACACTCCTGAGGGGAAATAGAGTATCGACGGTCAATCCCAGTGACCATGGCGCCGGTCGCCTCGCGCGCGGCCCACACGTGGCGTCGCCCGCGCTGGCGCGGGCTAGCGGTCCGTCTTGGGAATGCTTTGGGAAACCTCGGGCAAATGCACCGGCTCTTGCTGCGCACCGGCAGCAGACCCAGGCTTCTCAGTCATGTCGATACCCGCCGGAATGCTGTTGATGCGGAACAGGGTGCCGAGATGTTGGGACTTTTGCGTCCCGGGAAAATGCCCCGAGAACAGCCGCTCGACGGTTCCGTCCTCGAACATTCCGTAAAGCGCAAGCGTGATGCGCTCGGGGAAATCGGGGAAACGGCGAGATGAGACCACGAGGGCGTAGGGCTCGTAGGTGCCTTCCGTGGTCGGCGTGGTGTCGGCAGCACAACGGGTGCCGCTACGTTCGCCATAGTCGGCAAGTGCGGCCTTGATGATATCGACATCTCCGAAATAGCGGGCCAGGCGACCGTTACAAAATTCCTCCGCCGCCTCGGAATGCGAGTCGATTTCTCGCGGGCAGATCATCCAGTTGTCCTGCGTCAGGTGCGCGGCATTGGTTTTCAGCGTGTCGCCGATCGTCGATCCCTTGACGTAACCCCAGATCTCGAAGGTTCTCTTCTTTTCGTTGTTTTCCTTTGAGGGCTGCTGGAGCGTGAAATCGAACTTCTGTTCCAGCCAGCCGAGAAGACCGTTTCCGGTGGTTGCTGCGGGCTGGGTCGTTTTGGTCGGGGTGGTTTGGTTCGCGGGCACCGACGACCATCTTCTCGTCTTCGGATCTTCGCCCTTTGCCTGTTTCAGCCAGTTGAACACGTCCGAGCAGGTTGGTTTTGGCGGTGCGTCTTTGGGAAGGTCTCCGGCTGCCTCCGACGAACGTGGATCGAGATGCGCCTTGACGTATGAGCCGTTCGCCACGAAGACGATGGGCGAGAATGCAAGATAGGGTGCCTGCCCGTTGTAGGCGAAGTTCTGCATCCGCTTGAGCGTGATTGTCGTCGGATCGCAAAGCAGGTCGTAGTCGCCTTCGCCTGTTTTCAGGAACGCGGCTCGCTTCTTTGCGTCCACGCCCTCTTCGCTAAAATGATATCCTGCACGCTGGACGGCCTCGGTGCAGATATCCCAGAAGAAGCCGAGATATCCTTTTGTGTCCGGGTCCCGCCAGATGAAGGGTCGCGCATCTTCGCGCACCCCGATCCTAATCTCGCCGCTGTCAAGCGTCTCGGCACGCGCGGCGTAAGTGAAGACATGCGCTGGGACGAGTGCGGCGACAACGAACTTGGCGAGCAGTGGGCGCATCGGCTACTCCGCGGGTGTTGGTCTTGGCGCAACACGTGCAGGCGTCTTTCCTGAACGGATGCGCTCGCTGCCGCGCTGGTTGAGAAGAGCAGACGTCACGCAAAACACGACGGCGAAGCCGATGAACGCCGAGAACATCGCCGAGTAGACGACGAGACCTCTGTCGATTGCGTCGAGGCTCAGAGTGGTTGCGGGCTTTGTTGCCCATGATGTCAGGTAACGGGTCGCCCCTCCGCAGAAGGCCATGACAACGGCTGCGCCGGCAGCCCAGATCAGGCTCGAGAGATAAGACGGCTGCAGGGAGAGTGACAGCGCCCGGGCCAGCCATGCATCGAGCAGGAACGCCACGATCAGGGCGAGCACGGCGCCACGAACGGCCGTCGGCGCATTGTATTCGAATGAAAGCTGCAGGAACAGCGAGAGGCCTTGATCGCCGGCGGCCCAACCTGTGTCGAGGCCGGTTTTCCAGAGCTGTAGCCCCATGACGAATACGGCGGCAACGGCCCAGGACACGAACAGGACAAGCACGGCCTGCGGCAACCATGAGGTCCAATGCGCCTCGCGCATGTTCCGCCAACGACGCGACTGCATGCCTGCGTCGCGAAGCGCGAGCGTCACGATCATCGGGATGCAGTAGTTGTTGAACGCGTAGAAGATGTAGGTGAGCGTGCGTGAATAGACATTGACGGGGCTACCCCATACGAGCTCGGTTTCAAACCGACCGGGTAGCAAACTCCACAAGAGGCTGACGAAGAGCACGGTGCCGAGGGCCCAGAGCGCAGTCAGCGTCGCGTAGGATCTGCGATAGCCAGCGCTTAAATGGGGGTGCAACAGGGCGCCGAGGAACTGCTCGAGCTTTTTCCGGGCAACGACTTGCTGATGGGCCGCCGCCTCGTCTGCCGACGCCGGCGAGACGACGATGATCTCGTGCTCGACATAGAGCGCGAGCAGGATGCAAAGATCGTCGGCAAGGTCGTCGGCATCCGACGCCAGTCGCTCCCAGGTCGCGCGTTTCCGCTCGCCGAGGCTTGCATCGGCGGCGCCGTTGCCCACAGGCGCTTCCTTCGCCCCGCCTGACCCGTAGCCCGACCTCTCGTCCAGCTCCACGACCAACTGATCCCGTCGTTTGCTGAGCTCCTCCTCAAGTTTTTGAAAACGCTCCCGCACCGGGGCGTTGGCGAGCTTCAGCTTGCGGTCGAGGATCCAGGCAGAAACGGAGAAGATCAGTTCCAGATCGAAACGAAAGTCCTCGGGTTCGCTCAGCTGCTCCTTCGCAGCCGCCTGATAATGATCAATACGTTCCCAATTGCTCCGCGGAATGAGGAGGGTGTTCTTTTCGAGGGATGACCCACCGTCGGCCGAGATCGCGAGGTCCTTCCGGCGCAGATCTTCACTGGCGCCGATGACGCGGGTGGGAATACCCGCCAGGCGGTGGGCAGCACTTCGCATCCAGTCCTCGAAGCTTCCCAGAAGCGGGAAACTGGGTGCCAGACCGACCATGATCAGCGCTATGGCAAGCGAGACCGATGCGTCGATGCCGATGTCGAAGTCCCGCACAACCGACGGAACGACGATGCTGGACAGAGGCTGCATCCAGGTGATTGCAGCACTGCTGCTGCCCGGGGTGAAGCCTGTGGTGATCGCTACCGGGGCATCGACGGAAGGAACGGGAAGCTTGCTCGCACCGATCGAGAGATCCGGGCCACCGAGCATTGGCAGGAGTTCGGCGTAGGCGCACAGGAAGAAGTAGATGAACAGAAGTATGAGCGCGTAGCATGCGTAGGCATGCATGACGATGCGCCGCGCCCGAAGCTTGTCGGGCGACAACAGGTTGACAAGCCGCTCCATCTGCCGCCCGCCCTCGTAGGTGACACGGTTGAAGCGCCCGTAAGAGTAAAACAGGACGATCGCCGCTCCGAAGAGCAGCGCGACAAGGTTCGGCATGGTGATGGTTCACAGTCTGGGGCAGTGCCTCAGCGGCACTGCTGTACCGCCGGGTTGCATTGTGCGACTGCAGTCGCAGGTACAAAAGACGTCAGGGCAATGAGTACCAGCAACAGCTTCATCATGGCATCCTCCATTGCGAATTTTGCTTTTCGATAAAAGAAGCAATCAGTCGACAGTGTTTCCTGTCGAAACGCATAGGTGCGAAGAAACCGAATATTCGAAAACTGCTTTCCCAGTTTCACACTTTATCAAACGGATCACTAAATGAGTGTTCCGTTAGTAACACCTCGGTTGCTTGGGATCGGGTAGTCTAAGCTGGTCTTTGTGTGCGTCCGACGAAGGAAACAGCGGCCACCGCATTCCCCCGATCTACCCGACAACCGGTTCGGCCGAGGCTGCCTACTGACGTCCCCGCATGGCGCGCGCGACGAATTGTGCACGCTCTCGCAGGACCTGAGGCGGCGACCATCAATCGCTGCGCTCCGACTGCGCTATCAGTTCATCGGTGTTGGCCAGAAGGCGACGCACGGCATTGCGCGCGGCGTTTGCACGGCGCAGGCGAATGCCCTTCTCGATGTCCTGGTGGAGCGTCAGCGCGTGGACGGAACTGCTGTCGTCACGGGTCACCAGCACGAAAAGATGGTTGAGCGCCGACTCGATCATCGCGCCCAGCGGCACCATCAGATCGTTGCCGGACGCGCGCAGGATCGCCAGATGAAAGCGCGTGTCGGCCTCGGTGCGCAGCTCGAGCGTCGTCGCCCTCTCCATGCCCCGCAACGCCGCGCTGATTTCGGCCATCTGCTCGTCGCTTCGGCGGGTGGCCGCAAGCGCCGTTGCCTCCGGCTCTATGATGTGGCGAAATTCCTGCACGGTCTTGAGGAACTGCAGCCGATCCGGCGACACGGCGTACCAGCTCAGGACGTCGCGATCGAGCAGGTTCCAGCGTTCCTTCGGCTCAACCCAGCTCCCGATTTTCGGACGCGAGGCGAGCAGACCCTTTGCCATCAATATCTTGATTGCCTCTCGAACCGCCGTGCGGCTGACGTCGAAGATCTCTGTCCATTGCGCCTCGTTTGGCAGGATCGATCCGGGTGGATAGTCGCCGCGCACGATCCGCAGCCCGATGTCGTCGGCGAGCGACATGTGGACACTGGGCGCCGATATGCGCGGCGCATCAAGGCGCCTTGTCGCGCGTGTTGCCTCTGCCGCAACCGTTCCGGCGGAGGCTCTTCCTGGTCGTCTGTCAGCCATGTCGTCTGTTTTCTCTATTTTTGGTTCACCCGTCGGCAGCCGTCATCAGACGCCAACATAGTTCCGCCAGCTGTGTTGCGGATGAAAGCCGAGCATCGCGCGCGCCTTGCGGTTTGACAGCAGCGTCTCGTATTCCCCGAGCTGCCCTTTGATCGGGACGCCGGGATAGAACCGGTCGATCAGCTCCCGTGTCGGAATGTCTGAGGAGGTCTCGTCGTTCGCTGCATTGAAGACCTGGTAGCCGAGGCCGTCCGTTTCGATGGCTCTCAGCGTGATCTGGCCAAGGTCACGTGCGTCGATGTAGCTCCAGGCAATCCGCTTGCGAAAACCTGGATCGGCAAACCAGCCCGGAAAGAGGCGATACTCGCTGGGTTCGATGACATTGCCGATGCGCAGCGCGTAAATATCGGTGCCGCTCCTGAGCGCAAAGGCCCGCGCCGTCTTCTCGTTGACGACTTTGGACAGCGCATAGCTGTCCATCGGATCGACGTCATAGTCCTCGTCGAGCGGGAAATACTGCGGATTTCGCGGCTCGTTTGCAAAGACGAGGCCGTAGGTCGTCTCGCTCGAGGCGATGACGATCTTGCGGATGCCGAGTTTCACTGCGGCTTCTATGACATTGTAGGTGCCCATCGCATTGACGCGGAAAAGTTCGTTGTCGGGGGCGATCAGGATGCGTGGGATCGCCGCGAAATGAACGACGGCATCGATCGGCTGGGCTGCCAGCGACGGGTCGAACTCGTGCAGGCCGGTGTAGCTAGACAGCGCGTTGAACACCTGGCCGCTGTCGGTGATGTCGGTGATCAGCGTGCGCACCTTCGGGTTGTCGAGGGACTTGGTGTCGAGGTTGAGCACCTGGTGGCCGTGTTCGACCAGGTATTGCACGACATGGCGACCGGCCTTGCCGCTGCCGCCGGTAAAGATGATCCGTTTGGTCATTGTGGTCTCCAGGTCATGCAAGAGGGTTGGATGATCCCCCTGACGATCGGTGATCGGAGAGATCTTCCAAGCGGCATCGCCGCAGCTTGCCGCGGCCAACCGGCAAGTTGCACGGTGACCGCGGCTATCGCGGATATGACAAAGATTGCGGCACGCGTCAAAGGGGTGCCGTATCCGTCAGCTTACTTCTGGATGCAGGTGTCCGCCGTGTCCTTCGTGCATTCGTCAAGGCCCGTGAAAACTGGATCCTCCACCGGTTTGCCGGCGATCAAGTCCAGCATGACCGACGGAGCCTTGTAACCCATTTCGAACGGGCGCTGGCCGACGAGCGCGGTGACGAGACCTTCCTTGGCGATCGCCACTTCGTCGCCGATCGTGTCGGCGGCGCCGATGACGAATTCGTTCTTTGCGATCTTGTCAGCCATCGGTTTGAACAGGTCGCGATAGGGTTGCGGGGCCCCGAAGAGCGGCCAGCCGCCCATGATGCCGAAGGCGTCGAGATCAGGATTAGCGGCCAGGATATCCGTCATCGCCTGCACGCCCTTGGCGCCGTCGTCATTGGTAAAGACCGGGCAGCCTGCGACCTCCGTCCAGCCGCCTTCGCCCTTAAGCTCGGCCAGCCCCTCCTTGCCGGTCAGCACATCACGCATGCCCTGGGCACGCCTGAGGATGTTGTCGGCGCCGGGGTTGCCCTCGATCGTGCAGATCTTGCCGCCGTTCGGCTTGGCCTTCTTGATGTAGTCGGCGATCCGCGCGCCCATCGTGTAGTTGTCGGTGCCGAGATAGGTCTTGCGCAGGCCGGCATCTTCCTTGGCAAGGTCGGCGTCGAGCGTCATGACCGGGACGGACGGGTTGGCCGTCTTCAGCGTCTGGGCAATCAGTTTGGCGTTCGATGGCGAAATGGCGATCGCAGCCGTGCTGGGCTTGCCAAGCATGTCCTGGACGATCTGCGCCTCGCCGGCTTCGTCCGAGGTCGACGCCGGGCCGGTGTAGAAGCACTCATACTCCGAGCTTGTGTTTTCCTTGTTCCACTTCTGGCATCCCTGGTTGATCGCCTCGAAGAACGGATTGTCGAGGCCTTTGACGACGATGACGAGCTGCTTCTTCGTCTGGGCGTCGGCCGAACCGGCGGCCAGCGCGAGCGCTGCGACTGCAAGCACCAATGCTTTCCTCATTCTATCCTCCCGTTGAAACAAGCGGACACCCTCTGTCCGCGGCACAAATCAACCCGGATACCAGACGATGCGAGGGTCGTTCGATGGACGCTCGTATTGCCAGGCCTGGTCGATAAGCTTTTCGAGATCGTATTCCGGCTGCCAGTCCAGCAGGTACTTGGCCTTGCTGTTGTCCAGCCAGTTCGAGTGGAAATCACTCGCAACGTCGACGTATGGCAGCCCGCGCGTGCGCTTCAGGTAGCTTGCGACCTCGCCGTAGTCGACCGGGCGATCCATGGCGATGTTGAAGCGCTGGTGTTCTGCGCGCGGGTTATCTATAGCGCTCAGAACCGCCGACACGAGGTCGCTGACGTGGACGAAGTTGCGCTTGAGCGGCTTACCGTCGGCAGCGCGCAGTAACGGTACCGTTCCGGCTTCCGCGTAGCGCCTGGCTTCGTCAGGCGAAAAGAACGTTTTCCAATCAGGCCCGCCAAATACGTCATCGCCAAAGGAGAGCGAGTGCTTGAAGTCGTCCTTTTCCATGATCCAGGGCGCCCTGAGGCAACAGACGTTCATCCCGTATTGGATGGCGTATTGCTCGACCATCACCTCTTCGAGCACTTTCGAGAGCGCGTAGCAGCCGGGATAGGCGCGGTGCGGTGTCGCCTCGGTAATAGGGCCGTCATGAGAATAGAAGAAGTGGCCGACGGCAGCGTCGCCGCCGATCAGGATGAACTGCCGGGCTGTCGGGCTCGCCCTGAACGCCTCGAGCAGCCAGAAGAGCCCCTTGACGGTCACATCCATGACGTCGGCGGGTGTCTCCTTGCAGGTCGCCAGATGCACGACGTGGGTAACGCCGGCGATCGCATCTTCTGCGATCGCTCGATCGGCGATCGAGCCTCTGATAACGTCCAGCCGGTCGGTCGCGTCGAGCACACGGTTGTGGCAGAGCGCGTGAATGCGCGCTTTCGAAAAACGTGGTTGGTCAAGCAGCGCTGATATGAGGTGCCGCCCGACCTTGCCCGTTGCCCCGGTGACAAGGATAAGCATGCTCATCTCCCAGCAATAGCTAATATATAATTGACCTCGTTCGTCAATCTAATTGTCATACAAAACAGGTTTATCCGGTGAGGGATCATTGACGCGTTCGCGGCGATTTGCGTAAATAAGCAGTCGCTAACGCGCGAGGCGGCAGGCACTCGGCGACGTGCCTCGCACAATCGGCGCGGGTCGGAGAGTCTGGAAGGCTGTCGTGCTGCTTGAACTCAGCAATATCTCCAAGCACTTCGGGGCCATCCAGGCCGTGAACGACATTTCCTTGTCGTTGGAAGCTGGGCAGGTCGTCGGCCTGATGGGTGACAACGGCGCCGGCAAGTCGACGCTGGTCAAGATGATTGCCGGCAACTACCGCCCGAGCCACGGCACCATGCGGCTCAACGGCAGCGATATCGTCCTGCATCGGCCCGTCGAGGCGCGACAGTTCGGCATCGAGATCGTGCACCAGGATCTGGCCCTTTGCGACAATCTCTCGGCGGCCGCGAACGTCTTCCTTGGCCGCGAACTGAGGCGCGGCATCGGCCCCTTGCGCGTGCTCGACTACAAGGCCATGTACCTGCGCGCGGGGGAAATCTTCAGGGAGCTGCGCTCGGAGACCCGGGCACGCGACCTCGTCAAACAGATGTCGGGCGGGCAGCGACAAGCCGTGGCGATTGCCCGCACCATGATCTCCGAGGCGAAGATCGTGCTGATGGACGAACCGACGGCGGCGATTTCCGTGCGCCAGGTGGCCGAAGTGCTGCATCTGATCCGGCAATTGCGCGATCGCGGTATCCTGGTTGTGCTCATCAGTCACCGCATGCCCGATGTCTTCGATGTCGCCGATCGCGTCGTCGTCATGCGCCGGGGCCGCAAGGTGGCGGACAAGCCGATTTCAGACACCACGCCGGAGGAGGTGACGGGGCTGATAACCGGCGCGATCGAGGGTGGATAACGGCACGCGAGTTCAATCTTCTGCATCGGAGGAATGCGAGAAACCATGGCAACGACGCTGGATCAGACGATCGCCCGCAGGCAGCGCACGCTCGGAGGAGCGGTCCTGGCCAGCCAGACCTTCTGGGTGCTGATCGCCGTCATTCTCGCCTGCATTTTCCTGTCGTTTGCCACTGACAGCTTCGCCACGGCAAAAAATCTCTACAACATCACCCGCAACGTCACCTTCGTCGCCATCATCGCGCTCGGCATGACGCTCGTCATCATCACCGGCGGGATCGATCTCTCGGTGGGCTCGGTGCTCTGCCTGTGCAGCATGGTGCTCGCCGTTACGATGCATGCCGGATATGGCATCGAGACGGGCATTGCGGTTTCGGTCGCGACGGCGTTGGTGATCGGCGCGTTCAACGGCATCCTTATTGCCTACCTCGGATTTCCGCCCTTCGTCGTGACGCTCGGCATGCTCTCTGTCGCCCGCAGCCTGGCGATGGTCGCATCCAACAACACCGTGGTCTTCGAGTTCGGCCCCGATCACGACAAGCTGCTGGCGCTCGGCGGTGGTTCGATGTTCGGCATCGCCAACCCGGTGATCTACATGATCGTGCTGGCGCTGCTGACCGGTTTCGTGCTGCGCTGGACGCGCATCGGCCGTTACATTTATGCAATCGGCGGCAATGAGAAGGCGGCCATTGCAACGGGTCTGCCGGTGCGCCCCATCAAGGTCTGCGTCTACATGATCTCGGCGCTCTCGGCCGGCGTCGCCGGCATCATCCAGACCGGTTGGCTCGGCGCGGTGACCACCAATATCGGCGCGGGCATGGAGTTGCAGGTCATCGCCGCAGCCGTGATCGGCGGCGGTAATCTCGCCGGCGGCGCCGGCACGGCCTTCGGCGCGATCGTCGGCGCCGCCCTGATAGAGGTGATCCGCAACAGCCTCGGGCTCCTCGGTATCAACGCCTTCTGGCAGGGCACCTTCATCGGCAGCGCGACGATCCTCGCGGTCCTCTTCGATCGCATCCGCAACTTCCGCCAAAGCGAATAGCGTCTGGTCTTTCGAACCTTTGCAGCCCAGCCAGCGTTAGTCCCGTGGCAGCCGGCCGAGAAGCAGCTTGTTGCCGTCCCTGTTTTGGCAGCGCGAGCATTTCAGTATCCGCGGAACGCGTGCCAGCGGCACGTCGGTTCCATAGGTCCGGGCGATCAGTCTGCGGTCTACCTGCGCCTGATGTCGGCACTTTCCGCAATGTGCCACAAGCACGTACCATTCCGGCAGCCGGTCCAGGGTCGAGCCGTAGTCACCGGCGTCTTCGCGCGGCATCAGATCGATGCTTCGACGATGCCTCATGATCCGTCCTCTTGAAGCCTCGTCTCCGCGGCCGGTTCGCAGCAACTGGCCCCCGAGGCGACGTTCAGCGTGCCGAACCGTCTAGCCTGAGCGAAAGCTGCACGCCGCCGCGTTTCAGGCGCGGCAGAGGCGGCTTCACGTCGATGCGCCCGAAGGTGCGCTTGCGCCATTCCGCCTCACGTTCACGCTTCAGGCGCGCGGCTGCGACAGCAGCCATGGCACGTTCAATCACCTCTTCCGTATGGGTCATGGTTTCTGTCCTGTGCATGGGAAACCTCCATTTGTTCACGTTATGTTCTTATTTTAGCGCACCAATGTCAACACCCCACTCGACCGGCGAATCGCCATCCCCTGATCGGCGCCGCAAACCTCCGCCAACAGCCCATAAGCAGCCGTTTCGGCTGTTGCCGCAGCGCCACAGACCGGAAGATCGGTATTGGCCACCAACGGATTTTCCCTTGTTTTCCAGCGCCGGCAGCGCGGCCGGACAGGTCGCCTCATTAACCTTCGCATTGCCGAATTAACCATTTGTTAACCATTTCCTCGATACACCGAAGCAACGGAAAATTTACCAAGATGAACGATGTGTTAACCGAATCCCGGCCGATCCGCCTCAAGGGGCGTTCCTTCCTTGCGCTCGCACTGACGCCAGAATTGCCCTTCGAGGACTGGCTTCAGCGACTGGACGATCTTGCCTCACGTTCCGCCGGCTTCTTCCTGCGGCGCCCGGTCGTGCTCGACGTCAACGATCTCGACATCGATCGCCAGCAGTTGCGCGATCTCGTCAGTCAGCTCACCACGCGCAATGTCCGCATCATGGGCATCGAAGGCGCTCGCCAGTCGCTGCTCGGCGCCGACCTGCCGCCGGCGATGAACGACGGGCGCCCGGCGGCCGACTTCGAAGCCAAGATGGCAGAACAGGCCGAAAAGGCCGACAGCCCGGAAGCAGACGTCGAAGCGGTCATCGCGACCGATCCGGTTGCGGCCAAGGTGACACCCTCGATCGTCGTCACCCAGCCGGTGCGCTCCGGGCAGTCGCTGTTCTTCCCCGAGGGCGACGTGACGGTCATCGGTTCGGTTGCCTCGGGCGCCGAAGTCGTTGCCGGCGGATCGATCCACATCTACGGGGCGCTTCGCGGCCGGGCGATGGCGGGCACGACGGGCAATGCCTCTGCGCGGATTTTCTGCCGCAAGCTCGAGGCGGAACTGATTGCGATCGACGGCTTTTACAAGACCGCCGACGACATGGAGCAGAACTTGCGCGGCAAGTCCGTGCAGATCTGGCTCGACGGCGAAGCGCTCAAGGCGGGCACGCTCGGCTAGGGCGACACAAGGAAGAGAGCGGATGGTTGTCGTCCGCATCAGGTGATTCGGGCCGATCCGGCCGGGGTCATAAGGACGTAGGCGAAGGCGAATTCCTAGATACTTGGAGAGACGTATGGGCAAGGTAGTGGTAGTTACATCGGGCAAGGGCGGCGTCGGCAAGACGACGTCCAGCGCCGCATTGGGTGCAGCACTTGCGCAAAATGGCGACAAGGTTGTCGTCGTGGATTTTGACGTCGGTCTGCGCAATCTCGACCTCGTCATGGGCGCGGAACGTCGCGTCGTCTATGATCTGGTCAACGTGATCCAGGGCGAAGCGAAGCTGTCGCAGGCGCTGATCCGCGACAAGCGCGTGGAGACGCTTTACCTGCTGCCGGCCTCGCAGACCCGCGACAAGGACAACCTGACGCCGGAAGGCGTCGAGAAGGTCATCGCCGCCCTGCAGAGCGCCTTCGACTGGGTCATCTGCGACAGCCCTGCGGGCATCGAACGCGGCGCGACGCTCGCCATGCGCCACGCGGATATCGCCATCGTCGTGACCAACCCGGAAGTCTCTTCCGTGCGCGATTCCGATCGCATCATCGGCCTGCTCGATTCCAAGACGCTGAAGGCCGAGAACGGCGAGCGCATGGAAAAGCACCTGCTGCTCACCCGCTACGACCCGGTGCGTGCCGAACGCGGCGACATGCTGAAGGTCGACGACGTCTTGGAAATCCTGTCGATCCCGTTGATGGGCATCATTCCGGAAAGCGCCGACGTGCTGCGGGCTTCCAACGTCGGTTCACCGGTCACACTGGCGGACGGCCGCTGCGCCCCGGCGCTCGCCTATTTCGACGCGGCGCGCCGGCTGAAAGGCGAAACCCTGCCGATCACCGTTCCCGGTGAAAAGCGCAGTTTCCTCGGCAAGATTTTCGGAAGGAAGGCGGCATGAACCCGTTCCGTTTCTTTTCCCGCTCCCAGTCAGCGCCAGCCGCCCGCGAGCGGCTGCAGGTGTTGCTGGCCCATGAGCGCGCATCCGCAGGCGATTCCGATCTCGTCACCAAGCTGCGCGACGAAATTCTGAAGGCGATCTCCAAGCACATGCAGATCGACGACGACAAGGTCCGCGTCACGATGGAGCGCGGCCCCCAGGTCTCTACGCTCGCTGTCGATATCGAGATCCCCTTCGACGCAAAGAAGGCGGCCTGAGAGCCGCCAGCAACGTCATAGCCGACGTTCTTCAACCTGCTCAGCCGGACGATATCTTTGCGGATCTCGTCCGGCTTTTTCGTTGGAACATCAAAACTCCGGCGCGACGCCGAAGACCAATTCCACCTTTTCACCCGTCATGTTGAAATACTGATGGTCGAAGCCCGCCGGGATGTAGAAGCCATCACGCGGATTGAGCTCGAACCAGACCTGGCCCTCGGCATCGGGTACGTGAATGTTGAGCGTGCCGGAGACGACGTAGAGGCATTCGTCGCCCTTGTGGCGCTCGATGCCGCTGCGTTTGCCCGCAATCAGCGTCGTCTTGCCGACGGTCAGCTGGTCGGTCGCGCAGTAGAGGCCGGTATAGGCGCCCTGTGTCTGCTGATCGAGGCTAAAGAGCAGATCGGCATCGCGCATCGGATGGATCGTTCTCGCCTTGCGCTGCTCCTCCGCCGCCATCGGCCAGCGGCCGATGAACTCGCTCTGGCCATACCGCGACTGCTCGATCTCGAGATAGGGCTTGGTGCGCGCATAGGGACCGGACGTGCCCTTGGCCGGCGGCGGCGCGAAGAACTCCAGCACCCGAACCTGATCGTTGCCAAGGTTGAAGCCGTGGTGCCAGGTGTCCTTGCGGAAGAACAGCACCTCGCCTTCGCGCGCGACGCAGAATTCGCCGGTCTGAGGATTGGCAAGGCCGAGCGTGCCGCTCAGCACATAGAGAACCTCATCCGCACCGAAGATCGTACGGAAGGCTTCTGTGTGTTTGAAGCAGCCGCCGGGCTGCATGCCGAAGACGATCTGGTGGATGCTTTCCGTCGAGGCATAGATCCAGTCGTCGACGAGGCCGGCATTCTCCTCGCCCCAGAGGTGCCGCGTGACGCTGCCATAGGGGATGTGCGTGGGACGATCGAAGACGGGACGGGGAGACGGTTTGTAGCCCATCGGAAAACTCCTTGGTTTTGCGCGTCAGGCGCGCTTAGGGGATGTGCGCGAAGCGCACTATTTCGGGGATGGCGGCGCGTGCGTGCGCTCCAGCAGGCGTGCGGTGACGGCGCGCTTCATCTCGGGGTCGAGGTGCATGACGTTGAAGACCTCCGCCAGCCACATGCCCTCGACCGCCAGTCGCGTGATCGTCGCCTCGACCGGGTCGAGGCCGTCGTTCTCGACGGCCGCCTGGCAGCGGATGTTCTGCTGTCGCACGATTTCCAGAAGGTCGGGAAAATTCGAAAGCGCGGCGGTGATGCTGGCGCCCAGGCGGTCATACTGATCGCCGGTGCTTGTGGCCTCGCCGAGCGTCGCACGCACATAGGCGCGGGTGTAGCGGCCATGCGGGTCTTCGTCCTCGGTTTCGAGCCCGGAGAGACCGGTCTCGAACCGAAAGACGAAACGCTCGACCATCGCCCTTACCAGCGCATCCTTGCTGGCGAAGTGGTAGAGGATGCCGCCCTTGCTGAGGCCAGTTTGCTCCGCCACTTCGTCGAAGGTCAGGGAGGATACGCCCTTGCCGACGACGATCGCCTCGGCGGCGGTCAGGATGCGGTCACGTGCGGTTTCGCGTTTTGTCATGTCAGTACAACCCGGTGTTGAAGATGTCGCCCTGCTATAGCCGTGAACTTTCCTTGAGGCGACCGACGATCTCAGCCATCAGGGCAAGGTCTTCGCGCGAGTCGGCAAGCGTCGTCTTCGGTCTCGTGCCGTTGGTAAGGTGGTCATGGAACGCGCGCAGCTCGACTGCGAAGGGATCGGTGTAATCGGGGCCGAAGGTGCGCGTTTCGGTTTCGGTATCGGTGCTGTCGATCACTTCGAGTGACGTCGGCAGGTTGCGGATATAGGGCGTGTCGTAGCTGACGCGCAGTTGGCGGCGATCCGACAGCACCTCGATGCGCGCGTCGAAACGGGCGACGTTGTCGATCATCGCTTCGTAGATCGCGGTAAAGTGGCCGTAGTCGAAAAGCGCGACGATGGATTCGCCGTTGCATTTGTGATGGGCGGCAATCACCCGCTTCGGCAGGCCGATCAGTTCGCGCATCGCCGAAAGGCTGTGCGACGATAGCCCGGTCAGCACCTGATAGGCCCGCATCAGATCGGCAGGCGCATCCTCACCGACCACCTGTTTCAGGAGTGCCGTCGTCTCAGCCCGGGATTTGGCAAGGAACGCCTGATCGAGATCCGAGGGATAGAAGATGTTGCGCGTCTGGCGAATGAAGAACGGGCCTTCGCAGATGATGTCGCGGACGCGGACGTAACGCACGTCGCCCTGCGCCGGCATCATCGCCTTGGCCCGCAGGAAGCTTGGTGAGTAGCGCCGCATATAGGCGACGAAGAGCAGCCGGTCGGCCTCCTCGGCCAGCGGCGCGACGGCATCGATCTCGCCGAGCGTGAGGCAGGCGGGCTTTTCCAGGAAGACGTGTTTTTTCGCCTTCAGCGCCATCTGCAGATAGAAGCTGTGGGTCTGATCGGGCGTCAGGATAAAGACCGCGTCGATATCCGGCGAAGAGACGAGCGCCTCCGCGGTTTCGAACTTCTTCGCAACCGGATAGCGCTCCGAGCAATAGGCCGTCAGGCTCGGCGAGACGTCATAGACGCCGGCGATTTCGAACAGATGGCGATGATCGGCGAGAATCGGCAGATGCATGAGCTGGCTGACCTCGCCAAGCCCGATCAAACCAACACGAACGACACCCATGGAAGTACCCTTTCCGCCTCGTAGAGAGGCCATTTCAACCCTTCACCGCGCCCGCCGTCAGGCCGGAGACGATGTGTTTCTGGAAAATCAGCGCAAGAACGATGAGCGGCACCGTGACGATGGTCGAAGCGGCCATGATCGCCCCATAGGGGAATTCGTAGCGGCTCGATCCGGAGATGAGCGCGATCGCCACCGGCACCGTGCGGTTCTCGTCGGTCAGAATGAAGGTCAGCGCGAACATGAACTCGTTCCACGACGCGATGAAGGCGAGCAGCCCGGTCGAGATCAGCGCCGGCCTCATCATCGGCAGGAAGATGCAGCGCACGATGCGCAGCGGCGAGCAACCGTCCATGATCGCCGCCTCCTCGATCTGCTTCGGCAGGTCGCGCATGAAGGTCGTCAGCACCCAGATGTTGAAGGGCAGCGTGAAGATCATATAGGCGAAGATCAAGGACCCGATCGTGTTGTAGAGCCCGAGCCAGCGGATCATTTCGAAGAGGCCGGAGAGCAGTGCGATCTGCGGGAACATCGAGACGCCGAGCACCAGAAGCATGATCGGCGAGCGGCCGCGGAAATCGATGCGGCCGAGCGCGTAGGCCGCCCCGACCGCGAGCAGCAGCGACAGCGCCACGACCGAAAAGGCAACGATCAGCGAATTCAACAGCGAGCGCAGGAAGACACCGTCCGAAAGGATCGCAGCGTAATTGTTGAACTTCAGGTCCGGAAAGAAGGTCACGTCGAAGATCGCCTGGCCCGATTTCAGCGACGACGCGATCATCCAGTAGAAGGGAAACAGCGTGTAGAGCGCCACGATACAAAAGAGGGAGTAGATCGCGATCCTGTGCAGCTGCTTGCCGGTGTTGCTCCTGACCATGTCACACTCCCATGAGGCGGCGATTGAGACGAAACACCGTGACGTAGATGGCGGTCACCAGCGCAATCATCAGGAAGACGGCGGTGCTTGCGGCCGAGCCGACGCCCATGTCCTGGAAATTGACCAGCACCTCACGGGCATAGATCGAGACGGTCTTGGTGTCGTCGCTGTTGGAGGACAGTACGAAGCTGAGGTCGAACATGCGCAGGGCATCGAGCAGGCGGAAGAGCACGGCGACCGCGATGCTCGGCGCCAACAGCGGCAGGGTGAGCGAGGTGAACTGCTTCCATGCCGGCACGCCATCGATCGAGGCTGCCTCGTAGATGCCGCGGGGAAGCATCGACAGACCCGCCAGGATCAGGAGCACCATGAAGGGCGTCGTTATCCAGACGTCGACCGCGATGATCACAGGCATGACCAGCGCCGAGTTGGCGGTCCAGGCAACGCCGGTGTCGATCAAACCCGCCATCTTCAGCACATGGTTCACGATGCCGAACTGGTCATGCAACATCCATTGCCACATGCGGGCGCTGACGACGACCGGGATCGACCAGGGGATGAGGATGATCGCCCGCATCATGCCGCGCCCGGCAATGTGCGAATTGAGAAGCAGCGCGATCGTCAGGCCGAGCACCGTCTCGATCGAGACCGAGATGACGGTGAAGTAGAGCGTGTTGCGGACCGACTGCCACCACAGCGGATCCTCAAACAGCGCCCGGTAATTGTCGAAACCGACATAGCCGTAGAAGTCCGGCTCGGTCAAAAGCGCATCGGTGAAGGAAAACAGGAACGTGCGGCCGAGCGGCCAGAGCGCCACGCCGGTCAGGACCAGAAGGCTTGGGGCGAGAAAGAGCCAGGCGGTGCGAACGCGCGCCTGTCGCAATCCTGTCGATCTTGTACCAGCCATCATCGCCTCACACCCCAGCAGCCGTGAGTGCCGCGTCGTCGGCGCCGAAGATGTGTGCCTTCGACGTCAGCCAGCCGACGGAGATGTCGGCATTCGGCGCGAGATCGGGCCTGCCCTGCACCTTAAGCACAAGCGACTGCCCATTGCCGAGACGCGCATGCACGAGTGCCTCGCCGCCCAGCGGCTCGACAAGCTGCACTGTTGCCGGCAAGCGAATATCGCCACCGTCCAGCATCAAGTCTTCCGGCCGGATGCCGACGCTCACCTTTCCTTCGTAGGCGTAGCGTCCGAGGCCATGTGCGACATTAAGCACGTCGAGGCGGCTCGTTCCCCCGCCATTGACCAGGGCGCCCGGCAAGAAGTTCATGCGCGGGGCACCGATGAAGCCGGCGACGAACTTGTTGGCCGGCCGCTCATAAAGTTCCATCGGCGTGCCGACCTGCGAGATATGGCCGTCTTTCAAGACGACGATCCGATCGGCAAGCGTCATCGCTTCCAACTGGTCGTGTGTCACATAGACGGTGGTGGCTTTGAGCTCGCGATGGATGCGGGCGATCTCAACGCGCATCTCCATACGCAGATCGGCATCGAGGTTTGAGAGTGGCTCGTCGAACAGGAAAAGCTTCTGCGAGCGCACCAGCGCCCTGCCGATGGCGACGCGCTGCTGCTGGCCGCCGGAAAGCTGCGCCGGACGCCGCTCCAGCAGGTGCTCGATCTTCAGGAACCGGGCGACCTTTGCCACCCGCTCCTTGATCTCGCCGGCGGCAAGCCGTGCTGTCTCCAGCGCGAAGCCGAGATTGCGCTCGACGTTCATGTGCGGATAGAGCGCGTAGGACTGGAACACCATGGCAATGCCGCGGCGCGCCGGTGGCGTCTCGTTCATGCGTTCCCCGCCGATCTGCAGCTCGCCGTCGGAGATCTCCTCGAGCCCCGCGATCATCCGCAGCAGCGTCGACTTTCCGCAGCCGGACGGGCCGACGAAAACGACGAACTCGCCCTCTCCGACCGTAAGGTTGACCTTGTCGATTACGGTCAGCGCGCCGAAGCGTTTGACGACATTGGTAAGAGCAATTCCACTCATGGGCGCACCGTTCGGTTGGCAGATCTTTTTGCTAGTGCTGCGACGCCGATGGCACAGGCCGCATCACCCAGGAGGCTTGGGACGATCGGCATGTCGCGTGCTCCCTCGGCCCAAATGAAAGGCCGCGTCAGCGCCGCAAGCCGCGCGTTGACCGCCGGATCGCCGCCGATCCCGCCGCCGAGAATGAGTATCGTCGGGTCGAGCGTGTTGACGAGCTGACCAAGATAGGAGGCAAGCGACGAAAGCGCGTCGGCCACCATGCGAGCGGCCCGCGGGTCGCTGGCCTCCGCTTCGAAAAGTTGCAGAGCGCTTGCGTCCGCACGGCCGATCATTCGGCTGTAGCGCTCGCCCAACGCCTTGCCGCTTGCAAAAAGCTCAAGGTTGTGGCGGACCTCCTGGTCCTGGCTTTCCCCGGCAAAGACAACGAGATCGCTGCCGGAAAAATGGATCGCAAAACCACGGGCGCCGGCATAGGGCGTTCCGCCGATGACCAGCGAATGCGAGAGCCCGGTCGAAATCGTCACATAGACGAAGGGGTCGGCATCCGCACCGGCGCCGATCCAACCCTCGGCGAAGGCCGCGGCGCGCACGTCGCTGTCAATGTGCAGCGGCCCGAACGCGCCGAGGCGCCCGTGATAGTCGAGACCGCGCCAGTCGAAATTCCAGGCGGAGGCCGGCTCGCCGCTGCCTGTGACCAGCTCCGGCAGGCAGACGCCGAGACCGATTGCCTCGACGCCAAGCTCTTCGCCTTTGCGGCAAATGCTTTCCGCGAGCGATGCCACCAGGTCCAGCACGGCGGCACCGCCCTCCTGGCAGGGGGTCGGCTCGGTGCGCTCGGCGATCACGGCACCGTCGCCGAGACGAACAAGGCATGCCTTGGTCTTCGTTCCCCCGACATCGATTCCGATGGCGTGCAGGCTCATCAGCGCGCTCCCCACTCACCGGCTGCATCGGCATCGGCGTAGAGTTCGGCGCTCCGGCATTCGATCGCGATCGTGGCGGGCCAGCTCGGATCATAGGCGCCCGCACGCGTCAGGCGATAGAAAGCATGTCGCTTGCCTTCGCCCCAGACGACCATCGCCACCGCTCTCGATTGCTCGGCGATCGAGCCGACGCCGATGGTCACGCCATGCGAGGGGACGTCGTCGATGCCCGTAAAATCCGGGAACGTCGCGAGATTGTCTCGCCGCGTCTGTTCGGCAAGAGCAACGATGCGCGTGCGGCTGTCGCGGGCAGAGCCCGGCGGATTGAAGGCGATGTGGCCATCGCCGGCGCCAGAGGCGAGCAGGAAGAGATCGATGCCGCCGGCGGCAGCGATGCGCTCATCGTAGCCACCAGGCGCGTCGATGTCAGGCATCCAGAAGTTTTCATCCGGAATGTGAAAGTTGGCCGGCAGCGCCGCATTGATGCGGCCGACGATTTCGCGCTCGCCGAAGCCCCGGCAGGAATAGTGGGCGGCGGCCGGTGGCGGGGAGAAACCGCCACCTTCGGCGGGACGCAGATATTCGTCCATCATGACGATGATCAGCCGGGAACAATCAACAGGCTCTTTTGCCAGAAGACGACCGAGGGCCTGATAGACCGGCAGAGGGCTACGCCCCCCTGGGCAGCCAAGAACATAGTTTCGTCCTTCAGCGCCTGCCGTACGGACCCCGGTAATGATCCGTGCCGCAAGGCGTTCGCCGATGGCGTCAGGCGTGGCGTGGATCTCGACCTTCATGCGCCGGCCCCATTCAGGAGCCGCGAGACGAAGTCAAAATTGCGCCTTGCGATCGTTTCCGGCGTATCGGGATGGTTCAGCGCCAGATCCTGCTCGACGACCAATGGGCCGTCGTAACCGGTCTCACGCAAAGCCGAAACGAACGCGGCGATGTCGACCACGCCGCGATCGAGATCGGTCATGATGCCCTCTTCGAAGGCGCGATCCGAGTGAATGCCCTCGGAGAGCACCCGTTCGCGGAAAGCACCGTCGACATTCTTCAAATGAACGGAGTTGACGCGATCACGATGGCGCCGGAAGAAGGCGATCGGGTCGGCCTTCCAATAGGCATGGTGGCCGGTATCGAGGCAGAGGCCGACGAGATCGGGGTCGGTATCGGCGAGCAGCCGCTCGATCTGGCCCTCGAGCTCGACGCAAGTGCCGACATGCGGATGGAAGCTGAACTGCAGCCCGTGGCTGCGGGCAATGGCGGCGGATTGGTTCGTCTGATCGACAACGGCGCGCCAGCCGGCCTCGTCAACCACACCCATACGGTCCTTCGGGTAGAACTCCGACTCGTCCATCAGGATGAAGTGCGTGCCGCCGGCCGCCGCGAGCAGCTTGCAGATCGCTTGTGTCTTTTCCTCGAGCAACGGCCACGACGCGGCATCGGCAAGCGTGTGCACATGAGCCGCCGCGACGACCGTGAGATCGCGACTTGCGAGTTCGGACGAAAGCACCGCGACGTCGGTCGAAAAGTAGCCATAGGGGCCGAGCTCGGTATGGCGATATCCGGCCCCACGAATGCGGTCGAGATAGTCCGTCCAGGCAAGGTCATTCCCCTGAGGCCAATAGATGCCCCAGCAGCACGGTGCGATCGCAATATTCACGTTGGTTTCCTCGATCGAATGTTGGCAGGCCCGCCTTGGCGGGCCTGTGTAAGTTACGACTTACCAGCCACGCGCCTTCAGGCGTTCCAGGTCGCTGCCGACCTTGGTCAGCGCGTCCTCGGCACTTTCCTTGCCGCTCAGTACGTTGTGCACGCCGTTGAAGATCCGCTGCGAAACGCGATTGTAGGAGGCGCCCGTCACCTGCGAGGGACGCGAGGCGCTTTCGGCATAGGCCTTTTCGGCGAAGGCCAAGGACGGATTAGCGGCGAGAATGTCCTTGTCCTCGTAGAGCGCCTTCAGGGTCGGGCTATAGGCCTGCAGCGCCCGGCGCTTCTGCTCCTTCGCGCCCGTCAGGTAGCGCACCAGGCTGACCGCGGCGTCGACGTCGTCGGCATATTTCGAGACGCCGAGAAGACCCGCGCCATAGCAGCCACTCGATTTTTGCCCTTCCGCACCCACCGGCAGCGCCATGACGCCGATTTTGCCACGGAGCGAGGAGTCCTGCGCCTGGGTGGTTCCCCAGACATAGCTCCAGTTGCGATGGAAGACGGAGTTACCGGCTTCAAAGACACCGCGCGAACCCTCTTCGTCGTAGTTCAGAACGCCTTCGGGACTGATGGTGTTGATCCAGGAATGGGCAAGATCGAGCGCCTTGACGGCTTCCGGATTGTTAGCAGTGATCGTGCCATCGGGCGCGATGAAATTGCCGCCGCCGAAGGAGGCGACCCATTCGAGCGCGTCGCAGGTCAGGCCCTCATAGGCACGTCCCTGCCAGACATAGCCCCACATATCAGGGCTTCCGGCTGCGCGCTCCTTGCCCTGGATAAACTTCGCCGTTTCGGTCAGCTCCTGCCAGGTTTTCGGCTCGGCTTTGCCGTATTTTTCGAGCAGGTCCTTGCGATAGAACATCAGGCCGGCATCGACGAACCAGGGCATGGCCAGCAGCTGGCCGTTGATGGTCGCGTCCGCGAGCGAGGATTCGAAGTGGGCCGAGACTTCCTCGGCCGGCACCTTTTCGCGCAGGTCGACCAGATGCGGCGCCAGTGTCCCGACCCAGATATTGTCGAGCGTCAGCACGTCGACGTCACCGGACTTGCCGGCGAGCAGCTGCTGGTAGAGCGGCAGCGCCTCTCCCCAGTTGGCCGGCATCTTGTTGATCTTGACGGTGTTGCCGGTTTCCTTTGCCCAGGCCTCGGAGGCCGACTGGCAAAGCTCGAGCTCGGCACCTGCCGAGCTGCAGAAAATCGACACTTCCGCCGCAGCTGCGGGCATAGCGGCAAAAACCACACCGGCCATGGCGGCCGCCTTGAAGCACTTCATCCAACGCATTCTCGTCTCCTCCCCAGAAAACGCTTGTTGCGATCAGCGATGATCAAACTACTATACCGTCCAGACGGTACAGTAAAGTGAAAATTCGCGGAACTGCGGTGCCATCGGAGACCTGACCATGTCCGGCCGGTTTCGAGGGATGGCGCCCGCATTTCAGACGCAGGTGGCCGGGGAGGATTGTTGTGGAGACGACCGTCATGTCGACGAGCGATTGGAAAGCAGGCACTCAAACGGACGCAGCGCAAAAGCGCCCGTGCGACATGAGGGAGCTGAAGGGAATGTTCGCGTCGAGAGCGCTCAAGCTTCCAAAGCAACTCGAGCAGATAGCTCTGATAGCGCTGGCAAAGTCGTAGCTCATCGCCTTCGGCAGCGCCCGTTCGATCGCGCGCGCCTGTTCCGTTTCGCCGACGACGGTCGCCCGCTTTGCGACCGTCATCGGCTTCAACGACTTCCGTGACCTGAAGGCGTTCTTTCAACAGCACCTGCGAAACGCGCGGATGGTATCGTCCTCCCAATAGAGGACGCCAACGCGCCGACGCTCAGGCCGCCTGCTGCGGCAGCGGCCCGACATAGAGCGAACGCGGCCGGATAAGGCGACCTTCCAGCGCCTGTTCGCGTGCGTGGGCGATCCAGCCGACGGTTCGGCCGATCGCGAACACGCCGGTGAAGGCTTCGCGCGGGAAGTTCAGCGCGTCGAGCAGCAGGGCCGTGTAGAACTCCACATTGACGTCGAGCGGACGGTCGGGCTTGCGCTTCTTCAGCATGGCGAGCGCCGATTGCTCGACCGCTTCGGCCAATTGAATGCGATCGCGGTTTGCCTGGTCGGCGACGACCAGTTGCTTCAGTGCGCCTTTCAGCGCGTCGGCGCGGGGATCACGGACACGATAGACGCGGTGGCCAAAGCCCATCAGCCGTTCGCCGTGATCGAGCGCTTCAGCAAGCCAGGTTTCCGCATTCTGCGGTGACCCGATCGCATCCAGCATGTCCAGCACCGGTCCGGGCGCGCCGCCATGAAGCGGCCCCTTGAGCGCGCTGATCGCGGCAAGTACCGAGGACGTGAGACCGGCTTTGGTGGAGGCGACCACGCGCGACGCAAAGGTCGAGGCATTGAGACCGTGATCCGAAATCGTCACCAGATAGGCGTCGAGGGCCGTCACCTCTTCCTGGCTTGGCACCTTTGCGCCGAGCATTGCCAGAATATCGGCAGAATGGGAAAGCGCCGGCGTCGGCGCGACTGGGCTCTCGCCCTTCTTCATGCGCAGCGCAGCCGGCAGGAAGACAGCGGGGGCGGCCAGCAAGTGCAGAGCCGTATCGAGATCCTCTCCATCCGGAAGCCGGGCGATCAGCGCACGCATGATGTCGACCGGCGGCAGTGCCAGCAACGCGTCGTCGATCGCGGGGACGTGAGCGAAAACCTCCACTCGCTTTTGCCCGAGGCGCTTCGCCAGCTCGACCCGATCCGGCGTCGGCCCAAGCAACCCCTCGAACAACAGGGCGACGACATCCTCGTAGCGTACGTAATCCACCAGACGATCGAGCGAAACGCCGCGAATGATCAACTGGCCAGCCTCGCCGTTGACATGGGAGAGCTGCGTTTCGGCGGCAACGACATCTTCAAGTCCGTTCTTCATCATCATGTTTCTCCTTTGCGGGAGAAATGATCCGACCTGGTTCTATTGACGTCAATCTTGATGTAATTGATCAATATGAAAACGCTCTGGATCACCGCCGAAGAGGCGCTTGCCCGCCTCGGCAGCAAGCGGCAAACGCTCTATGCCAATGTCAGCCGCGGGCGCATCCGCGCAAAGCCCGACCCGTCCGATCCGCGGCGCAGCCTCTACCAGTCCGATGACGTCAACCGTCTGGCCGAACGCCATGCCGGGCGACGCCAAGCCGCCGTCGTCGCGGCCGAGGCGATCCGTTGGGGAGAGCCGGTGCTCACCACGACGATTTCGAGCATTGCCGGCGGCAAGCTGTTTTATCGCGGGCATGACGCGATCGCGCTCTCTGAAAAGGCATCGCTGGAAGAGACCGCCGCATTCCTTTGGCAAAGCCCTGAGATCATTGCCATTCCCGCCGGTGAAGCTGCCGCCGGCCGGACCCGGCTCGCCACCACATTTGCGCTTCTTGCCGGGCGGATCGACACTGATCTGCCGGCGCTCGGCCGCCGGCCCTTGATCCTCAAGTCGGAGGCCGCCCTTGTGCTGGCAACGGTGGCGGCGGGCCTAGCGCCATCACGTGAGCCTTTGCCGCTGCACGAAAGGCTCGCTGTGGGGTGGGCGAGGCCTGAGGCAGCAGATCCGATCCGCCGATGTCTGGTACTAGCCGCCGAACACGAGCTCAACGTTTCGGCCTTTGCGGCCCGCGTCACCGCCTCTTCGGGCGCTGCCCTATCCGCCGCCACGCTTTCGGGGCTTGCGACACTCACCGGACCGAGACACGGCGGCGCCTGGCTGAGCGTCACGCGACTGGCCGAGCAGGCAGCCTCGGCAGGCGTCCGCGAAGCAATCCGCGACATGCTCTCTTCGGACGGTGTCGTCAGGGCCTTCGGGCACCGGCTCTATCCGGCCGGCGACCCACGCGCCAAGGCGATCATGGCAAGCTTCGACGTGCCGCCGCTCTACATCACGCTTGCCGAAGCCGGCGAGGAACTGCTCGGCGAACCGGCCAATCTCGACTTTTCCCTTGCGGCGCTCGCTGCCGCATTCGATCTCCCTGAGGATGCGCCCCTCGTCATTTTCGCGCTCGCGCGCACCGTCGGCTGGCTCGCCCACGCCATGGAACAGGTGGAGAGCGGCGAATTGATCCGGCCACGGGCGCATTACGCCGGATCTTAGTTCTCCGTCCGGCCCCTCGCCGTGGTGCGCCGAAAGAATATCGGATATTCGCACGCAGATGTACGATTATTAAATAATGTTAATGAAGCAATCATCAGGCGATTTCCGAGGAAATATTACACCTTATTAACATGACCGCCGCGCACGGAAGTATTACTTTGTTCTTGTGGCTGAATATTGCCGGCGACCGCCTCGGCCGTGACGCGACAATAGAAGACAGCCTTGTTTGGAAGCCTCCCAAGCTTCCTTGAATTCAAGGAGATGCAGATATGCGCTCGCTTCTCAAGACCACAACCATCGCAACCCTCACCCTCGTGCTGCTTGGCGGCGGGGCCTTTGCCGCCGACCACCACGACTTTGGTCGCGACAACGACCGGGGCGCCTACAACGGCGACTACTATCAGGGCATTTTCGGCCCGGATGACATGACGAGCCCGGCCGTGCCGATGGTGAGAGTCCACATGGCTTCCACACGGCTCGATCGTGTTCTTGGCGAGCTCAGGGCGGACAACCGCCAGATCAATGCCGACCGCGCCGATGGCAAGTTGACCGCTGCAAGCTACAACAGGCTTGAACGCGAGGACGCAACCGTGCGGGCCCAGGCGATGAAGACCGCTGCCGCTCACAACGGCATGCTGCCTGGTCAGTCCTATGCACGGCTTCAGGGCGAAGTTCGTCATCTCGACCGGGACATTGCCCGGATGGCCTGACCGTCAACTTGGCTCGCCCTCGGTGAGTCCATTTCCGGCGGCCGGCCCTGCCCGGTCGGCCACCGGTTCCCTCAACCAACCAATGCCTCGCACAAACCGGGACGACGGCACCTCGCTGCGGCAGAAGTCGTGCGGTCGCCAGCCATCGAAAGGAACAGGATCATGTCAACCATTCTCAAGGGGTACCGTGCTGCCGCCCTTCTCGGTGCGGCCGTGATCATCGCGCCTCTGTCCGTCGCAGCCTTTGCAACGAACAACGTCGCGGCCGCCGCCGCACCGGCACCGGCACTCGCCACGGCGCCGGGCTCTGCCGGTTCGTTCGCGCCGGTCGTGTCGGCCGACAAGCCCGCCGTCGTCACCATCACCACTGTGATCAAGGCGGAAAATGCCGGTAGCGACGCGGCGGCGCCCTCTGGCGGCGGATCGCCTTTCGACGAGCAGTTTCGCCAGTTCTTCCGCGAACAGGGCATTCCCATGCCGGATCAGGCACCGCAGCAACAGCAATCCCAGCGCGCAGAAGCCCTTGGTTCCGGCTTCGTCGTCAGCGCTGACGGCTATATCGTCACCAACAACCACGTCATCGACAAGGCGCAGCGCATCACCGTGACCCTCGATGACGGAAGCCAGGTGCCCGCCAAGCTCATCGGTGCCGACCCGAAGAATGACCTGGCTGTCATCAAGATCAAGCCGGCGGCGCCGCTTGCCACGGTTTCCTGGGGCGATTCCGACACGTTGCGGGTCGGGGACCAGGTGCTGGCGATCGGCAACCCGTTCGGCATCGGCACGACGGTGACATCCGGCATCGTCTCGGCACGTGGTCGGGATCTGCACAGCGGCCCCTATGACGACTTCATCCAGATCGATGCGCCGATCAATCACGGCAATTCCGGTGGCCCGCTGGTCGACGCCAAGGGCCAGGTGGTCGGCATCAACACGGCGATCTATTCGCCCAATGGCGGCAGCGTCGGGGTCGGCTTTGCCATTCCATCCGACCAGGCGCAAAAGGTCGTCGCCAAGCTGATGAAGGACGGTTCGATCGAACACGGCTTCATCGGCGTGCAGATCCAGCCGGTAACGGCCGATATCGCCGATGCCATCGGCCTCGGCAAGCCCCAGGGCGCGCTCGTCGCCGACGTCAACGGCGGAACGCCTGCCGCGAAGGCGGGCCTCAAGGCTGGCGACGTTATCACAGCCCTTGGCGGCAGCCCGGTCAAGTCACCGCGCGACCTGTCGCGCATGGTAGCCGACCTTTCACCCGGCACAGCACAGAACCTGAGTATCTGGAGAACCGGCAAGAGCAAGAATGTGTCGATCACCATCGGACGCAACACCGGCGATCAACAGTAACGGCCTGTCGGCCAAATCACACCCGACATCCTCCGCCTGCCCGGTCACACCACGACCGGGCAGGGCTTTCTGCCGATCGGCGCGGTCAGGCCGCGAGCGTTTCCATCCGGTTCTGCTCACGCCATGCGACGGGGCTTAAGCCGGTGACGCGGCGGAACTCGCGATTGAAGTTCGACTTCGTCTGGAAACCGGATTCGAGCATCGCCGCAGTGACGGTCATATCGGTCTCGCGCAGCAGCCGGCAGGCCTCGGCGATCCGGAAATCGTTGATGTATTGGGAGACATTCTTGCCCGCGAGCCTGTTGACCGCGGCGGATATCTGGCGAGCGGGCAGACGCGCGCGCCGCGCCAGTCGCGACAGAGTGAGGTTTTCATCGCGCGCCAGTTTCTGGCCGACGAGCAGATCATGGATATGGTCGAGAATTTCGCGGTCCTGCGACAGGTCGGGCGAAGCCTCTGCGACATCGGCGGTTGCTGCCGATTGCACCCGAGCCCGGTCGGCGACCAGCGCAGTCAGTCCGATGAAGAGCAAACCCAAAAGGTTCGCATTGCTGACCATGATGCCGATGTTCTCTCCCTTCGCCCATTCGAAATCGAGCACGATCGCGAGATCAAACAGCGCTGACAGACACAAAGAGACGGCGGCGATGATCAGGGCGCGGTGCGCAGCCTGAGCGCCTTCGAAACGCGCCTCGCCCAACGCATCGACGCCGGGGCGCGCCAGGTTCAGGAGGATCAGCGCGTATCCGACATATTGGGCGATCAGCAGCGCATCGATCGGTCCCTGCCTCAGCACCACCAGCGCCGCGATAACCAGGGGCGGAACTCCGTGTATCCACACTGCACCGAGGGACGCGCGATCATCACCGCCAATCAATCTGTGGAAGCTCGCCAGAACGAGAGGGGGTACCCAGCTTGCCAGGATCGGCAAGACGAAACGCAGTTGTTCGATCTCATAGCCCCAGCGCAGGCCGACGACCACGGACTGGAGGGCACAAAGGGCGACCAGTGCCAGGAACGGCCGGTTGCGCTCGACTGGATCGTCGCCGTGCAGCAGCAGCACGAGCAAAACCAGGAGCATCGCGGCAACGACGAAGGGCAGCGGCAGGAAGATCAAGGCAGGTCCTTTGGCGGGCAAATCACGCAGTCAGATCAGGCACGTCACGGGACCCATCTTCGCCCAGATCGCGATTCGGGACGACCTCAATCACGATCGAGGACGCCGAAAGGCCCGCCGAGCGCGACGATCGGCCGTCCTTTCAACACAGCGAGATGCCCATGCCCCTTCTTCAATTTGTCCCAGTCGCCTTCTTCGTTGCAAGCCTTGCCGCCTCCGCACAGGCAAGCGATGTCGGCGTGCGCGAAATCAAAATCCCTGCGCCCAAACGCGGTACCGAGCTCAACGTCACCGTCTGGTATCCAGCCAAGGCTGGAGGCGAGCCTGTCCTTGTCGGCGACAACCGGATCTTCAAAGGTACGTCCGCTTCGAAGAACGCCCCCTTTCGAGACGGGCGGTATCCGCTGGTGGTCGTGTCGCACGGGTCGGGTGGGCGCATCGACGCGGTGAGCTGGCTCGCGACGGAGCTCGCCGCAGCGGGCTTCATCGTTGCCGGCCCCAATCACCCCGGCTCCACCAGCGGAAATTCGCTGCCTGCCGAGACGCCGAAGCTGTGGCAACGCACGGAGGATCTTTCGGCCGTCATCGACATGTTCACCACCAGCGCCGAATGGAACGCCGCCATCGAAGCCGATCGGATCGGTGTGCTTGGCTTCTCGCTGGGGGGAGCGGCCGCGATGGAGATATCGGGGGCAAGAGCGGACCTCGAGGCCTATGCCCGGTACTGCGACAGCTACAAGAAATGGGATTGCGCCTGGTATACCGGCGGCAGGGGTTATGTCGACGACGCGCCCGTGACTGTCGATAAGGTCGATCTGCGAACGATCGACAAGGTGCGCTTCGAGCAGTCGAACCGCGATCCGCGCATCAAATCGGCGGTGCTGGTCGAACCGGGCCTTGCCCAGGCCTATACGCAGGAAAGCTTGAAGACGCTCGCGATCCCGATGCAATTCATCAACCTCGGGAGCAAGGAGACGATCCCGCTCGCCGTCGCGTCCGAACCGCTGGCGGCACAGACGCCGCAAGGTTCGTACGCCGCAATCGCCGGAGCGGACCATTTCAGCTTCCTGCCGGAGTGCAAGGAAGGTGCGGCCGAGTTGCTCAAGTCCTTCGGCGAAGTCGACCCGATCTGCAACGCTACCGAGCGGCCGCGTGCCGACATCCACGCCGACATCAGTAAGCTGACCCTCGAAGCCCTGAAGAAAACCCTGGCTGATCGATAACGTCTGCCGCACCGATTGCAGGGCGACGACCGCCGCCCTGCAATCGGGCAAATCAGAAGACAAGTGGAGGATCAAGTGGCGGAGCGCGCGGCGCCTACGGCTGGAGAAAATCCAGAAGCGCCGCGTTGAAGGCCGATGCCGACTCGACGTTGACGATATGCCGACCCGGCAACGACACATGCCGCCCGCGCTGCACGCGCGCTGCGATCGCTTCGAGGTCAGAAGGCGGACAGACCGGATCCGCGTCGCCGGAAATGGCGAGCAGTGGATTGGCGATCTCTGCGATGTCCCCGCGCAAGTCCGCACCCGCCAGGGCCGTGCAGCCGCCGATATAGCCATCGACCGAAGTGGCACCGAACCCCTCCAGTACGCGATCGACGGCTTTGGGATGGTTCGCCGCGAATTCAGCACTGAACCAACGCTCCGCCGTCGCCGCCCTCAAGGGCGAAAGGCCATCCGCCCTGACGCTGTCAATGCGGGCGGCCCAGCTTTCGGGCGTGCCGATCCGCGCCGCCGTGGCACAGACGACGATCCTGTCGAGACGCTTGCCGGCGTGAATGCCCAACCATTGTCCGGTCAGGCCGCCGATCGACAGGCCGCAGAAATGGGTGCGCTCGATCTCAAGCGCATCGAGCAGAGAGACCACATCGCTGCCGAGATCGGCGATCGTATAGGGCGGCGGCGGAGCCGAGGAGCGGCCGTGGCCACGACGATCGTAGCGCAGCACGCGGTAATGCGGCGACAGATCTGCGACCTGCGCATCCCACATCGTAAGGTCGGTGCCGAGCGAATTGCAGAAAAGCAGCCAGGGTGTATTGCCGCCTTGATCGCCGTCGATGCGATAGTGAAGCCGGTGCATTGGAAGGTCGAGATAAGCCATGAACAGGAACTCCGATGGAGAAAGCCGCCAGTCATGGCGGCTTCTAAGTTGCTGGCACCGCACCGCGTCTCTGGCGTCAGCGCGCTGCTGTAGGTAGATGCCCGACAGGGCGGGCTCAAGAGGGCGGCCGAAGCTCTCGCGATCCGGCCGCCATCGCCGTTCCCTAGGCCGTCGCCAACCGCGCGACCTCAACGCGGCGGGCGTTGCTGATCGCAAAGACAAGCATGGCGAGTGCCGAAATCGCCGCCGGAATGGCGAAGATCGCGAAATTCTGCTGCAGCGGAAATTCCTGCGCCAGGAGCACGCCGCCGAGTGTAGGGCCGACGATTGCGCCGATGCGGCCGACGCCCGAGGCCCACCCCAGCCCGGTGGAGCGAACGGAAAGATTATAGAGTTGGGCGACGCTGGCGTAGAGCAGGATCTGCGTGCCGATGGTCGTGGCGCCCGCGATAAACACCATCAGGAACAGAAGCGCCGGCGGCAGGCTGAAGCCGATGAGAGCGATCGAGAAGGCGGCTGCCACGAAAAAGCCGACCACCACCTTCGGCAGGCCGAAACGGTCGCCGAGCCAGCCACCGGCGATGGCGCCGACCATGCCGCCGAAATTGAGCGAGAACAGGCTGAGCAGGCTCGCCTTCTCGGCATAACCGGCCTCCTGCAGCACCTTTGGCAGCCAGGACGACAGCAGATAGACAAGCAGCAGGCAACAGAAGAAGGCAACCCAGAGCATGAGCGTGCGAAGCGTGCGCTGGTGGCGGAAGAGTTCCAGAACCGACGCCGAGGCGCCCTTCGTTTCGGAGAAGACCAGCCGGTCCGACGCGCCAAGTTTCGTGCTGGGATCGATCTTCGCATAGATCCGCTTGGCCTCTTCCTGCTTGCCCTGACGGATGAGGAAGCCGAGCGATTCCGGCAGCTTCCAGAGAATGACCGGCAAGAGGAGCAGCGGCACTGCGGCGATAAAGAACATCGGCTTCCAGCCATAGGACGGAATGAGGCCGATACCGAGACCGGCGGCGACCATGCCGCCGACCGAATAGCCGGAGAACATCAGCGCGACCAGAGTGCCGCGCAGGCGCTTCGGCGCATATTCGTTCATCAGCGCCACGGCATTCGGCATCAACCCACCGCAGCCGAGACCGGCAAAGAAGCGGAAGATCTTGAACTGCTCCGGCGAGCTGGCAAGGCCGGTCAAAAGGGTCGAGACGGTGAACAGCACGAAGCTGATGGCGATGCCCTTCTTGCGCCCAATCCGGTCGGCAAGCGGGCCGAAGATCAGCGCCCCGAACATCATGCCGAACAGCGCCCAGGCTTGTAGCGCACCGGCCTGGGGCTTGGTCAGGCCCCATTCCTTGATCAGCGTCGGCAGCACGGTGCCGGCGACGAAGACGTCGTAGCCGTCGACGATCAAAAGCAGCGCGGTCAGCGCCACCACCATCCACTGGAAGCGCCCGAGCGGGCTTCCGTCTATTGCCTCATTCACATCGATAGAGCGCATCATCTCCTCCCCAGGTCGTTGCGCGTTTCAGATAGGAGCCGTCAGCCGAGATCGCCGCCGGCGACCGGCAGCACGTTGCCGGTGATGTAAGAGGCCTCGTCCGAGGCCAGAAACAGAATGGGAGCCGCCTGCTCTTCGATGCTGCCGTAGCGTTTCATGAAGCTCGACTGCTTCACCTGCGCGACCACATCGCCCATCCAACCCTTCTCGGCGGCGCTGTCGCCTTCGGCATTGCGCGGGATGCGGCGCGGCGGCGCTTCGGTGCCGCCGGGCGCGGTGGCGACCACGCGGATGTTGTGGTCGGCAAGCTCCATCGCCAGCGACTGGGTGATGGCGTTGACGCCGCCCTTGGCCGCCGAATAGGGCACGCGGTGAATGCCGCGCGTGGCATTCGACGACACATTGACGATGGTGCCGCCGCCGCGGGCGAAAAGATGCGGCAGCACGGCGTGGCAGCAGTAGAGCGTCGGCATCAGCGAGCGGCGGATTTCCGCGTCGATCTGCGCCGGCTCGAACTCGGCAAAGGGCCGCATGCGGATCGCGCCGCCGACATTGTTGATCAGGATGTCGATGCCGCCGAATGTTTCCGCGGCAAAGTGCATGGCCGCGGCTGCTCCAGCGTGCGTTTCGAGATCCGCGACGAAAGCCGCCGCCCGATCACTGGCCGCCTCGGCAGCCACGTCGGCGACAAACTCGGCGCGATCGACGAACACCACCGTGCCGCCTTCGGCTACCGCCCGCAGCGCGACCGCGCGGCCGATCCCTTGCGCCGCGCCGGTGACGACGAGCACCTTGCCGGCAAAGCGACCGTCGAAGCGAGCCGCGCTCATGCCGCCTCCTTCGCCACAACGTTCGGCGTGAATTTTTCGTAGTGGAAGCTGTTGGGTTTCACGCCGGTGTCGTCGAGATGCTTGCGCACCGCATCGACCATCGGCGGCGGGCCGCAGAGATAGACATCGACATCACCGCCGTTCAGCAGGTCCCCCGGCATATGCTGGGTGACCCAGCCCTTGCGCGGATGACTGGAGGCGGCATCCGCAACGACCGTCGAGAAGGTGAAGTTGGGAAGCCGCTTCGTGTAGGCTTCGATGTGGTCGACCAGCACCAGATCGAGATCGCGGGTGACGCCGTAGATCAGATGCACCTTCTGGTAACGGTTCGTCTGGGCGAGTTGTTCGAGCATCGACAAGAACGGCGCGAGCCCGGTGCCGCCTGCGAGCAACAGCAACGGACGCTGGACCTCCCGCAGGTAGAAACTGCCGAGCGGACCTGTCAGTTCGAGTTTCGTGCCGACGTCGGCGCGCTCCAGCCACGTGCTCATGAGACCGCCCGGGATCTTCTTGATCAGGAAGCCGAGACGCGTCTCGCCCGGCGCTGAACTGAAGGAATAGGAACGGCTCTGGCCGCTGCCGGGCACGTCGATGTTGACGTATTGACCGGGCAGGAAGGCAGGAGCTGCGTCCGTGTCCAGTTCCAGCACGATCGCTGCATCGTTGTGCGGGATGATGCGTGCCACCGTGGCTGAGAACTTCTGCTGCCCGGTCTTGCAGGCGGCCGAGGTCGTCGGCACCGCAATCACGCAGTCGCTCGACGGCTTCATCTGGCAGGTCAGCACCAGTCCGCTCTCCGCCTCGTCCGAGGTCAGGGCATCGTCGATGAAATCGTCGCCGAGATCATAGGTGCCACTTTCGGCGCGGCATTTGCAGGTGCCGCAGACCCCGTCGGAACAGTCCATCGGCAGGTTGATCTTGTTGCGGAAGGCGGCGTCGAGCACCTTCTCGTCGTCCCGGCATTCGACGAAACGGGTCACCCCGTCCTCGAAATTCAAAGCGATCCTGTAGCTGACCATGGTTGTTCCTCCCATTCCTGTCCTGTCTGGCCTGTCCTGTCAGGCGCGGTCATCAGATGTGGTAGACGTCGATGACCTGGCGGATGTAGTCGTTCTTCAGCACGATCTTCTTGTGCGAGATCACCAGACCATCGCCGCTCTTTCGCAGCGTGACGAACATGGTGCCGAAGAAATGGTCGGTGACCTTGTAGCGGTGGTTGAGCGTGTGGAAGTTGTAGCGGACGTCCACTTCCTCGCCGCGATCGGCCACAAGCTCGACATTGCTGACGTTGTGGCTGGTGCGCGGCTCCGGCGTGGAGGCGCCCGAGCGTTCGGTCTTGATGCGGAAGACGCGATCTTCGAGGCCGTCGCGGCTTGGATAATAGATCAGCGAGATCTGCGATTGTGGATCCTCGGTCAGCTGATCGTCGTCGTCCCAGGCCGGCATCCAGTAGGTGACGTCGGGCGCATAGCACGTCAGCCATTCGTCCCATTGCCGGTCGTCGAGCAGGCGCGCTTCACGGTAGAGGAAGGCGCAGGCGGCTTCATAGGAGATGCTCATGCGACCGCTCCTTGTCTTTCGGAGGCAAGGGCTGCGCGCATCACCTTCGCCCAATATTCGTGCTGGCGGACGAACAGGCCCTCATCCTCGCTGCGCTCGCCCGAGAGCAACGGCTGAAGCCCCATGCGTTTGGCGTTCTCATCAGGACCGTCGATCCAGAGCGGCGCGCCGCGCGAAAGATCGTTCCAGAGCGCGGTGATGCCGGCATAGCCCTGTTGGCAGGCGCGGAATTCCTCAAGGTCGTCGGCCGTGCCCATGCCGGACACGTTGAAGAAATCCTCGTACTGGCGGATGCGCAGCGTCCGGTCTGCGGCGCTTTCGCCCTTGGGCGCAAAGCAGAAGATGCTGATCTCGGTCTTGTCGACGCTGATCGGGCGGGTGACGCGGATCTGGGTGCTGAACTGGTCCATCAGGAACACGTTCGGATAGAGGCAGAGGTTGCGGGTCTGGTTGACGATGAAATCCGCCTTCACCTCGCCGACACGCGCCTTGATCTCCTCGCGGGCGTGGAAGACCGGCCGGACCTCGGGGTTCATGGTGGTGGTCCAGAGCAGGATATGGCCATTGTCGAAACCGTAGACGCCGGCAATCGAGCGGCTCCAGCTCGAGGCGTCGACCGCCTTGGTGCCCTCCTCGTGGCGACGGCCCATGGTGGCCGAATAGTTCCAGTGGACGGAGCTGACATGATAACCGTCGCAGCCGTTCTCCATCTGCAGCTTCCAATTGCCGTCATAGATGTAGGAGGAGTTGCCGCGCAGCACTTCGAGGCCATCGGGTGCCTGGTCGACGATCTGGTCGATGATGACCTTGGTTTCGCCGAGGTAGTCTTCGAGCGACGAGACATCCGGGTTCAGGCTGCCGAAGAGGAAGCCGCGATAGCTTTCGAAACGGGCGACACGCTTCAGGTCGTGCGAACCGTCCTTGGCAAATTGCGGCGGATATTGCGTGGTCTTCTCGTCCTTCACCTTCAGAAGCTTGCCGGTATTGGAAAAGGTCCAGCCGTGGAAGGGACAGGTGAAGCTGCCCTTGTTGCCGTGCTTGCGGCGGCAGAGCATGGCGCCGCGATGGGCGCAGGCGTTGATGACCGCGTGCAGTTCGCCCGTTTTGTCGCGGGTGACGACGACGGGCTGCCGGCCGATGGTGGTGGTGTAATAGTCGTTGTTCTCGGGGATCTGGCTCTCATGGGCGAGATAGACCCAGTTGCTCTCGAAGATGTGCTTCATCTCCAGTTCGAAGAGGTCCTCGTTGGTGAAGATGTCGCGGCGGCAGCGGAACGCGCCGGCCTCATGATCGTCCTCGACGGCGGTGGCGAGCAGGTCGTCGAGGGCTTGGGCTTTGTCGATAACTGCGGACATGGTTCTTCTCCCGCAAACGGCTGATCCGTGCTCGGCTCTAGCGATTGCAACAATGTCGGTGGCAAGGGGCGGCGGCTCGGTC
>NZ_DASYHB010000192.1:0-10429 GCF_035999185.1 Ensifer sp. | reverse complement strand
CGCGGCGCCCGCGCCACCATGGAGCAGGCTCCGCTGCTGCTGGTCTGGCCCTGCGCCGCGCTGACGCTCACCATCCTCGCCATGAACCTGCTCTGCGACGGCCTGCGCGACACGCTCGACCCGCGCACCGCCGGCCGCTGACGCCCTGATCCGGATTGAGAAATATCGGTTGCTGGCGCGAGTTCGCCGGCAGCAGGTGGCTGTGCGGCACCAACGGCTCGTGGGTATCGCAAGGTCGCATTGGAGGTTCGCCGTCGTCTGGCCCTGTGTTCCGACCAGATCGACTGCTTGGCGTCCACCCGAAGGCATCGTGACAACGCCTGCTCAGTGGCTCTCCGGAACATATGTCGCGACAAAGTGAACCAGCTGGCTTTGCCTGGCCGTGCCGGTCTTGGAAAACACTCTCTGTAGATGAGTCCGCGCCGTCGTTGGAGCGATGCCGAGTCGCTTGGCGGCGAGGATCGTGTCGAGGCCCTCGGCCACGAGGGCCAGCATACGTGCCTCGGTTGTCGTCAGCGAGAAATCTCGCACGATCTCGGCGATGTTGCGGGCGATCATTCGATGCGGGTCGTCCACGGTAAGCACGAAAAGATCGACGCCGAACCCGCCCAGATGCACCGCATCGACGGCGACCTGTCGCCCATCCGTCATCGCCAGCGGCAACCGGGCAGCCTGGCCGGCCGATCCCTTGCTGCAGCGCCTCAGCCAGCTCTGCAAGCGAGCCGCGAAATTCCGGTCGGTCGAGACGAAACGTTGGGGGGATCCCAGGGCTTCGCGCGCGAGAATGCCGCCACTGCGATTGCTGAAGCGGATCTGCAGATCCGCATCGATGATCAACAGAGCCTTGGTGTCACAATCCTCCGGATCGAGTCCGGCGTGCTGCATGGCGCAGAATGGACTGTGACCGGTCGGGATGGTGGCCTGCAATGCAAACGACATCGACTATTCTCGCGTGAGATCCCGGGCGCCGATCCTATCGGCCATGTGGATCAACCAGAGGATTGTTTCGCGTTCCCGCAAGACGAGAGCTGGTGATTGCGAAGCCTTCAAAGCGGCGTCCCGGAATTCAGACCATCTCAGATGGAAATCAGCCAAATCCCGGATGGGGATGAGTTCGACTACGACGGGCTTTTTCGTCATCGTGTTTTCTTCGCCAGTGACTGCTCGCAGCATATTCAGCCGCCGCCACCGTTGGCGCGTGAAAAAAGCGTGAAGAGGGTTGTGGGAGGGACCGGGTTTCGTTGATCCGAGGGCGTCCGCGACATCGCCGGGAGAAAGAGCTCCCGCCTTTCGTCATGCGGGGCCCAGATGAGTCCCAGCTCAAAGCGCCGTGCGAACGACGTAAAGTGCGTAGGCGACCATCGAGATCGCAACGATCAGCTTTACGTAGAACCTCAGGATTGGGTCGATCTCTACTTTCGAAAGCCTGCCGAGACAGATCCCGACCAGTGAGAACCACAACGCCGCCATCACGAACACGACTACCGGCGCAATCCATGCGGAGGTGAGGAAACCCTGATGCGCGACGAAGAAGCTCAGAAAGAACGCAATCGACATCGGGTTAAGCGCGGAGGCCGCTATTCCGAGTCCGAAGGCTTTGGTCAGGTGCGGCGTACCATCGCCCTTCAGTTCCGCGCCGTTCGCCTGCCCGCGCCGCATCAGGCGTATTGCGGAGCGGGTGAGGATCGCGGCCAGTAGGATTGCGAAGGGCCCTTGCAGCTGGTCCGCCCAGGCGAGGAAAAGCGAACCTTGATAAGCGATCGTGGCTGCCAGGGTGGCCCCACATGCGATGCCGAAAGCGGCCGCAAGCGTTCGCTTTGCCGAAGCGGCGAAGCTCACGCGTAGCATCACGAGCAGGTTGGGCCCGGGCGACGCCAGGACCAGAGCGTAGGGTACCACGAGTGAGGTGACCAACAGCATCATCGATGTGCGTCCCAGCTGATCATGATGACCGACGCCATCCGCGCCGATCGGAAGGGCTTGCTGCTTGCCAAGAGCCTCGAACGACAGCTTGGCGCTCCTGGAGGCGGTGCCCGGAGCGCGCTAGCAGCAGTCGCGGCAGTGGCACCGCCATCAGATCGGGCAGCGCGCCATAGGTGATGGACGGGAAATTGGTCTTGATCGCCGCGCCACGGATCAGGCGCTGTGCGTGCGACGGAAAGTGATCTCCCGCGCGACCGACGCAAAGGGCGTTGTCACGGCTGGTTGCTTTGATCGACCAGCGTGTCGAGAAGGACCGCCTACAGCGCCGAAATCCGCGCCGGATCGCCGCCGGAACGGCGCCGCCCCAGTGTATCGATCAGACCGTTCACGGCTGGCGCATCATCCGCTGGAAGCAGCCCGTGGTCGTTGAGGCGTCGAACGGTGAGCCGGAGCTGGTTACCCCAGCCTTGGCAGGCGAGCCGGAGGTCGACGAGAGAGGATGCCGGTTCCCCGGCCTGGGCGGTCTGGCCGGCGAGCGCGAGAAGAATGAGAGGAGTAGCGATTGTCCGCATCGTTTGGCTCCCGGATGTGAAGGGAGACTCCGGCCGCGTGCCGGCGCCTGAAGCTCGGGCCCGCGAGACGACAAGCACGGGAAGCGCCGATGGGCCGAGATGGCACGCTTGCGGAGCAAAGATGCCCCGATGTGAGCGTTCTCAGGCCCGGTGACTTCCCTTTTGATCTCCCTGCCGTAGCGGCAGGAGGAATTTAACGCCGCTTCGCCGGCGTAAGCGCGTGAGGAAAGTGTGAGGATTGCGGGGGCGTTTTGGGACGCTGAGGCGCCTTCTATTGATCAGCCCAGCCGCGTGGGCCTCTCGTCGAGCTCCACAGGCCTGATCGGAAACTGGGGCTGAATGGGTTGGACCGGCTGAGGCACCTGTGACAGGTGTTGGAGGGCGAGCTCACGGGCAAGCCGTGGCGCAGCCATGCTCGTCCCGGAAAGCCTTGCTACGCTGCCGCTGCGGGTGCCAGCGGCCAGAACGCCGCGCATTGCGGTGGAGTCGTCCGATACGGCCGAAGTTCGGACGTCGCCGGGACCGGCGGACGAGCCAGGAATGCGACGTCGGCCACAGCCGCCATACTCCGTCGCGCGACCGCTATCGCCATAGTGGCCACTCACGACGGTTACATGTCCATGGGTAGCGATGCCATTCAACGTGCCATGCCGGCGGACGAACGCGGCCGGTGGGTTCTCGACGCGCGACGGCGCTCCGTCTTCGCCGAAGCGTTCATCCAGCGGATCGTCAAAATAGCTCTGGCGAGCGCCTTTCATGTAGCCGAAGGGATCAAAATCCCGCTGGATGCGGCAGCCCACCGGAGCTGCCAGATTCGCGCCCGCGATCTTGGTCAGTCCGATGGTCCACCGGCCTGCCGGGGCACCGGGCAAGCTCGAGTCGTCGGGTTCGGTCGGGGCGAGCGCAATGAGAATGCGGGTCCAGCGCGCGTTGTAGCGGGCGATCACGCATCGTCCGATCGGTCGATCGTCGCACAGGAGGTCCCTGGACAAGGCGGGGTCGTCGGCCGCCTGCCCTGCTGCCGCCGAGTCGAATGCGAGGCTGCCGCCCGCCAAGGACGGCGCGCCGCTCGGATCTGTGATCGACAGCTGGAAACGCGTCGCGCCTTCGGCTTTCGGGAGCCAGATTTCGAGGTAACTCGAGGTGCGATCGTTGGGCTGAAGGCGCCAGGAGATCGGATAGACCTCACCGGTGTTGATGCGTTCCGGCGAGATCTCGCCGTTCAGCCGCTCGCCAAAGCTGTTGCCCGACGGCATGACGAGCGCCGTCGGCTTTCCCTGCGCCTGCCGTGCAGCGATCATCTGGGAGATCGCGACTTCAAGCGCGTCGGTCCCGTCATGCGGACCGCCGGTGTAACCATAGCTGAGGTTGACGATCAGCGGCAGCGATGCGGCCGCATCGCCGAGATGGGTCGCGGCGAATTGGTCGGCTCGATCGAAGATGTAGTGGAACGCGCTCAATATGAAGGCGTCCTTGCGATATCCCGACGTGTCGGCGGTGACCGCAGCCGGCAGCTGAACGGCGATGATGCGCAGCAGGTCGAGATCGACCGCGTCATCGTTGTGCCGCCGGCCCGCCGCCGCGTCGAGGACGTGTGCGCCATGCGTCGCGAAGTGGCCGATGGTCGAGCAGCCTTGCGCAGCCTGGTCCATGGCGCCTGAACGCAGATAGACCGCATCCTCGTCGGGCCCGTGCTCCTGCACCAATTCGTCAATGGCATGACGCGTCAGTTCGCGGCCAAATGGAACTGGGCCGGCAGGGTCGGCCTCCGAGGACTGAAGCCAGCAGAACTCGACCCTCGTGCCCTCTCCGGACACAGCCCGGAGATTTCGATGAGCGAATGGGATGCCGTCGTCGATCACCGCCATGACCGCAGTCGTGGCGCCCGAAGCCAGCTTGGCGACGAGAGCGGGGTCTGCCGTGTATGAAGGTAGGCTGATGGCTTTCGTCGGCATCGCCCGTGCTCGTATCGGAGCGCCCAGCTCGAACGACGGCTCGGCTCGGGTCGCGTCTGCCGCCAACGCGCGACGAATTGGTTGGCTCAGATTCTCCAGCGCCTGGTTCAAATGCGAGATGCCGAGCCCGTCGCGTCCATTGCCGTGAAAACCTAGCAGGACCGGCCAGTAGGTCGCGTGATCCTGACGCTGAAGACCGCTCCAGATCAGCGGACGTCGGATCGTCGCGGCCAGCGGCTCGCCGCGTTTCGTGCCCTCGTGTTCGATCCCCTCGGCGAAGTGATGGAGCTCGGCGCCCGACGGTAGCTGGACAATGGCACTGACGAAGCATGTGTCCGCCAGGGGGATCTCCAGATTGGCGTAGGCCGCGCCGGGCCCATAGGTCCATTGCTCATAGGAGCCCGTCAGTTGCGGACGCGGCTCCGATCCCGGCTGGTCTGGCGACATGGTCGAAGTGCTCCTGCTGCGGCGAGCTCAGAGTTTGAACTCGTTGAGAGCTTTGCCCCAAAGCCACGCGAACAGCGGACTGGCTGGAAGCGGATTCCCGGACGCACTGCGGATCAAGCCCTTGGCCGACGGATCGCCGCTTCCGCCGGTGACCCGCGGCAGGAAGTCGGCAAGCAGGAAGTCGGTATCCTTGGCCTCATAGGTGCGAGGCGTGACGGCGCTGCCCTGGCATTTGGCCAGCACGATCTGGCCAACGGCCTCGCCGATTGCAGCTCCGGCCCACGAGTCGATGGGGTAGTGGACGCCGGCGACGGTACGGTTGACGGCGATGCGCTCGGCTTGCTTGTAGATCAGTTTGATCAGCCGTCCGCTCTGCGGATAGTGCCGTTGGGCAGGCGGTTTGGCGTCGAGTTTGGTCAGCAGACCCTCCAGGACGGTCGCGACAGCGAAAGCTTCGGCGGCGTGCGCGCTGGGGAAAGTGCCGTGCGCCGGTGTCGGGATCATCGCCATCGTCGTTGCCCCGAGGCGATCGGGCCGACGGCAAGCGAGGTGGTGCTTGGCAACCATTGCCACGTGTGAGGTGATCACCTGCGTGATGCTGATCAGTTCGAAGGTCGATTTGTTGGCGTCGGCGTTCAACCCGAGCACGCTCGCGAAGTAGTCCACGGGATAGCCGACCTGGGTCAGGATTTCCGGGGCCCTGTCCGCACGCTGGTCGGCATAGGCACGAATGTGTCGGAGCTGTCGCCGGAAAAGATCGACGTTCGGTCGATGCAAGGTGACGAATGGCTTCCTGCCATAGGTCATCTCGATGCCACTGAACGGCTCGATGCCGGTCGCGCTCCGCCGCTTTCCAGGGGTCCAGTCGAGGCGCTTCAGGACATCAGTGAGATAGAGAGAGGCACGCACCCATCCCGCCCAACTCTCCATGTTCGCAGCCGGTCCGATCGGCAGTTCGGCATATGTGCCGCCTGCCGAATTGCCCGTGTCGTCGGCGCCAGCAATATGGCCGATTGCTTGGGCATTGACGGTCAGGCCTTGGGCCAGCAGCGGATTCACCCCGCCGGCAGGAACAAACGGGCCGACGCCCGTCGCCCCGATGCCACCTATCCCCCCGATACCGCCTATTCCGCCAATCCCTCCAATTCCGCCGATGCCACCGATGCCACCAATCCCGCCTGCAGTCGACATGTCGTACCCCGGGTCCTCTAGGAAAGGCCTGCGGCGGTGAAAGCCGCCACCGCTTTTCGGCCGAATTTCGAATCCGAGGCCGGATGGCTACGGAGATAGTCGTCGATCTTAAAATCGGGCATGTGCCGCCGGAGCTGTCGTCCGGCCAGCCGCAGTTCCTCGCCCCGATCGAGATTGTGCAGTGCGACGATCTTCGCCCGTAACGTCGAGACATGGCGATCGTTGAGCAGCAACGAACTTTCGGCCAACTCCAACGCGCTCTCGTAAGCGCCCGCCGACAGGTAGGCGGTCGCGCTCAAGGATTCGTAGAAGTACCGGAACGGGTCGATCGGAGAGAGCCTTCTGGCGCGATCGACGCAGCGGACCGCCTCTTGGCCTTCATCCCGGAAGGCATGCAGCGCACCACGCAGCAACAGGGAAAGGGCCTCGTTCGGATTGATCGCGAGCGCCGTCTTGTAACGATGCTCCGCGACGTCGAGCCGCTTCAACAGGTTGTTGTGCGCCAGCCCGTCGATCGTGAGGCAGAAGGCGTTGTCGGGCGACAGATCGAGCGCCCGAGCAGTGGAATCGATCCCGCGCTGGGTTTCCGCGACGGTGTCCGTGCTCCAGCCGTTGAAGACGCTCAGGAAGTACCATTTGCCGAGCCAGGCATGCGTCTCAGCGACGTATGGCGCACGCCGCACTGCTTCCTCCAGCAGTTCCCTGGCGCGCGCAAGGTCGTGAAGCGTCGAGCGGTTCATCAGACGAACGCCCGCAATGACCAGGCGATGATCCTCGACATCGGTGAGGCGGCGGCTCGCGACATGGTTCAGTGCCTCGTCGGCGATGGCTGCGCCGATCGCCGCGACGATCGCTGCGATGCCTTCCTCGACCGCCTGGAAGAAGCCCTCGACAGGGCTGCCGATCTGACGCGTCCAAAGAATGCGACCGGATCGAACGTCGATGAAATCGGCGTCCAGAAGGATCCGCCCTGCGGATCGCCGAAGGCTGCCCGCCACGCAGAAATCGGCGCGCAGGGTCGATCGGACCTGCGGGATGTCGATGCTGGTCCGCGCGAGTTCGCGGCAGGAAAGATGCGAGATCACTGACAGCAGCCGCGAGCGGCTGAGCGAGCGGCAGATTTCCTCGGCTAGCCAATCACTGATGGTCGCGTCGGCAATATCGTCAGCGATGGCGCGGAAGGGCAGCACTGCAATCGTTGGCAGGACCGACGCGCCGCCGGAGCACGACGCCAAGCTGAACAGGCCATCGAGCTGCCGCGGATTCTGGCGGATGCCAGCCAGCCACTGGCCAAATCCGGACTCTCGGATGTCCAGCCCCTCGAGAAACACACCCTGCCCCGGGCGGCCTACGAAGGTCACCCGAGAAAGATCGAGGGTAACGTCCGAATTGGTGCTCGTGACAAGTTCGCCAAAGCTGCCGCCCATGATCGACTTGATGTCGGCGAGCGCGCGACGCAGGCTCTGGCGGCCCGTGTCGTAGCAAGCAACGCCCCACAGTGTCTCCTGCAGGAATGCACGCGTACGCCGGCCGAAAGGCGCGGTCGCGAGAAGCACCAGCAGCGCCTTGTGCTTGGCGCCGGTAATCTCGAATCCCTCGGCAGCGCTCTCTCGAACCGAGCAGGCGCCGAATAGGTTGATTTCAAGAAGTTGGCTGTCCATGACGTTGTGTCCGTAGCTGCAGCCAAAGATTAGCAATCTCCGACGACATCCCACAACGCGCTTCACGATTTTTTCACGCGCCAGCGGCGGCGGCAGTTGAATATGCTGCGAGTTGTCGCTGGCGAAGACAGCGCGATGACTGAAAAGCCCGGCGGATCTGGAGCTATCCGAAGCCGGGATTCGGCCGATTTCCATTTGAGATGGCCCGAATCTCGAGCCTCGGGTCTCGGAGACGCCTGCGTTTCTTGCCGAACGAAGGCGAGACGATCATTTGGCTGGCATGCATGGTGGAGTGCTCGATCCCCTAGGGGCCAGCCGCCTATTCCACGCTCCACAGATCCGGTGGCGAGGCCTGCTGCCAACGGCCCACCCCAAGGAGGCGAGATTAGCGATGACACCTTGTGCTGCAGATCACACGCTGACCATCGTCGATCTGAGGCTCGACCCGTTCGAGCTCAATGAGCAACTCTTTGCAATCGGGATCTGGTTCATCGAACGCGGCATGCCTCTTCCCGCCAAGGTCAGCATGGAGCCCGAGCGCGGCTTTGTTCGGGTCAGCTTTTTGGACGCGCCCACAGCGAGGGCATTCCGCGAACGGTTCAGCCAACCGCAGCACTAGCGCCATCGAGGGACTGCTCTCCGTTGGTCCGAGCCGGGACGGCTTGTGCCGATCCAGGTCGAGCATCTCGAACTGTCGCGCTCGACCCCGTCCGTGGCAGACATTCAGTTGTTCGTGCCACGATGTTCGATCCCGTGAATCTTTCTCGACAGCGCTTTGCCACCCCAGGCTGCGCAAACCGGTGCGCTGTTTGGCACTCTCTGATGCACTTACGGACTCAGCCACGTCTGTCGGAATGAAGTCGCTCCGCACTGGCGCAGACGGAAGCGATGCAAGACCTTTGGGGAGACTTCGGAAGTCGCTTGAATGTACTTTGGCAATCGGATCACGCGAGGTTTCGCGAGATCGTCGTTTGAGCACGATACGAACTTCCGCCCTGCATCGTTTTCGCAATTCCGACCGCTGACTCGGAGGCGCGGGCTGCTATATGTGCGGCGCGTTTGCGGAGAGGCCATGTCATGTCGCAGGATCACGTTCAGGAAATCGCGACGATCATGCGCCATCCAGCCTTCAAGGTGGCGATCGATAGGCTCGGATCCGATCACGAACGGACCATTGCAGACATCATCACACTGACCGAGATACCAGCTCCGCCGTTCAAGGAAGACAGGCGTGCTTCCGCCTATCTCGCGATGTTGCGAGCGCATGGCCTCGAGGATGTCGAACAGGACGAGATTGGTAACGTCATGGGATTGAGGCGCGGCGCCGGCAACGGAACGCTGATAGTGGTCGCCGCCCATCTTGATACAGTTTTCCCGGAAGGTACGGATGTCACCGTGCGCCGCGAAGGCACAAGACTTTATGCGCCGGGTGTTGGCGACGATACCCGCAGCCTCGCTGTCCTGTTGGCTTTCATCCGAGCGATGGACGCAGCCGGAATCCGGACCCGCAACGACATCCTCTTCGTGGGTGATGTCGGCGAGGAAGGCTTGGGCGATCTGCGCGGGATACGTCACCTCTTCATGAACGGGCGTTACAGTGGCAAGATCGATGCCTTCATCACCGTCGACAGCCCCCAGATGGACAAGATCGTCGTCGGTGGAGTCGGGTCGAAGCGATACTCAATTCGTTTCAAGGGGCCCGGTGGGCACAGCTTCAAAGCCTTCGGCATCGTGAATCCGATGTACGCCATGGCCCATGTCGTTGCGGAGCTTGGCCGAATTGAAGTGCCGGAGACACCTCGGACAACGTTCTGTGCCTCTATCGTCGGCGGTGGGACGTCGGTGAACGCAGTTCCAGAGGATAGCTGGGTCGACATCGACCTTCGATCGGAATCGGCTGAAGAGCTTGCAAAGCTGGACCTGCGCTGCCGTGAGATCGTGGCGGAGGCTGTAGCGCGGGAGAACGCTACCCGTTCGATCAGCGAAGGAGCAATCTCGGTCGAAATTCGGACATTGGGCGAGCGTCCCGCGGGCAGCACTCCCAAAGATGCCGATATCGTCCGGTACGCTACAGCAGCATCGCAAGCAGCGGGTTTTACGCCCAGGCTTGAGGCGTCATCGACCGACGCCAATATTCCGATGAGCCTCGGCATCCCCGCGATCAGGATTGGTTCCGGCGGCGCCGGCGGCCGTGCACACTCACTCGGCGAGTGGATCGATGTCGAGAAGTCGGCCAGCGTGTCCGGCATGATCGCCGGCCTGGCTAGCATCGTCGCCGTCGCCGGATTAGTCGACGGGTAGTCCGCGAAGGCACGAGGTCAAGCCTTGACGATCAATGTGCGCCAGAAGCGGACGCTGGCTTGTCGTCCGCAAGCGGGCGTATGCCGCGCCGTGTGACAGCCGTGATCGACCGATGCCTCAGATTCGAAGGTAGTGCGTCTGCTTTCGGGCAACGCGCCAATGTCCGCAGATGGCGCGAGTGCGTCGCGGCGAGCGTGAACCAGGCATGTCGCCGTTGCGTCGTGCGCCTCCTCAGCGTTCGTTGAAGACGCGGCTGGCGTGGTCGGTGAACGGCTTCGTCAGGAATGAGAGGGCTGTCCTTTCCTCGGTCGTGATCATGACCTCGACGGGCATTCCGGGCAGGAGCTTGCGGTCCCCGAGCACGGCGAGATCGCCCTCG
>NZ_DASYHB010000130.1:0-4097 GCF_035999185.1 Ensifer sp. | reverse complement strand
ATGGCCGACAGCGAACGGGCGCGCTGGCCGGCATCCTCGTCGGCAGCGGTGGACAGCGTCAGCTTGCCCTGGCGGCGACCATCGTCGCCCTTCGGGCGGGCCGGAACCTTGGCGGGCTCGGGACGTACGACCTTGCCGCGCGCCGGACCTGCGCCCGGACGCGGACCACGATCGTCGTCCTTTTCGTTGTCAACCTTGCGACCGCGCAGAGCGCCGGCCGGAGCCGGGGTCGGAAGTCCACCTGCCGGGGCTGCGGGACGCGGAGCCTGCGGGCGGTTTTCAACGCGACGCTCAGGGGAAGCCGGTGCGCGAGCAGCCACAGGGCGCTCTTCGGCAACTTCTTCGACCTTGGCCTCTGGCTCGGCAGCCGCGCGGGCCGCTTCCTCGGCGGCGCGGCGTGCGGCTTCTTCCTTCTCCTGCAGGAGACGGGCCTCTTCCTCGCGCTTGCGGCGTGCTTCGTTCTCGGCGCGGATAACCGCTTCTTCAGCGTCGCGGATCTGCGCTTCGGCCAGAGCCCGGCGGCGCGCATCGATCTCACCGGCAGAAAGCTGGTTCAGAACGACACCGACGCGCGGACGGTTGGCCTGGTTGGCTTCCTGACGCGTGGAATGCTGCTGCGGCTGCGGAGCCGGGCGACCCGAAGGCTGCGGCTGAGCCGGACGCTGATCGGCCGGGCGCGCAGCGGGAGCGGCGGCTACAGGCGTGATCGGGCGTTCATCCTTGGGGCGATGGAAGGGGCGTTTTTTGGTTTCGACCACGACCGCCTTGGTGCGGCCACGGCCCATGTCCTGACGCACGGTCCCCTGCGAAACCCCATGGGGCTTCAGGGTCAGCGTCTTCTTGCCTGCTGCGCCGCCAGTCTTGTCGTCGTTGTTGTCGGTCATTCCGTTCCGTTCCTAGCGATCAGGGCCGGATGCGTATCACCTGACCCTGTCTTCCAAATTGTCTCAAACAATGTACGCGATGCCAGTCTGTGCCGGTGACGCGGGTCATTGCTGTGGCTTGCCAGCGTCGCCGTCGGCCCGGACCGGGACGGATCCTCGGTACTTTTCGAGCATGATTGCGCGCTTCACTACACCCTCACCCGCCTGCCCTGCAAGCGCTGCGGCATGGATAAAAGCATTACTTCCTAAAAGGCCCTCCATTTCCGCCCCGGTGAAGGGGCGGAACGAAGGTATTTCCATTCCATCGTCGGCCACGAAGCTCATCGCCTTGCGGGCCTGGTCTATCTTGCGCACGCCGTCGGCCGCAGCGTCGCTGGCGTGGAAGACGGCGAGTGCCGCCAGTCCCCTGACTGCCTGCTCGGTCTTCGTCGCGCCGGAGATGAACTGGGCCGCCTTGCGCGCCATGTTCATCATGCCGGCCAGCTGCTCGGCGAGCAGCCGGTCGATGTCGTCGCAAAGCGTCGCGTCGGCCTTGACGTCCGCCTTGAGCGCGCGGGCGAAGAACTTCTTCGCCACCGCCTTTTCGATCAGCGCCCGCTCGGCCTTCACCCAGCAGCCGCGCCCCGGAAGCTGACGCTTCAGATCGGGAACCACACGGCCGTCAGGCCCGGCCACGAAGCGGATCAACTCGTCTGGAGAACCGCTCTCACGGGTGACGATGCAGGTCCGCGTGCTGCCGTTGCGATCCTTCGGACCCCCATCCGTGGGGAGAGCGTCCGAAGGCATGCTGCCGGCATCATCAGAGGCGATCATCGCTTCAAGCGTCCTGCTCGGCGCCTTCGGCAACGTCGATCGGCTCTTCAGCTTCGACCTCTTCGCTCGCCAGATCCTCTTCCGTGATCCAACCGGCCGCGAGACGGGCCTGAACGATCATGGTTTCGGCGTCTGCGCGCGAAACGTCAAACTTCGAGAAGGTACCTTCGAAACGCTTGGTTTCGCCGTCCTTGCGCTCGCTCCAGCCGACGAGATCGTCAGCGGCGCAACCGGCAAAGTCTTCGACCGTCTTGATGCCTTCTTCGCCCAGCGCAACGAGCATCTGGCTCGTCAGACCGTCGATCGAACGCAGCTCGTCGGCAACGCCGAGTTCCTTGCGCTTGGCATCCATTTCCGCCTCGATCCGGTCCAGGTACTCGCGGGCGCGGGTCTGGATTTCGGTCGCGGTCTCCTCGTCGAAGCCATCGATCGAAGCAATTTCGTCGAGATCGACATAGGCAACCTCTTCAACGGCGGCAAAGCCTTCGGACGCCAGAACCTGACCGACCATCTCATCGACGTCGAGCGCGTCCATGAACAGGTTGGTGCGCTCGGTGAATTCCTTCTGGCGGCGTTCGCTTTCTTCCTGCTCGGTCAGGATGTCGATATCCCAGCCGGTCAGCTGCGAAGCGAGGCGAACGTTCTGGCCGCGACGGCCGATCGCGAGCGAAAGCTGCTCGTCCGGAACGACCACTTCGATGCGCTCTGCATCTTCGTCGAGAACGACCTTGGCGACTTCCGCCGGCTGCAGCGCGTTTACGATGAACGACGCCGGATCCTGCGACCACGGAATGATGTCGATCTTTTCGCCCTGCAGTTCGCCGACGACCGCCTGAACGCGCGAACCGCGCATACCGACGCAGGCGCCGACCGGATCGATCGAGCTATCGTTCGAGACGACCGCGATCTTGGCGCGCGAACCCGGGTCACGGGCAACCGACTTGATCTGGATGATGCCGTCGTAAATTTCCGGCACTTCCATGGTGAAGAGCTTCACCATGAACTGCGGATGGGTACGCGACAGGAAGATCTGCGGGCCGCGCTGTTCGCGGCGTACGTCGTAGACGAAGGCGCGGACACGATCGCCGTAACGCATGTTTTCGCGCGGGATCATCTCGTCGCGACGGATGATGCCTTCGCCACGGCCGAGGTCGACGATGACGTTGCCGTATTCGACGCGCTTGACCGTGCCGTTGACGATTTCGCCGACGCGATCCTTGAACTCGTCGAACTGGCGATCGCGCTCAGCTTCGCGAACCTTCTGCACGATGACCTGCTTGGCCGACTGCGCGGCGATACGACCGAAGTCCATCGGCGGCAGCGGGTCGGCGATGAAGTCGCCGAGCTTGGCGTCCGGGTTGCGATCGCGAGCGAGCTCAAGCGGGATCTGCGTGGAGTAATCGTCAGCCTTTTCGACCACTTCCAGAAGACGCTGAAGGCGGATTTCGCCGGTCTTGGAGTTGATGTCGGCGCGGATGTTCGATTCCGACCCATAGCGCGAACGGGCGGCCTTCTGGATCGCATCGGCCATCGCGGCCAGAACGATTTCGCGGTCGATCACCTTTTCGCGCGCCACGGCATCCGCGATCTGCAGAAGCTCGAGCCGGTTAGCACTGACTGCCATGTTTTGTCTCCGTTGGGTTGCAGGGGGCTTTACGCACCGCCCGGCTTATTCCTCAATAGGTGAATCTTCGTCTTCGAAATTCTCGTTCGCGGCGCGCTCGGCCTTCGCCTTCTTGTCGGCGGTCAGCGCATCGCGGATCAGATCGTCCGTCAGGATCAGCCGCGCTTCGGCAAGCGTGGTGAACGGGATCACGACGACGGGTTCCTCGCCATAGGCGGCCTGGTCGCGTTCAAGCCGGAAGCCGTCGTCATCGACAGCAACGATCTTGCCACGGAACCGCTTGCGACCATCAACGAGCACCGATGTCTCGCATTTCAGCAGGTGACCCTGCCAGCGGAAGAAGTCGGACTTGCGCACCATGGGGCGGTCGATCCCCGGCGACGACACTTCTAGATGATACGCCTTGTCGACGGGATCTTCCACATCGAGCACCGGCGAAATGGCCTTGGAAATCTCTTCGCAATCCTCGACGGTCATGGTGCCGTCGTTGCGCTCGGCCATGATCTGCAGCGTCAGGCCGTTCTGGCCGGACATGCGCACGCGCACCAGGCGGTAGCCCATCGGCACGATCACGGGCTCAATGATGTCGGCAATGCGCTGATCGAGACCGGTTTCGGTGATCAGGCGTGGTTCAATTGCATTTTCAGCCGTTGTCGTATCGGACAAACGATCATCTCCTCATCGGACCGGCTAATAAAAAAGAGCGGGTCCTGACGGGCCCACTCTTCATCTACCGATCAAGAATTTGAGGCTCATATACGCCCCATCGCCGCAAA
>NZ_DASYHB010000108.1:0-6538 GCF_035999185.1 Ensifer sp. | reverse complement strand
CCGCCGGCTGCACCATGATGGTTCCGGGCGTAAACAGCGCCGACGTATAGGTGTTCGTGCCCGTCACGTCGGCGATTTCGCGCGCATCGAGCAGCTGATGCTTTTCGCCAAGCTTCGCCAGTCCCTTGGCATAGTCGATGAGATGCCGGTCGCCCTCGTCGCTGATGGCGACGCTATAGCGTCCGCACGGATCGAAGACCTCGCGGCCCCAGCCCCGTTCCTGTGCAACGGTACTGGCAAGGGCGATGGCGGTGCGGCTGATCTCGATGGCCTCGCGGCTTTTGGTGACCGAGTCTCCACCGTAGTCTTCGGACGAGACCTCATGCGGAAGGTCGATGATGAAGCCGGAATTTCGTCCGGCCGCGGCCTCTCCGATGACGCCGGCCTCAAGGACGGCGACATGGAGTGTCGGATCGAGCTCGATGATCCTGCGGGCTGCCGAAAGACCTGCAAAGCCACCGCCGATGACGACGACGTCGGCGGTGATATGCCCCTCAAGCCGGGGTCTTGCCTGGCGGGGAGGGAGCATCGCCACCCACCCGGAAACGCCCGTGTTCTTCGGGAGCCTCGATGCGACAAAGACCTTTTTCGAGGGCGAGTTCACGGCTCAGGCTTCCCGTTCGATCAGGCTGCCGAGAGCAGCGCGGATGGTTGCGACGCGATCTGCCGAGAGTGGACGGAGCGGCTTGCGCGGCGCGCCGGCACCAAGACCGGTGAGTTGCGCGGCGGCATAGACCGACTGCACGTAGTCGCCTTCCCAGATGAGCGACATCGCCGGTTCGAGCAGGGACCAGATGTCGCGCGCCTTGCCCCATTCGCCGGCGGTAGCAGCCGCGACCAGCGCGAGCGCGGTGCGCGGCGCAAAATTGGCGCCGCCCCAGATGAGCCCGCTCGCCCCTGACCAGAGCGCGAAGGGCACGAGGTGGTCGGCGCCGTTCATGACCGGAAGGCCGGTACGAATGAGCGATGCCTGCTTGCCGAGATCGCCGCTCGAGTCCTTGACGGCGCAGAAGTTCGGGATCGCGCAAAGCTCCTTGAGAAGCTCCGGCGTCACGGTCACGCCGACGGCGTGGGGGACGTTATAGCCGATGACCGGAAGACCGGCGGCAGCCACCTCCGTGTAGAACTCGATGATGCCCTCATCGTCCGTCGGCCCTTCGAAGAACGGCGGCAGGACCATGACGCCGTCGGCGCCGCAATCGGCCGCGAACTTCGTCCGCTCGACCACGTCGGCCGTCAGCAATGCCGAGGTTTGAGCGATCACCTTGGCCCGGCCGTTGATGATCCTCGAACCGCGCCGCACGAGTTCATTCGATTCCTCTTTCGTCAGATACACGTGCATGCCGGTGCCCGAGCTCAACACGAAGCCGGGTACGCCGAGCGCCAGGTAGCGCTCGATGTTCTGCTCGAGCTTGGCGTAGTCGATGCGACCTTCCGCGTCGAAGGGCGTTGCGATTGCGAGGTTCAGTCCGGGAAACGGAAAGCTGGTCATGATTAGAGGTCCGCGGTTTCGTCGTCGTTGAGATCGAGCCAGATGGTCTTCAGCTGGGTGTATTGGTCATGGGCGTGGACGGAATTGTCGCGTCCGCCGAAACCGGACTGCCTGTAGCCGCCGAACGGTGTGGTGATATCGCCCTCGCCGAAGGAGTTGACGGTAACGGTGCCGGCACGAAGGGCGCGGGCGGCGCGCATGGCCCGTTTGCCGTTGCCGGTGAAGATGGAAGCCGTCAGGCCGTACTCCGTCTCGTTGGCGATCGCGACCGCGTCCTTCAGGCTGTCGACCGTGATGACCGTCAGGATCGGTCCGAAGATTTCTTCCTTCGCATGCCGGGCGGCGTTGCTTTCGACCTCGACGATGGTCGGGTGAACGAAACGGCCCTTGCTGGTTTCGCCGCCATGAAGAACCTTCACGCCATCGCCGAGATAGCTCGCGACTTTCCGGTAGTGCGCCTCGGAGACGAGGGGGCCGACACGGTTGTCCGGATCCAGCGGATCGCCCACGTGCCAGTTCTTCACCTCGGAGACGATCTTGTCGAGCAGCTTCCCCTTGATGGCGGAGTGCACGATCAGGCGAGAAATGGCCGAGCAATTCTCGCCCATGTTCCAATAGGCACCGTTGACGATATGCGCGGCGACGGCGTCCAGATCGTCGGCGTCGTCCATGACGATCGAGGGGTTCTTCCCGCCCATTTCGAGGACGACTTCCTTGAGGTTGGACTCGGAGGAATAGTTGAGGAAGCGGCGCCCGGTCTCGGTCGAGCCCGTGAACGACACGGCATCGACATCCATGTGCCGGCCGATCGGCTCGCCGACCTGCGAGCCGGAGCCAGTCACCACGTTGAAGACGCCGGCCGGGATGCCTGCCTCGAGCGCCAGTTCGGCAACCCGAAGCGCCGTCAGCGACGTCTCGGCCGCAGGCTTGACGACCAGGCTGCAGCCGGCGGCCAGCGCCGGGCCGATCTTCCAGGCGAGCATGAGCAACGGGAAATTCCAGGGCAGGACGAGCCCGACGACGCCCACCGGCTCGCGAACGACAAGCGCGATGTGGTCGTTCGAGGCCGGCGAGACCTGGTCGTAGATCTTGTCGATCGCTTCGGCATGCCAGCGCAGGCAGTTGACGGTCTCGGGCACGTCGACCGTCTGGCAATCGAGGATCGTCTTGCCGCTGTCGAGGCTCTCCATGACGGAGAGCTCGACCAGATTGTCCTCGATAAGCTGGGCCAAGCGAAGAAGGACCTGCTTGCGGGCGGCGGGATGCTGCTTTGCCCAGCGGCCATCGGCAAAAGACTGCCGCGCGCTTGCAACAGCCGTGTCGACGTCCTCGGGGCCGCAGGCGGGCAAGTCCGCGAGCGTCTCGCCTGTCGCGGGATTGGTCGTCGCAAACGTGCGTCCCGACCTCGCGTCGACAGAATGGCCGTCGATGATGGCCTTTGAAGGGAGGGTCAGTTTCGACGCGATGTGTTCGTACTGCGCCCTCGTCAGAAGTTCCGTCATTCGCCTGCTCCCATCAATCGTAAAATCATCCGCAACGCTCGACCTGGCTCGATGCTCGTATCGGCCCGTCTCGTCGTTTCGCATAATACAATAGATAGACATTTGATCTACTGTCAATAGACACGTGAAATGCGACGGCAAGGCGGCGCGGCAGCTCCTCTTGCGGAGCGAGCGACGGTGACCGAACATGCGGCAAGGATTAACACGCAAGTGCAGCCGGTCGGGCCTTGCGTGTCGTCTGAAGAGGAGGCAAAAGGAGCCGCGTGGTCGCAGGGGAAAGTCGACGAGAATCGAAATACGTTGACCAGTCTACCTTTTGTAGACATGATGCCCGCAGAAGGAGTTCGTCATGGCGCACAATCAAAGCTCACCTGAAGCAGGCGTTGGTCCGGATCGAAAGGCTGCGCTGAACCACACCTTGCGCCACCGCATCCTGACGATGCAGATCGCGCCCGGATCGGTTCTGGACGAAGTCGCCCTGAGCGAGGAATTTGGACTGTCCCGCCCTCCGGTGCGCGAAGCGATGCGGCAGCTTGCGGGGGAAGGGTTCATCGAACTTGAGGCGAACCGGCCGGCCCGCGTGACCTCGATGAGCTACCAATCCCTTCGGGACTTCTTTTTGATCGCGCCGATGATCTATGTCGCGGCAACGCGGCTCGCCGCCGAACACGCGTCGAAGGCAGATATCGCGGGCCTGCGCGAGATACAGGACAGCTTTCGCGACGCGGTTCACAGCAATGACGTCGACGGGCGCGTCTTCTACAATGACAAATTTCACCTTCGGGTCGGCGAGATCGCCAACAATGCGTACATTCTTCCAAGCCTTCGCCGGCTGCTGATCGATCATGCGCGCATCGGCAAGATTTTCTACAGACCGAGCAACGCGCGCATGCTGGAGGAGTTGCATGAGGCATCGCGCCAGCACGACGAAATCATCGATGCAATCGCGAACCACGATGCTGACCGAGCGGAGGCGTTGATCCGCGCACACCTCGACCTGTCGCGCAAGAACATGGCGATGTATGCCGCCCCGGAAGGGATGGCGATTTCTCTGGGCGTGTAACGGGACCTTCGTCGCCGGGTTACGCCGGTCCACCTGGCCAGTTGGACGCAAAACGATCAATGGCGTCGAAGACGGCGCGGGACATACGCAACGATTGCTCCATCGAGGGAAGCTGCCTGCCGCTGACGCCCGGAACGTGCACCCCGAGTTTCTCCAGCCGCCGGATCTGGTTGTGGGCGCGGGCGACATGGTCGCTGCCTGAAGGACCGGGCGTCATCGCAATCACTGTCAGCCCGACGCCCGGTGAGGCATCACCCGATTGGAAGCTTGGCGTGTCGAGCGACCACGATCCGCCCGAGAGGCCGGCCGACAGCATTTCGACGACCAGCGCGACGTTCGCCCCCTTGCGGCCACCGAACGGGAGGAGCGCGCCTATTAGTGCCTTTTCCGGATCCTGCGTATCTGCGCCTTCTGCGTCGACCGCCCATCCTTCGGGGATTGGTCGCCCCTCGGCGGCGGCAGCGACAATGTTGACGTAGGCAGTCGCGCTCGACGATTGGTCGACGATGAGTGGCGGCGCGGTGTCGCCGAGCGGAAATCCGAAGGCGATGGGGTTTGTGCTGTAGACGGCCGGTCCTCCCGCCTTTGCCACGACCATGGCATTGGCGTTGGTCGCTGCAAGTCCGCTCAAGCCTTCCAGCGCAAGCTGGCGCACGTAGTAACCGAGCTCTCCCGTCGTGTAGCTGTTCTTCTGGGTGAAGAGCGCAATCCCGAAGGTGCGGGCAGCATCCACGAAGTCGCGGAAGGCGAGGTCGAAGCCGAGTTGCGCGATGCCCCGGTCGGCATCACAGGCGAGATGAGCAGGGAAGGGGCGCGTGGCGACCGGCGCGGGAGCGCAATTGATGCGTCCCTCACGAAAACTGTTCAGATAGTCGACCAGGTGCGGAAACCCGACAGCACTCGGGCCGAAGCGGGCGGCCGACACTGTTGCGTCCGCGAGCGATCGGGCGCTCGCCGGGTTGGCGCCGGCACCAAGGCAGGCTCGGAGCGCCAGATCTCGTGCGTCACTCTCGCTGAGTTCGATCTCTTGCATGTCAGATCTCCAGTCCCGCCTTGCGGCCCTCGTAGAATGCATAGGGCGCCTGTCGCGGCGCGGCGCAGTCACCGATCTGGTGCGCAACGATATCGCGTTCGGCAAGACCGGGCATCAGCCAGTCGGCCGGGGAATTCGTGGTGGCAGTGACCAACGCATCCGCGTCGATGAACCGGCGCTCTCCCGTCGTGTGATCGACGATCGTTGCGCCGTTGCCATGCCACTCGGTGACGCTCGCCTCGACGATCCATTCGACGCCGAGTTTCCTCAGCGCCTGCCGCATCGGAACGTCGGCCGCGGTTCTCTGCAGTTCCTTGCCGACGAACGGATCGGGCGTCAGGATCGTCACCTGGTGGCCTTCCTCGGCAAGCTTCCAGGCGGTGCCGCAACCGCGCCAGCCGCCGCCTTCATCCAAAAGCAGCACGCGTTTGCCCGGTCTCGCCTGGCGCGCCATGACCGCTTCGACCGTGAAGACATTGCCGTTCTCCAGGCCCGGCATCGTCTCGACCGTCGGCAGCGCCTTCTGGAAGCCTGTCTCCGGGGAATAGGAGCCGGTGGCAACGACGACGCGGTCAAATTCGGCAACGTCGATGTCGTCGGCCTCGACATAGGAGTTCAGGCGAACCTCGACGCCGAGTTTGTCGAGTTGCCGCTCATACCAGGCGATGAGATCGAGGACCTGCGCCCTTCGCGGCTGCATGCCCGCCAAAAGGAAATTGCCGCCGAGACGGCTCGATGCTTCTGCGAGCACGACCTTGTGCCCGCGTTCTGCGGCCACCCGGGCCGCCTCCAGTCCGGCGGGTCCGCCACCGACGACCATCAGCCGTTTCGGATCGCCGGTCTTTACAAAGCGGTCGCCGTTCCATTCGGTTTCGCGCCCGACCGAGGGATTGATCAGGCAACTGATCCAGTAGTCCCGCGACCGGCGTCCCCAGCACATCTGGTTGCACGAAATGCAGCCGCGAATGTCCTCCGGGCGATCCTCGCCCGCCTTGGTCGCGAGATGAGGGTCGGCGATCTGGCCGCGCACGATCGAAACGAGGTCGGCTGATCCTTCGCCAAGCACCGTTTCGGCATTTTCAGGGGTGCGGATGTGGCTTTCGGCGATCACCACAGCATTCCTGACGACACCTTTCAGGATGGATGCGAGGTCGGCGCCCAGTTTCTCGGGATAGAGGAACGTCGGCATCAGCTTGTAGAAATCGAGATAACCGCCCGAGCCACAGGTGACATAGTCGATGAGGCCAAGCTCGTCGTGCAGACGGATGATTTCGGCAAGTTCGTCGCGTTGAAGCGCGACCTTCACGTCCGGTTCGTCGCTGACGGCAAGGCCGACGATGAAGTCTGGACCGCAGACCTGCCTGATCCGCGTCAGGATCTCCCGCGACATCCGTGTACGATTTTCGAGCGAACCGCCCCATTGGTCGTCGCGCCGATTGCACCAGGGG
>NZ_DASYHB010000095.1:0-27684 GCF_035999185.1 Ensifer sp. | reverse complement strand
TCAGAGTCCGAGAGCGGAACAACTGGTCGGTAAAGCGAAACAGTACAGTTTGTTTGTCGACGCGCTCGGCCGCGTCTCTGCCCCGGTCACATGGTGTGGCTGCCGGACCGCTCGTTCGTCGCAACATGGGTCAGCCTCAAGGTGCGGGCAATTCATTGGAGCACCGAGCACGCTCGCTGACAATGTCATTTGACCGAACTTCCGGCTGCCCTCCAAAACGCACGTGCGTTCGATATTCATAGATGCCCAACGCATTCTTGAGCGCCGGGTTGTCGATGACGTCAAGTTTGGCTGGGCACCAAGCTTGCTCGACCGGCGATGATCCAGTCTCCGTCGGTTCTACCAGCCGTCCCCGTCGGGGCCTGATCGATCGTTGCTAGCGCATAGCGCTCCTGGGTCTTGCCTTCGAGTTGCTCGCTACTTTCAGCGTGACATCGAGATCGTCATCCGTGTTTGCCACAGCATCCTTGATGCTCCCTTCAATCGCTTAGAAAATTCCCTCGACACGGTTCCGGTCCGTCGGTTCCTACATCGACTTGGCTTGAGGACGGAACGCAGCGAAGGAGCATGCGTTTTGTATGGCTAGAGATCGGTGGCACGCGGCGTTCACACAGCAGAATGCTGACTTTCTGGCCAATCGATGCCGTACAGTCTGAAGGCGAGGGGCCCGGGTGTCAGGACTTTCTTATCTTATCAATGCGCTGGCGGGACGTGACCGGCTTTCGGATCTCGATTCGGAACTCATTGTAGGTTTGCCTCACCGTTCGCGCGTCTTTGCAAAAGGTTCGCAACTGGTTGTCGAGCATTCACGCCCCGGCGAAAGCTGCTTGATCACCGGTGGACTCGCAGCCCGTGAGGTCTATCTCAGTGATGGCAGTCGGCAGATCAGCGCCCTCCATGTGCCGGGGGACTTCGTCGACCTCCATGCCTTCTTGCTGAAGCTGATGGATCACAGTGTTGTCGCCATCACGGAATGCGAGGCCATTTTCGTGCCTCATTCTGACTTGTTGAGAGTATGCGAGGCGTCGTCACACCTCACTCGTCTTTTCTGGCTGTCGACTGTCATTGATGGCGCGATCCAGCGCGCCTGGATTGCCTCCATGGGCCGTCGCTCGCCCGCGGCTCACATCAGCCATCTGCTCTGTGAAATGTACTTGCGCCTCAAGGTCGTGGGCCTTGTCGAAAACGATACGTTCGACCTGCCGATCGCCCAATATGATCTTGCGGACATGATGGGACTATCTGTCGTGCATGTGAGCAGGACGCTGAAGGATCTGAGGCAAACAAGAACGTTCACCTGGGAGAACGGGAGGGTTCATGTGCACGATTTCGACAGCCTGGCGAAGGTAGCGGATTTCGACCCGACCTATCTAAATTTGATACAGGAACCGCGGTGACGGGAACCGCGGGGCGTGTCGTGGATTGAAACGTCATGCCTCTTTATTTCATCGACAGCTCTGACGGCGAACGGTCCGATGAGGATGACACCGGGCTTGAACTGACGAGCGATGATGGCGCTCGGCGTGCCGCGTTGGATGCCTTGGCCGATATGGTTCGGGAGGTTCTGCCCGACGGGGACATCAGAGTATTTAGCGTGCATGTCCGCTCGGCGGACGGCTCGAGCGTCTATCACGCTGAAATGTCGTTGCAGGGGCGATGGCTAAATTGCCGATGACATTCCCCATCCACAATTGCGGCCTGCTGCAAGCCTGTCGCAGACCCCGTGACGGAACTCGTGGAATGCCGCGATCCGTGTAAAGGGCGGGGCATTCCTGATCCGAGCCAAGAGCGACGGGATTTGATTGAAACCGAACGAGCTGCTGCGGCGTTCAGAGGTCAAACCTTTGGAGGGAGCGCCCATGCTGATCGCTGCCACCCTACATCTCGCCGGTTTCGCCGTGTTTTTGATCCTGGTCGAGCGAGCTCCACTGATCGAATAAAGCTGTCTCGCGGTGCTGACAAACATGCGCTTCCGCAGCGATTTCGGCCGCCGTCGCCGTGGCGGCAGTGGCGCGCATTTCGACATAGCGGAGACGGTTTGCGGAGGTGTTCAACAACTGATGCGCTTCAAGCCAGGCCAGGAAGTGGTCAGCCTGAATAGTAACGATCTGCAGGGCCTGCCTCCGAGCCAGAAATTGCCTCGCGACGGCAGACGCCTTCCCGAGCCAGACATCGCAATAAGCCGTCATGTCTTCCGGGAGCTTGATGAGCCGGCAGAAGTCCCCACGCCCGTGCTACGGCAGACGGATGTCGCCTTGGGTCCATTGCCCGGCGTTGCTGCATTCCATTGTCATCACAAGTCGTTTTCGGGAGGGAGCCTGAAGGCCGCGGCGCGCCAATAGCTGACCTCGCGCCCCTTCCAACAAGCAGACGTTCAATTGCACGGCGGCGTGCTGTGATTGACCTCGCCTCCGCGATCGCCGACGAAGGTCCGATGGAACGCATTAGGTCCGCCGCAGTGCCAGTTCGACATAGCTTTCCTCGCCGTAGTGCACGGTGTTTCGCGAAAAATAGGGCGGGACCATCATCTCGAATTGCTCGTAACCGTGATTGACGTCGCTGCGTAGCAAATCCGTTCGACTGGCGATCTCCAGCCGCAGCTTCTCGCCGGCAGCCAAAAGGACAGGCCTCGGCGTCAGGCTGAAGAGAAGGGTGACCGGCTCTCCTCGAACGAGCGGCTCGGGCGTGCTGAAATCCAGCGCAATCTCCGTAGCCGAGCCGCGGTCCGGATCAAGTCGGCGGAGCGCTGGTCGAATGGTCCCGAAGGACAGCTGGTGATAAACGCCGGCCCGATCAACGCGTCCGAGCCTCGCCACGACGTGGCTATCGATCTCGGAGCAGCTGAACCGGAGGGATAGCGTAACCGGGCCTGCATATTCGATTTCTTCAGAACAGGGCTCGGTTTCAAACGTCAGGATCGGATTGGCCGCTTCGTCCAGGCCAGGTGGAACGATGGCTCCGAACGGCACCGCCGCCCAGCTGTTCTGACCGGACCCTGCTCGCTCTGAGAGTTTGTGTCGCGCGCCGTCTTGGCCGCCCGAGTTCAGGTGGAAGCGTACCGTTTCGCTGCCCGGGATGGGGAACGCCGTCGCCCCGCGATATTCATCTTCTCGCCCCCCATCGGGGTGATATCGCACCGCAGGCTGCCGATCATAGCCGTTGGCGGCCCCGTGAACGATATGATCGAAGAAGGCGAGTGCCTCCCACTGCCAACGATAGACGGGAAGGGCGAACTCGGGCGGCGCCATGATGAGCCATTTGCGATCCGCAGGCGTGCCGGCTTTCTCCAGAAGCTCATAAGCGCCGAATTGGTGGAGATTGTACGCCCCCATGTCGTTGACCACGACGAACGGCACCTGAATCTGATCGAGGTTCTGGTAGGGACCGGACGGGATGCTGTGACTTTCGCGGGTCTTGCCGTCGAACACCCAGTCGGCAAACAGCTTCCGGTACTTCAGATCGGGCGTGAGTTTCTTGAACCCGTCCAGGATCTTGGTCATGTGAGGCTGGAGAGCGGGCGCCCAGAGGCGCTTCAGCGGCGAATTGAGGAGGCGGCTCGCCGCCGCTCGCAGGACTGGTGGGACATGAAGCCGTTCTTGCGCGACCGTGAAGTTTGCTCCGAGCCACAGGGTCAGAAAATCCACCTGCGGTGCGCCGCCGGTCATCGCGATATTCCGGAAATAGTCGGTATCAGTGCCCTGCGCAAAGAAGCCCCGCAACGCGGGCGGTCGCCGGACCGCAACAAGCGGCTGGACGATTGCGTAATAGGACGTTCCAAAGAGCACGACGTTGCCGTCACACCAGGGCTGGCGTGCGCACCACTCGATGACGGCTTCATGATCGTCGACATCGGTCTCGTTGAAGAAGACCACGCTTTCGCCCTGGGAACGTCCCATCCCGCGGCGCGAAACCACCACATGGTTGTAGCCACGGTCCGCAAAGAGGGCCGCCTCACCGGTTTCATTCGTTCCAGTTGGCAGTCCCGTCGATTGCAACTGGTGGCTGTACGCTGAAAACACGACGACAGCTGGATATCGCCCGGCCACCTTGGGCATCGAGATGTCCGCCGCCAGAGAGATTCCCTCGGCCACAGGAATCATCTGGTCGGGGTGCACCCGACAGCCGAGCCCTTGGTGGACAGGAGCGCCGGGGCGCCACCCGGCCGTCTGGTTTTGGTCAAGCCGCGTCTTCAGCGGAATGAGATTGTCGAGGAAAGACCCGGCGTCGTCGAAGCTATCACTCATGGACCGTCTCCGATATTTTGTCGTTTGACAAAATGCCGGAGCGACCTTAGTTTGTCAACATACCAAAATAAGGATTGAGATGAGAGATCGCCGAATTGATCTGATTGAGGCGGGCCTGGAAATCTTGCGGGAGGAAGGGCTCGCGGGGTTCGCGCAAGCCAAGGTCGCGGCTCGGGCCAACCTAAAGCAGGGGCACCTCACCTATTACTTCCCGACGCGCACCGCCCTGTTGGCTGCAGTGGCGCGCGTGGCTATCGACCGGCAACTCGCGGCTGCCGAGCAGATGATTTCGGCCAGCAAGAATCCTCTGGATGCCGTGCGGATTATCGCCACCGTGATTGGAGGGCACGAGAACACGCGACTTCTGGTCGCGCTCAATCAGGCTGCTGATCAGGAAGACGAGTTGCGTGCATTGTTCAACGAGCTCACGGACGGCTTCTGCGGTCAATTGAAGGTCATGCTCAGCCGGTTCGGACTGCTGGCAACCGAAGCAAGCGTGGACCTGATCCACGCAATGTTCGTCGGCCTATCCGTCATCGACCTGGCAACGAGCCGACCGCGCGGCGAAGAGCGATCGAGCGCCGCGCTGACTCTCGCCTTCCAACTGCTGGGCAGCGCTCGTCCGGACGCGGGCTAGAACATCGAAGGGGCCGGCGTCCTTCACGGACCTCTTCGGATGTAGACGTGATCCACTCTTCGTCGGGGTACTCCGTAGCGTCAGCTAAGCGCCAGGAGCGGAAGTTGGGTGACAACCGGGAAGCGGACATTCCGACTTCTTCGGCGACGACCGCCCAGTAGTGCGACAACCTGCATGGTCGAACCGTCCGCCGGTTCTGTCGCAAAGATGTGTCTGGGGCCCGGGCTTCGTGATATCGCTCGCTGAGGAGCATATCAGCGTCAGGATCGGCTGCGGTGCCGGTGGCTGGTCGTACTCTTCTGGTCGCCGCGCTGAACACCTCTTGCCTTTCAGTCGAGCAGGGGGGACCTCATCCGGAGGGCGGGGGAGTGCCGTCAGTTTGGTACAGATGCGCCGGCGTGACAGTCGAGGCCAGCGGTACGGGCGCTACTCTGCTCGACATATCGATCGCCCATAAGATCACCCACTGGCATGAATGCGGCGGCCACGGTCGTTGTACGACGTGCCGGGTCCGCATTCTGGACGGCGCATCGCACTTGTCGGCTCCAACAAGGCGCGAGACGGAACTCGCCCAAGCTCGTGGCTGGGATCCGACGATCCGGCTCGCGTGCCAGACATCCGCAAGTGGGAACATCTCGTTGGAACGGATTGTGCTCAGCGAGGCGGCGGCGAGTCAGCTGCGTGCCGAAACGGTTGGCCGAGAGGCCGGCACAGAACGTCAGTTGGCCATTCTGTTCTGCGATATGCGCGATTTCACCGCTCTCGCTGACACGAATAGCGCATTCGATGTGGTGCATATTCTCAACCGCTTCTTCGAAGTCCTTGGAGATCCAATTCTGCTCAACGGAGGCATCATTAGCCATTACGTCGGCGATCAGATCTGCGGGCTTTTCGGACTTGACGACGATGATCACGCCCGGAGCTGCAGCGGAGCGATGCGAGCTGCGTTAGGGATGGCGGAGGCGATTGACAGGCTAAACGAAGAGCTTGCGGGCTCCTTCGGGGTTCTGCTCAAGATCGGGATCGGGGTCCATTTCGGCAACGCAATTGTCGGCGAAGTCGGCCATCCGACGCTCCGCAGATTGACGATTGTCGGAGACGACGTGAACACGGCCAGCCGGATCGAGGCGATGACAAAGGAGATGGGGGCCAAGATTCTCATCTCGCGCGCGGTCGCTGATAGGCTCGCCGAAGCGTCGCTCTCGATCACCGCGACCACGATGGCTCGGCTTCGCGGTAAGCGGCACGACGTCGAGCTCCTCGCAATCGACGGGTTCTCCGACCCTAGCCCGTTCGCACTGGCGCAACGCTCGATCGGCCGGCTTCTCAATGACCCTTCCGTGTTTGCCGAGCAGTTCTATGCGAACATGTTCGCTATGCGCCCCGAACTGGAGGGGCTCTTTAGCAATGGTACAGTTTCGCAGGGAGCAATGCTCTCCCACATGTTGCGGAGCGTGGTGTCGGGCCTTGAGAGGCGAAAACATGTGACCATCGGCCTGCAGACACTGGGTCGGAAGCACGTCGGGTACGGTGTCGAGCTGGATCATTACGACACGTTCAGGGCCGCGATGCTAAAGACGATCGGCGATGTCATGGGCGGGGACATGACCCACGAGATGGCGGAGTCATGGTCGAACACGCTCGATGTGATCCTGGGTCAGATGAAAGAAGGCGCCGGCGCGGAGTTCCGCCGGCACTGAATAAAGGGCGGGGCCTGTTCGGAAACTGGCGCGCGCGTGTTGCGAAGTGGCGCGCGCGGCGGCACACCACGACAAGATCCCAGGACGCGGCCTCTTGCGGATGAGGGAGCTGCCCAAAATGCCAATAGCGGAACTGGAGACGCTGCCGGGAAGCTGCCCTTCCTGAACGTGCAGTCCAGGGGCTCCGCAAGGGCAGGCAATCGCTCCATCGGCACGTATCTTCAGGGTCACGATCATCATTTCAGCGGCCCGAGAATCAGTCCGACGAACTCGAACCGAAGCGCACGGCATCGGCAGCCAGCCTGCTTCAGCGGCGAAGTAGGTTGGTCCGCGCCAGATCGAGCACCTCGTCGCCGCGTCCGCTCATCACCGCGCGCAGCATCCAGAGCCCGAAGCCCTTGGCCTGCTCCAGGCCGATCGTCGGCGGCATCGAGAGCTCCTGCGTCGCGGTGACGACATCGAGGACGGCGGGCCCGTCATGCGCTAATATGCGGCGGACGGCGTCCGGCAGGTCGCCGGGGTCCTCGACGCGGATGCCGAGGATGCCCATGGCGTTGGCCATCGCGGCGAAATCGGGATTGTCGAGATTGGTGCCGAGCTCGACGAAGCCGGCGGCCTTCATTTCCAGCGCGACGAAGCCGAGCACGCCGTTGTTGAAGATCACGGTCTTCACCGGGAGCTTCTCCTGGGTCAGCGTGATCAGGTCCCCCATCAGCATGGTGAAGCCGCCATCGCCGGAGAGGGAGACGACCTGCCGCCGCGGCTGGGCAGCCTGGATGCCGACCGCGTGGGGCAGCGCATTGGCCATGGAACCGTGGACAAGCGAACTGACGAGGCGGCGCTTGCCGTTCATTCTCAGATACCGAGCCGCCCAGATCGCCGGCGTGCCGACATCGAAGGTAAAGGCCGCGTCCTCTGCCGCGAGATGGCTCACGAGCTTGGCGAGGTACTGGGGATGGATCGGCTTTCGGCCCGGAGTGCCCTTGGCGAGCGCATCGAGACCCTCGCGCGATTTGACATAGCGCGCCAGGCTCTCGTCGAGATGGGAGCGGTCGGTCTTGACAGTCAGCCGCGGCAGCAGCGCCGTGATCGTGGCTCTCACATCCCCTACGATGCCGAGATCGAGCTTGCAGCGCCGGCCGAGATTGGCAGGCCGGATATCGACCTGTGCAATTTGGGCGCCGGTCGGAAGGAACTGCTTGTAGGGGAAGTCCGTCCCGAGCATCAGCAATACATCGCAGGCATGCATCGCCTCATAGCCCGATGCAAAGCCGATCAGCCCGGTCATGCCGACATCATAGGGATTGTCGTACTCGACATACTCCTTGCCGCCGAGGGCATGGACGATCGGGCTCTTCAGCGCCTCGGCGAGGGCCATTAACTCAGAATGCGCCCCTGCGCAGCCGCGGCCGCAGAACAGTGTGACGCGCTTGCCTCCATCGAGCAGCCCCGCCAGCGCCTCGAGCTCGGTCTCGGCAGGGGTCACCACCGGCGACGGCGGCAGCAGCCCCCGCAGCGGAGAGACCGGGCGCTCTGGGGCCGAACTCAAGCCGACATTCCCTGGCACGACGATAACCGCGACGCCCCGCAATCCGACGGCCGCCCGGATCGCATTCTCAAGCACGTAGGGCATCTGCTGCGGGTCGGAGACCAGCTCGCAATAGACGCTGCATTCCTGAAAAAGGGCCTTCGGATTCGTCTCCTGGAAATAGCCGCCGCCGATCTCGGCCGAAGGAATCTGAGCTGCGATGGCGAGCACCGGCGTGCGGCTGCGCTGGGCATCGTAGAGACCGTTGATCAGGTGGAGATTGCCGGGCCCACAGGAGCCGGCGCAGACGGCGAGATGACCGGTGATCTGCGCCTCGCCTGCGGCGGCGAAGGCCGCCACCTCTTCGTGCCTGACATGCACCCAGCGGATCGTGCCCGTTTTGCGCAGAGCCTCGGTCAGGCCGTTGAGGCTGTCGCCGACGACGCCGTATATGCGCTCGACGCCCGCATGCCCAAGGGTCTCTACGATGAGTTCGGCGACGTTTCTGGACATGATCACCTTGCCGTGGAGCGGGTTGGAGACGTTCTCGCGGTTAAAGAGAATTCTCGTCGGCGCAGGTAATGTAAATCATACATCCGCGTTACCGGGCGTGGCGCCCCGTAGGGCGCTCACTTTCCCCGGTCACTCCTTCAACCGGCAGCTTCGCCCACCGCCAGATAATCGAAGACCACCTCGCCGAAGGCTAAGCGTCAGGTCCGAGATAGTGGCTGGCAGAAACGACCTCGCGCATCGGCAGGCGCGTCACGTCGCATATCGGACGTTCGAAGAGCTGCAGCCAGGCAAGGCCGAGCCACGCACCCTCAAGCATCGCATTGGCGAGCGGCTCCAGATCGACCTCGAGATGCGTACATCCCATGGCCAGCTTCGGCGTCGCCAAGAGGTGCGCGTCGAGCATAGCAAACCTTCCGGCTGATCCGCCGACGACTGTGACTGTGCGGCGCCAAGGTGCATTTGAGGCAACACTATGGGTCATTTCTCACAGGGAACTGTCGAAAAAGACTGAGTTTGTCACTTCGTGCGCAATAAAATCAATAACTTGGACGATCTGGTGCTTTCGGCGGTGTCACCGTAGCGCAACCAAGTTGTCACTAGATACTCTGGCCGCCGATACAGAAAAACCCTGGCAGAATGGCTGCCAGGGCGATGGAAACGATGCAATTGTCGAGTTAAACGAGAACTGAGCTCAAGTCAGCTGCTGTCTGGGTCGCGAGCGGGCCCGATGGGAGTCAGGCTCAGATCATGTTTGCCGAAGTGCTTCGCGGGATAAGAGAGGAAAAAATCCTGCCTCAACGAGCTTCGCCGCTGTTGGCTGGGCGTTTAAATGTTCGATGCTGACGAGAATGCGATCGGGGCCGAGATCCTCCTGGGCCAAAGCATGGAATACGCGATCGAAAACGCCTCGGCGACTACCAGTCACAAAGCGACTGTAGAGGCCGATGCCCCCATACTCGTTGGCGTAGGACCAACGCAGGCCTTGTCTCATGATGTGCACGATCCCACTGACTGCTCGCCAATCTGCCCGCTGGTAACGCTTGGGAAAAAAGGGGGCGATCCGCGCGATTTGCGTTGCATTTAGAAAATGCGCATCGAGGAATTCGACATCATTCCACTCGCTGTCCTTTCGAGCGTGCGCCAGGGCGATCGGACCTGATCCGAGAACTGAGCGGAAGTAAAACGGGTGGAGGCCGCGGTCGCGTGGGATTGCGGGCCTTAATCCATTACTGGTGAGGATGTATTCTGCGTGGGCGCAGCTTACATTCGCATATTGAGCGACTTCGTTCAGGGAACAATACTTTCTATAGAATCTCTCGAGATCCGATTTGCATACAAGATGTTTATGTCTGCGGTTAGACCGGTCGTTTTCCCATTCAATTTTGAGAAGACCGGCTTTAACCAGCCGCCTGGCATCGTCCTTGCTCACTTTCAAGGTTTTGCAGACATCCACTCGGGTGATGAGGTCATACTCGCTGCGGGCTAAGGTTCGCAGTTCGGGAAGATTGATCAACAGTGCCGTGACCTTAAGTGGACCAGGGCCGCGACGGGGCTTCAGTCGGCCGCTCAGTATCCATTCAAGAACCTTCCACAACGGAGTATTAGCCCGATGCGCTGCGGTCATTACATCCACCAAGGGTTCTTCAGTTGCTTTCTTTGATAGAATCGCGTGCTCAAACAATCGTTCCAGGAATCCATCAAGGTCTCGCGGCAAAAACAAATTCTGTTGCAGCTGATGTTCTGCGGATGCGCGCACGAATGGTTTGATAAGGCCTTCCCTGATCAAGCAAGACACCATCTGTCCGCTAGCTCCTATATACCGGCCTACGCGCGGCCTATGAATGGCCTCGCGAATATCGCAAAGGAAGCCAGCATGGCGCTGGGCGTCGAAGAGCGTCAGTGCATCTGGCTTTCCATCATCAGCCGGAGCCAGGCACCCATGAGCTCTGAGAAGGCGTCGCAGTCGTTGAGGCTGCGCTTGAAGTTCGACGCTGGCTGACCGAACAGAGTGAATCTTACGCACCGTCACCGCTTCGCCAAACAAGACCTCCCCCGCACCGATAGGCATGCTTTGGACGATGTGGACGCGAGTCAGATCTCGGACCGGTTTGAACGAGGGATCTGGGCGTCCGATGGAAAGCCATCTGTGCAAGTGACCAAAGACGGCAGCAACGCCGTCTTTGCTGGTCGCGACGAGGTCGAAATTTCGCTGCAGCTCTGTCAGGGCTGATCTGTAGCCATTGGGCTCGCTTGCATAACTGAAGCCGAGTTCACCCGCAGCGAGCCAATCTGAATTCGAGAGCGTCTCTAGCGTTTGCTTCTTGCCGAACATCATGGTCACGCCGAGAATCTCACAAAGGCGCGCAGCCACGTGAAATTCCAGCTCGTCGAGAAAGTTGCCGGTACTTGGTGGTTTCTCGAGGCGCTCGAATAGATAGCTTTGAAATCTGAGCGGTGCGTCAAAATGTTTTCGCGGCAACACATCAGCTTCGAGATATGGAGCGAGCCGAGCTGAGAAGTCATACTCGCTCACATCGCTCCGCAGCTCTAACGCAACCAGTTCCAGCCGATGTTCGGGACAGACCCGAATTGCGTCCAGAAGCCAGTGGCTTCGGCAGTAGGCCGAAGCTAGAGGCGGAAGATCGGAGACAGTTATGTCTCGTGAAATGCAGGCCGGGCAGACGTGCAGTCGCCGGCGCCGCAGGGAGGACTGCAGCAAACGCTGTCCCCTAAGGTAGAATGAGTGCCCCTGTCGGCCGATAGTGCCAAGGTCAAATGCGGCGTGCTCAACCCCCAGTAGAGCAGCCAGTTTGGCTATCGCTTGGTCCTCCCCGTCATGCAGGCCGCTGAAACTTAAGCCAAGGTCGGTGCAAAAGGCGCTGACGCCGTTCGTCTGGTGATTGAGCGCCGCATTCCGGCCAGCATTGGAAAGCGGGGTCTCATAAGGCAAGGGGCGTGTGTTAGGCCAAAGACGAGGCATCACTTGTTCCGACCCTTCCGTGACGAGTTGGCCTTGGGCGCCGGTCTCGGCATTTCGACGCTTCCAAGCACTTGCGTAGGATCAATGTCCCGCCAGTGGTCGGAGATGTAGGGATTTTGAGACCCGGGGTTCCGTGTTCGCTTTGCATAAGCAGTTGCAAAGTGATTGAGGCGAAGGTCTTTTTCTCCCGCCTTTAATGAGGTTCGGATCGCTTCGTGTATTTCTTCTGCGGTAACGCCTAGTTGGTAGCAACCAGCATGCAGCATGCGTGGAACTATGCGGATAATCTCATTATCAGAGATTGCAAGATCGGCGCGCTCGCACAGCTGCCGGATGAAGGCAGCCAACATCTTTCTATGAGACGCTAGTGTCAGAGCCTCAAACTCTATCCAACTGCATCGACGAGCGACTTGACGATCGGGTTTCATCAAATCAACAACGTTGGGCATCCCAGACACGATCAGCGCGATCGGATGAACCGGATCAACAAGCATCCCTTTAATGTTGTTTCGTACTTTCTGAAGTTCAAGTTTTGTTACCGTCTGGATCACGTGCTGCATTTCATCGAGGTGTAAGAGTAAAATGCCGAGAGATCGGATCCGCTCCCTTACCATTCGCCACACGTCGGGTGCGCTGAGCTTCCCCCGAGCCAAGGGGTAACCCAACGCAATTAAAATCTCGCGGCCGAGTTCAGCCAAATTGCAGGGCGAGGGCGCGGAAATTGAGAACAGCTTGCTGCCTGGCGCATTTAGTTCGCCGATTGTCAGGGGATGGCTCGCAATGAGCCGGCGTATTGAGGTGGATTTTCCAGCCCCGCTCTCGCCGAGAACGACTACTGCGTTCCCCTCGCGGATAGTCGGGGAAGCGCTGGCGCCAGCCGTGTTACGACGTTCGCCTAAATCCTCCAGGACTTGGTCGAACGCCTCGCTAAGCACCCGTTCTCTAGGTAGAACTGCGAGAACGCTCTTAACCTCAACCATCAACTCCGACCGGCGGCGGGTTTCATCCGGTTGCAGCATTCGGATCGATCGAATTGCATCGTCGATGTCGATTGAGGGCGTTGTTTTGATTTTTGCTGCCATCGAAATCATCCCTCAAAGCTGAAATCGTCGGCGCTGTCAGAGTTCGGCCGGTGATCTGGCTCGTCATCGACACGGAGCTGCGTCTGCGTTAGTTCAGTGCCTCCCGTCGCGTACCCACCACCGAGGAAGTCGTCGCTACCCGCCGCAATTTCACTGGGGCTCTTCGGCATTACGAACCCGCGGAAAACCTCATCCTCGAGGCGTGCGAGATCCTCTGCGCTATACTCAGGGGTCGCGATGTTCTCGCGAACTCGAGTGGCGTTTGACGCCTCCCGGATGGCTCGCATTGCGCGGCGTACGACCGGCGCCGTGATTTTGTTGTCGGCGACAAACGTCTGTCTCAGGTCGTGGACCGTCTGCGACCACTCGGCCAATGGGACACCATCGAAACCGGGCTCCGTGCACCGAGCCTCCGGCCATGAATTCCCCACCCGGAAGCAGATCGTACCAATATCGTTAGGGTCGAAACGAACCTCAACGTCGCAGTCCTTCTCCTTCAACCAGAGCCGTCCCATGGCCTCGGATGAGTAGTGGAGGCCTGCCACCGTCAGGCCTTCGCCGGAGAGTTTACGTTCTGTCTTAATGCCGAACACCGCTCGCAATGTCCGGCGGTCCGGAACCGGCCGCATGCCAACAGTCTCGGTTAGCCTCTTCCAGGCCCGCGCCGGCGTTTCTCCCCCGAGGCCGTCCGACTCAGTGTTGTGATAAACGTCGACGATCCAAAAAACGATCAGTTCCGCGAGTTCGTCCGTCGTGAGATGCGCAAGGTCTTCAGACTTGTAATTGAAGAGCTTTGCCACGCTTCCAAACGTTCGCCCGCTGAACTGCGATACTAACTTCGTTTCAAACGTCCCAAAAAAGCGCTCCAGGGTTCCGTGCAACCAAGGCAATCCACCGGGCGAAATCTCGTGGCCGGACTTCAGCCCATGGATTGCAAAGACCACATTCCTTTCTGTATTCGCTGGTCCGCCATCTGTTGCAACCGTGTCCGGTTGAACACGTTGATCCCAGCCGCTTACCGCCCCTGCATTGGCAGCAAGCAGGGCTTTGTCCGAGACGGACATGCGAAGGACTCGAAGGGTGTCTGCTGCCGAGGGTGTTTCTGAGAGGCATGCTCCAAGCACGCAACCTGTTGCAACGTCCAGTGCAGCGCAAAGTTGCATACGCGCCACCCTAACTTGCTGCTCAGCGTTCAGTGCTTGCCAAAGCTCCTGGCGCTTCAGGATCGTCATGAGATCAATCTCGTGATGATCAATCTCGACCCGCTGACCCGGCCGAACGATATCGGGACCTTGCCCGGTCCAAATGAAGCGCCTTTTTGCCTCCTCAGTTCCGTACCGTCCGACGCAAACAAAGAATTTGCTGAGCCCGGCTACAAACCGCTTCAAGCTGTCGATGGATGGGCAAGAGATTTGTTGATCGGTCGGAACCGTCTCGTTGAGGTCTTGGACGGCATTGCTCATTTCTTCGTGGAGCTGTGAAAAGGAGGGGCGGTCAGCAGTTGCATACTTCGCGCCGTACTGAGCAACAAATTCGCGTTGCTTCGGGCACAATCTTCTGCCGCCTCCTGACTTGCGTGCATTGGACCGTAATGCCCAGGGGACACCTCCCCCCTCCTTCAGCATCTTTAACCACCGGAGCAAAGTCCGAGCGGACGGTCGCTCGAAAACGGAACGCTCCGTGCCCGCACGCAGCTTTTTTGCCTTGCCTTGGCTAGAGTTCTTTCCACCAGATTTCGAATTCTTCCGGCGGGCATTTCGTTCAATAATCATCTTGAGTCGATCGTCTTGAAATAGGTCGAATTCAATTTGTGATAGTGCTGCGTCCAATTTTGTTACGCTGAAATTTGCTTTACCTTCCGCAACACGTTGTAGGACTCGTGTGACGTACTGCCACCGCACATACACCTCGGTCGCTTCGGCTTCGGCAAGGGTATGGAGGGAATCGAAAGAGCTGATTTGCTTAATGCGAACACTGCCGGGATCGAACTGGCCGGGCCGATACTCCCAGTCAGGAGACTTTGACGCGTGCCAAATGGCGGCATGCGAAAAATCTTTGGCGGCATCGGGACTATCGACACGGCGAAGAATATATCCGTCGTCGGTTGCGTGCGCCTTGAAATAATCGATTCCGCCTATCGAAACCTGATCTTGGGGGGAGAGGAGAAGCTTCGGAAACCGTAGGGTGCGGTCGGCGTTGAGATTATTCACGAGCAAATGTCTCCAACGGCAGGAAAACTAATCAGCGAGCTTGGTGCTATGCGGGAGCCCCGATGAGCGAGGTTTATCTCACCCGCGGCGATCAAACGGACGACGGACCGGAATGCAGAACCCCCGATCCCGCATCGCGTGGTCAGGTCATTGATCCGCAGAGGTTCCGGTATTGTTGAGATCTTGGCGCGTACGACTTCATCAACGTCAGGCTCCGGGTCTAGCCGGACGGAGTGGATGAGTTCAGCGTTGTAAACGACATCTCGCGGAAGGTTGCGCTCGGTAACCAGTACAACCCGATCCGCAAAATGCTTTGGAGTCTGAATGGCGATTAGCTGAAGCAACGTGCGAAAATCGCTGCGCTCTGCGATGTCGTACGGTTTGACCGCAATCGCTATTACCTCTCTGCTGGTTGTCAGTAATAGGTCAAACCAGTGATGGGTACGGCGTCCTGCTGCATCGATGTATTCTAGTCGCTGCTGCTCTTCCGCGCGGACGGCGCCGGGATGCGCAAACGCGCGAAGTTGGGCGCGTCTTTCGAGAGTACTTTCAAAGAACATCACGCGCGGCTCTCCGATCGAGCAGACGTGAGATCCTCGCGTCGAGGTTTTGGGAACTCCGCTTCTGTTCGTGAGGGAAATGGCCCGACCAGAACAGGAGGGCGCGGGGTGCCTATGCACCGGGTAGTCTTCGGGAACTTCGATCAGGTTCATTGGTCAAAGATCTTCGATTGAGGCGTGAGCCATCGATCTCGACCAAGCCATTTCTCTTGCCCGCGAGTAGAATCGCGTGTAGAGAAATACTTGTGGTCGAGTCACGGCGTAGGCCGTTTCAAGACGCCGATCGGATGTCCGTGGTTTCCAGGCCACGTGCGGACGCCGATCGAATGGATAAGTCCAGGGGCATCACGCTTGGCGGCGTGGTGCCCCTTTCCGTTTACTCCTCATCGTTTCGCGAGATGAGGACGAGCGGGACGACCGGGCAGGGTGGCTTGGCAGCGTGCTCCGCTCGCTGCACGGCAAGATCGAGCACGTAGCGCGCGACCGCGACCGAGGCCGCGTGCGAGGCCTGCTCGAACGCAACATCACCGAACTCAACCTTGATGTTAGCCAGTCTAAGCATGATCCCTGCGACGTTCCTCATAAAAATTTACCTCCATACGTTACTGCGGCCACGACAATGCCTCCTCGCGTGCTTATCGCGAGGCGTATGCTCGCTTGTAGATGCAGCCTTTCTTTCCGGAGTAATGCTCTGGCCACTGGTTTTCCTGGGGTCCTTGCAGCTCCTCGGTTCCGATCTAAAGGGTGGGGGTAGCTCGGCACCGGGCTCGTGTGCTCGGCGTGCAAGAATCTGCAGGTCGTCCGATTCCGTTGGCAAGGGCAGAAAAATCGAAAAATAATTTTCGGGAATTGCTGACCGAATTTCGAAATTGGCGATAAATTTGAGAAATGTGACGGACTAGCCCTCTTATTTTATCGCGAATTTCTTGCCCTCGGGCGCGCGCTCATGCGCCACGCGCGCGCGGTTGCTGTCGAGAAACGGAATTTTTTAATCGGCTTTTTTGGAGCGTCGTCGCTCCTTCGTTCACGCGTAGAATTGATTTTAGAGGGAATACTTTTTAGCAGAAGCGAATTATTGATTTTTGGTTTCGTTGGCGCATCTGCGACTCCCTGCCGCACCCTTCGGAAGCAACCACCAGAAAGATCTCGGTCAATTTGGCGGCCCCGATTCAGGGATTTTAGCCGTCGTCAAATGGGACCGCGATTCAATCCACAGACCGTCGCGGCCGAATCTTCGATTTGTTATTGTAGTGGCCATTTTGATTCACCCGAATCAAATCGCTTGCCAGGGCGAATCAATCGGCGACCTCTGAGCGGTGCCGCGCGGCAGCTCAGGAGGTACGCCGATCAAGATCCACCGTGAAAAATCGCGCTCCATTGCCGAGGCGGCTTTGGGGCCTGGCAAAGGAACGCGATGAACTCAGAGTTGACTGGCTATTCTGAGAACCATCGCGACTTCGCATCCAAATTCGTCGAATTCTGCGTCCAGGAGCATAGGATCTTCCAGAGGAGATCCGTCAGGCCATTGGCCTGCGAAAAGGGAGCGCCGATGGTGGGGCGCGGCGTTCGGGGCTGAGCGCATAGTGGACTTGCTGGTCGTGGAGAGATGCGGCCGCATACTAACGATCATCTGAAGACCCTCGCGTTGGAACAAGCCAGGCAGCGGGCAGGCAGTCGCGGTCGCCCAGTAGGAGGCTTGCGGTGAACCTCGGGTACTGAGCGCTTATAGATTATACAAAAATACTAAAATTGACATCAAGCTCGTGGCGGTATGGTTAACGCGAGTTGCTCATCACGCGCGCCGCCGGTTTGGTATACACAAAGACGCCGATGACAGATTCGCCACAAACGAAATGAGCCCCACCTTCTTCCAGTGCGGTCCGAAGGCGATTGTTTAGACCGATTTTTGGTTCGATATCTCCCGCTTCGAAGTCGAAAATGGTTTTTCTTGATACGTTTGATGCGTCGGAAAGCCACTCTTGAGTCTGGCCCAATAGCACCCGCGCTGCCTTGCAGACGAAGCCAGGAATTGGAGCGTTCCCTGGCATGGGAACGTACGCGGCGCTGGTGAGAAAGGTGGTGCCACAATCTTTTGTGTGGAATAATTTTACGGAACTTGTATAATATTCGACGTCGCTGAACGGCTTGGCGGAGCCGGGCGGGCCTTTCGATGGAGACTCGAGCTTAACGTCCGTTTTGTCCGGTCTCTTCACATAGTTCCCCAATCAAGCGCCGATTTAGGATTCCGCGATCACTCAGGCCGATCCGGTGCCGAGCGGGATCTGGCCTAATATCGATGTCGGATTCTGTCGGACGCCAAATCATACATAGCCTCCAACTGCGGGTCGAGGAAGGAGGGTGCGGCTTCCAAAGCGCTCACGGAGAAGGAGGGCGTGAAGCTGGCCCGGGCAAGCGTGGCCGATCGACCTAGGTCCTCGCTCGCGAAAGGGAGGCTGCGCTGCAGAAGGCCGTCCATGACACCTGTGTCGCTCAGTAGAATGGGGCTCCCAATGTCCGAGCCGACTGCCGATGACCGAACTCATTTGAGCGCGCCTGCGCTTCGCACGTTCATGAACATCGCAGAGCGTTGGGATTTGAACGTCTCCGACCGGCGAGCAATCCTTGGGTGCCATGCTCAACAACTAGAGGAGTGGTCGAGCATCGCGCGCGCCCACGGTCTGCTTATGCTCGATGCAGCGGTAATCTTGCGGATCTCGGCCATGCTGCGGCTGTTTGTCGAGCTTAAGCAAATCTTCCGGTCGCCCGATCAGGAGCGGGATTGGCTGAGGCACGCGCTCAATCAACGTCCATTCGGTGGGAGGGCGCCACTCGATCTTCTCCGTGGAACGCTCGAGGATCAGATCGCCGTCCGCCGCTACGCAGAGCGCAAACGGTTTGGCGTGGAGCCGCCGAACGAAGTCGACCGCAATTTCCAGCCGGAAGCAGGCTATCGAATCATTTCGGAAGGTGATGCTCCGCAGATCCAGGCAGTGTGCTTCGATGGTTTCGGGACGCTCGTTGAGATTGGCGACAAGCGCCGACCATTCAAAGCACTGTTGGGCGATGCACCTTCATCGGAGACGGTGGCCAAAGTACTGACCACTCCAATCCGCCTCGAAGATCTCGCTCGCCAACTGGCTATCGACCTCGACGCGACAAGGCTGGCCCAGCTCGAGGCAGACCTCAATGCGGAATGCCGATCAACGCAATTGCGGGCCGGGATCGACGCTGTTTGGGAAAAGCTGGAGCGTCTCGGATTGAAGGTCGCAGTCTGTTCAAACCTCGCCACGCAGTATGGGGATGCTCTGGTCGGCTGCTTGCCGAAGGCGTCCGATGCGCTCGTCCTGTCCTTCGAGGTCGGCCTGATGAAGCCGCAGGCCGAGATCTATCGGTTGGTCTGCAGGCAACTCGGCCTCGCGCCGGATCAGGTTCTGTTCGTTGGTGACAGCCTTGAGGCGGACGTGCATGGCCCTCAGGCGGTCGGCCTGTTTGCCATGCACATCGATGCGTTCGAGTCAGGGCTCGCCAAGGGGGGCGATCCAGCGCTGCCAAGAGCGATCGCTGAGCTATTAGAGAGGGTAGGGGGCCTGAGACCGCAAGAGCGTCGGCAGCTCTCGTACTCTCCGGAGCAGGCACTCGACGCTGCGCTGGGCTCCATCAATGCAGGCACCCGACTAGGGTACAAGCGAGACGAACTGGTTCGCGTACTGCGCGCCCCGGCTGAAGTCATGCAGGGTGATGATCCCGTATTGAAGCTTCTGCTCGGTGCGTTCTTCGACGCAACGGATGAGGCACTCCTGATCCGAATTGCGGAGGGATCGGAGATCACCTGGGCCGGCCTCTCGCAAGCCGTGCAGGCAGGACTTCAACCCGGGCACCCGAAACGGGCCTGGATCGTGGCGCGCGCCAACAGGTCCGCGGCGTCGCCTCCCTGACGCGACGCTCATCGTCGCCAATCGCCATCCAACTTGAATGCAGAGGGCCATCAATGCGCCTGCTTGTGATCTCCGACGTCCATCTTGAATTCGGCCCATTTCGGTTCTCTGAGCCAATGCCGGAGTTCAATGTCGCGGTCTTTGCAGGTGATATGCACAAACCGATCGTCGCCGCGATCGATTGGATGGCCGACCAGCGGGTGGCAGGGCCGCTTAGGGATCGGGAGATTGTCTACGTCGCTGGCAATCACGAGTTCTACAACAGCGAGATGAAGGGCAACCTCGTCGCGGGGGCCGAGCAGGCCGAAGCAGCGGGCATCCATCTGCTACACCGCCGGTCTGCGATCATCGGCAATGTTCGCTTCATCGGGTGCACGCTTTGGACGGACTATCGCCTGCTCGGAACGCCCAAACCCTCAATGGTCTTCGCCGGGCAAGAATTGAACGATCACCGCCTCATCCGGTATCGTGAGGAGAGCGGCCATTACAGCCGCTTCATGCCCTGGCATGCGGCCGCCGAGCACCGGCTCGACCTCGCATTCCTCCGGGACGAACTGAGCAAATCGCATGACGGGCCAACCGTGGTGGTCACCCACCATGCGCCGCATCCGCAATCCGTTCAGCCGAGGCATCAGGGCAGTGCACTGTCGCCGGCATTTGCCTCGGACCTCAGTGCCTTGATCGAGGAGTACCAACCCGAACTCTGGATCCACGGTCATGATCACGGTTCCCACGACTACAAGGTCGGCTGCACACGCGTGCTAGCCAATCAGGCCGGGTATCCGAATGTCCACGGGGATCGAGAGAATCGGTGGTTCGATCCCCTCTGCGTCGTCGAAGTTTGAGAGAGGGACACGCACATCTGCGGATAACTCCAACGCTTCGATCGTTGCGTCGGGCACCTATCAACCATTCACCTGACCGGCGCGCTGACTGCCTATCCGTCGCGACCTGCGAAACGCTCCACCGAATGGTTGATCAACAGCAGCAAAAGCGCCAGCAATGTTGCTGTCAGGACAATGGCGTGATCGCCCTGCCCTGCAGCGCATCCCAGTGCTGCAGTGACCCAAATCGCGGCTGCGGTCGTAAGCCCCTGGGGGGTGGAGTCGCCGCTTCGCAAGACGATCATGCCCGCACCAAGAAATCCTATGCCGGTTAGCAGGCCCTGGACAACGCGGCTTGCCGCGTCTGCTTGATGTGGCTCACTGAAGATCGTTGCGGCGGCAGCGGTCCCGAGGCCAACCAGCCCAAAAGTTCTCACGCCGGCGGCCCGCTGCTTGTTCGTTCGCTCCCAGCCGACCACGATGCCCGCAGCCATCCCGGCGAACAGTCGTAGCAGAAGATTCAGTTCAGCCCAGATATCCATACTGTTGCCCCTTGCTCAATTGCCGTGATGCCACAACGTGTCTGGCTGCTGGGCAAAAGCTGTCCAGCATCTCGAACAATGACCGGAACGTGGTCGTCATTCGGACGTTCCTTCGGGGACCCCAAATGCAGGATCCGGATAGGGGTTTTCCGGCATGACATCGACGTCACCCCCATCGATTGCGAAATGGCCGCTTTCGTCGTCCACGACGCTCGGATCATCGGTGAGGGCGAAGGGAATTGAGCGTGAGCTACGGCGTCAACTTCCCTGGCCCACGCGGAAGCACCTCACCGTCGAGGCGGGGCGCGTCATCCTAGCCGTGCCGGACGCCACGGACCTGGAAGCGCTTGCGCGCCGTATCGGTGAAGCAATTGAAAGCATCGCGGAACTGCCCTTGCTTCCAAGCGAGGTCGAGGATGTCCTAGCGATCTCCTCGCGCGAGCGCCACAAATGGCTAGCGGATGGGCGGCTTCAGAGCGCGGGGACACGCACCGTGAAGCTTCGGGGACGCGCGCGTGCCGTTACCTTCCACGTATTCAACGCGCGACATATCGAGACGATCCTCGACGGTGACCTGCCCGCGATCTGGCGAGAGGAAGATTCGATCAGGAGCGCCGAGAATCGTCGACGCGCCGCGGCGAAGGCCGTTCTTGCTCGGAACCGCAAGGAGCCAGTCGACGCGAGAACCGAAACGACAGATGACGAGCCGCCAAGCTTAACTGGTTGGGACGACTTCGAAGCAGACGGGCTGCTGCGATGAAACAAGGAAGCGTCTCGTGCTTGCCGACGTCTTGCTCCGAAGGAGGAAGCGCTAAATTGCGCACAAGTTGGCCACGCGCTCCGCGCTTAGATGGAACGCCCGCCGACTAATCCCGTTGATCAGCGGCCACAATCAGTAAGGCGCTCTCCATGAAGATTCAGGTCTCAGCCGACTTGACATACCGATTCCCCGAACCCACCCAAATAATCGGTCTGGTGGAAGCCGCTTACTCGGCCGACCAGATCGTTGTTTCGGAAAAGCTGACGCTATCGCCAAAAGTGGAGGTGATGTCCGATGCCGGCCTCGGCGGTGAGCGGCGCTTTCGGACATGTCTGTTGGGCGACGTGACGATCACCTATCGGGCCGAGGTCGACAACGGCGACCGAGCGCTGGTTCCGAGGAATGCGCGTCAGCACCTTTGGGGCGAGCTGCCGCAGGAGGTCCTGCCGTATCTGCTGCCGAGCCGCTTCTGCCCGAGCGATCAATTCCAGCGTTTCGCACTGCGAGAATTCGGAGACGCTGGCGACGGCGCCGGGCGCGTCATGGCGATCATGGAGTGGATCGGCCGGCATGTGGACTACGTACCAGGCGTCAGCACCGCCGAGACCGATGCCGCCCACACCTTCACCGTCCGGGCCGGCGTCTGCCGCGACTTTACCCATCTCGGCATCACGTTGTGTCGGGCGCTGTCCATCCCGTCGCGAGCAGTCAGCGCCTACGCGGTCGATCTTCAGCCGCCGGATTTCCATGCGGTCATCGAGGTCTTCATTGGGAATCGCTGGTGGCTGGTCGATCCGACCCGCCTCGCACCGGTCGCGGGCCTTGTGCGCATCGCCGATGGCCGCGACGCAGCCGATATCGCGTTTCTGTCGTCCGACAAGCCATGCAACCTCGTCAGCCAAGCGATTAGCGCGGAATGGATCGATTGATCCTACCAGCAGGGCGTGGTCGACTGCCCGTAAACCCTGCGCCTCGCCGGAAACGCGCGTCGGTTATCGCGCGAGACACTGCGCAAGTGGATGAGCCAGGAAGGTTTGTGCCTTTTGCCACTACGTTGCACGTCTAACGAGATCTGAACACCGAGCGGACCTGGGCCGTAGCGGCGGTCGAGATCGTCGATCGTGGCGGACATGGCGCATCGTCCTTGCTGCAAGGCTCAAGGGTTCGATGTTCGCGTCATTCGATGTTCCACTGGCAGATCTTGTAGTCGCGTGGTCTCTGCCGCATGTCGAGATGCAGATGGTCCTTGTGCGATGGGTCGGAACCGGGGCCGAGTACCGTCCTGAAGCGCGCGCAGGCGCTCGTTTTTAGGCTTTCGCGCAGCGAGCGCGTGGCCGTGTCCGTCGCGACGAGGCTCACGGTTCGACCGTCAGCGAGACGTAGGCCGAAGAGATCGAGCGCGTTCCCCGTCGCGTGTTCGCTGATCTGAGCGCCGGCTACACCGTTGCGTGGGCGGCAGGCATGACCGCCGACGCCAGCGAGCCGGGTCAGTTTGCCGTCTTCGCGTGCGACGATTCCGGGCAGGTCCTCGCGAACCCAATCGAGGATCTCGACCGCGAAGGCGCAGGTGACAGTGATGGCAGAGTCCAGCTCGGTCTTGGAGCCGTCTGGCATGGAGATGGCCCGAAAAGTAACGGGCTCGGCAATTGTGCAGGCACCGCTGCCGCTCTCGGAGGCCGCTGGCAAGGCGATCCCGCCGCGCTCAAAGAAGGTTGCAAAGCAGGCGGGCGGCCCGATGAGCCCCTCCGGCTCGGCGGGAGCAGGCGTTGTCCGTGCAGTAGGCGTGCTGGCCTGCTCCGGCCTGCCAAGGGTCAATTCGACCGGACGCCGTGGCGGCAATGGCGCCACGATACCGGGATTGTCGAACTTTGTGGAGCGGGCGCGATCACGGGCCTGCACATTATCTACGCCGCCGAGATGCGCTGCGCAGAGAAGCATTGCGACCGCTCGGCCGGTTAGCATCTGCACGTGGCTACTCGACGAAGCGTACCACGACGCCCGGCTTGACCAGATCGGCGAGATCCTCAGCGTCCCAGTTGGTTAGGCGGATGCAGCCATGCGAGTTGGTCTTGCTGACCTTGGCGGGCTCCGGCGTGCCGTGGATGCCGAAGGTAGGCTTGGACAGGGCGATCCAGACAGTGCCGACCGGACCATTGGGACCGGGCGGGAGAGTCAGCGTCTCGGTATTCTTGCCCTGCTGGAAATTCTTCTCGGGATCGTAGGTGTAGTTCGGATTTCGAGCAATTCGCTCGATCTTAAACTCGCCGGACGGCGAGGGTGTGTCCTCGCTACCGATCGTCGCCGGGTAGCTTGCGAGCACTACGTCGTCGGCGCCCAACACCATTACCATGCCTGTGCTCTTGATCGCATCCACCCGCAGAGCAGCTCCCTTTTCGGACGATCGGCGGCCGGACGCCACGGCGATGCGTAACCCGGGCTCCGAAAACGCCTGCCGCGGATTGAGCGCGGTGAGCAGCGTCTCGCTCATGTGGAAGCGCTCCCCCAGCATTTCCTGCGGACTGGTGTAGGACAGGCGCTTCATCTTCGCCTGCTTGGCATAATCGCGCGGGATAGCGTCGGCGAAATCGTAGGCCGCGTCCTTATCGGTCAGCGTGTATTCGGCGATTACATCGTTGGCTGTGTCACCACCCAGGTTCAGCCAAGCCTGTTCGTCGATGTCCTCGCCGTCGGGAAGCCTTTCCTGCCGACGGAACTGTGCGACCGCCTTGCGAAAATTCTCACCATCGAAGCCGTCGATCACACCGGGCGAGACACTCCGCCGGCTGAGCAGAACCTGGGCCTTGACGATGAAAGGGTTAGGCCCAGGCTCGACCACCTTGTTCCGGTCCGCGAAGTTTACAGCATTGATCTCGGTTGCCGTCAGCGCCAGTGCGGGCGAGGTCCATGTCGTCATGGCCGCGACGACGAGCGCGGCGAGTCCGGCAGGCTTGCTCGAATGGGATAATTTCATCGTGCGCTCCGACGAGAAAGGCGTTTGCCGAAGCTATACGGGCAGGTCGACCGGATGTTCCGCCGGGCGCGCGGGCGCGCCACGCGATTTGGGGCCGTCCCCGCGCCCCCGCCGACGCCGAGGCTCAGTTGAGCGCAAAGAAGGGATAAATCGAGCAACCCGCTCCCAGGGCGATGCAAGTCTTCGTTGCACGACCAGCACCAGGTTCACTCGCCGACGCCCGCAGCGGGCTTCTCGTCCCGAGGTGCCTCCGGTTTGTCGGCGTCACCGGTGTCCTTCTCTCCATTTGGATCTATGGAGACCTTCTTGCCGATGCTATCGCTTGGATCACCTTGAATCGATTTGACGCGTGCTTGCTCTTCGGGAGAAAGCTTGTTTCCGTCACCGTCTCGCATTGGTGCCTCCATGAAAGACCCCATGGGTTCAACGACGAGTGGCGTCGGTGGTTCCAACGAGACCGTGCCGGCTCACCGTTCTGTGGAGCGCCTTATATTTTCGTGCCCGTGAACGCCCCTGCGGAGCGATGGCAGGGGCTGATCAAGCGAAATTAAATCTGCGATCGCGCTAAGCTCGATATCCAGTCGGAGAATTTTTGGCTTGCTGAACGATTCTGCCATTGCGAAAAGGTGTATGGCTTGGAGGTTGCGGCATCCTTCTCAAACAAGGCGATTTGTGTGTTTGCGAACCGCTGATCGAACAGATTGATGTTGGCTTCATCGTTGAGCCTCAGTGCCCGGTCATCGATATTGGTCGAGCCGACCGAGGTCCAAACGTCGTCGACGACCACCAGCTTGCAGTGGAAGAATGTCGGCTGATATTCGCTGATCTTCACGCCTGCTTGAAGTAGCTCGCCCCATAGATGACGGGACGCCTTTCGAACGATGCGCGCGTCGGTATGGAGTCCTGGGACGATGATCTGGACGTCCACCCCACGCCTGCGAGCCTCCAGTAGTTGCCGCCTGATAAGTTCGTCTGGGACGAAGTAAGGCGTGGCGATCCGGATGTTCTTCTGGGCTGAGGCTAGCGCTGTCATCAGCATCAGGTGCATGACGTTTCGTTGATGAGTCGAGCTGATGACCACCTGGGCAGCGTGATCGCCAGCGTGTGGGATCTCCGGGAAAAAGCGGTCGCCAAGGAGGAGCTCGCCGGTTGCCTCGATCCAATGTTCCGCGAAAGCGGCCTGGAGTTCCGCGGCGGCTGGGCCTTCCACTCGATAGTGATTATCGCGCCACTCGTCCGGCGATCGCGCATCGCCGTCCCATTCGTCAGCAATCCCGACGCCGCCGCTGAAGCCCACGCGACCATCGACGATCAGCAGTTTGCGATGAGTGCGGTTATTCACCCGATCGACGGTGTACCAAGTGACTGGGCGGAACCGGACGACCTCGACGTTCGCATCCTGCATGCGCTGGATGAGGCCCTCATCCATCGGGACGCTCCCGACCCAATCAAGCAGGACCTTCACGCTCAAGCCCTGGCGGGCTTTGCTCGAGAGTGCCTCGGCGAACTCGTTGGCGATGTCGCCGCGCCAGTAAATGTATGTTTCGAAGCTGATCGTATGCCGCGCTTCACGAATAGCGCGCAGCATCGAAGGAAAGATCTGATTTCCATTTACCAGCGTCTCGACGCGATTCCCCGGTACATAGTTGGATCCGAAGAGGGCGCCCATGGAAGTCTTGAGCTGCCGATCCGACGACGCCAAGTTGTGCGGAAGCGGTTGCTGAAGTTCCTGCCGTTCAGGCAACAGATTGCTTGCGAGGAGCGAGCCGGCGACGCCCAAGGCGGCCGAGAGCAGTCCGATGATGAGGGGACGGCGATTAAGCTTCATGGCGGCGCGGGCTTACAAGCAACGACCGGAGGATTTGGCGAACACGGAGAGCCATTATTCCTTCCGATCGGCCGCATCGGCCCCACGTAGCCCGATCGGCATCGGTGGACCCCGGGTCGTGTCCTTGTCTGTTTGCCTTTCAGCCTCGGAGTTCAGTTCTGCTCCTAGCAGCACAATCGTCGCCGAGAGCCACATCCACATGAGAAGGCCGATCACGGCTCCGATGGCGCCGTAGGTCTTGTTGTAGTCCTCGAAGTTCGCGACGTACCAAGAGAACAGGAGTGAGCCGATCAGCCATGCGATCGACGCGAAAACAGCGCCGGGGCTCACCCAGGTCCACTGGGCCTGATCGCGACTCGGTCCGTACCGGTAGAGTATCGACAGCCCGACCATCAGGAAAACTATCATCAGAGGCCAGCGCCCAATCGCGATCAGCCATTCCGCGGCCCGGCCGAGATATAGGTAGTCGAGCACGATCGGTACGACAGCGATGGCTCCAATCGCCGTCAGGACAAAGAGCAGAATGCCGATCGTAAACAGAAGCGACACAGCATTGAGCTTGATGAAGCCGCGCTTTTCGTCTTCGCCGTAGGCGACGTTGAGAGCGTCAAAAATCGCTTTCACCCCAGCATTCGCGCTCCATATCGCCAAGGTCATGCTTAGCAACAGCGCAAGGCCGAGTTTCGTCTCGCCACCGCTCCCGATCCGCACCACCTGATCGTGCAAAAACTCGATGGCGCCTCCTGGAAGTACGGAGTTCAACACCGACAGGTGGTCTGAGATGGTCGTAGGTTCGGCTATCAGCCCGTACAGAGAAACTAACGCCGTCAACGCCGGGAACAGTGCGAGCAAGCCATAAAAGGTGACACCGGCTGCAACTGCCAGAACTCGATCACGGTCGAACTCGTGATAGGTGCGACGTCCAATCTCGATCCATCCCGCTGCAGGGATCTGATGCGGCTCGATCGCCTGGGCACCTTCCTGTGTACGATGCCGGGATCTCGCAGCGAATTCGGCCTCTCGGGCGCTCTGCTTCGGTGCTGTCAGCTTGGATGCCACAAAAGCCGAACTCAATCCGAGCGCTAGGGCAAGCGAGGCTTCGGTGATCAGTCGCCTGGATCGGATCGTAAGCATGTCAGTCTCGTATTCGCGCAAGCGAAGTTCGAACCAACTGCGTCGCTGCATGTTCCGTCTGAGGAGCAGATCAAATCCAGAGGGCATTGAATGATTTGGGTCACAATCGCTGGCGCATGTGCTGCCGTTTGTTCGATGGTCAGTTTCGTTCCGCAGGCATGGCGGATCGTAAAAACCCGTGAGACCAGCTCGATTTCGCCCGTCATGTATGGTTTCAACGTGACAGGCTTTGCGCT
>NZ_DASYHB010000058.1:0-19297 GCF_035999185.1 Ensifer sp. | reverse complement strand
CTCCTTCGACGCATCGACGACATGGTCGATGCCGACGCTCTTGGCGAGCGCCAGCCGCGTCGGGTTGATGTCGGTGATGACCACCTTGCGCGCACCCGAACGCTTGGCAACCATCGCCCCCATGATGCCGATCGGGCCGGCACCGGTGACAAGCACGTCCTCGCCGACGAGATCGAAGGAAAGGGCCGTGTGCACGGCATTGCCGAACGGATCGAAGATCGCCGCGACTTCATCGGGCACGTCCTCGGGGATCGGAACGACGTTATATTCCGGCAGGCAGACGAACTCGCCGAACGAGCCCGGCCGGTTGACGCCGACACCGAGCGTGTTGCGGCAGAGATGCCCGCGGCCGGCGCGGCAGTTGCGGCACTTGCCGCAGACGATATGCCCCTCGCCCGAGACCCGCTCGCCGACATGATATTTGGTGACGGCCGAGCCGACCTCGGCGATCTCGCCCATGAACTCGTGGCCGACCACCATCGGCACCGGAATGGTCTTTTGCGCCCATTGGTCCCAGTTCCAGATGTGCACGTCGGTGCCGCAGATCGCCGACTTCTTCACCTTGATCAGCACGTCGTTGGGGCCGATCTCCGGCACCGGCACGCGCTCCATCCAAAGCCCGACTTCCGCCTTAGACTTGACCAGCGCCTTCATCATGTTCGTCATCGATCTCTCCCTCAGATCACGCCAAGCTCGCGGCCGACCTCTTCGAAGGCGGCGATTGCCCGGCGCACGTCGCCTTCGCTGTGGGCCGCCGACATCTGCGTGCGGATACGCGCCTGCCCCTTCGGCACCACCGGGAAGGAAAAGCCGATGACGTAGACGCCCTTCTTCAGCATGCGCGCCGCCATCTCCTGGGCGAGTGCTGCATCGCCGAGCATCACCGGAATGATCGGGTGCCCCTCGCCGGCAAGCGTGAAGCCGAGCTTCGACATCTCCGTGCGAAACAGATTGGCATTGGCATAGAGCCGCTCGCGCAGGGCGTCGCCGTTGTCGATCAGGTCGAAGACTTTCAGCGAGGCAGCGGCAATCACCGGCGCCAGCGTGTTGGAGAACAGATAGGGCCGCGAGCGCTGCCGCAGCCACTCGACGACCTCGGCCTTGCCGGAGGTGTAGCCGCCCGACGCGCCGCCGAGCGCCTTGCCGAGCGTGCCGGTGATGATGTCGATGCGTCCCTCGACGCCGCAATGCTCGGCCGAGCCGCGACCATTCCTGCCGACAAAGCCGACCGCATGGCTGTCGTCGACCATGACCATCGCGCCATACTTGTCGGCAAGGTCGCAGACCCCTTTAAGATTGGCGATGATGCCGTCCATCGAGAACACGCCGTCGGTGGCGATCAGCTTGAAGCGGCTGCCTTCCGCCTTCTTCAGCTCCTCTTCCAGTGCTGCCATGTCGTTGTTGGCATAGCGGAAGCGCTTGGCCTTCGACAGCCGCACGCCGTCGATGATCGAGGCATGGTTCAAGGCGTCGGAGACGATCGCATCCTCTTCACCGAGCAGCGTCTCGAACAGGCCGCCATTGGCGTCGAAGCAGGAGGAATAGAGGATGGTGTCTTCCAGCCCGAGAAACGACGAAATGCGTGCCTCGAGCTGCTTATGCTCCTCCTGCGTGCCGCAGATGAAGCGCACCGACGCCATGCCGTAGCCGTAACGGTCGAGCGCCTGCTTGCCGGCCTCGGCCAGCTCCGCGTTGTCGGCCAGGCCGAGATAGTTGTTGGCGCAGAAGTTGAGCACCCGCTCGCCCGAGGCGACCGCAATCTCGCCCGCCTGCTTCGAGGTGATGACACGCTCCGACTTGTAGAGACCTGATGACTTCAGGCCCTCAAGTTCTAGACGGAGATGGGACAGGAAGCGCTCGTTCATTCAGGCGCGTCCTCCCACGCGTTGCGCCGCCTCAGTCGCTGCAGCCGTGAACCCCTTCCGGCACAAGGCGTCGAGACCTTCGAGATCCAGGCGCTCGAGGCCCAGTTCCGGCAGGAGGTTGTTCTCACCTTCGAAGTCCCGCCCGTACATGGCCGAGAAGATGCGAATCCCGGCTTCGTGCAGGGCAGCGGGGCATCCCGCCAGACGCGCGAGCTTGGCGGTCACGACCAACCCGAACGGCACATCTTCCGTTACATAACGGCTGTCTGCCGTGGCGGGACCGGTACCATTGTGCCCAGACTGGTGCATCTCCTGGTTCATCTGCGAAATGGTGCTGACGGGCACATGGAACGACAGATGGAAATGCTGAAAAATGTCGCGCACTTTCAGGTCCAGCTTCTCGGCGACGGCCAGGCGTTCGCGATCGAGCGTTTCCAGAAGACGGCCGATGTTGGGAGTGACGTTCTGGGCCTGCACCCAGTGCTCTCCCTGCTCCATGCGTGACATGTTGCCGAGCGCGATCCCGAGGTGGTTTTGCGGATTGAGGTTCGAGAGCGCAATTGCCAGCAGGCTGCCGCGGTCAACGAAATGCTCGCCGAACAGCGCCGTAGAAACCGCGTGTCCGCGGGCGCTCTCCGACGTCGGAACCGTCGCGAGATCAACCTGCTTGCGGACCGTATTGACCTGGACCACCGCCGGCCCGAGCTTTCTGCCGCTGACGATTGTCGTGCCCCAGGCGACGATCGGCACGGTTATGCCGCGCGCGGCCAGAAGCGATGAAAGATAGAGCGCTCCGAAGGAGGTGTGCGAGCTGAAGATCACCACCTGCCCGGCGCTGACATGGGGCGCGATGGCGTCCAGCACGAACCTGTGGCCATAGGCCGGCAGCGCGATGACGATTGCATCCGCATCGCGAACCAGATCCTCTGCGCTCTCGGCGACGGCCGGATTGAACGCACCTTCGATGGCTCCTTCGGCTGTCAGGCTCTCTCCCTCGGCGAGCGCCAGGGTCCCTGTCCCGGATGGCGACCAGAGCGCTGCCTTGTGTCCGAGTTTTTCAAGAAGTGCGGCTGTGCCGAAGGCGATAGAGCCCGCACCCGCGATACCTACACGCATGTCATTTTCCATTTCACTTGATAATCGGAAACGGGCAGCGCCCGTCGTTGGCAGTGCGGCTATGACGCCGCGTTACGGGAAGGAATGAGCGTGGTGGCTTCTGGCGACCAGCCGATCCAGACATCGTCGTGGTTGAGACCTTCCACTTCGCTCGGGTGAACAAGGGCGTTCAGCAGGTGCCCTTCGCCGATTTCGACCTTGAGCGATGTGTGGTTGCCCTTGAAAACGCGTTGGCGGATGCGCCCCTGGACCCGGTTTGCCATGCTGGGCTCGCGCGCCGAGCATTGGATCGCTTCCGGCCGCAACACGACGTAGATCGCATCGCCTGCCCTGGGGGAAAGTGCACCGTCCGCTGCCTTGATGGTCACGCCGTTCCACCGGACGGCGGCTTCGCCCGCCTCGGTGCCCACGACATCGGAGCGCAGCAGATTGGTCTCTCCGAGGAAGGTTGCCACGAAGGCAGAGTTCGGCCGGTTGTACAGCGTGACGGGGTCGCCCATCTGCTCGATCCGGCCATTGTTCATGACCACGATCGTGTCCGACATGGTGAGTGCCTCTTCCTGATCGTGGGTGACGAACATGAAGGTCTTGCCGGTTTGCTCCTGGATCGCCTTGAGCTCGATCTGCATCGTCTGGCGAAGCTTCGCGTCGAGCGCCGACAGCGGCTCGTCGAGCAGCAGAACGTCGGGATCTGGCGCCAGGGCGCGCATCAGGGCGACGCGCTGGCGCTGCCCGCCCGACAGTTCGGATGGAAGGCGGCCGGCGAACTCCTGCAGTTGCACAAGTTCGAGGAGTTCTGAGACGCGCCTCTGGATCTGTTTCTGGTCGGCGCCCTTCAGCTCCAGGCCGAAGGCGATGTTCTTCGCAACCGTCATGTGCGGGAACAGAGCATAGTCCTGAAACACGATGTTGACGTTGCGCCGGTTCGGTGGGATGGGCGTCACATCGCGGCCAGAGAGCAGGATGCGACCGCTCGTGGGCGTTTCGAACCCGCCGAGCATGCGCAGCGTCGTCGACTTGCCGCAGCCGGAAGGGCCGAGCAGCGTCACGAATTTTCCGCGCTCGATATTGAGATTGAGATTATCGACGGCGACGAAGTTGCCGAAGCTCTTCGTGACATTTTCGAACTGAACAACCGGTTCCATCAGCGGATCCTCGAACGACGTGTGAGATATTCTGCGTAGAGGCCGACCATGGCGGTCACCACCAGGACGAGCGTCGCCATGACGTTGATCTCGGGCGACATGCCGGACTGGACGCGGGCGAAGATCAGCATCGGCAGCGTCGGCCGGTAGCCGCCGAGGAAGAAGGTGCGGACGAAGTCATCGCTCGACAGCAGGAGGCAGAAGATCATGCCGCCGAAGATGGCCGGTCCGAGGTACGGAAGGGTGACGCGGAAGAAGGTGACGATGCCGTCTGCGCCAAGGTCGCGGGCCGCATCGACCAGGTTTCCGGGCATGGAGCGCAGCCGGGTCAGCACCATGACCACCACGAAGGGTACCGCGTGAACGACGTGACCAAGAATGATGGCCACTGTCCCGGTCGGCAGGTCGATGGTGGTGATGAAGATGCGCAGCGAGATTGCCGAGATCATCCCGGGTACCACCGCCGGCAGACAGGCGACGGCGAAAGCCACGTATTGAGCGGTCCCGCGCAGCGATCCGATCAGCATCGCGATCCAGACCCCGATCACCGATGCGATGAGCGTCGTCGCTGCGGCGATCATGATCGTGTAGAGGCAGGCGTCCAGGAACTGCTTGTCCTTGATAACCTTGGCATACCAATCGATCGTCAGGTCCCCGAGCGGAAACGAGATGAAGCTCGCATCCTTGAAGCTGACCGCAACCATGAGCGACAGCGGCAGAAACAGATAAAGGACGAACAGCCAGTAGAAGGATTTGAGGGCCAGCTGCGGCCAATCGTGAAAGAAGGCTCGCATCAGAACGTCCTTTGTTTTGAGCCGCCAACGACCCGCATGAACAGACCGACGGTCACCAACGACGTGGCGAGCATGATCATCGCGAAGGCCGCTCCCGCCTGCCAACGGCTGCTGGCGCCATGGAAGAAGCTGCTGATCGTTTCGGAGAACATGCTGGTCGTCGGTCCACCCAACAGAATGGGGGCGGCAAACACGCCCATGCAGGTGAGGAAGACCAGCGAACATCCCGATACGATGCCGTCGCGCGAAAGCGGCAGGATGATGCGGCGGAAGCGCGTGAACGGCCCTGCCCCGAGATCCGCCGATGCGTCCAGCAGAGACTTCGGAATCTTCTCGATCGCCGAGTAAAGCGGCAGCAGCATGTAGAGGCAGACCATGTAGACCAGGCCGAAGCTGATCGAAAACGAGGTGTAGAGCATCTGGATCGGGCGCTCCGTCAGCCCGATTTCCCTGAGCAACACGTTGACGGCGCCACGGTTGGCCAGAAGCATGATGACCGAGAAGATGCGGATGATTTCGCCCGCCCAGAACGGTGCCAGCAACAGGAGGAGCGCACGCGACCGGCTGCCGGCGGACACCACCTTTGCCACGTAGTAGGCGACCGGATAGACCACGATCAGGGTAACCGCGGTTGCAACTGACGCGTAGATGAAGCTGCGCAGCAGCGGCATCCAGTAGAGCTTTTCACTGAAGAACAGCGCGTAGTTGTCGAGCGTGAAATTTGCCTCTACGCCCGGCTGCGGCGGATAGCTGGACAGAAGGCTGATGCGCAGCATTTCGTAGATCGGGCCGATGTGCATCATCAGCATCCAGACAACCGGCACGCCGGCCAAAAGCAGGATGCGCCCGTATCGCCATTCGGCGAGCGCGCCGAGCGTGTACCGGTAGAGTGGCGAGTGAATAACCCTCGCAACGCCGGTCGAATATTTCATTTGCGCGGCACGGACGGGAATTCCGCCACCTGCCGCATGTGTTCCCACGGCCATAGAACTATCCCAAACCTTGTCCGCCAAACCCCTGAGAGCTGGCGACGAGACATGCGTCTCCGTTCTGCCCCCGTCGCCGTGACGGGGGCAGGTGGCAGTCGCTCTGCGGTTGCTTAGGCCGCCTTCAGTTCGGCAACGGCGCGGTCAATGATTTCGTTTTTCAGCGAACGGTTGAGCGAGCTGAAGAAGGTGACGCGCTCGAGTTCGTCCTGCGGCAGCGTCGACGCCAGCCGCTCCTTGTCGTTGAGCAGCTTGTCGACGCCCGAGATCGTCGAGCTGAAGCCGGAGGCGCGCGTCATCGTGGCGCCGACCTCAGGATTGGCGAGGATCGCGTCGAACAGCTTGTAGGCGTTCTCGGCATTGGGCGCGTTGTTGACGATGTTGAGCGTGTAGCAGAAGCCGTAGGTGCCTTCCTTCGGCACGGACAATTTGACCGGTACGCCATCCATGATCAGCTTGGCGGCCGGACCCGACCACGCCTGCGCCAGATGGATATCCTCGTTGATGAACATCTGCTGCACTTCGCTGGCCGCATCGTAGTATTTGCGCACCATGTGCTTGTGCTTGATCAGGTAGTCACGCGCCTCGCTGGCGGCCTTCTGCGCCTCTTCGACCTTGTCGGTATAGGTGACGAAGTCGCCGTCATGACCGAGATACTTCATCGTGATCGACATGAAATCGCCCGCCATGTAAGCGGTCAGGCCCTCATACTTCTCGTCGAACATGACGCCCCAGCTATCGACCTCGCTCACGTAATCGGTGTTGCGGACAAGACCTTCGTAGCCGGCAAGGATCGGCAGTCCCCACAGATCGCCTTCGAAGCGCGCCCAGGCGGCGTCCTGATAGGCAGGATTGAGGTTCGACCAGTTGCGCAGCTTTGCTGTGTCCAAAGCCTGGACCAGCTTCGAGCCGATGAACTGACCATAGCGATGACCCGCGACCGTCACGATATCGGTCGTCGGATTGGCGCCTTCCGCGGTCAGCAGATTGTACTGCTTGCCCTGGTCGTCCGTCAGCCGGATGCGCACCTCGATGCCGCTATCCTTCTGGAATTGCTCGATGAAGTCCTGCGGCAGGAACTTGTCATAGGTGGTGATGTTGAGAACCGACCCCTCAGCGCGCGCCGACCGGATCAGGTACGGCGCTGCAAGAAGAGTTGCGCCGCCGGCCCCCAGCAGCTTGAGCGCGTTTCTGCGATTGATCTTCTGTCCGATAACCATTGTTCCCCTCGCGCCTCCCAGCGTGACTTGATAGGCGCCGGTCCGTTTTTTGAACCGGTCGCCAATCGCGCATCCGGATCGATGCGGTTGTAGCCTGCGCAAAGACTGGCTCAGCAAACTTGGGTCGTCTAATTGTATTTGAGCCTGCATCCATTCCAAAAGGTTATAGGATGCCGCTGAGGCCATTGAGCAAACGAGCGTTGTATTGCAAGGATCGCAGGCGGTCGGATTGTCAACATCCGCAGGTAGAGCTAGCTTGGCGGCAGTTCGGCACTGTGAGAAGTTATGGGATGAAGCGCGCGCCCAACCTGCGACAAATCGAGGCTTTAAAGGCCGTGATTGAATGTGGAACCGTCAGTCGTGCCGCGGAAGTGCTGCATATCTCGCAGCCCGCGGTGAGCAAGCTCCTGGCGCATCTGGAAGAGGACACGGAACTTGCCCTCTTTGACCGCGTCAAGGGCCGACTGATCCCTTCAGAGCACGGGATGCGGCTCTACAAGGAGATCGATCGCGTGTTTGCCGGCATCAAGCAGATCGAGCGGGCCGTCGACCTCATCCGGCGCGAAGAGCTTGGACAAATATCGGTCGGCGTCATGCCGGCGCTGTCCGGTCTCTTCATCAGTCACACCAACAAACGCTTTCTCGCCAAGTACGGCGATGCCTACATTTCCGTGGTGATCCGCAGCTCGCAGTTCATCGTTGAATGGCTGCTCTCCAAGCAGGTCGACATCGGCCTGATCAATCGCAACACCGACAACCCCTATATCGAATGCGTTCCCTTGCGCGGCGGAGACCTTGTCTGCATTGCACCGCAGGGCCATCGCTTTGCCGCAAAGCACCAAATCGGTCCCGCCGACATCGACGGCGAGCCCTATATCGCCTTTGCCGCAGACAACCGCATCCGCCAGAAGATCGAAAGCACGCTCGACGGCTACGGCATCCGTTTGAACTACATCATGGACGCAACGCTCGCGCCGGCGGTGTGTGAAATGGTCGCCAATGGATTGGGGATTGCCATTGTCGATCCGGTTTTTGCCTATGGCCAGCGTCACCAGCTTACGATCAGGCCCTTCGCGCCCACGGTTGCGTCCGATCTCAGTCTCTGCTGGCTTCGCGATACGAAAAACCGCCACCTTGTCGACGCCTATGTCGAGGCGACGCGCGCCACGGTGGAGAATATGCGGCTGACAATGGACCTGCCCTGAAAATGCGCTCGCCGAGACGCAAGAACTGACGTCGCGGATCACTGCGAAAAGCATTCCACGTTTCCTCGCACATTCGGTCACTTATTAGTTTTTTATTCTTACAAACTGGACATTGTGGCACGAACGTGCCAGAAGACACTCATGCTGCGACATGATGTCGTGTTTGCGTCACGCCGTTTGGCTTTTGCGCAATTCCATCTCGCTGATCGTTTCATCAGCCCTTAAGCAAACAAAGGAGAGTGTCCGACTTCCGGAGCCGGGCCCAAGACATATGGCATTTGCAACTGAGAGCGACCCGGCGGCAATCGAGCGACCGGTCAAGATCAGTATCAAGAACGTTTTCAAGGTTTTCGGCGAGCGACCGGATACGGCGCTTGAGCTTCTCAACGCCGGCAAGACCAAGGCGGAAATTCACGCCGAGACGGGCTGCACCATCGGCGTCAACAACGCCAGTTTCGACATCTGCGCCGGCGAAATCTTCGTCATCATGGGGCTCTCGGGTTCCGGCAAGTCGACCATGCTGCGCCTTCTCAACCGGCTGATCGAGCCCAGTTCCGGTTCGATCGAGATCGACGGCAAAGACGTGGCGCGTCTGCCACGCAAAGAGCTGATTGAATTGCGCCGCCGCGACATCAGCATGGTCTTCCAGTCCTTCGCGCTTCTGCCCAATCGGTCCGTCATCGACAATGCCGCCTTCGGGCTGGAGGTCGCCGGCGTCGGTGAAGCCGAGCGCAAGGCGCGCGCCAGAACGGCCTTGCACGCCGTCGGTCTCGATGGCTACGACGACAGCCGCCCGGACCAGCTGTCCGGCGGCATGAAGCAGCGCGTCGGCCTTGCGCGGGCGTTGGCAGCAGAACCATCCGTCCTGCTCATGGACGAAGCCTTTTCCGCGCTCGACCCGCTCATCCGCACGGAAATGCAGGACGAACTCGTTCGCCTTCAGGCCGAGCACAGCCGGACCATCGTTTTCGTCAGCCACGATCTCGATGAGGCGATGCGGATCGGCGACCGCATCTGCATCATGCAGAACGGCGAGGTGGTTCAAGTCGGCACGCCTGACGAAATCGTGCTCAAGCCCGCCAACGACTACGTGCGGTCGTTCTTCCGCAACGTCGACGTTTCGCAGGTCTTCCGCGCCGGCGACGTGGCGCGCAGGACGCAGGTGACGATCATCGAGCGCCAGGGCGTCTCGGCGGCCGCAGCGCTTGAGCGCATGGAGCACTACGACCGCGACGTCGCCATCATCCTCGGCCGCGACAAGACATATCACGGCATGGTCAGCCGCACCTCGCTGATCGCCACCACCCGCGACGGCGGGGCTGATCCCTATCGGCGAGCCTTCTTGCCGAACATCGAGCCGATCGCGGCATCGGAAAGCCTGTCCAACGTGCTCGGTCAGGTCGCCGCAAGTGCCTTTCCCGTGCCCGTCATCGACGAGGCCAACCGCTACCTCGGCTCCATCAGCAAATCCGCGCTGCTCGAAACGCTCGACCGCACCGCCTGATCCAGCCCGTCCGGAGACTATTCATGACTTTCGATATCGGTGACGGCGTCGACAGCGCCGTCAACTACATCCTCGACAATTTCGCCCCGCTGCTTGATCTCATCGCCGCCGCGATCGGCGCGGTGACCAACACTATCCAGGACGTGTTGCTCGCCACGCCTTTGCCCGTGGGCCTTGCGCTTTTCGTCCTCATTTCACTGTGGCGCGTCGGCTTTGGCTTTGCGGTCTTTACCGGTCTGTCGCTACTGCTGGTCGATCACATGGGCCTCTGGTCCGCCATGATGGAAACGCTGTCGCTGGTCATCGCATCGACGCTTGTCGCCATGTTGATCGGCCTGCCGCTCGGCATCGCCACGGCGCGCAGCGATCGGGCAGCAACGGCCGTGCGGCCCGTGCTCGACCTCATGCAGACGATGCCCGCCTTCGTCTACCTGATCCCGGCGGCCATGTTCTTCGGCCTAGGCGCCGTGCCCGGCACGATCGCGACGGTGATCTTCTCGATGCCGCCGGTCGTGCGTCTCACCAACCTCGGCATCCGTCAGGTGCATGTGGAATTCATCGAGGCCGGCAACGCCTTCGGCTGCACCGCCTGGCAGTTGCTCCTGAAGGTGCAACTGCCGAACGCGATGCCGTCGATCATGGCCGGCATCAACCAGACGATCATGCTCTCGCTTTCGATGGTCGTGATCGCCTCGATGATCGGTGCGGGTGGCATTGGCAATACGGTCCTGACGGGGATCCAGCGCCTCGATGTCGGAACCGGCTTCGAAGGCGGCCTCGCCGTCGTCATTCTTGCTGTCGTTCTCGACCGGATCACCCAGAGTTTCGGCAAGGAGCGGGCGAACCCCTGGCGCATCCTTTTCCGCCGACAGGCGCAACGGCCTTTGGCCTCGCCCGCCACCGCCTGACAACCCGGCGGACCACTCGAAACGGCGGCCATCCGCGCCGCCGACTGCGAACCTTCAAAAAGGAGCACCCATGTTCAAGAGCCTCATGACAATGAGCCTTGCGGCCAGCATCGCTACCGGCGCGTTCGGCACGGCCGCGGCGGAAGACAAGGAGCCGGTCAAGATCGGTTGGGCCGCCTGGTCCGACGCAGAGTTCGTTACCAAGCTTGCCGCTAAGCTCATCAAGGACGAGCTTGGCCAGGACGTCGAACTGGTCCAGACGGACGTAGCCCCACTCTACCAGGGTGTGGCCCGCGGCGACCTCGATGCGATGATGATGGCATGGCTGCCCGAAACCCATGCCGACTACTTCGCCAGGGTGAAGGACAAGGTGACCACGCTCGGGACCGTTTACGATGGCGCCAAGCTTGGTTGGGTGGTCCCAAAATACATCCCTGAGGACGCCATCGCTTCAATCGACGACCTCAAGAAGGACGACGTGAAGGACAAGCTCAAGGGCCGAATCGAGGGTATCGATCCAGGTGCCGGCCTCACAAGGCTGTCCGAGAAGGCGGTCAAGGACTACGAACTTGACGGCTACAAGCTGCAGATCTCCAGCGAGGCCGGCATGCTGACCACGGTCGACCGGGCGATGCGCAAGAAGGACTGGTTTGTCGCCACCTCCTGGAGCCCGCACTGGATGTTCGGCAAACACGAGCTTCGCTACATCGCCGACCCGAAGAACTCGCTCGGCAAGGCCGAACATGTGGACGTGCTAGCGCGCAAGGATTTCGAGAAGGACCATCCCGAGGTTGCTGGCTTCCTGTCACGCATGAAGCTGCCGATCGGCGATCTCGAGGCGGCGATGTTCGGCGCCCAGCAGACGTCCTACGAAAAGGCCGTCGACACCTACATCGCTGACCATCCCGACCAGATCAAAGCCTGGCTCGCCAAGGACGACGGCTGAGGCCGATCGCTAGCGCCCAATCAACGCCCGCGGCCCGTCTGCGGGCGAACTTTCCAGAACATAAGGATCATCGACATGCTGAACGACATGCTTGCGCCACACGCCATGGCTGACGGCGCCGACGACACGATCGGCGGACGCATCTCGCTTGCCCGCGACACCATTGGCCTTTCGGTCGAGCAGATCGCCGCAATCGCCGGCGTGACTGAGGAGACGTGGACGAACTGGGAAAACGACCGCGCCGAGCCGCGTTCCAACCGCCTCGACATGATGGCCGGCATTTTGCAGGTCAGCATTGCCTGGCTGCTCGACGGGCAGGGTAAAGGCCCCGCCGAAGCAAGATAGAGATTTCGCGACGAACGGCCCCGCTTGCGCGCAACACGGCACGCGCTGTTCGCGTTCCACGCTGGGGTCTTCCGCCCATCGGGCTTCCGTCAGGTCGAAGGCGACCGGCCTGATCAGCTGCGTCGCCTTAAGCTCGCTCACCAATGGCCGTCGCTAGACGTGTCGTCTCAGGCCGCTTCGCGCGTGTTGCGCGAAACGCCCTTTGTCTGGACCAACGTGCGCGCGACGATGTCGTGGTTGAGCCACAGGACGGGCCCCGACGGCTCGGAGCTTTCCCGGAAGATGAGCTGCCCGACCGCCTCGACAACCAGCCGGCTCAAGAGGTCGGAGATCAGCGCCTTGCCGTCCTTGTGCATCGACGTGATTTCGTTCGACGTTCCGATCGTCAGGTCGGACTGCCCCTGGTTGTTGGGCATCGGCCAGGACGAAAAGTCGTAGAAGGGCTGCATCACGTCGCTAACCTGAAGATCGGAGATCTTCTGGAGGACATCCTCGACCGTGAACTCGTCCGCCAGAAGCTTCTGGCAGGCCTGCCATTGTTGCTCAACCCATTCACCGCCGCCCTCTTTCTTGAGTGCGAGCAGGAGCGGAATAAGGGGTAGTTCGATGCCTGCGAAGACGTCGGACGAATTGGTGCGAATTTCCGGGCAGTTGTAGACCGTCGCCTTGATACCCGCGTCCCAGGCTTCCTGCGCAACGCGCTCGAGGCGCATCTTGGCGTAGCCTTGCGTGTAGTTCGTATAGGTCTGCCACCGGTACTCGTCGGCGACGAGAATGCCCGTTCCATGGTATCCGAAGGCCGAGTAACGAACCTGGCCACCAGAGGCCTCGATGCGGGCCCGGATGCCGGCGCTGAGATCGATCAGATGCCGGAAAGTGTTTGCAGAGACTTCGTCGAAGTTCTGGAGGATGAGCTTGCCCAAGTCGCTGTCGAGCAGCGTTTGCGACGACATGTGTCGCGCGCCACGGCCTTTATAGACGCGATTGGCGATAACCAAGAACACCTTGGCTTTCGGGATTCCCCCGGCCATCGTGTGCGCAAAGTAGACATTCTTGCCATCCGCGATCATGCCATCAAGAACGCGCATGACCTGCGACAGCGAATTCCTGAACCGCTCGACGCCGACATTCCGGCATTTTTCGATATGGGCCCAATCGAGCTTTTCGTCTTCCCAGGTCTCCAGCGTCATCTTCGCAAGAAGATCGGTTGGCGTGGGCTCGCCCGCCGGCGCATCGAGATCGAAACCGGCCATCAGCGGCACGTTGATGATCTTGCCACCGAGCCGGGCTTCGGCCGCCGCCAGTTCCTCATCGTTGAGTGGCCGAAGCGCGTTGCCTTCGTCTCGCCTGCCAACGGTCACACCGACAATCTCCATGCCCGCGCTCTTGGCCTGGTCGACAAGATGCGTGGCGTATCCCCGATCGAAGAGCTCACCAAACAGAACGAAGACATCGCCCTTACGGAAGATGTCTTCACGTGGGAAATTCGTCATCGGGATCGGGTTCTTCATGTTGCCGGTTCTCTCAAAGCTGGGTCGCGGGGCAACCATACAAACTACGAGAAAAACCTCTGCACTGATCCGCGAGCAATAGGAAGTGACATTCAGTATCGTTTGAAATCAAACCGTGAGCGAAAAATCTCACCGCCTCAGGTTTTCGGCCTGAAAGCGAACCGCAATTGTGGCCCTTTTGATCGGCGTTCAAGCCTCTGTGTTTGGCGAAACCGTTGTCAATGACGCTTCGGGCGCGCTTGCACCGGGTAGCTTTGAAGCTGCGCCAGACCATCGTTGATGTCATAGCCTGGGCGGCCGGCCGCGTAATGCGGACGCCAGACGCGAAGTCACGAATGCCGTCGTTGGCCCCAGCCCGATAGGTACGGTTTTCGAGGCGAAGGGCATCCTTTTTGACTGCGGCCGCTACCCCCGAAGAGCTATCGAAACAGGCGAGAGCCCGCACGATGTAGGTCCTAGCCACTTCGAACCCCCTCGTTCTCACCATGGATCTGTCGAAGCTCGTCAAATGACCTCAAACGAACTGGACCATCGCAGAAGATACGCTGTCCGTTATCCGGACGGACTGACGTCCGAAGAAGGTATTGCCCTGCTTGAGAAGGCGTGCGCCGATGTCGCTCCCGATCTTACATTGAGCCCGATGGACGACGGGGCAACGATCGAGGGCGAGCCATGGCTCATCCTGTCGGTCTGCCTGGCCTTGCCACTCTTCGACATGGACGAGATACGCTAGCCTCCTTCCTTCACACTTCGCACGGTTTCGCCGCGTTGTGGGCAACAGGTCGATCGATAGGCTGGGTTGAAAAGTTTGAGTTGACCGCTCCTGATGGCGAGGCGACACTTGCAACCAGCAAGCAGGCGGGAGAAAAAATGATGGCCGAGCCAGACTCCTGGCGTCACATGGCAAGCGCACCGAAAAACGGAAGTCGGATTCTCGTGACGATCCGTCCGTCCGAGCAGGGGGCGGCGGAAGTTGATCTTGCCTATTGGTCGAATGGCGATCAGTTCGGTGCGGCAGGCTGGCGCGCCTCCGACTCGTCGCCCGGCCGCATCATCGAATACGCCGAGCCGGAACTGAGGTGCTGGATGCCGATGCCCTCGGCCAACCTTGCCCGCACATCGATGCCCTCGCCATGGGAAGGCGACGACGAGCAACAGCTCGACGGGTCAGGGATTTGAGACTCGGCCTCCGCTCGAAACAGGCACTTGTCGCGCAATCGCAACGCCTCTGACACGACGGCGCCGCTCGTCTTGTCTGACGCGCAAAAGTTGCTGCTATCTCGGATTGTTTTGCGCTACGCGGAGGGCTGCGATACCGCTGGCAACCGATCCATTCCATTCGGCGCGAGACCAGCTTTTGTTCGGGTTAGCGCTCCTCCCGCCGCAAGCCAGTCGATAAGGGCAGCCGCGATAGGCGCGCCGGTGCGCGATTGGTAGTAGCTGTAGGCAGGGCAAGGATTCGCCTCGAAACAGATGGCATCGCCTTCGGGCGTCAGCCGGAGATCGATACCCGTAAAAGGGAGGTCAAGCGCTGCAGAGAGCGCGACGCAGGCCTTTTGAAGCCCGGGCTCCAGATCGATGGAGGTGAGCTTCGCGTCGCTTCCCGACTGTCGCGCGGAATAGCGATAATCCGTGGCCTCACTCTCGATCCGCGTGGCGAAGACACGGGCACCGACAACGTGGACCCGGACATCCGTGCCGCGTACCTTGCGTTGAAACTGCGTCGGACACCACCGAATGTGCGAAAGTCGTGCTCGATCGGCCGCCCGAAAAGTCTGGACGATGGAGCGCGTACCGCTGACCGACTTGTAAACGACGTCATCCCCCTCGGCGGCTAACCGATCGACGAAGTCAAGCACGGCGTCGGGATCGTTGGTCACGAGCGTTTCGGGAATATCGAAACCGCAGCGGTGGATGATGCCGGCCTGATAGGTCTTCGACATGTTCGACAACATCGCACGCGGGCGGCTCGCGATACGGACCGGCGCCGAGTTGAGCCAATCGTGCAGCAGCGAATGAAACCGGGCTGTCCGCAGCCTTTCGGGCGCGTTCGAAGGCAGGTCGACGACATCGGGCAAGTACCGTTCGTCCATCAGCCGCACATAGACGCCATCGATCGCCTGCAGGTCGATCACACCCGCCGCCGTCGATAGCGTGCCCTGCCAGCCGGCAGCAGCATCCAGCCTGAGCTTAAGCCCAGCAGAAAGATGGTCGCGCTGATCGAAGACGACGTGAGCGGCACCACTCTCCTCGGCCGCCGCTATGGCAAGGGCGACGGGCGGCTCGTCAGGTATGCCGGCGATCAAGATCATGCCAGCAATACCTCGGCCATGGCCCGGACTAGCGCGTGGCCACCAAGCGAATAGTGCGGGACGGCGGAGGCCGCAACGTAGGTGAGCTTTCCCCGCTGCCTGGCGGTCTCCACTTGCAGCAGGCGCGTGCCCCAAAGGTGAGCGAACTGCAGCAACGAATCGCGGTCGCGGGCAGGCAGTATCGGGCCGATGACCCTGCCATCAAGCACGAAATGGACCATTTCCGCGGTTGCCCGAGCGGGCTCGAGCGGGGTATCCGCATCGACGCTCGCAGAGGCGCAGTCAAGGCCCGCAAGTGCGGCGAGATGCAGGGCGGCAACGTCACTGTGCCATGCCCCGGCAAGCGACTCGGGCGCTGGCGGATTGAGCATCGGACAGGCAAGCGAACCCAGCCAACCGAGGAGGAAAGCGTGGAGTTCTGCCTCCGCATAGGCGCGATCGGCGGCGGCGAATTCCAAATGGGCCGTCGGAAGTGCCGTCATCCGATTGACAAGGCCGACGATTTCGCCCGCAAGGAGCACATCGCCATCGGCGAACTCGAAGCGGAAATCGCCGCTGGGCGAAGGCAAGCGATGCGTGATCGAGCGCGCGCAGACGAGGCGGGTGGGCGTCAGCACCTGCACCGGCATGTCCGCCAGCGAGACGAGTGCGCCGCGCAGCCAAAGCGCGGCGCGGTCGTCAGGGTTTGCGAGGATCAGCAAGCGCGACAAGGTTGCCCCTCTTCTCCGGACCGAGTTTAAAAGCCCTCGGTATCCTTCTGGTCCTTCAGCCGCTTGGCCTGCTCGTCGCCGCTCGCCAGACCGCTGGCATCACCGCCGAGCGCGGATGCCGAGAGATCGGGTCTGAGGTCTGCGCCAATGAAATGAATGAGTTCCTGGACGGCGCCTTCGAGCGCTGCGATACGGCCCTGGAGCTCCCCTTCTTCGCCAGCAACAGCGGTCGGCTGCGATATCCGTTCCCGGAAACCGCCCCACCCCTCAAAGATGTCCTTGTCTTTGTCCTTTTCCTTTCCTTCCTTGAATTCTTTGAATTCCTTCCCCTCCTTGAACTCCTTCCGCTCCTTACGGGCGTCCTTGAATTCCTTGATGGATTCCTTTGTTTCCTTGCGTTCCTTGACGAACTCCTTGCCCTCCTTGCGGGCGTCCTTCAATTCCTTGGCGCTTTCCTTGAACTCCTTGGCCTCCTTGACAACTTCCTTGCTCCGTTCCTTGCCCTTGCCGAAGGCACAGATAGAGAGCTGGCGCAAATTGGGTCGAGATCCGATGCGCTGGGAGGCGGGGCGGCCCGGCTCATCCTGTTGGGCGGACCCGGTGGTGCGCAGGCAGTTGCGGAATTCGGCAGGCGTAAGCGGGGCGCGGCCCCTTGCCCGCGCCATCCCTTGGAGGGATGCAGCCACCCCGACGATGATCGGAGATGCGCTCGACGTGCCGGAAAACATATCCGTGTACCAGATATCCTCGTTGGTACCGCCTTGAAGATCCCCGTAGCCCGCCGTCGTCACTTCGCGCCCCCAGCCCTGCGTATCGACGAGGGCCCCGAAATTCGAGAAGTCGAGACGCGACCGATCTGCCCCGTGGTTGCGGCCATGCGTGCCGGGCGGTGGCGCACCGGCGCCGACGACGATCGCGCCTGAGTCGCGGTTCGACCGGCGGAAGGGATTGGTCCAACCAGCCGGGAACCCTGTCCCTGGGGTCTGGTAGATCGCGTCATCAAGGTTTTCCGCGCCGTTGCCGCCAGCTTCCACAACGATGATGCCGCGGTTGACCGCATTGCGGATCGCTGCGAAGTCGTCGGGCCACCACTCTATGGCGATGTAGCCGCGTTGATCGTTGCGACCGGCAAAGCCAAACCGCGGCCCCGGCCGGTGAAGCTCGAGCAGGATGACGTCGCCGGCACCCAGCCGCGCGGCGGCGGCATTGATTGCTCCGGCCGAACCGACGCCGCCGAAGATGGAGATGGCGCTGACAATCGCGTCAGAAGCGATGCCGGCGATACCGAAGGCGTTGACGTCGCCGCTAAATTCGCCAAGCACGGCCGTGCCGTGATTGCGCCAGCCGATGTCAGTGGACATCGTCCCGCCCACGACGCCACCCTGGTTGCCCGTCAGGTCCTCGTGCGTGAAACGCCAGGCACCCTCGATATCGATAATGCGAATGCCGCTGCCGAGACCGCCCGCCTGCGTCCAGGCCCAGCGCGCCTCCACGCCTCCCGGCGCGGCTTCGAGGTATCCTTGTCGGGACGTGAAGTCGGGTGTGGTGGGCGGCGCCTCCTCGCCCGAAGGCGCCATGTCATTCAAAAGTGCGGCGGGTTCGGCGCCTGGTTTGACATAGGCACCAGCGACGAGATCATGCTTCGCGAGATCGGACGTCAGCGCCTCCATCTTCTCTGGCGCCGCGTCAACCAAATAGAAATTTACAAGGTCGGCGGGCTCTGCGGAAGCAGCGACACCGGCGGACTCATAGCTAAAATTCGCGATACGCTCTTCGGTCGCACCAAAGAGCGGACGCATCGTGGCATTGTTGTCTGCGAGGATGCTCCTGAGGGTGTCGGTCGGCGCTCCGGAGAGTGCCTCGAAGCGGCCGGCCGAAGCTCGCATGCTCGCTTCCGGCTGCATGACGACGACAAGTTCGGGCGGCGACGGTGGCGGCGTCGGCTTGTCGCCGTTGGCATTTGCTTTGCGAATGCTGGGTTTGGACGGCTGTGCCATTGTTCATCTCCTCTTACGACGGAGGAGCGCCGGCTGCCGCTCCCCTATGGCAACTCGTCAGATGGCTTGATGTAAGACGCTTCCACTCCCTCAAGCGGCGCGAGCCGATCCCTGAGATCCTCAATTCTATCGGGCTTCACGCCGTCTACGCGGAAATACAGTCGAGCTTCGCCGGCGCTCAGCGCCGGGGCAACAAGTCGAGCATCAAAATCGTGTAAAATCCCAGCGATTACTTTCGGCTGGCTTCCACCGGAAGTTACCACCGCGTCTGCTGTCTCACTATTCAATTTTATTATCAGATCAGCCATGCTGTATTCCTCCTGCTGATCGTGAAGCGTTACGCCGTTGGCCTCTGTTTTGAACTTCGCGAAGCGCGATTTATACACCATTCCGGTGCCGACGATGCATGAATTGGCAGGCCAACGCCCTTTCATCGCGGGCGATATCAGGCTCGCCGAGCCTGTGCGATCGAAACTCGGGCCGTAAGAGGCGAGATTGACGACCAAATCGGCGCCGAAATCCCCAAGTATTGGATCTCAGCACGTCCATTTCGGCGCGTTAAAACGCCAAAAGCCCCCTTGCATTTCTGCTTGGGGGCTTTTGGGTAGATTTGGTTGCGGGGGCAGGATTTGAACCTGCGGCCTTCAGGTTATGAGCCTGACGAGCTACCGGGCTGCTCCACCCCGCGCCATCGCGGTAAACCGCTTTGCGGTTTATCCGCTTATCCGGGTTT
>NZ_DASYHB010000189.1:0-11441 GCF_035999185.1 Ensifer sp. | reverse complement strand
ACAACGGTTGCTGAATATCGGAAATTGATTTGTTGAAATCGTAGTGCGATCATGCCGCCACAATCAAGGTCTGGAGGAACCATTCATGTACGAACTGGGTCATTTCATCGATGGCAAGCGCGTCGCCGGCAAGAGCGGCCGCGTCAGCAACATCTTCAACCCGGCAACCGGCGAAGTGCAGGGCACCGTGGCGCTCGCAAGCGACGCGGAACTGGCAGCAGCCGTTGAAAGCGCCAAGGCAGCACAGCCGAAGTGGGCAGCCACCAACCCACAGCGCCGCGCCCGTGTCTTCATGAAGTTCGTCGAACTCCTGAACGCGCACATGAACGAACTTGCCGAGATCCTGTCGCGCGAGCACGGCAAGACGATCGAAGACGCCAAGGGTGACCTCATCCGCGGCCTGGAAGTCTGCGAGTTCGTCATCGGCATTCCGCATCTGCAGAAGAGCGAGTTCACCGAAGGTGCCGGCCCCGGCATCGACATGTACTCGATCCGCCAGGCCGTCGGCATCGGCGCGGGCATCACCCCGTTCAACTTCCCGGCGATGATCCCGATGTGGATGTTCGCGCCGGCAATCGCCTGCGGCAACGCCTTCATCCTGAAGCCGTCCGAGCGTGACCCGTCCGTTCCGATCCGCCTGGCCGAACTGATGATCGAGGCAGGCCTGCCGGCAGGCATCCTCAACGTCGTCAACGGCGACAAGGGCGCGGTCGATGCGATCCTGACCCACCCGGATATCTCCGCGGTATCGTTCGTCGGCTCGACCCCGATCGCCCGCTACGTCTACGGTACCGCGGCGATGAACGGCAAGCGCGCCCAGTGCTTCGGCGGCGCCAAGAACCACATGATCATCATGCCCGACGCCGACATGGACCAGGCCGCCAACGCCCTGATGGGCGCCGGCTACGGCTCGGCCGGCGAGCGCTGCATGGCGATCTCGGTTGCCGTCCCGGTCGGTGAGGACACTGCCAACCGCCTGATCGCAAAGCTGACCCCGATGGTCGAGAGCCTGCGCATCGGCCCCTACACCGACGAGAAGGCCGACATGGGGCCTGTCGTCACCAAGGAAGCCGAGCAGCGCATCAGAAGCCTGATCGACAGCGGTGTCGAGCAGGGCGCCAAGCTCGTCGTCGACGGCCGCGACTTCAAGCTCCAGGGCTATGAGCAGGGCCACTTCATCGGCGGCTGCCTGTTCGACAACGTCACGCCCGACATGGACATCTACAAGACGGAAATCTTCGGACCGGTTCTCTCGGTCGTCCGCGCCAAGAACTACGAAGAAGCCCTCGATCTGCCGATGAAGCACGAATACGGCAACGGCGTCGCGATCTACACCCGCGACGGCGACGCTGCCCGTGACTTCGCTTCGCGCATCAACATCGGCATGGTCGGCGTCAACGTGCCGATCCCGGTTCCGCTCGCCTACCATTCCTTCGGCGGCTGGAAGTCCTCGTCCTTCGGCGACCTCAACCAGCACGGTCCGGACTCGATCAAGTTCTGGACCCGCACGAAGACGATCACCGAGCGCTGGCCTTCGGGCATCAAGGACGGTGCCGAATTCGTCATGCCGACGATGAAGTAATACGGGATACGATATCCTCCCGCCTCAGGGCCTCCTTCGGGAGGCCCTTTTTTGTTGCATTCGGGAGCGCGGCACAACTAGTGTGGGAATCGCAGAGGGGCGGCGCGAATATGGATCGCAGCGCAAACGTTGTTTCTGGCAACCGGTGGGCGGGGGCACACCAAGCCAGTCATGCATGATCTTGTGTATTTGACGCGCGGCGGCGGATTTTTGGGCTGCTGCCGTATGGGATGGATCGAGGGGGAATTCCATGGTCGTAGCTGAAGCGACGTCGTTTGAGGAAGTGCCGGCGCGGGATGTGTCGAGCGATTTTCACCGCTTCTCGTTCATGGGAAGCGGCAAGGAGTATTTCGGGATCTGGATTGTGAACGTGCTTCTGACGATCGTCACGCTCGGCATCTATTCCGCCTGGGCGAAAGTGCGCCGCAACAGATACTTTTATGGAAACACCGTTCTCCTCGACCGTGGATTTGAATACCATGCCAAAGGCAAGCAGATCCTGATCGGGCGGCTCATCGTCCTTGGCGGGTTGGTCGTCCTGAACATCATCGCCACCCTCGTGCCGATATTGGCGCTGCTGCCGACGCTCGCCGTCATCGTCGCTCTACCCTGGCTGGTTGTCAGGGGTCTGCGGTTCAATGCGCGCGTGACGAGCTATCGCAACGTCCGCTTCGACTTCGTTGGGGGCGTCGGCGGCGCCTTCAAGGCGTTTATCCTCGGTGGCCTGTTGACCATCATTTCGCTTGGCCTCTTGGCTCCACTCGCCAGCCGCTGGACCGGTCGCTACGTCGGCTCGAACCTGCGTTTTGGCGGCAAGGCTTTTTACACGGATCCGCCACTTGCGCCGCTCTATCGCGGGCTGCTCATCGGCGCCCTCTTCGGCATCGTGGTGGGGGTCGTCGCAGCGGCGATCATCATGGGCACGTTTCGAGCGACTTCCCCGGCCGCGAGCAGCCTGGACGATACGGTGCAAGTCTCGCTCCTGTGGCTTCTTGCGGGCAGCAGCTACGTCATCGTGCTGCTCGTCTACGGTACCGCCATGCTGTTTTATCGCGCTGCCGTGCGCAATGCAGTCTGGAGCGCAACGCGCTTCGATGAAAAGCATCGGTTCCTCAGTGGCCTGTCTCGGGGGCGCTACACCTGGATCGCGATTTCCAACCTGCTCGTCACGATCCTGACGCTCGGCCTCATGCGGCCCTGGGCCGCGGTGCGAATGGCGCGCTATACCTGGGAACATACCAGCGTACTGGTCGCCGGATCGGTCGGCATCCTCGTCAGCGAGCTCGAACAGCAAGGTTCGGCAGTCGGCGCAGAATTCATCGAATTCGAAGGTTTCGATTTTGGTTTCTGACCGCGCGCCAATTGCCTTGGGAGAATGGCATCCGCCCGGTTCGAGCCGGTCGGTGCCTTCGCGGCTTGTGGAATCCGGCGGGCAGATTGCCGCGCAAGACGAGACGCGCGCCAATCTCGCGGCAGCGGATTTCGGGCAGCTCGACATCGCCGCGCGTGTCGGCTCGATCCCGCGGCGGGTCGAGTTCCCGGACGGATCACTTTTCGAGACGACCGACAACGACGCTATCGATCGGTTGCTGACGGAACGCGGCAACGTGGTCCACGGCTTCATACACCAGCTGGAACGCTTTCGGCCGCGCCTCATCCTCGTGGTCGCCGCGACGATAGCGCTCGGCTGGGCCGTGTATCGCTTTGCGGTTCCGGCATTGGTCGAAGTTGCGGTCATGGTAACGCCCCCGGTCGTCCCGCAGATCATGTCGGCGAGCGCCCTGAAAGCGCTGGACAGTGGCATCCTTGATCAAACGCAGCTGACGGCAGAGCGGCAGGGCAGGATCCGTGAAGGCTTCCGGTCGATCGCCAACGCCTCCAGTCGCGGCGAGGCCGGATACACGCTCAACTTCCGCAAGGGCGGCGTGGTCGGCCCCAATGCCTTCGCCTTGCCGGATGGCACCCTGATCGTCACCGACGAACTCGTGGACCTTGCCGGCGACGACACGGAAATGATCGTCGGCGTGCTGGCGCACGAGATCGGTCACGTCGAACTGAAGCACAGTCTTCGGCAGGTCTATCGTGCAGCCGGCGTCGCTGGGCTGATCATGATGATCGGCGGCGACATCGGGTCCGGTGCCGAAGACGTGCTTGTTCAGGGTGCAGGTCTGGTTTCGCTGTCCTATTCACGCGGTGCTGAAAGTGCTGCCGACCGGCACTCCGTCGAGCTGATGCTGAAGGCGGGCAGGGATCCGGCGGCGATCGCCCGGTTCTTCGACCTGCTGGAAGACAAGCTCGACGATCACGGTGACACCAGCATTCTGTCGACCCATCCCGGCACGCCCGAGCGGCGCAAGGCGATCCTCGATTACGCGGCCGAACTCAGCGCCAAGGCGCAGTGATCCTGCAGCTTCCTTCGCACCTGGTGCCCCAGAAACGAAAACAGCGGGCCTTCGGCCCGCTGTCTGCACCTTGAAAGTGGCGTGCGATCAGTCCTGCGGACCGTCGTTGTAGCCGACCTTGTCGACCAGTTCCGAGGCCTTCTTGCGGTTCGCCGCGATGTCTGCGAGCGGCAGTTCGTCCGGCTTGATCGGGCCAAAGGACTTCACGACGTCGGACGGTTCAGCGCCCGGCAGAACCGGATACTCGAACACCTGCTCGGCGTAGATCTTCTGGGCTTCGCCTTCCGACAGGAATTCCATCAGCTTCAGCGCGTTGTCCTTGTTCGGGGAATTCTTGGCAAGCGCCATGCCCGAGATGTTGACGTGCGTGCCGCGGTCCTTGGCGTTCGGGAACAGCACCTTGATGGCGGCTGCCCATTCCTTCTGCACCGGTTCCTTCTCGTTGGTCATCATCAGACCGACATAATAGGTGTTGCCGAGCGCAAGATCGCATTCGCCGGCAAGGATCGCCTTGGCCTGGTCGCGGTCGCCGCCGTCGGGCTTCTTGGCGAGATTGTTCTTGAGGCCGGTCAGCCACTTCTCGGTCTCGGCTTCGCCGTGGTGGGCGATCATCGAGGCGAACAGGCCGATGTTGTAGGAGTGCTGGCCGTCACGCGTGCAGATCTTGCCCTTCCACTTCGGATCGGCGAGCTCTTCATAGGTGATGTCGTTTTCAGTGACGCGGTCCTTGGACGCGTAGACGACGCGGCCGCGGGTGGTGAGGCCGAACCAGTTGCCCTCAGGGTCACGGAAGTGTGCCGGGATGTCCTTGTTGATCGTCTCGTTGACGACAGGCTGGGTGACGCCCGCGTCCTTGGCTTCGGTCAGGCGGCTGATGTCGACAGTGAGGATCACGTCGGCCGGCGAGTTGGCGCCTTCGGCCTGGATGCGCTCGACGAGGCCCTTGTCGAGGAACAGCACATTGGTGGTGATGCCGGTGTCCTTGGTGAAGGCGTCGAGCAGCGGCTTGATCAGGTCTGGCTGCCGGTAGGAGTAGATGTTGACCTCACCGTCAGCCCAGGCGGCGGTCGAGGCGAAGAGGGTTGCCGTCAGGGACAGAACGCCCATTGCTGCTCTTGAAACGGACATCGCTTCCTCCATTTTCTTGTTTGAGCTAAGTTAACAAAAATGCTCATCTTTCTTGACGGCAGCACTGCAAACAGTCAATCGGGTAACCGTAAACGCTCAAGAAGAAGTGATCTTTTCGGTTTTTGGAATTGTTCCAAACTACGATCCGTCCTATATGAAGAGTTCGTGAACCTCTCGATGCCGGAGTGAATGATGCGTCTGACGAAACAAACGAACTACGCCGTTCGCATGTTGATGTATTGCGCCGCCAACGGCGAAAAGCTCAGCCGCATTCCCGAAATCGCCAGGGCCTATGGCGTTTCTGAGTTGTTTCTGTTCAAGATCTTGCAGCCGCTGACCAAGGCTGGCCTCGTCGAAACCGTGCGCGGCCGCAACGGCGGCGTTCGTCTGCCGAAGCCCGCATCGGCCATTACGCTGTTTGACGTCGTCAAAGTGACCGAAGACAGTTTCGCGATGGCGGAATGCTTCGAGGCGGGTGAGATCGAATGCCCGCTCGTCGACAGCTGTGGCCTCAATTCGGCGCTGCGCAAGGCGTTGAACGCGTTCTTCGAGGTGCTCCAGGGCTATACGATCGACGACCTGGTCAAGGCGCGCCCGCAGATCAATTTCCTGCTCGGCCTCGAAGAGACGAAGCGCCCGCAGACGACGGCCGCCTGAATTCCTCACAGGCTGCTGCCAGATTTCATTCCCGTGGAAGGTACTCTCGCAGGATGAAGTCGATTGCGGTCGGGTCTATTTCCGCCTTGTCGATGCGGAAATCGGCGCCGTATTCTTCCAGTTTCTGAAAATAGGGCTCGGCGAGCGACGCTGAGATCACCCCGATCGGTCCGATATAGCCATGGAGCCGGAGCGCCGGCACCGTCTCGCGAAAATCGACCTGCGGCTTGAGGCGGTTGTCGAGCAAGATCATCGACACCGGCTGGCCTGAGCTCAGGAACGCCAACGCCCCTTCCATCGTCTGGCAATAATGCAGCTGGATGTCGACATTGCTGACCTTGCGGATCAGTGCGCGCAGGATCAGGTTTTCCGCCGGATCGTCGTCAACAAGCAGGATGTGGGCTTTTCGCGTCATGACCGATGCTCTTGCTGATTGCGAGGGTCCTGTTCGTTGGGCGCGGCAAGGCTTGAGCAAAGCCGCGCATCGGCTGTCATTGGATGATCTGCTCTCGGATCGCCTTGGCCACCATCTGGGTGCGGTTGACGACGTCGAGCTTCTTCAGGATCGTTGCCGTGTGCGAGTTCACCGTGTGCTCGGACACGGATACGATGAGGGCGATCTCGCTCGCCGTCTTGCCATGCGAGATCCACTTGAGAATTTCGGTTTCTCTTGGCGTGAGCCCCAGGCCCGCCTTGTTGGCCAGGCCGACCCGATAGAAATAGTCGAACGCACAGATCGCGTCATAGGCAAGCCCGACATGCTCGGCACGACCGATATCCTCGCCATCGCCGAGAAAGAGCACTGCGTAGCGTGCGCCGGTGGCAGCAGCGTGCACCGGTACGCTGACGAGCAGTTCGAAACCGAGCTGCACCAGCAGGTTTTGGCCGGTATCGCAGCCTGGATCCTCGGCCCGCCAAACCGACGAAATCGCCGATCGGTGCAGCGTCTTGTAGAACTGGCTGTCGCCGAAGCGATGGCGCTTGTCGTATTCCTCGGCAAGTCCCGACGGGAGATCATGCAAGGCCAGCCGTGACGAGAGCATGCACGCGTCGTTCTCGCTGCCGAGCTGGAGAATGCCGAAATGGCTGAAACCGAACCGTAATGCCATCGTGTGGAATATGCGGAAGAAGTCGACGCGGTTCAGCGCTTTCTCGAGTTCGTCGCGAAGATCGTACCGCCTATGGTTTTCGAGCAAAGCCGCCACGGAATGGCTATCCCCTTATCGTCGTGCGGCAGTCTATCCCGCGCGCCGCAGCGATCAATCGGCAAAATGCGTGGCCGGTCTTGCTGACAGCGGGCGTCATGCCCATCCCCCGGCTGGCCCGCCGAAAGACGAGGCGCTGCAAGAAGCGGCTGTCAGTCCCTCCCAAGGACATATTGGCACGTCGATTGTCTCCCCCGAGATTTGTATACATTTTATTGCACAATCCTGCTGGGGATTTCTACCATACTATCTTGGGATTGACGGAAGACGGCGACGACCGAATCGCAAGCCTGCGTGCGGATCGATCGCGCCGCATGGCCGGGCGCGTTGCTGTTTCGCGAGCCGGGCATTCGCGCTAGAATAGGGCTGCGCAGAGCCTGTCGTGACGACAGCAAGACAAGGGCGGCGCGCAGGCGCGCCAGGTCAGCAAAGCGGTTGTGAAGCCGTTGCAAAAGGGCGTTGCGCGACGCCGATTTGTCAGCCGATTCTAAAACAGTGGACAGATGTCGCTGCTCTACCTGCGGGCGAATTTTTCGCATAGACAAATTTCTGTGGCTACTTATTGCATTGCGACGCCAAATGTCGTTCCATCCGGCCTTGACCGGGGGGCAACGGCATTCCGCGTCAGGAAAACACGAGAACAAAAACAAATCTGGGAAGCAAAGCTCATGAAAAAGCTCACTACTCTGTTTGCAGCGACGGCGCTTGCCACGCTGATGGCCGGCTCTGCCTGGTCGAAGACGTTCGTCTATTGCTCGGAAGGTTCGCCAGAGGGTTTTGACCCGGGCCTGTACACCGCCGGCACGACGTTCGACGCGGCTGCGCACACGGTCTACAACCGTCTGCTCGAGTTCAAGAAGGGCACGACCGAAGTCGAGCCGGGCCTTGCTGAGAGCTGGACGATTTCCGACGACGGTCTCGTCTACACGTTCAAGCTGCGTCCGGGCGTCAAGTTCCAGACGACCGAGTTCTTCACGCCGACCCGCGAGCTCACCGCAGACGACGTGGTGTTCTCCTATGAGCGCCAGCTGAAGGCTGACAACCCCTGGAACAAGTACATCGCCGGCACGTCGTGGGAATATGCCGCCGGCATGGGCTTCCCGGAAGTCATCAAGTCGGTCGAGAAGGTTGACGACCTGACGGTCAAGTTCACCCTGACGCGCAAGGAAGCTCCGTTCCTCGCCAACATCGCGATGCCGTTCGCTTCGATCCTGTCGAAGGAATACGCCGACAAGCTGCAGGCTGACGGCAAGATGGAACAGATGAACCAGATGCCGCTCGGCACCGGTCCGTTCGCTTTCGTCGCCTACCAGCAGGACGCCGTCATCCGCTACAAGGCAAACCCGGACTATTGGGGTGGCAAGCAGAAGATCGACGACCTCGTCTTCGCGATCACCTCGGACGCTTCGGTCCGTTACCAGAAGCTGCAGGCTGGCGAATGCCACCTGATGCCGTTCCCGAACGCTGCCGACGTTGCAAAGATGAAGGCTGACCCGAACCTGAAGGTCATGGAACAGGCAGGCCTGAACGTCTCCTACCTCGCCTACAACACGACCCAGGCTCCGTTTGACAAGCCGGAAGTCCGCAAGGCGCTGAACAAGGCGATCAACAAGCAGGCAATCGTCGACGCCGTCTTCCAGGGCGCTGCCCAGCCGGCCGTCAACCCGATCCCGCCGACAATGTGGTCCTACAACGACAAGCTCGAAGACGATACCTACGAGCCAGAAGTTGCCAAGAAGATGCTTGAAGACGCAGGCGTCAAGGACTTGTCGATGAAGCTCTGGGCGATGCCGGTATCGCGTCCGTACATGCTGAACGCTCGTCGTGCAGCTGAACTGATGCAGTCGGACTTCGCCAAGATCGGCGTCAAGGTCGAGATCGTGTCCTACGAATGGGCCGAATACCTCGACAAGTCCAAGGCCAAGGATCGTGACGGTGCCGTCATCCTCGGCTGGACCGGCGACAACGGCGACCCGGACAACTTCCTCGACACGCTGCTCGGCTGCAACGCTGTTGGCGGTAACAACCGTGCACAGTGGTGCAACCAGGAATTCGACGCCCTCGTGAAGAAGGCGAAGGAAACCTCTGATATCGCCGAACGCACCAAGCTCTACGAAGAAGCTCAGGCTGTCTTCAAGCGCGAAGCACCCTGGGCGACGATCGACCACTCGCTCTCGGTCGTGCCGATGCGCAAGAATGTCGAAGGCTTCGTTCAGAGCCCGCTCGGCGATTTTGCCTTCGACGGCGTGGACATCACCGAGTAATTTAGTTAACTGATCCTTAAGGGGGCGTTTGCCAAGGGCAAGCGCCCCTCTTTGCATCCACTATAGCGACCCGAACTCCAGCTGGAGCACACAAGGTCGCTGTGGCATTTCGACTTGCTGCATGCTTGGCCGTTAAGTGGGAAAGCATGCAGTGGTGCCAGCGGCGGGATACAATGCCGCGGCAACATGGCGCGGGGTTTAACATGTTCCGATTTCTCTTGGGGCGACTGGCAGTTCTGATTCCGACATTCATCGGGGTCTCCATCATCGCCTTCTCCTTCATCCGCCTGCTTCCGGGCGATCCGGTGGCGCTGCTTTCGGGCGAGCGCGTCATGTCGCCGGAGCGACATGCCGAAATTTCACATGCGCTTGGTTTCGACCGGCCGATCGTGGTCCAGTACCTCGATTATCTCTGGGGCGTGCTCCACGGCGATTTCGGCACGTCGATCGTGACCAAGAAGCCGGTTCTCGACCAGTTCTTCGATCTGTTCCCGGCGACCGTCGAGCTTTCGCTCTGCGCGATCCTGTTTGCGGTCATCCTCGGCATTCCCGCCGGCGTGATCGCGGCGATCAAGCGCGGCTCGGCCGTCGATCAGGCGATGATGGGCACGGCACTCGTCGGCTTCTCCATGCCGATCTTCTGGTGGGGCCTGCTGTTGATCATGCTGGTCTCCGGCATGCTGCAGTGGACGCCGGTCTCGGGCCGCATCTCGCTGATGTACTTCTTCCCGCCGGTCACCGGCTTCATGCTGATCGACTCGCTGCTGTCCGGTCAGGCCGGTGCTTTCAAGTCGGCGGTCAGCCATCTGATCCTGCCGACGATCGTGCTCGGAACCATTCCGCTTGCGGTCATCGCGCGCCAGACGCGCTCGGCGATGCTTGAGGTTCTCTCCGAAGACTATGTGCGCACGGCACGCGCCAAGGGCCTTTCGACCTTCCGGGTCGTCGGCGTCCATGCGCTGCGCAATGCGATGATCCCGGTTGTCACCACCATCGGTCTGCAGGTGGGCGTCATGCTTGCCGGTGCGATCCTCACCGAAACGATCTTCTCCTGGCCGGGCATCGGCAAGTGGATGGTGGATTCGGTATCGCGCCGCGACTATGCCGTCATCCAGGGCGGTCTTCTGGTCATCGCTGCGGTGATCATGCTGGTCAACCTGATCGTCGACCTGCTCTACGGTCTCATCAATCCGCGCATCCGGCACTAAGGAGGGCGTCATGTCTCAAGCTGCTGCAACAAGCACCGTTTCGACCGATCCGTCCCGCCGGGCGCGTCTGGCCGAGTTCTGGTATTACTTCTCCGAGAACCGTGGCGCCGTTATCGGCCTCGTGTTCTTCCTGTTCCTCGTTCTGCTCGCGATCTTTGCACCGTGGGTCGCTCCGCATGATCCGGTGGCGCAGTACCGCGACGCGGTTCTGATCCCGCCGGTCTGGCAGGAGGGCGGCCGCGCCGGCTTCCTGCTCGGCACCGATGCCGTCGGCCGCGACATGCTGTCCCGTCTGATCTACGGCACGCGCTTCTCGCTGTTCGTCGGCGTCATCGTTACGACGCTGTCGCTCGTCGGCGGCATCGCGCTCGGCGTCATCGCCGGCTACTTCCGTGGCTGGGTCGATACCGTCATCATGCGCGTGATGGACATCATTCTCGCCTTCCCGTCGCTGCTGCTCGCCCTCGTGCTGGTGGCCGTTCTCGGTCCGGGCCTCGTCAACGCCATGATCGCCATCGCGCTCGTCTTCCAGCCGCACTTCGTGCGCCTGACGCGCGCCGCCGTCATGAGCGAAAAGACCCGTGACTATGTCGTTGCCGCCAAGGTTGCCGGCGCCGGCCACGGTCGTCTGATGTTCAAGACGATCCTGCCGAACTGCATGGCACCGCTGATCGTCCAGGCCACGCTCTCCTTCTCGAGCGCCATCCTCGACGCGGCTGCCCTCGGCTTCCTCGGCATGGGCGCCCAGCCGCCGACACCGGAATGGGGCACGATGCTCGCCGAAGCGCGCGAGTTCATCAGCAGCCACTGGTGGGTGGTCACGCTGCCGGGCATCGCGATCCTGATCACGGTGCTGGCGATCAACCTGATGGGTGACGGCCTGCGCGATGCGCTCGATCCCAAGCTGAAGAGGTCCTGATCATGGCGCTTCTCGAAATCGAAAACCTGGTCGTCGAATTCCAGACGGCCTCCGGTCCCTTCCGCGCCGTCAACGG
>NZ_DASYHB010000187.1:0-31604 GCF_035999185.1 Ensifer sp. | reverse complement strand
CTCCTTCGACGCATCGACGACATGGTCGATGCCGACGCTCTTGGCGAGCGCCAGCCGCGTCGGGTTGATGTCGGTGATGACCACCTTGCGCGCACCCGAACGCTTGGCAACCATCGCCCCCATGATGCCGATCGGGCCGGCGCCGGTCACAAGCACGTCCTCGCCGACGAGATCGAAGGAAAGGGCAGTGTGCACGGCATTGCCGAACGGATCGAAGATCGCCGCCACCTCATCGGGCACGTCCTCGGGGATCGGCACGACGTTGTATTCCGGCAGGCAGACGAACTCGCCGAACGAGCCCGGCCGGTTGACGCCGACGCCAAGCGTGTTGCGGCAGAGGTGCCCGCGGCCGGCGCGGCAGTTGCGGCACTTGCCGCAGACGATGTGCCCCTCGCCCGAGACGCGCTCGCCGACATGATACTTGGTGACGGCCGAGCCGACCTCGGCGATCTCGCCCATGAACTCGTGGCCGACGACCATCGGCACCGGAATTGTTTTTTGGGCCCACTGGTCCCAGTTCCAGATGTGCACGTCTGTGCCGCAGATCGCCGACTTCTTCACCTTGATCAGCACGTCGTTGGGGCCGATCTCCGGCACCGGCACGCGCTCCATCCAAAGCCCGACTTCCGCCTTCGACTTGACCAGCGCCTTCATCATGTTCGTCATCAGTCTCTCCTCAGATCACGCCAAGGTCGCGGCCGACCTCTTCGAAGGCGGCGATTGCCCGGCGCACGTCGGCTTCACTATGGGCCGCCGACATCTGCGTGCGGATGCGCGCCTGGCCCTTCGGCACCACCGGGAAGGAGAAGCCGATGACGTAGACGCCCTTCTTCAACATGCGCGCCGCCATCTCCTGGGCGAGTGCGGCATCGCCGAGCATCACCGGAATGATCGGGTGGCCCTCGCCGGCGAGCGTAAAGCCGAGCTTCGACATCTCGCTGCGGAACAGATTGGCATTGGCATAGAGCCGCTCGCGCAGCGCGTCGCCGTTGTCGATCAGGTCGAAGACCTTGAGCGAGGCGGCCGCAATCACCGGCGCCAGCGTGTTGGAGAACAGATAGGGCCGCGAGCGCTGGCGCAGCCACTCGACGACCTCGGCCTTGCCCGAGGTGTAACCGCCCGACGCGCCGCCGAGCGCCTTGCCGAGCGTGCCGGTGATGATGTCGATCCGACCCTCGACGCCACAGTGTTCGGCCGAACCGCGGCCATTCCTGCCGACGAAGCCGACCGCATGGCTGTCGTCGACCATGACCATCGCGCCATACTTGTCGGCGAGATCGCAGACCCCTTGCAGGTTGGCGATGATGCCGTCCATCGAAAACACGCCGTCGGTGGCGATCAGCTTGAAGCGGCAACCCTCGGCCTTCTTCAGCTCCTCTTCCAGTGCTGCCATGTCGTTGTTGGCATAGCGGAAGCGCTTGGCCTTCGACAGCCGCACGCCGTCAATGATCGAGGCATGGTTCAAGGCGTCGGAGATGATCGCGTCCTCTTCGCCGAGCAGCGTCTCGAACAGGCCGCCATTGGCGTCGAAACAGGAGGAATAGAGGATGGTGTCTTGCAGCCCGAGGAACGACGAAATGCGCGCCTCAAGCTGTTTGTGCTCCTCCTGCGTGCCGCAGATGAAGCGCACCGACGCCATGCCGTAGCCGTAACGGTCGAGCGCCTGCTTGCCGGCTTCAGCCAGCTCCGCGTTGTCGGCCAGGCCGAGATAGTTGTTGGCGCAGAAGTTGAGCACCCGCTCGCCCGAGGCGACCGCAATCTCGCCCGCCTGTTTGGAGGTGATGACACGCTCGGACTTGTAGAGACCTGATGACTTCAGGCCCTCAAGTTCGGTGCGAAGGTGGGACAGGAAGGCTGAGGTCATGGCGCTCTCGCTCAAAGAAAATGTCGCGTGCATGACGAGTACCATGACGGCTTTTGACTTGCAGCAAATTCCCGCGCTCCGCCGAGGCGCGCGCAAAAACGACAGGGCATTTCACAGCGAGACGTTGAGGGGATGGATTGTGTCGCTCCGGATGCCCTGAGGGACATTTTCTGTCCGACCTCGAACCCGGCACTAGTAATTTCTCACACCGTCAACGCGGCGCGAGAGACCGCTCAAGGTGTCGGCGCGCGACGACGCAGAAATGCAAGCTTCTTCAGCTGCCCCCACACAGAAGCTGGCGAACACGAGCGGCCCTTACCCCTCCACGTACCCGTCGATGACCGCCAGAAACGCCTCGCCATAACGCTCGCGCTTGCTTTCGCCGATGCCGGGAATGTCGAGCAGTTCGTCGAAGCCGCGGGGGCGTTCCTTGGCGAGCGCGATCAGCGTCGCATCCGGGAAGACGACATAGGGCGGTACGTTCAGCTCCTTGGCGATCGAAAAGCGCTCGGCGCGCAAAAGTTCGAACAGTTCGAGATCGGAGCCGGCAAGATCGGCGCGTTCGCGTTGCGCGCCGGATTTTGCGCCCCGCGCGGCCTTGCCCGACGTCGGTCGGTCCTTGCGGAAAAGCACCTGGCGTTCGCGCTTGAAGACGGCGCGTGCTTCCGGTTCGAGCTTGATCGCGCCGAAGGCCGTGTGATCGACGCTGACGAGACCGGCGGCCAGCAATTGCCGGAAGACCGACTGCCAGGTTCTGGCCGGCAAGTCCTTGCCGGCGCCGAAGACCGGGATATCGACGTGGCCGAAACGCTCGGTCTTTTCGTTGACGGTCCCCATCAGCACATCGACAACGTGACCTGTGCCGAAGCGTTCGCCGGTGCGATAGACGGCGGCAAGCGCCTTGATGGCAGCCTCGGTGCCATCCCACGTCTCGACCGGCTTCAGGCAGGTGTCGCAATGACCGCAGCGCCCAGGATGAGCCTCGCCGAAATGCGCCAGGATCGCCTGGCGGCGGCAGCCCGCCGTCTCGCAGATCGCCAAGAGCGCATTGAGCTTGGAGCGCTCGATGCGCTTGATCTCGTCTGCGGCACCGCCCTCGTCGATCATCCGGCGCCGCTGCAGGACGTCGGCCATGCCATAGGCCATCCAGACCTCCGACGGCTGGCCGTCACGGCCCGCGCGCCCGGTCTCCTGGTAGTAGGCCTCCACCGATCCCGGCAGGTCGAGATGGGCGACATAGCGCACATCCGGCTTGTCGATGCCCATGCCGAAGGCGACGGTCGCCACGAGGCAGAGGCTCTCCTCCTTCAAAAATGCGTCCTGGTGCTTGTCTCTGACCGCCCGGTCCATGCCGGCGTGGTAGGGCAGCGCCCGGATGCCCTGCCCGTTCAGCCACTCGGCGGTGTCATCGACCTTGGCGCGCGACAGGCAGTAGACGATGCCGGAGGCTCCCTTGAAGCGCGAGAGGAACCGCAGCAACTGCTGGCGCGGCTGGTCGCGCTCGACGATCTCATAGGCGATGTTCGGCCGGTCGAAGCTGGTGGTGAAGACCTCGGCTTCGTTCAGCGCCAAGCGCTCGATGATATCGTCGCGGGTGTGCGGGTCGGCCGTCGCCGTCAACGCGATGCGCGGCACGCCGGGGTAACGCTCCGCCAGCAGCCCCAACGCGCGATACTCCGGGCGGAAATCATGCCCCCATTGCGAAACGCAATGGGCCTCGTCGATCGCAAACAGCGAGATTCGGGCATTGCCGATGAGGTCGGCAAAGCCATCGGTGACGGTGCGCTCCGGCGTCACGTAGAGAAGGTCGAGCGTGCCGTCGTGGATCTGTCGCCGCACGGCAATCGCCTCTTCGCGGGTCAGCGACGAATTGAGCGCCGCGGCGTTGACGCCAAGCTGCTTCAGCGCTTCGACCTGGTCGCGCATCAGCGCAATCAGTGGCGACACGACGACGCCGAGCCCCGGGCGGCAGAGCGCCGGGATCTGGAAACAGAGCGACTTGCCCGCGCCTGTCGGAAACAACACGACGGCGTCGCCGCCCGCCGTTACATGCTCGACCACCGCCTGCTGCTTGCCGCGAAAGGCCGAATAGCCATAGACCCGCTTCAGCACATCGAGCGGTGCCGCGCCACCCGCGTCGAACAGTCGGCTGACGGCGCTGCCCGAGTGTCTCGTCCCTTCGCCGAACGCCATCACATCTCCTTTGCGGAATCACGCATCGCCCATCATCGCCAGTTGCGCTGGCAATGCCATAGCCGTCAGGGCAATTGAAGAGGGAGCGCCGGACAATCGGGCAAACGACCGGCGTTTTCGCTCCGGCGCGCCAGCCTTTCCAGCACCGCGCCTTCCGATCATCAGCCGAACGCCCGACAAGGACGAATGGTCGTGCAAGCTAACGCGATGCCGGTTTCAGATTGTCCTGACAGAACCCGCGCAAACCTTCGTTCATGAGCAAGCCGACGGCATAGCCGCGCTCGGTGAGCGAGCAGATGACCATATCCACGGTCGTGGTTTCGTCGGCTTCCCGCCGGAATTCGTCTTTATGGGCCCAGTAATACTCTGCGACGGCGGCTGCGATCCGCTCGTTGTCGTCTGCGTTTACTTCCGGCGCCAGAACATGCTCGTTGATCAGAGCGCGGACGAGGAAACTCTTGGTTTCGGGTGCGAGCGCGGCAACGCTGCCGATCGGACCTCCTGCCAGCACCGGCGCCGCATAAAGCGCGACAAGGATTGCGAGGACTGCTTTGCGACGTCGCTGCATGACACCCTCCTTCATTCTGCCGATAGAAACTGCCGGGCCGACAGCAGCCAAGCATACCCAGGCACCCCCGTGACGAAGGCGGCGGCGGACTGGTGCATGACCAATGCCCTTCTCCCGCGCCACGCCATCGGATCGCCAACCGAACGTCTTTCGCTCGCTCCACAAGGACGAGCGCTCGCGCAAGCTAACGCAGCGCCGATTTCAGATTATCCTGACAAAACCCGCGCAAACTTCCGTTCATGAGCTGCCCAACAGCATGGCCCCGCTCGGCGAGCAAGCAGATGACCATATCCACAGTCGTGGTCTCGTCGCCATCCCGCCGGAATTCGTCTTTGTGCTTGAGGTAATAGTCCGCGACGGCGGTTGCGATCTGCTCGTTGTCATTCGCGTTTACTTCGGCCGCCAGAACATGCTCGTCGATCAGCGCGCGGACAAGGAAACTCTTGGTCTCGGGCGCCAGCGCGGCAACGTTGCCGACCAGATCTCCCGCCAGCACTGGCGTTGCGTAAAGCGCGACAAGGATTGCGAGCACCGCTTTGCGACGTCGCGGCATGACACCCCTCCTTCATTCAGCCGATAGAAATTGCTGGGCTGACCTCAGCCAAGCATCCTCAGGCGGAAACAATTCCTGGGAAACCTTGATGAACTCGGCGGTGGACTGTCGCATGGCCGACGCGCCTTCCCCCGCACCGCGGCGCTGCATTTCGCTCAGGCGTCCGAGGATCAGATATTGCGCGCTGGCGCGGTCGAAAGGATTGAGCGCGAAGGCCTGCTCGAATGCTGGAAGGCCGGAGACGCCCTGCTTTTCCTCTGTCACGCCGAGCAGGATCAGGCTGTCGATACGAATGGCGCTCGGCAAGTCGCTTCGTCTGGAAAACGCATCGAGCGCTGCCCTTGCCCCTTCCCAATCGCCGCGCATGTATCTGAGCAGCGATTGGCAAAACTCGTTTGCCTGGAGGTCTGAGCGATAGAGGTCCGTCAGGTGGATCCAGCCGGCCAGTTTGCCGTCCAGCGCCCGGACCCGGATGGCGTTCTCTTGAACGACGCTGAAGGTGAAAGCATCGGTGATGTGCCCCAGCCGCTTGCCGCCCTGCGCCTCGCTATAGATCGGCACACCCGCCGGGCTGTCATACTTCTGCACCAGGTTCGCCGGAACCCTGAAGGGCTCGAAATCGTAGAAGCGACTGGGCAGCCCCAATTCCACGGCAAGCCTGCCACGCGCCGTTTCACGCTCCACACGCCACAGCTCCGGCCGGACGCTGCGCTCGTCGGCGATCGGGGTTACAGCGAGGTACGACTGCACAACCAGATCCTGTCCATAGGGTGTCACGTTGCCCCAGACCACCACATCGGCGCGTGCGGAAGGCAGCGACGCTCTCGCGATTGCTGCCCTATACGTCCCATTTTCCAGGGGCACCTTGCCGTAAAGCACCCACACCCCCTTCTCACCCTGCCGGTCGAAAGACTTGAGCAGCTCGAAATAGAGCGTGGTCATCATGCTCTGCCCCACGCCGCCGGGTCCGGTGAACTGGGACACGAAGACGCGCAAGGGCTCCGCCCGCAGACAGGCCGACGACAGCAGGAAAGCCAGTATGGCTGTCAGAAAGCAGCGAAGATGGGTTTTCATCGACGGCCTCGCGCTTCAACGGCTCGCGTTCACATCGTCTTCAATCGCCTTCAGGTCCGCAGGCAGAACACCGTTCGCGCGCCGCGAGAGATTTCCAAGCGTGTTGTGTGCGGCGCTGGCGATCGCGTTGATATAGGCGCTATCCAGCTTGTTTCGGCGCGCATCCTGAAGCAGGCAATAGAGCAGCATCAGCATATGCCCGTCGCGATTGTTTGCGAATTCGTCGCCGTTGATCTCCGATTTGATGGTGATCACTTGCGAAGCGTAGTTCGGGATCTTGTCCGGCAGAGTGAACCGGCTGAAAACCAGTGCGGCAGCGCCCGGGTCGGACAGGATCGTGCCCTGCAGGACCCCCAAGACATCGCCCTGATCGTTGATCCACTGGAGCGCCTGGTTGGTATTGGCAAGCGTGTCCGCCCCGTGCCGGCTGACCTTGAAACTCTCCAGGCGCTTGGCGTCGGTTGGTATGGATTTGGGATCCTGAAAGATTTCCGGCTGCAGATTGGCAAGCCGCTCGCCGAGCAGCCCGACAACCTGATCGAATTTTACGGCTTCGCCTCGGTAGTCGAACAGCGCGATTTCATCGGCCCGCAACGTCGTCTGCCCGGCAAGCAGCAGGAGGCCGGCGGCCGCAACGGTGGCGTTCAGTCGGAACATCCGCATTCTCCCACTATGCTTTTTTTCGTGCCCTCAAAGTCCTTCCAGCTGGCGGTGACGCGATAGATGCAGCCTTTGACCTCGCTGTTGGCAGGAATGAAAACAGTCGGCGTATTGTCGCGGTACGGTCTGTACGTGACCGTATACGCCACCTCATTGGGGTTGATCACCTTGATCGATGGTGGGTCCGCGCGGGTCTCGAATTTTACCGGTTTGCCGTCGCGCAAGAGTTCAAGCGAACTCGCCGTCACCATGGCCGGACTTCTGCCGGAGTTGATAAAGGCAGCCTGCACCGCGTCGCGCTTGCAGCTGACCAGCTGCATTTCGATTTCGCCCTTGCTGCCAACGGGCGTCAGCGCCCAAAGGGCTGCCGCGATGCCGGCGAGCGGCACAAGAGCCAGAGGTGCGGCAAGGATAGAGCTCCAGGTCGTCAGGCTGTTGATCGCGCGGTTCTGAAAGGAGCTGCAGTGGATACACTTTTTTGCACCAACGGCGATCGGCTCGCGGCAGACCACGCAGGGCTGTGTCGGCTGTAAAGGTTGTTTGTTGGGCATCGGCGCGAGCATGTCAGGCGCTCCCCAGTACCGCTGGAGATTGTGCGCCGAACAGGCGGAGAGTCAACGACCGTATCAAGCGGCGCGTCCCGGCGGAGTAGCGCTGAATATCTGCAGCACCCAATGCGCGGACGCGCGCCAGGCGAGCCGACGCCTGTACCCGGTTCCAGGGGATAACCGACAGATTCAATAAGGATATTCTGTGATAAGCCTAGCCTTTAATATGCTATCGTACTTTAGTGATGTCCAAAATCGGGAAGTCACCATGGCAAACGTTCTGACGGCGAGCGGCGGCGTCAAGCAGGTCATCTGCATCAGTTGGGGAACCAAGTACGGCGCACCGTTCATCAACCGGCTCTATGCCATGGTGGCGCGCAACATCACCCCGCCCTTCACCTTCACCTGCTTTACCGACAATCGCGACGGGCTCAATCCGAACATCCTGTGTGAGGACCTGCCGCCGCTCGACATCGCGGACATGCCCACGAACACGCCAGGCATCTGGCAGAAATCGCGGCTCTGGGGGCCGAAGCTCGGCAACCTGAAGGGGCCGGTTCTGTTTCTCGATCTCGACATCGTCATCGTCGGATCGCTCGACGACTTCTTCGAGTTCGGAGAGCCCGACGACGTGGTCCTGGCCCAGAACCAGACGACACCCTTCGAGCGCCTTGGCCAGACCTCCGTCCTGCGCTTCCCCGTGGGCAAGCTCGTGCCGCTGCAGCAGAAATTTGGCGCCAACCCGCAGGCGATCGCCGACGAATACCGCTTCGAGCAGCGTTTCGTGACCCGCAATGCGCCGGGCGGGATAAAGCTGTTTCCGAGACGCTGGGTCCTGCACTTCCGCCAGGACTGTCATTGGACCTTCCCGCTGAACTATTTCCTGGCGCCGCGGCTGCCGGCCGATGCGCGCATCGTGCTCTTCCCGCGCAGCCTGCTGCCGCAGCACGCGATCGACGGACAGTACGGCTGGCGCGGCCGCGTCGACACGCCGCTTGGCCACATCCGCCGGCTCTTCAACGGCGACCGCCGCGAAAAGAACCCGATCCGCTACCTGCGCCACTATATCCGCCCTGCGCCCTGGGTGGCCGAACACTGGCGCGAGTAACCGGTGTTTTGTCGCCCCATGGTTTGCGTCGCTCGGCCCGAGCAGAGAGCATCTTTGCGCCTCCGGCGATGCCGGGAAAGCCGGATGCTCTAGTATCCCACCATTTCCTCGGCTGTCGGCGGCTTGGGTGGCTTGTGGCCCAGAACGCGTTCCATGATGGTGGACATCGTCACGGCATCATTGTCGAAGCCGCCGTGCGTGGTGGACGCCGTGGCTTTGTTGACAGAGCGATCGATCGCAAGCGCCGCCGACTGTGGAAGCTTCCCTGAGTAGATTGCCATCCCCGCAAGCGGTGTGTTTGCAGCGTCCTCATAGGCGCGTGAGACGAGATAAAGCAGCGAGCGGCCATACCCCGGCAGTCCCGCAACGCCCACTGTGTCTGCCTGCTCGAGCGCATCGCTCATCTCATACAGGTAGATCTTGCCGTTCAGCTTCCACGCGCCTGTCCCTGAAAGAAAAGGTTCGTAGCGTGTTGCAAAGAAATCGGTCGTACACGCAGGGGCCATGAGATGGATGCTCTCGATGTCCAGATTGCTTGACGCGAACTGATCCAGGTTAGCCAACAGCTCACCGAGCACGATGGAGCCGGCGCTGTGCCCGACCAGATGGATCTTTGGCCGCTTCTTCGCCTTGGACAGACCCTCGATCAGGGGACGCAAGCCAAAGGTGCCGCCGTTGTATGGCCCGTGGCGGTCGAACGCGGCATTGGCGTCCTGTTTCATGTTCCGCCAAGCCCGGCTGCCAAGCGCCTTACCCAACCCGGTCTCGAACAACAGGTCACCGATCCAGCCTGTCGCCCGCCCCGCCTGGCTCTGGGAAAGCGGACCGAACGCTTCATCGAGCAGACCGGAGCCCCACATCAGATGAAAATTGTAGATGCCGTTTCGCCCGAAGATATCGTGCCTCTTCCAGGTTGCGATCCGGCTCGCCTCGTCGTCCAGAGAATTGAGACCGCCGTGCGCATAAATTACCAGGTGCGCGAACCCCGCTCCATTGTTCGCTTCACCACTCGTCAACCGCTTGACCGACTCCTGCATTTCGGTCGGCGTGGGCGACGCGTAGCGCCCATTCGTGACATAGCGCCCATCGTCGATGTTGATGAAATGGCCGACGATATCGCTTCTGTTGGGCGCCGAGCGCGTTTGCGGCGTCGCTGCGGACGACGGCGCTCCTCGCGGCACGGCGCTGAATGCGGTCGGCGCCCGCACCCCAAGCTGGAGCACCCAGGCGTCCATAAGCGTCGCCGCCCAGTCTTCATATCGCCAATGGGCGACGCCGTCCTTGCCCCATCCCCGGCCCCAGGAATTCAGGATCCAGAAGCCTTCAGCATCATAGCCGACGATCGCAAACGCATGTCCGCCGATGGGTTGCCCACCGGGCACGATCTGACCGTCCTTCGGATCCTTCCAGTTTTCATGGATCTGCGCCGAGGCATAGATCGCTCCGACCTCGTTGAGGGCGGCATGATAGTCGGACAAATCGGGCTGCAGCCGATAGTAGGCCCCCAGCCGGTTCTCGCGCGCATCCTTGTTGATCTCGTAGGTGAGGATCCACTCGCCGCTGGTACTGTCGGGAGAAAACGCCTGCCGGCAAACGCCGTTCCGGTAGAAGCCGCTCAGCGCACCTCGGGGGCTCGACCCCTCATAGGCGGTTCCGGCCCACTCGTCGTTGCGCTTGGCCATCTCGTAGAGCATTCGCGCGCTGACGCGTGTGGGTTGAGCCGCAAGCACTTCCCGGTGGGTCAGGATGTCGATGACATGCGCCAGGGCAAATCCGGTACAGGCAGACGACGCCCCCTGGTCGCGAACGGGAAAGGCGATCGATGGATAGACACTGCCCGGAAGTGCACGAAGCATCGGGTTGTAGTACCGATCGCGAATGTCTGGAAGATCAGGAAGAACATTCAAGGTGCGGCCGGCAAACTTGGCTTCCTCAAGCTTGAACGTTCTGTTGCCTATGCGTATTCCCCGATCACCGCCGATCAGGGCAACGGATGTGTCTGCGGGTGCGGGACTTTCAGCCACCGCCGCCTGACCTTCACCGACGATATTTTGAGCCTCGTCGGTCTCTACCCCCTGCACCACCGCAGCCTCCGGGCTTGTCGTGGTCTTCTGCCTCTTTCCCGTTGTCTGTTTCGCCATGGTCCCCTCCCCAAAACGCGACTGCCACAACTGCCCGAGCGACTAGGTTCAACGGGCCAGCTCGAAATGCATGCCATCGACACGACCGCCACCGAAGTGGCCACCCCAATAGAAACCTGCGGCATTGGCGGAAGCCACGAGCTCGCGGACGGACCCCTTGCGACCGCAGAAAGCCGGAACATCGCCGATCCAGTTCCATGTGGCGTTGATGTCGAAGGCGGAGCCGAAAGCGTGGTTGGAAAGCTTGCTCGCATCCGTGCTTTTGAGTTCGGGTTGAGCGGCGTTGCCCGGATTGTGACCGAAGATGTAGCGAGGGTCGAAGGCTCCGGCAAAGCTGATCACCAGGTGCAAGAGGTCGTCGGACTGCCATTGGTGCAGCAGTGCGTCGAGGGCGTCTCGCGCCTCGCGGTGCACCCGGAAGTATCCGCGATACCCATCGGCATGCGAAAACAGGCTGCTGTTCAGATCGACGATGTTGGCCTGCGTCCAGTCGGCGGCCGCGCCGTCGCAACTGCCCTTGATGACGATCCTCTCCGGGCGGTCGCGATAGGCGTTCTGCTTTTGCACGAACCGAAAGCACGAAAACTTCGTGTTGCGCCAAGCTGAACCGGGTGACGACAGATCGCCCGGCGGGGCAGGCCAGCCTGCCCCGGAGCGCGCCGCGTAGTATCCGCTGTCGAGGATCGTATAGCCGTACTGGCTTGCGGCGTTTAAAGTTGCAGAATCAACTTTACCGTGTGTCGGAAGCTGCTGCTGGAGTTGGAATATCCGCGTCGCCTCCTCCGATTTCGATCCGAAGTCTGCGTCGACGCGCCCGACCTGCGAGATGCCGCGTCGCAGTAGAAAGTACTGCCAGCGCTGCACTTCGGCCGGAACGTTGTTGCCACCACGAGAAAGTGTAAATGCCATCGCCATTCCCCCTCTCACCCGGAACATCAGGGCAAAGATTAAATGGAGAAGTCGCCGGATTTGCAACTACAAATTATTTAAAAGACAATCGCGTTTGCAGACAAGGGGATAGGGACGACGCATTTGCGCGACCAATCTCCGCTAGCGCGCCGCGGGTCCCTTCACGCGACCGGACAGCACGCCGAACCCCTCGATGATCGCTTCCTGGTTCTCAAGCCGCGTCACCTCAAGCTGGACTTCCTGGAGCGTGCGCAGCAGTTGCGGCACCGCTTCGAGATCGCCTTCTTCCGTCGCATGCGCCAGCTCGCGCTCGAGCTCCCGCCGTTGCCAGTTGAGGGCCTTCGATCGCTGATGCAGCGCCAGCGCCTGCAGGTAACCCTCGCGTGCGTCCTCCGGTGCCGCCGACGTCGTCGCGGTCCAGAGCCGCGCATAACGGATCTGCTGGTCAAGCGCGCCGATCAGCGCGGCAAACCCCTCGGCACCGAGTTGCTCGACCAGGCCTTCACGAGTGAGACGCGGCCCATGCGCGGCGGCGGCATTCAGCACGGCCGCCCAGCAGCGTTGCAGCTCGCGGTGGTCGAACTCGATCGTCGAGATCTCGTCGTACTCGTCAAACAGCAGCTGCGGGTGGTTGACGATGGTGAGCGCGAGAACACTCTCGCGCAGGAGCGGCACGACCTGCTGTCCGCTGACGAGCGAGGAGCGGGCCAGCCGGTCGGAAATGGCGGTCGGTCCGCCGGCGTTCGGGCCGCGTGGCCCGGCGGCGCCGCGCGGGCCACCGCCCTGCCGGCCGCCGCGCTCGAACGGGCGGCGTTCGCCCCGCCCTGAACCGGACGCTTGCAAGAAGGCATTCAGCCGGTCGCGCATGTCCTGGCCATAGTGGCGGCGCACACTCTCGTCGGCGATGACGGATGTCACCTGCTTGAGCTTTGCCTCGAGTTCGGCGCGCTTTTCCGGCGTGTCGAATGCCCCACCCTGGATCTCGCGCTGCCAGACCATGTCGGCAAGCGAGCGCGCGTTGGCGAGCACCTTGTCGAAGGGCGCGCGGCCCTCGTGGCGCACCAGATCGTCCGGATCCTTGCCGTCAGGCAGCATGGCGAAACGCACCGAACGGCCGGGCTTCAGGTGCGGCAGCGCCAGGTCGACGCCGCGGTTGGCGGCACGAATGCCGGCACCGTCGCCGTCGAAGCAGAGCACCGGCTGCGACGTCATCTTCCACAAGAGGTCAAGCTGGTTTTCAGTCAGTGCCGTGCCGAGCGGTGCCACCGCGTTTTCGACGCCCGCCTGATGCAGGGCAATCACGTCCATGTAGCCTTCGACGGCGATGATCGTCCCTGCGGCATCATCCGGCCCAACGTCACCGAGGCGGCTCGCGCCTTGCGAAGCGCGCCGGGCGCGGGCGAAATTGTAGAGCACGTTGCCCTTGTGGAAGAGCTCGGTCTCGTTCGAGTTCAGGTATTTGGCCGGCGCGTCCGGCGACATGGCGCGACCGCCAAAGGCAATGACCTTTTCGCGCGACGACAGGATCGGGAACATGATCCGGTCGCGGAAACGGTCGTAGGATACCGGCACATCAGGACCGTGCACGACGAGCCCGCAAGCCTCGATCTGCTCCTTTGCGATACCCTTGCCGGCAAGAAATTCCTTCAAGGCATTCCGGCTGTCGGGCGCAAAACCCAGGCGGAAGGTCTCGATCGTGCGTCCCGTCAGGCCGCGCTCGCGCAGATAGGCGCGCGCCTTGGCGCCGTTTGCGGTCTGGAGCTGGTCCTCGAAAAACGCCGTCGCCAATTCCATGACGTCGAGAAGGCTGGTGCGCTCCTTCTCGCGTCGTTCGGCCTGCGGATCGGGCTGCGGCATGGCAACGCCCGCCATGTCGGCGATCTGCTGCACCGCTTCCGGAAAGCTCAGTCCTTCAAGGTCGGTGAGGAAGCGGAAATGGTCGCCCGAAACGCCGCAGCCGAAGCAATGATAGCGGCCCTTCCTGTCCTCGCAGTGAAAGCTCGGCGACTTCTCGCCGTGGAAGGGGCAGCAAGCCCAATAGTCGCCGCGCGAGACATTTGTCTTGCGCCGATCCCAGGTGACGCGCTTGGCGATCACGTCCGAAATCGGCACGCGGTCGCGTATCTCGTCAAGAAAGGATGGTGAAAAGCGCATGGAAACCTCTGGTCGATCCTCCATATAGGCGGCAACGGCGTAAGACGCCACAAGAGTGATCCGGCTTGCACGCTATTCACAGCATGGAATCGGGAAACGCGTCCACTCGCGACGTCGCTGAAGCTGTTCTGAAATTTTTCTGAAAGCCCAAGGCGGCGTTGACTCCGCCCGGGCGAACGGCATGAATTCGCCATCTCCGAACTGGAACACCCGCCATGTCCATCGCCGTTGAAGCGCTCGCGTCCAGCCCCGCTTTCTTTCATGCCGTGCTCAGTTACGCCCGCGGCATGGTGACGATGTATGCGGACAACCCGCGGCTCGCTTCGATCTTTGCGTCGCAGCAGCGCTGGCTGATGGCCCAGTCGGGCCTCGCTCTCCACAACGATCACCAGCCCGGCGACCCCTCGAGCGGTCTCTATAGCGGCCGCTTCATCGACTACGTCGTCGCCAACGACATCGCCAGCCGGAACACGGCAGCCGCCTTCGTCCAGGAGATGGTCGCCTATCGGTTTGCCCGCTACGCGTCCGTACAGCCGAACAAGCGCAACCGGCCCCTGGAGCCAACCGAAACCGCTCTCGACTATGTCTGGAAATGGTTGTGTGCCCATCTGGCGATCCTGGACCTGCTCGACGGCCGGTCGCGCGTCGCCACGCTTAGCCGTGAGCCGGATCGCTTCGGCGACCTGCAGTCGGCGACCGCCTACGCGCTTGTCGGCAACGACCGCGTTCGCCGCCCCGGTCCGACATTCGACCTCTTCACCTGGGTCAACTCCGGCGGGGTGGTGATGGACGATCTCTTTTCCCGTATCGACAGGTTCGACCCTGAAGCCGAACGGGTGGTGATCGGGCCCGTTTCACCCGGCGATTTGAGCGACCGTTTCATGATCTCGAAAACCCATCTCAAGCGGATCTTCGACAAGGCCGCGCTGATAGGCGAAATGGGATGGGAGCGAACGCCGGGGCGCGGCAACGTATGGCTGTCGAAGGGCTTTATTCGTGAATATTGGGATTATCAGGCGGAGAAGTTCGCCCTGATCGATCGGGCGTTTGAAATCGTCTTTCAGGCGAATGACGAAAAGCTGGCGCCCGCAGCATTCGCACGGGCGCCAGAACGGACCGCAGTCCTTATTTGAGCAGGTCTTTCACCAGGCCGGAAGCCTTGGCAAAGTCCATCTGGCCGGGATAGCGCTCCTTGAGCGCATTCATGCACTTGCCCATGTCGCGCAGGCCGTGCGCGCCGGTCTCCTGAATGATCGAAGCGCAGAGTTCCTTCACCTTTTCCTCCGGCAGCTGGGCCGGGAGAAACAGGTTGATGATCACGATTTCCTGGCGCTCCTGCTCGGCAAGCTCCGGCCGACCGCCCTCATTATACATGCGGGCCGACTCTTCGCGCTGCTTGATCATCTTGGCGAGGATCTGCAGGATCTCGTCATCGCCGACCGGGTCCTTGCCCTGGCCGCGATTGGCGATATCCCGGTCCTTGATCGCCGCCTGGATCAGCCGCACGGTCGAGGTACGCCGGGCGTCCTTGGCTTTGAGGGCTTCCTTCAGTGCTTCTGCGAACTGGTCGCGCATTATCCATACTCCATGTCGAAACCGGCCCGCGGTGCTCTGCCCGGAACCGGTTCGAAACCATCATTGTTGCCGTCGTCTTAAACCAGTGTGACAGGCGCAATCAAACGGAATACGCAACCAATTGAATTAAAAGGAATTTTATTTCCAGACAATTCATGGGTGCCCGGTTGACCCGGAAGGGCGCTTTGGCTATTTTCCCGCACCTGCACAACATCGGCATGAGAGCACTTTCCGCGGGGTTTCCGCGCGTCCATGCCTGAGCACATGAAATGGCGATCAGCCGCCGGGCTTTCAAGCCCCGCGCTTCACGCCGCAACGGGATAGGAACGATGACCGCGACACCCGCATGGACCACTGAAAAACCCACCGCTTTGCTCGTTCTGGCCGACGGCACCGTCATCGAAGGCAAGGGCATCGGCGCGACCGGCAAGGTGCAGGCGGAAGTCTGCTTCAACACAGCGCTGACCGGCTACCAGGAAATCCTGACCGATCCCTCCTATCTCAGCCAGATCGTCACCTTCACCTTCCCGCATATCGGCAACATCGGCGCCAATGACGAGGACATCGAAGACCTGACGCCGGCAGCACGCCACGGCGCGGTCGGCGTCATCTTCAAGGCCGACATCACCGACCCGTCGAACTACCGGGCCGTCAAGCACCTCGACGCCTGGCTGAAGGCCCGCGGCATCATCGGGCTCTGCGGCATCGACACCCGCGCGCTCACCGCCTGGATCCGCGAAAACGGCATGCCCAACGCCGTCATCGCCCATGACCCCCAAGGCGTCTTCGACATCGAGACGCTGAAGGCGGAGGCCAAGGCCTGGAGCGGGCTTGAAGGCCTCGACCTCGCCAAGGTTGCCACATCGGGTCAGTCGTCGCAGTGGACCGAGAAGCCCTGGGTCTGGGACGAAGGCTTCTCCACGCTCGGCGAGACAGAGGCGGCCTATCACGTCGTCGCCCTCGATTACGGCGTCAAGCGCAACATCCTGCGCCTCTTTACCGGCCTCAACGCCCGCGTCACCGTGATGCCGGCAACGACGACCGCCGAAGAAGTGCTTGCCCAGAAGCCGGACGGCATCTTCCTTTCCAACGGCCCGGGCGACCCGGCCGCGACTGGCGAATATGCCGTGCCGGTTATCCAGGATCTCCTGAAGACCGACATTCCGGTGTTCGGCATCTGCCTCGGCCACCAGATGCTGGCGCTGGCGCTCGGCGGCAAGACCGAGAAGATGCACCAGGGCCACCACGGCGCCAACCATCCGGTCAAGGACCACACGACGGGCAAGGTCGAGATCGTCTCGATGAACCACGGCTTCGCGGTCGATTCGAAGTCGCTGCCGGAAGGCGTTGAAGAGACTCACATTTCGCTGTTCGACGGCACCAATTGCGGCCTGCGCGTCGCCGGCAAGCCGGTGTTCTCGGTGCAGCACCACCCGGAAGCCTCGCCAGGCCCGCAGGACAGCCACTACCTCTTCCGCCGGTTCATGAACCTGGTGCGCGAGAAGAAGGGCGAACCGGCCCTCGCCGAGCGCTGAGCAATCGCCCCATACAGATCTTGAAGGCCCGCCCCGAGCGGGCCTTTGTTTTTCAGGCAAAGTCTTTGGCGCCCACCTGTCCTCAGCCGCCAGGCAGATGGCCGGCGATGAAGTCGACCACCGCGCGCACCGACGGCAACTGTCCGCGTCTGTGCGGCATCAACAGCGTCGTCGTCACGCTGCCCGCCTCCCAGTCAGGCAGTACCCGCACCAGACTGCCCGCATCGAGTTCCGCCCGGCAGATCTTTCGCGGCAACGCGGTGATGCCGAGGCCGGAGACGGCAGCCGAGAGCAGCACGTGGGATTCGTCCGCAAGGAAACGCGGCAGGGGGCGAGCCCTGACGACCACGCCTGCGTTATTGCGCATCGTCCATCCCTCCGCGGTCAGGGAGGCGAGAAGCCCGTCGTGGCGGGAAAGGTCGCTCGGCTCGCGCGGAAGGCCGCGAAGTTCGAGATAGGCCGGCGCTGCCACCAGCAGGATCGCGTCCGTTGCCACCCGCCGCTGCACCATTCCAGAGTCAGGAAGAGGAGCGAAGTGATCGCGCACGGCAATGTCGAAGCCTTCCTGCACGACATCGACGAAACGGTCGGTCGCATGCAGCATCACCCGCATCTTCGGATAGGCCTGCGCCAAGGGCGGCAGGAGCCCTGCCAGCATCATCTGCGCCGTCGGCACCGAGGCGGTGATCCTGACCGTACCGCTCGGTTCGGCAAGTCGTCCCATGACGACAGCCTCGGCCGCCTCCGCCTCGATCAGCATAGCCGCGGCATGGCGATAGAAATCCTCGCCGACCTCGGTCACGGTGAAGCGACGCGACGTGCGGTTGATCAGCCGGACGCCGAGCGTCTTTTCCAGTTCGGCCACGCGCTTGCTCAGCGTCGATTTCGGCACGTTCAGCGCCCGTGCCGCCGGCGCGAAGCCCTTGTGATCGACCACATGGGCAAAGACGATGAAGTCGTTGAGATTGCGCATCGCTGCATCCAATGTCTACTGATGTGGACGATACATCCACATCTGGCCGACTTTCGCAATATCGTCCATGAAACTATCTCTTCTTCATCGAAACCTGATATCGAAGGAAGAGACCATGGGTCACTATCAGAACAAGAAAGCCGTCGTCATCGGCGGCACGCACGGCATGGGTCTTGCGACGGTCGAGCGGCTCGTCGATGGCGGCGCCGAAGTGCTTCTGACCGGCAACAACGAGGCCAACCTCGCCAAGATCCAAGGCCGCTTCGGACCCCGCGTCCATGCTGTTCGGTCCGACATCTCCGACCTTGGCGAGATCGCCGTGCTCGGGGCGACCGTCGGGCAGAAGCTCGGCGCGATCGACCTGTTGCACGTCAACGCCGGCACGTCGCTGCTCGAACCCTTCGACCAGGTGACGGAGGCCTCCTTTGACCGCCAGTTCACGATCAACACCAAGGGGGCCTTCTTCACCGTCCAGCGCCTGGCGCCGCTGATCCGCGACGGTGGCTCGATCGTCTTCACTTCGTCGGTCGCCGATGTCGGCGGCCACCCGGGCATGGCGGTCTATAGCGGCAGCAAGGCGGCGCTGATCTCGTTTGCCTCCGTCTTTGCCGCCGAACTGCTGCCACGCGGGATCCGGGTCAACTCGGTCAGCCCCGGCTTCATCGACACGCCGACCAAGGGCGTGGCCGACATCACCGATGCCGAGCGCGCCGAGTTCAAGGCGCTCGGCGACGCGATCACCCCGATGGGCCGCAACGGCACGGCGGACGAAGTGGCACGCGCCGTGCTGTTCCTCGCCTTCGACGCGACGTTTACCACCGGTGCGAAACTGACGGTCGATGGCGGCCTCGGCCAGCAATTGTCACCCGCTGCCTGACCCCTCGAAGCGGAGCAACAAGATGTCGGAACACGAACTTGAACCCAAGGCCATTTCGATCATCGGCCTCGGTGCCATGGGTACGGCACTCGCCAGCATCCTCATCGACACGGGCAATACCGTCACCGTCTGGAACCGCACCTCGGCGCGGGCTGAAGCGCTGCTTGCCCGCGGCGCTCGCCGGGCGGCAACGGTCGCCGAGGCTCTTGCAACAAGTGACGTGGTCAATCTGTGCCTCTACGCCGCCGTCGACGCCACGCTTGCAGGCCACGGTGCGGCGATTACAGGCAAGACAATCGTCAATCTCACCAACGGCCGTCCGGACGAGGTCCGGGCGCTCTCCACCGCACTTGGCAGCCAAGGCGCGCGCTATCTCGACGGCGGTATCATGGCGACGCCACCGATGATCGGCACGCCGCATGCCTTCATTCTCTACAGCGGCAGCGCCGATGCATTCGAAGATGCCAAGGAGCAACTGGCGGCCTTCGGCCAGAGCCATTATCTCGGCGAAGATCCTGTTCTCGCCGCGGTCAGCGACCTCGCCTTGCTGTCGGCGATGTACGGCCTCTTCGGCGGCTACCTGCACGCAACGGCGCTCGCCGGCAGCGTCGGCTTCACCGCCAAAGAGTTCCTGCCCCTGGTCGAGCCCTGGCTGGCAGCGATGATGACGGCGCTGCCCGACTATGCCGAGCGGATCGACAGCGGCGACCACGCCCGCGACGTCATGTCGAACCTTCAGATGCAATCGGTGGCGATCAGCAACATCGTCGCCGCAAGCCACAGCCTGGGCATCGATCCTGCCTTCATGGAGCCGATCGAACGGCTGGCGAAAAAACGCCTCGCCGCCGGCTTCGGCAGCGACGAGGCCTCCGGCATCATCGAGGCGATGCGGGGAAAGTAGAGAGTGCCCTTTGCGGTACGGCCACAAGTCCGTCCGCATGGCTATCGGCACCGCGCCGCAAGCTGACAGCAGGCAAAGGCCCCGCGATCCAACGCCGCGGGTCGTTTGCCAGCGGTTGACCCGTTGGCCGCCTTCGCGCATCCTCGCCGCAACTGGAGGTGACCATGATTACAGGTTCACAGTGCCGCGCCGCCCGCGCACTCATCGAGATCTCGCGCGAGATGCTGGCGACCTTCTCCGGCGTCGACGAAGACACGATCCTGAAATTCGAGCGCAAGCTGGAAAAACCGGCCGACGCGGTGATCCAGTCGCTGACGCACGCACTCGAAAATGCCGGCGCCATGTTTCTCCCCGAAGGCGAGCGCGGCATCGGAGTCTGCCTGAAATTCACCCGCTCCGAGGCTCGCCGCCTCTCGATCCTCGAAAGCGAGGGCGGTGTCGTTGGCGACGACGAGGTGCCCGGCGCTTGATTTTTGAATCTGATTTCAAGGACTTGAGCAGCCGGTTTGAATCAGATTGCCGCCCAGTTGAATCAACATCTGAACAAAAAAAGCCCGCCGTTGCCGGCGGGCTTTTTCATTGAGTGGAACGTCCCGAGCTTACTTGCAGGCAGCGCAGAAACGCTGGATGCGGCGGCAAGCTTCTTCGAGCTGCGCTTCCGAGGTCGCGTAGGAGATGCGGAAGTTCGGGCCGAGACCGAAGGCCGAACCATGGACGACGGCAACGCCTTCGGATTCGAGCAGTTCCGACACGAAGTCTTCGTCCGTCTCGATGACCTTGCCCGACGGCGCGGTCTTGCCGATGAGGCCGGCGCAGGACGGATAGACGTAGAAGGCGCCTTCCGGCGTCGGGCAAGAGATGCCCTTGGCCTGGTTCAGCATCGAGACGACGAGATCGCGGCGGCCTTCGAAGATCTTCTTGTTCTCGGGGATGAAGTGCTGCGTGCCGTTCAGCGCCTCGACGGCAGCCCACTGAGCGATCGAGGTCGCGCCCGAGGTCTGCTGGCCCTGGATCATGTCCATGGCCTTGATGAGCTGCAGCGGGCCGGCCGCGTAACCGATACGCCAGCCGGTCATGGCATAGGCCTTGGAGACGCCGTTCATCGTCAGCGTGCGGTCGTAGAGGCCGGGCTCGACTTCGACCGGGGTCGCGAACTTGAAGTCGCCATAGGTCAGGTGCTCGTACATGTCGTCGGTGAGGATCCAGACATGCGGGTGCTTCATCAGGACGTCGGTCAGCGCCTTCAGCTCGGCATGGCTGTAGGCGGCGCCCGACGGGTTGGACGGCGAATTGAAGATGAACCACTTGGTCTTAGGCGTGATCGCCTTTTCCAGGTCCTCCGCCTTGAGCTTGAAGTTGTTTTCCTGCTTGGTCGAAACCGTCACCGGCGTACCGCCGCACAGCGCCACCATTTCCGGGTAGGAAACCCAGTAGGGTGCCGGGATGACGACTTCATCGCCCGCGTTCAGCGTCGCCATGAAGGCGTTGAAAAGAATCTGCTTTCCACCGGTGCCGACGATCGTCTGGGCGGCGGTGTAGTCGAGGTTGTTCTCGCGCTTGAACTTCTTGGCGATCGCTTCGCGCAGTTCCGGAATGCCGGAAACCGGCGTGTACTTCGTCTCGCCGCGGTTGATCGCGTCGATCGCTGCCTTCTTGATATTGTCGGGCGTGTCGAAGTCCGGCTCACCGGCGCCAAGGCCGATCACATCGCGGCCTTTCGCTTTCAGCTCACGGGCTTTCTGCGAAACGGCGATGGTGGCGGAAGGCTTTACACGGGAAAGGGCATCGGCAAGGAAGGCCATGGTGAAGGTCCTGATCGTTTCGAGACGAGGTGATCGCTACGGAAAAGCAGGCTCCATAGCGGTTAGGTCTATGTCGAAAGACGCCCGGTCTTGCAAGCGCCGGAACGGCAAAAACGCCGGAAACGCGGGCAAAAAGCGTCACCATGACAAAGTTTCATGAGTGCCATCAGCGCCGTCGATCACCCGTCGCGATCAGTGACGTCCCGACGACCGCCAGTGAGCCACCACAAAATGCGCCGCCAGCGCCACTTCAAATGGCCACGATCCATAACAACCAGAAACGGTTGGTGATCACTATTTATTCAAAAAAATCAGCGTCATCAGGCATTTTTCGAAATGCCATAATTTAGCCATCACAACTGTCGCGGACCGCCGCAATTCCGTCCAGCAACAGCCGGTTTCCGGGCTTTTCCTTCGATGATCCGAACACATTCGCATTACGGGGGTTATGCAATGTTTCTCGACGACGAAATCGCCTCTTCCAGAACAGGTCAGAACGAAGCGCGCTGGGGCATGTATCTGGCCGTTGCGGCCCTTGCCGCCTGCATCCTGATGATCGTCGGCCTGATGACCCAGGCCTCAGCGCAAACCGTCAACGCCAGGCCGCAGCAGATGGCGGGCTACGTTCGCCCCAATGACGTCGGCACCGGCGCCCTGCTCTTCCCGTCGAAGGAGCCAGGCTATTTCGTCGAAGCGCCGAGGCTTGCGACCGACGTTCAGATCGACGTCAACGGCCCGATCATGCGCACCCGCGTCACCCAGCGCTTCGAGAACCCGAGCAAGGGCTGGGTCGAAGGCACCTATGTCGTTCCCCTGCCCGAAGATTCGGCCGTCGATACGCTGAAGATGCAGATCGGCGACCGCTTCATCGAAGGTGACATCAAGCCGCGCGCGGTCGCCAAGGAAATCTACGAGCAGGCGAAGGCCGAGGGCAAGAAGGCGGCCCTGCTCGAACAGCAGCGCCCCAACATCTTCACCAACCAGGTCGCCAATATCGGCCCGGGCGAAACGATCGTCGTGCAGATCGAATACCAGAGCGCGGTTCGTCAGTCGAACGGCCTCTATTCGCTGCGCTTCCCGATGGTTGTCGCGCCCCGCTACAATCCCGAGCCGATCGTCCAGACCGTCGATCTCGACAGCCGCACCGGCTATGCGGTCAGCGATCCGGTTCCCGACCGCGGCAAGATCGAAGCGCCCGTTCTCGACCCCAAGCAAAACGCCAAGATCAACCCGGTGACGCTGACCGTGAACCTCAAGGCAGGCTTCCCGCTCGGCGAGGTGAAATCCGGCTATCACGATGTCGATGTCGCCAATCTCGACGATCTCGGCCGCCGCATTACGCTGAAAGCCGACAGCGTGCCGGCCGATCGCGATTTCGAGCTCACCTGGAAGGCAATCGCGGGCAAGAGCCCCTATGCCGGTCTCTTCCGCGAGACGGTCGGCAACAAGACCTATCTGCTCTCCTTCGTCACGCCACCGGCCACCGCAACGCCAACCGACGTCAAGCCGGTCAAGCGCGAAGTCGTCTTTGTCATCGACAATTCCGGGTCGATGGCCGGCCCTTCGATGGAACAGGCCAAGGCGAGCCTGGCGCTGGCGATCTCCCGGTTGAAGCCCGATGACCGCTTCAACGTCATCCGTTTCGACGACACCATGTCCGTGCACTTCCCGTCACTGGTCGAAGCGACACCGGACAGGCGCGAAGACGCGATCGCCTATGTGCGGGGCCTGACGGCTGACGGCGGCACCGAGATGTTGCCAGCACTGGAAGCGGCGCTGCGCACCCAAGGGTCGGTCTCGGCCGGTGCGCTGCGCCAGGTCGTCTTCCTCACCGACGGCGCGATCGGTAACGAGACCCAGCTCTTCGACGAGATCCAGAAGAACCGCGGCGACGCCCGCGTCTTTACCGTCGGCATCGGCTCGGCCCCGAACAGCCACTTCATGACCAAGGCCGCCGAGTACGGCCGCGGCACCTTCACGCTGATCGGCTCGGAGAATGAGGTGGCGACCCGCATGGGCGAGCTTTTCACCAAGCTCGAAAGCCCGGCAATGACCGATATCTCCGCCAGCTTCGAGGGCGCGTCTGCCGGCGACATCACGCCGAACCCGATGCCCGATCTTTACCGCGGCGAGCCTGTCGTGCTGACGGCCGAGATCGACGGCACGGCGCCCGAGGGCAAACTGCAGATCATCGGCAAGGCCGGTGACCAGCCCTGGCGGGTCGAAATGGACATCGCCAAGGCCTCGGCGGGCGAAGGCATCGCCAAGCTCTGGGCGCACCGCAAGATCGATGATCTCGAAGCGAGTGCGTCGACGATCGCCGATCCTGCATCGCTCGACAGGCAGATCGAGGCGGTGGCGCTTGCCCATCACCTGGTCTCGCGCGTCACGAGCCTCGTTGCGGTCGACAAAACGCCGTCGCGCCCGGCCGACCAGAACCTCAGCGAAACGCGGCTGCCGCTCAACCTTCCGGCCGGCTGGGACTTCGGCAAGGTCTTCGGCGAAAAGCCCGCCGATACCCTCCCCGGCAAGGTCGATGAACGCGACGCCGCGCGCGAAAGCCAGACGAAGCTTGCCATGCTGACCGCGGACCGAATGTTGGCGGCACCGACGGCACGCTCAGCAAGCCTGATCGCCGAGGCCAGCAACCAGGTGGCGCTGCCGCAGACGGCAACCGAAGCTGACAAGCAGATCCTGGTTGGCCTGATGCTGCTCGCCTTTGCCCTCCTCGCCGGCACGACCTTCGTCTTCTGGCGCGGGCCGATCGCCGCCGTCGTCCTTGCCGGAGTGCGCCGCCGTGGCCGCTGACAACCAGATGCCCGAGCCACGCTCGGGCTTTCTCGCCCGCCTCTCGGCGGCCGAGACGATCGTGCTTGCGATTATCGCGTTGATTGCCCTTGCCGGCCTGATGCTGGTCGGCAAGGGTTTCTACATGAAGGCGAAGGCCGAGGTCTCGCAGGTGCTGCTGAAGCGCACCTTCGAGGCGCAGTTGCATGGCAATCCTGATGGCAAGCCCTGGCCGTGGGCCGACTTCCAGACGGCAGCCGAGATCACTGCGCCGCGTCTCAACCGTTCGGCCATCGTGCTTGAAGGCGCCTCCGGCGAAGCGCTTGCCTTCGGCCCCGCCTGGCTGACGACGACACCGCAGCCGGGCGACGAGGGCACCTCCGTCATTGCCGCCCATCGCGACACGCATTTCCGCTGGCTGAAAGACGTCAATCCCGGCGATCTGCTGGTGCTGACGCGAAAGGACGGCCGTCGCTTCCTGTTTAGGGCCGGCGAAGGCCGGGTGGCGCGCTGGGACGAAAGCGGCATCAATGCGTCCGCCAGCGGCCACCATCTGGCGCTTGCGACCTGCTGGCCGTTCGATGCGATCAAACAGGGGCCGATGCGCTACATCGTCAGCGCCGAACTCATCGGCGAGCAGCGTCCGGTGCCGCTGATCACGGGCTCGATCTCGAAATAAACCGCTTTTGATCGGATGTGACTTGAACCGCCGGGCCGAGCGTTCCAGCTTGCCTGCTGAACGAATCGGCCCGGAGAAACGCAATGCCGCGAGCAGATGCTAGAGCGTCGAAACAGCCAGCCAGAAGGCGGCTCCTCTCAGCCTTGGCGTGGTCTGTTGCCTTGGCAGCGACCGCCTCTCCTTTCGCTGCACAGGCGCAGGAAGCCCGCGAGTTCCCAAGCCAGCATGGAACCGTGCGTGTCGAGACGCTGACGACCGGGCTGGAACATCCCTGGTCGGTGGAGGCGCTTCCCGATGGCGGCATCATCGTCAGCGAGCGCCCGGGGCGGCTCCGGATCGTGCGGGACGGCAAGGCTTCGAAGCCGCTCTCCGGCGTGCCCAAGGTCGCCGAGCGCGGTCAAGGCGGGCTGCTCGACATCGCGCTTGATCCCGGCTTTGCCGAAAACAGGACACTCTATCTGACGCTGGCGGCCGCGGGTGGCGGTGGCTACGGCACGGCGGTGGTGCGCGCGACGCTTGCGGCAGACGAGAGCGGCCTCAGCGACGTCAAGGAACTCTTCCGGATGAACAAGTTCACCGGCAAGGGCCAGCATTTCGGCTCGCGCATTGCCATTGCGCCCGATGGCAGCCTGTTTTTCGGTATCGGCGACCGCGGCGAAGGCGATCGCGCCCAGGATGCGCACGACCACGCCGGCGCCATCCTGCACATCAATGCCGATGGCAGCATTCCCGCATCGAACCCCTATCGCGGCGGCACCGATGGTTTGGCGGAGATCTGGTCGAAGGGCCATCGCAACCCGCAAGGGATCACCTTTGACCCGAAGGACGGCACGCTCCTGACCGTCGAACACGGCGCGCGCGGCGGCGACGAGATCAACAATCCGCAGGCCGGACACAATTACGGCTGGCCGGTCATTACCTACGGCAAGGACTATTCCGGCGCGGAGATTGGCGAGGGCACCACGAAGGAAGGCTTCGACCAGCCGCTCTTCTACTGGGATCCCTCGATCGCGCCGGGGGCGCTCACCGTCTATCGCGGCAAGATGTTTCCGGAATGGGACGGCAACATCCTGGTCGCGGCGCTGAAGTACCAGCTTCTCGCCCGGCTCGAACGCGACGACAGCGGGGCCATCGGCGCTGAGGAACGGCTGTTCGACGGTGAGTTCGGCCGCATCCGCGACGTGGTGGTCGCACCCGACGGAGCCTTGCTGATGGTGACGGACGAGGAGGATGGGGCGCTGCTGCGCGTCTCAAGGGGGGCGACGCAATAGAGCAATTCCAGGAAAAGTGTCGGACGGTTTTCCGGCTGGAATTGCGCCGTCACAAAGAGCTGGATCATCCCAATGTTCCGATGAAACAATGGGACGTCACGACAGCCCGTCGCGAAGCTCCTTGCGGAAGACGAACTTCAGCCCGGACCAGACGGCGTCGATGGCGCAAACCTTCACATCGACGAGGCCGAGCGGCAGGAAGATCTCGCGCAACGCATCCTCCCCAAGCGTCGTCGGCCGTTTCGATGCCTTCTTCGGCCAGGAGACCCAGAGCGTGCCGTCCGGCTTCATCCGCGCGGCAAGGTCGGCCGCGAGCCCTTCCAGCGTCGAGCGCTCCGTTTCAAAGACGTGGAGATAGTCGCAACTGCGTGCCGCAACCGTGACGACCGACGTTTCCAAGCGCGAAAATCCCGGAAAGCCGTCGATCTCGCCGAGCCCCGGCGGCACGCCCAGCAACAGGGCTGCCTGCCCATCCTTGAGGCCGAGCTTGCGCGCGAGCGGCGTGCCGGAATAACCGCTGTCGATCACGATGCCCACCCGCCCCTCCGGCCACCGGTCGGCACTGGGCAGACAAACGATGCCTTCGGTGCCGTCCTGTTCGCCGGTTCCAATGCCGTCTCCATGATCTCGCGAGGTTCGACCATGAGCCTTGCCCCCCCGAAACGCAACTGCTAGACGCCCCTGTCGGAGGAGAGCAGTCATGACCCGCATTCAGGCCAATATGTTCCTGTTGATCTCAGGCGCGATCTGGGGCGCAGGCTTCGTCGCGCAGTCGACGGCCATGGATGCGATCAGCCCACTCTGGTTCATCACGCTGCGCTTTGCCATTGCGACCCTTGTCGCGCTGCCCTTGGCCATTGTCGAAACGAAGCGCGCCACCGCGCCGCTCAAGCTTTCGACCGTGCGCAATTTCGTCTTCATCGGCCTGGCGCTCTTTGCCGGCGCCGTGACGCAACAGTTCGGCTTGCTCGACACCAGCGTGACCAATTCCGGATTTCTGACCGGGCTTTATGTCGTCTTCGTGCCGGTGCTGATGGTGGTGTTCCTGCGGCGCAAGCCGCATTGGGTCATCTGGCCGGGAGCCATGATGGCGTTGTTCGGTATTTTCCTGTTGAGCGGGGGCACCCTGTCGGCGCTGACCGGCGGCGACTACCTGACGATCCTTTGCGCCCTGTTCTGGGCGGTGCAGATGCTGCTCATCGGCCTCTTCGCTCCCAGCAGCGGCCGGCCGATGCTGCTGTCGATGACGCAATTTGCCGTCTGCGCCGTCCTTGGCCTCCTGTTCGCGATAAACATGGAGCCGCTGAGCTTCGCCGCCATCGAGGGCGCACTCTTCGAGATCCTCTATGCGGGCATTTTTTCCAGCGGCCTTGCCTTCATCCTGCAGGTGGTCGGTCAGCGCTACACGACCGCGCCGCAGGCGGCGATCTTCCTGTCGAGCGAGGCGCTGTTTGCCGCCCTTTTCGGCGTCCTGCTTCTCGGCGAAGTCATCACGCCCGTCGGTTATGCCGGCTGCGCCATCATCTTTGCGGCCATGCTTGCAGTCGAACTCATCCCCGAGCTGACCAAGGGCCGGCGCCGGGAGGCCAGTGCCGCGGCCTGACGCCAGCGCCGGCAAAAGGCTGCCCGTCACAAACTATATCAGCGGTCATCGCAAACGCTGGACTGGTGCTTTACTTGCTATTGCTCCAAGCCGGGAGACTGTTGCTTCACGGCTGCGCAGCGTCACGGAGCGCGCCTTGCGGCCCAATTCAATACCTTTAGATTTTCTGCAAGAAATTTACGTAAGAAACGCTCGGCGATGGAAGCGTTAAACATATCAGAGAGTTGCCAATGGCAGACTACGCCGCGCTCTCCCCGAGTTCGCCGGCATTGCACCCAAAATTGGCAAAAACCACTCAATTTTGCAGCACTTGTTTTCAAAAAGCTGTGATTTCAACAGCTTGCGATATATCTTCTGCCACCGCCGGCAAACCCCGAAATGACCGAATTTTGAGCAATGACAAGACGCAATACCACTCTCGAAAAGTTTTGCTTGCCAATTCAAAATAAACCCATCAATCTTACTCTGTTCGGGCAATCTGCGAACATGGGAAGATCTTGAAATAAAAGCGGGCCGGAGACGCAAAACTCCGGGCGGCCAGACCGGAAAGAAGCACGCAAGGCGACTTTTCCAATGGCTGGCTGCGGTAACCAGGACCCTTTCCTCAAACGTCGAGAACTGCCTGCCAACGCCCATCCGGGCACATTGCAATGCTACCCGTCCGTCAAACGGGTGGAGAGAAAAGGACCTGACGCATGGCCGAAACTGGCACTGTAAAATTCTTCAACACCGACAAGGGCTTTGGTTTTATCAAGCCTGACAACGGTGGTGCGGATATCTTCGTACATATTTCCGCAGTTCAGGCTTCCGGCCTGACCGGTCTGTCGGAAAACCAGAAGGTAAGCTTCGACACCGAACCGGATCGCCGTGGCAAAGGCCCGAAGGCGGTCAACCTGCAGATCTCGGGTTAATCCCGGTATCCGCTGACAGATTCTAAGTTGAAGCCCGGCATACTTGCCGGGTTTTTTTGTTTCCGGGTGCGGAAACGGTGCCGGTTACTCCATTTTTGGGCTGCCGTTTTGCCGTTTTTCTGTTCAGGCTCGGTTCAGTTTGGCGGCGTTAACCTCCTTCATCATGAAATCCGGATTGATCCGGTCATGCGATAGGATTGAAGCCCATGAACAAGTTCATCAAAGCCGCCGTTCTCTCGGTCGCCGCAGCCGCCATGGTCATCCCGACCTTCGGTGCAGCTGAGGCCGGCGGCCGGCATCATAACAACGACGACGCATGGGCAGCGGGTGCTGCAGGCCTGGTGGCCGGCGCACTGATCGGCGGCGCGATCGCTTCGCAGCCGCGTTACAACGGCGGCTACAACGAGCGCGTCTATATCGATCCGGAGCCGGAATACGACTACTACGAACCGCGCCCCGTCTACCGCGAGCCGCGTCCGGTCTACCGTGCCCGTCCTGTCGTCGTCGACAACTACGGCGGCGGCTACCGCTCGCTCGAGCCGTGGACGCCCTCCTGGTATCGTTATTGCTCGCAGCGCTACCGCTCGTTCAACCCCGACAACGGCACGTTCCGCGGCTACGACGGTCGCAGCTACTTCTGCACTGCCGGCTAATCGAAGCGGGCCGATCGCCCAAAGCGTACGAACAGAAAAGCCCATGCCTTTCCCAAGGCATGGGCTTTTTCAATGTCACAGTGCCGCACGTCTCATCTGACGCACATGCAGCAGCGAGTAACTTCAGAGCCCGCGCAGATAGGGATTGGTGCGGCGTTCTTCGCCAATCTGGCCGCCCGGACCGTGGCCGCAGATGAAGCCGACCGTATCGCCAAGCGGCAGGATCTTGTCGCGGATCGAATCGAGCAGCTGCTGATGGTTGCCGCCCGGCAGGTCGGTGCGGCCGATCGAGCCGTGAAACAGCACGTCGCCGACATGGGCGAAATTCTGCGCGCGGTTGAAATAGACGACGTGACCTGGCGCATGGCCGGGGCAATGCAGCACTTCGAACACATGGTCACCGAAAGAAACCGTGTCGCCCTCTTCGAGCCAGCGGTCGGGAATGACGTTCTGGACCTTCATCGCCAACCCGAAACGCTCGGCCTGGGTTTCCAGCCTTTCCAGCAATGGCAGGTCGTCCTTATGGGGACCGATGATCTCGAGACCGAGCGCCTCTTTCAGTTCCTTGGCGCCGCCGGCATGGTCGATATGGCCGTGGGTGATCCAGATCGCCTTCAGGGTGATGCCGTTTTCACGAACCGTCTGCAGGATCAGATCGACATCGCCGCCGGGATCGACGACCACGCCTTCCTTGGTCTCGCTGTCGAACAGCACGGTGCAGTTCTGCTCGAAATGGGTAACCGGGATGATGCCCGCCTGTAACATGCGCGTGTGCCTCTCTAGAGCATGTCGCGCAAAAGTGTGTTGCGGTATTGCGATAACGACATGCGACAAACCAACAACCTAAAGCGCACGCAGCGAATCTGAAAGATCGCGACGCGCTTCAGGAGCTCGTATCCTTCCTATAGCGGCAATCCGCACTTCTGACAGCGCCAATCAGCGCAGCGCGGCGATTTGGGTGGTGTCGGCCTGCGGCTGTGGCCACTGCACGGTGGTCATCAGCAGAGCCGAAATTGCGATCTCGGCGGCAACGACGATCCTGACGACCGGCTTGAGGCTGCGCGCGGCGGTGATGGTCTGATCTGGCCTGATATCCTGCATTTTCGTCCCCTCTCCTGCTGCTCGTTCTCCTCGCCCGTCGGGCGCGGCAGCAGGCAGACCATGTCACAGCGTCACATTTCGTGACGTTCCCGTGGGAACATCCCCGCGGGGCGCGGCGTTTGGCCCTCGCTAAGAAAGAGGAGTAAAGACGATGGTGAAGTTTACCCGCCCCCTGTTGCGCGCCACTGCAGCCGCAGGCCTGGTCTTGACGGTCGGCATTCCCGCCGCCTTTGCAGCCATGACCGCGACGACCGTGACAGACCTCAACATTCGCACGGGTCCGGGCCCCCAATATCCGACTGTCGGCCTTGCCGCCCGCGGCAGCACCGCAATCATTGACGGCTGCGTCGAAGGCAGCAAATGGTGCCGCATCGATGTCGGCGGCGTGCGCGGCTGGGTCTATGCACAGTATCTGACCACCGATCTCGGAGGCTCGGCCGTGGTGGTCCAGGAGCGCCGCGCCGATCTGGCCATTCCCGCCGTCACCTATGAGGCACAACCCAACGACCCTGTCATCGTCAGCAGCGGCGACGAACTGATCGGCCCTGTCGAGCAGATTGACCCGATCGCACCGCCTGACACCGTGCGCACCTATGTGACGGCCAATCCCGGCGATACGGTCTATCTCGATGGCGAGGTGGTGGTCGGTGCCGAACTGCCCGAATCCGTCGCCGTTCATCGCGTGCCGGACTACAGCTACGACTATGTCAGCATCAACGGCCAACCGGTTCTGGTCGAGCCCGCGACGCGACGCATCGTTTATGTCTATCGATAATCCTTGATCCTGCTCCGGCGGCCAGGCGGCCGCCGGAGGCTCACCCCAACGGCTGTTCCAGTCCGCAAATAAGGCCGCGAATCATTCGCGGCGATTTCTCGAAATCGGTAGCAATCGATGCGAAACGGCCCGGTTCGACGCCTTCACCCCGCTCCGAATGCCGCTTCCGCTGCAAAATCAGTCAATTTCAACAACCAAAACGTTCCGCCGGCACCGCCGACGCGCGGCGAAATTGACAGAGTTCAAAATCGGTCTCACCCTGTTCAAGCCGGATCATCGGCTTTTAGTGGCCCGTCCACGACGAGCCACGACACGGAGGGATCAATGGAAGCATTAATGCCTATCATTACCCAATTGATCGCGGGGGCGGCCGGCGGCAACGCGGCCAG
>NZ_DASYHB010000186.1:0-47154 GCF_035999185.1 Ensifer sp. | reverse complement strand
GCCATCGCCGTTACCACGGCGAAAAAGGAGTTGATCGAAGATGCGTTTGGGCGGCAGGCTCGCTGGAGCCATTGAGGTTCTTGAGGATATCGAAAAGCGGAAGCGCCCGGTCGCCGACGCGCTCAAGGATTGGGGCCTGTCCCACCGTTTCGCCGGATCCGGCGACCGCTCCGCGATCGGCAACATCGTCTACGACGCCCTTCGCATGAAACTCTCCCACGCCTACCTGATGGACAGCGACAGCGCGGCAGCACTCGGCCATGCCGTGATGTATCGCCAGTGGGGCTTTTCGCCCGAGACACTGGCTGCCGAACTCGACGGCGACAAGTTTGCGCCGGAGATGCCATCTGCCGAAATGGCGCAAGCCTTCGCCACCCGCCGTCTCGAAGACGCCGCCGCCCATATCCAGGGCGACATCCCCGAGTGGGTCCAGGCTTCGTTCGAAGAGAACTTCTCCGACGATTGGCTCGACGAGGCCAAGGCGCTCGCCGGCCGGCCGACGCTCGATCTGCGCGCCAATACGCTCAAGGCCTCGCGTGCCAAGGTGCTGAAGGCGCTGGAGCGCAGCGGCGCAGAGCCTGCCACGATCGCCCGTAACGGTATCCGCATCCCCGCCGGCGAAGGCGCCTCGCGCCTGCCGAACGTGACCGCCGAGCTCTCTTTCCAGAAAGGCTGGTTCGAGGTCCAGGACGAAGGCTCGCAGATCGTGGCAGACCTCGCCTTTCCGCAGGAAGGCGAACAGGTGCTCGACTACTGTGCCGGCGGTGGCGGCAAGACGCTCGCCATGTCGGCGGCCATGAACAACAAGGGCCAGGTGCACGCCTACGACACCGACCGCAAGCGCCTCGCCCCGATCATCGAGCGGCTGAAGCGCGCGGGCACCCGCAATGTCCAGGTGCATGAATCCACCGACAGCCTCGCGCCGCTTGCCGGCCGTTTCGACCGCGTGCTGGTCGATGCGCCCTGCACCGGAACCGGAACCTGGCGCCGTCGTCCCGATACGAAGTGGCGGCTCAACCAGAAGAACCTGGAAGAGCGCATTTCGCAGCAGGAAGAGGCGCTGGCGAGTGCAGCGCAGTTCGTCCGCCCGGGCGGCCACCTGATCTACGTCACCTGCTCGGTTCTGCCTGAGGAAAACGAAGCCCAGGTCTACGGCTTCTGCGAGGACAATCCGGAGTTCGAGATCCTGTCTGCCGCCGACATCTGGGCGACGCTCTTCGGCACCGACAAGCCGCAGCCCTGGTCTGCGGACATGAAGACGGTGACGCTGACCCCCGCCTCGACAGGCACGGACGGCTTCTTCTTCTGCCTGATGCAACGCAAGGGTTGACGCCGTTTGACAACAGTCAAAACACGCGCATCAGATTGAAAACGTTCTAAACTATACACTTTGACACCAGTTTGCTTTTGGTTCATGAGAAGCAGGCCCGGCGGGGCCTTTTCTTTAGGGCCCGACGCCTGAACGACGCCGCATCCGCGGGCTCGCTCGGCTACGCCGAAGAAGCAACAGGAGAGGGTCATGACCAAGAATTTCTTCCGCGGCGCCGCGCTCGCGCTGATGACGGCAACGTCGGCACTGGCCCTGCAGCCGGCCCACGCCGCGACGGACGCGGCTGCGGTGGTGAAGCACTATACCGCCGTCGCCCATGCCAAGTTCGAAGACGCGCTGACGACGGCCGAAGCGCTCGACAAGGCTGTCGACGCATTGATCGCGACGCCGAGCGAGGAAACGCTGAAGGCGGCGCGCCAAGCCTGGCTGAAGGCCCGCAATCCCTACCAGGAAACCGAAGTCTACCGCTTCGGCAACGCCATCGTTGACGAGTGGGAAGGCAAGGTCAACGCTTGGCCGCTCGACGAAGGCCTGATCGACTATGTCGACCCGAGCTACGGCACCGAGAGCGACGAGAACGCGCTCTTCACCGCCAACGTGATTGCCAACAAGACGATCAAGATCGACGGCAAAGACGTCGACGCCTCCAACATCACGCCGGAATTCCTCGCGGGCACGCTGCAGGAAGCTGGCGGCATCGAGGCCAACGTCGCAACCGGCTATCATGCGATCGAATTCCTGCTCTGGGGTCAGGACCTGAACGGCACCAAGGCCGGCGCTGGCAACCGCCCCTACACCGACTATGACGCCAAGGCCTGCACCGGCGGCAATTGCGACCGCCGCGCCGCCTACCTGAAGGCTGCGACCGAGCTGCTCGTTTCCGACCTCAAGGAAATGGTCGGTAACTGGACGCCGGATGGCGCCGCCACCAAAGCGGTCGAAGCCGACCCGAAGGCCGGTCTCGTCGCCATCCTCACCGGCATGGGCTCGCTCTCCTACGGTGAACTTGCCGGCGAGCGCATGAAGCTCGGCCTGCTCCTGCATGATCCGGAAGAAGAGCATGATTGCTTCTCCGACAACACGCACAACTCGCATCTGCACGACGCGATCGGCATCCAGTCGGCCTATACCGGCGAATACACCCGCGTCGACGGCACCAAGATGACCGGCCCGTCGCTCTCCGAGCTTGTTGCTGCCAAAGACGCAGCACTCGACAAGGAGATGACCGGCAACCTTTCGACCACGGTCGAGAAGATGCAGGCGATGGCCAAGCGCGCGGAAACCACCGAGGCCTACGACCAGATGATCGGCGAAGGCAATGCCGAGGGCAACGCCACGGTTCAGGCGGCGATCGACGGCCTGATCGCCCAGGCGAAGACCGTTCAGCGCGTCATTGCGTCGCTGGATCTCGGCACCATCGAGCTTGAAGGTTCCGACAGCCTGGACAATCCTAACGCTGTCTTCCAATAAGCTGAAAAGGCGGGCCGCCAGAAACCGGTGCGGCCCGATCCTCCCCTGATGAAACCTGGCGCATTTCGCCTTCTCGCGCTTCTTCTTGCTCCGGCGTTCGCGACCGCCCTCCCCGCCGTTGCCGGCGACGACCTTCCGACAACACGTACCGATCTCAGCAGCACCGATCGCGATCGCGTCGCAACGGTGACGCGGTTGACGACGGATTTCTCCAAGGCCGAAACCTTCGAGGCCATGTCCGGGGGTGCGGCGACCTCGATCGCGCCCGTCAATGCCGACAGTTTTTCGCAGTTCTCGGCCAATCTCACCTTTCAGGAAGAGGAAGGCTTCAAGCTCGGCAATGCGCTCTTCCGCAAGCTCTGGGTTTCCTCTCCCTCCTCCACCCAGGCCTCCGACGGTCTCGGCCCGCTCTACAACGCCCGCGCCTGCCAGAGCTGTCACCTGAAGGACGGGCGCGGTCGCCCGCCCGAGGGCTCCACCGACACGACCTCGATGTTCTTCCGCCTGGCGCGGCCGCCGCGTGACGATAAGGAGCGTCGGATGATCGCTGCGCACGAGGTGGTGAACTTCGGCGACCCGGTCTATGGCGCCCAGCTTCAGGACAGCGCCGTGCCCGGGCTTGCGGCCGAAGGTCACCTGAAAATCAGCTACGCAGAAGAAGCCTTCACTTTCCCCGATGGTGAAACCGCTTCCTTGCGGCGACCGACATACACCGTAGCTGACCTGGCCTACGGACCGCTCGATCCGACCACGACGCTTTCGCCGCGCGTGGCGCAGCCGATGATCGGCCTTGGCCTGATCGAGGCGATCCACGAGGCCGACATCCTGGCGCTGGCCGACCCTGACGATGCAAACGGCGACGGCATCAGCGGCCGTCCGGCGCTGACGCGCGACGCCAAGACCGGCGAGCTGATGCTGGGACGCTTCGGCTGGAAGGCGCAGAACGCCACCGTTCGACAGCAGAGCGCCGATGCCTTTGCCACCGATATCGGCATTTCCTCGCCTGACGCCGATCGGCCGCATGGCGACTGCACCGCCGCACAGACCAAGTGTCTCGACATGCCGACCGGCGTGCAGCCGCGTCTCGGGCCCACCGAGGCACCCGATCCGGTGCTCAACCTCGTAACTTTCTATTCGGAAAACCTTGCTGTGCCGGCTCGGCGCAAGGCGAGCTTGGCCGAGACGCTTCGTGGCAAGAAGGTCTTCTACGATACCGGCTGCACCAGTTGCCACACGCCGAAATTCGTCACCCGCCGCGACACCGTCGGCAAGGCGCAATCCTTCCAGCTGATCTGGCCCTATTCCGATTTCCTGCTGCACGACATGGGCGACGGCCTTGCCGATGGACAGCAGGTGGGCGTTGCTTCCGGCCGCGAATGGCGCACGCCAGCGCTCTGGGGCATCGGCTTGACGAAGACCGTCAGCGGGCACACTTTCCTGCTCCACGACGGACGCGCCCGCAACTTTACCGAAGCGATCCTCTGGCACGGCGGCGAGGGGCAGAAGGCCCGCGACGCCTTTGCCGCCCTTGCCGCAAGCGATCGCCGCGATCTCCTTGCCTTCCTGGAGTCTTTGTGATGACCCACCTACCCAAGCTTGCCCTCGCATTCGCCTTGAGCACCATCGCTTTGCCCGCGTTGGCGCAGGAGGGAAGTGCGCTTTCCCCGCGCGTCGTCAACGAGGCGGCCGTGCCAACGGTCATGGCCAAGGCCGTCGACGATTTCATCATCCCCGGCTATCGCAACCTGGCTGAGAAGGCGGCGACCGCAAGCGAGGCAACGGCCAAGCTCTGCGCAGCACCGTCGAAGCCGGCGCTTGAGACCGCCCAAGCCAAGTTTTCCGATCTGGTCGGCGCGTGGTCGGCGATCGAGGTGGTGAGGCTCGGTCCGGCGCTCGAACAGAACCGCTTCGAACGCTTCCTCTTCTATCCCGACCGCAAGAGCACAGGCCTGAAACAGGTGCAGGCGATCCTCTCCAAGGGGGACGAAAGCGCCACCGACGTGGCCAAGCTGAAGGGCAAGAGCGTTGCCGCGCAAGGGCTGGGTGCGCTCGAATACGTGCTCTACGGCACCGGCGCCGAGGCGCTTGCGGGCAAGGCGGGAGACTTCCGCTGCCGCTATGGCCTGGCGATCACCAAGAACCTCGATGACATCGCCAATGAATTCCTCGCCGCCTGGCAGAAGCCGGATGGCATTCAGGCGGCCTGGAAGCATCCGGGGCCTGAAAACCCCGAGTTCCGCGATAACCGGGAGGCTGCGACCGAGCTGCTCGGCATTCTCGTCCATGGCGTCGAGACGGTGAAGGACCAGCGGCTGAAACCGTTCTACGAAGGCAAGGACGACAAGGGCCATCCGAAGCTCGCAATCTACTGGCGCTCCGGCAACACGATGGCCTCGATTGCCGGCAATGTCCGTGGCTTGAAGACCTTGTTCGACGTCGCCGACATGCAGAGCCTCTTGCCGGAAGACAGCCGCTCGGTGGCGGGTTCCGCCGACTTCGTGTTCAAGTCGGTGATCGGGATGGCCGGCAACATCGACGGGCCGATCGATGCAGCCCTTGCCGACAAGGACAAGCGCGCCAAGCTCGCCTTCCTGTCGCTCAACACCAACGACCTGCTCGACCGGCTGAACAAGGATTTCGGCGGCGCGATCGGGCTTGGCGCCGGCTTCTCCTTTGCCGACGGCGACTAACAAAAGGGCCCATCCGACCGGGTGTTGACAATCACGGCATTTGGGCGCAAAGCGCTCTTCGTGTCCGCTTTCGCGGGCACGTTTCACCACAAGGACCAACTCCCAATGAACCCCGACAGTCGAAGTCGAGCCTTCACGCTCACGGCCGTCCGGTCCTGATTGATCAGGGCTTCAGGCGGTCGGATGACTCGCCCTATGGAGCCCAAAATGCTGCGCATCTACAAAAGCCAGAACAGCCACCTCGTGCTTGTCGACATGATCGATGGCATCGCCTTGCCGACGCCGGCGATCTGGTACGACCTCTACAATCCGTCGACCGAGGAAACGCGCCTCGTCGAGGGCCAGCTCGGCATCGAGATCCCGACCCGGGACGAGATGCAGGAGATCGAGCTCTCCGACCGCCTTTACCAGGAGGCCGGCGCCGAGTTCATGACGATGACGGCGGCCGCCAAGCTCGACAGCGATTACCCGGTCAAGGTGCCGGTGACCTTCATCCTCAAGGGGACGACGCTCGTCACCGTGCGCCATGCGGACCCAAAGCCGTTCCAGAATTTTTCCAACCGCATCCAGAAGGCAAACGGCCAGATCTGTGAGAGCGGCGAACTGGTGATGCTGGGATTGCTCGAAGCGATCATCGACCGCACGGCGGATGCGCTGGAGCGTGCCGGCAGCGAGGTCGACGGAATCTCGCGGGAAGTGTTCCGCAAGACCAATGCCAGCGCCACCAAGAAGACGCGCGACCTGCAGTCGCTGATCGAGCAGATCGGTCAGAAGGGCGACCTGTTGACGGTCATTCGCGAAAGCCTCGTCAGCATCGGCCGGCTCGTCGCCTATCACGTGGCGCTCGAGGGCATGGGGCCGCGCAAGGCGGGCAAGGAAAGCCGGCAGCGGATCAAGCTGATCCAAAGGGATGCGACCTCGCTTGGCGATCACGCCCTGTTCCTGTCGAACAAGATCAACTTCCTGCTCGACGCGACGCTCGGCCTCATCAATCTCGAGCAGAACCAGATCATCAAGATCTTCTCGGTCGCCGCCGTCGTGTTCCTGCCGCCGACACTGGTCGCTTCGATCTACGGCATGAATTTCGGCGTGATGCCGGAGTTGCAATGGGAATTCGGCTATCCGGCTGCCCTGATGCTGATGGTGGCCTCGGCGATCGTGCCCTATTTCTACTTCAAGCGGCGCGGCTGGCTCTGAGCCTGCAAACTGCAAAGTCACAGTCCCGCCATCGTTCGGGACTGTGAATACCCATAGGCAAGCGAGGATGGCATGACGGCCGCCACGGGACTGATCGACCGCCGCAGTTTTCTGAAGATGGCCGGGGCCGCCTGGGTGGCTGGCCTTGCGCCCGACGGGGCATTCGCTCTCTCGCGAGCGGATGCGGTCTTCGCCTCGGCCTTCATGACACCCGACGGAAGCTACGGAGTCGCGACGCTGACGGAAGCCGGCGCGATCATCGACAAGACGGCGCTTCCGGCCCGCGCGCACGGCATGGCCTATTCCCACGTCAGCCGCCGTGCGGTCGCCTTTGCCCGCCGTCCGGGCACCTATGCGATGATCCTTGCGACCGACGGCGCGGCCGACCCCATCGTCATCGCCGCCGCCGAGGGGCGCCATTTCTATGGCCACGGCTGCTTCTCGGCGGACGGCAAGCTGCTCTACGCGACCGAAAACGACTTTGCCGCCAACCGCGGCATGGTCGGCATCTACGACGGCAGCGACAGGTTTGCCCGCATCGGCGAATTTCCGACCTATGGCATTGGCCCGCACGACATGACGCTGACCGCCGACGGTCGGCTGCTTGCCATTGCCAATGGCGGCATCGAGACCCATCCGGATTTCGGCCGCACCAAGCTCAATCTCGACCACATGGAGCCGAGCCTGACGCTGGTGGATACGCAGACCGGTGCGCTCGTCCAGAAACACGGGCTGCCACACGACCTCAGCCGGCTTTCGACCCGCCATGTCGACATCGGCCCGAAAGGCGAGATCTGGTTTGCCTGCCAGTATGAGGGCGCGCGCAACGATCTGCCGCCGCTGGTCGGGTCCTTCTCCAAGGGCGAAGACCTGAAATTCCTGTCGCTGCCGGAGCGCACGACGGAGGCGCTTTCAAACTATGTCGGCGCTATCGCCGTCAACCGCCACGAAGGTCTGATCGGCCTGACGTCACCGAAAGGCGGCGTCGCCGTAACGCTCGATGCGCGCACGGGCGCGGTACTGAGAGAGGAACGCGTCGCCGAGGCAGCGGGTGTGGCCGCCGCCGCGCAAGGCTTTGCCGTCTCCTCCTATGACGGTCACTTCAAGCGGGAACAGAGCCGCGTCGCCTGGGATCAGCATATCGTTCGCCTGGCATAGGCAGAGACGCTCTCAGGCCGAGAAGCGCCCCTCACCCGAGAGCTTTGCCAGATCGCTCCAGCGATAGGCCGTCTGCTCGTGGTTTTCACCGCCAAGGCTCACCTGGCCCTTGCCGACGGCGACGGCACCGAGATGCTCGTAGAACGCCCGGTTCGGATTGCTGGAAAGCACCCAGGCAAACAGCGATTTGCCGCCCAGTTCGCGGCAATGGGCTGCAACGCTGCGCACCAGCGCCGAACCGATGCCCGCCCCTTGATACTCCTCGAGGATATAGAGCGCATAGAGTTCGCGATCGAAACGCGGCGGCATCGAACGGGCTTTGCCGTAGTTGGCAAAGCCGATCACCTTGTTCGTGCTCATGTCGACCGCGACCAGATGAAAGACGTCGGCGACGCGCATCCGCCTGGCATGGCGAAGCGCCTGTTCCTCGACAGTCATGGCGTCGAGAAAGGCATCGGAAATCAGCCCACGGAAGGTCGATCGCCAGGTTTCGACGATAACAGAGGCGATCATCATGATGTCATCAGGGCCGGCCGGCCGGATGTCGATGCGTCGGATGGTCTTCATGTCCCATGATATAGGTGCCGCATGGCGGCTTCGAAACGGCTCGCGATGCTGGAAAGCCTGAAACTCTGTTCTATCTGTGGCAGACATGAACAGAACCGTTATCTACGCAGCCTTCATCACCGCCGTTCTCGGGTTCGGCCTTCTCATCGGCTACAACAACATCCCCGGCGAATGGTACCAGTCGCTCATCAAGCCCACCTTCAATCCGCCCAACTGGATTTTCGCTCCGGTGTGGTCGATCCTCTACGTGATGATCGGCATTGTCGGCGCGCGGCTGTTTCTCGACCATCGCCGCACCGCTGCGATGCGACTGTGGTTCGCACAGATGTTCCTCAACTTCCTCTGGTCGCCACTGTTCTTCGGCATGCAGGATATCTCGTCGGCATTGATCGTCATCCTCGCGCTCGTGATCGCGGTCGCCGGCGTTGTCGTCGCAAGCTGGTCCAAGGATCGCCTTTCGGCCCTGCTGTTCCTGCCCTATCTCGCGTGGGTGGCTTTCGCTGCCGTGCTCAACGGCTCGATTTTCCTCATGAATTGAACTTGTCGCGCCATAGCGGTCATGCCACTGTCCGGCGGCATGCGGGCAATGGTGCCGCTAAAAAAGGCCTTTCCGACTGATGGACGAACGTGATCCTCCCGATTTCCGAAAGCGCATCCGCGATAGCTTCGCGCGGCAGGCGGCCATGCGCACGATCGGCGCCGAACTGACGCTGGTCGAACAGGGCACGGTGGAAATCGAGCTGCCCTTCGACGACAAGCTGACGCAACAGCACGGCTTCCTGCATGCGGGCGTCATCTCGGCGGCACTGGATTCGGCCGGCACCTATGCCGCCTATTCGGTGATCGACCCGGACGCCTCGATCCTGACGATCGAGTTCAAGGTCAACTTGCTTTCGCCTGGGCGCGGCGAACGTTTCCTGTTTCGCGGCGAGGTGACCAAGCCCGGCTCGACGATCATCGTTTCCGACGGGCGCGGCTATGCGATCCGCTCGGACGGACCGGCCAAGCTGATCGCCTCGATGACCGGAACGATGATGGTGGTACGGGGACGCGAGGGGATCGAGGGATGAGTTTTGCAGTCAAGGACATCGCCGGGCAGAGGGTCCTCTATGTCATGGCGGTCGATGCCGAATACGGGCCGCATCTGAAGGAACGCATCCAGCCGCTGATGACCGGCGTTGGACCCGTCGAGGCCGCCGTCGTGCTGACGCGCACGCTTGCCGACCTGGCAGCGCGCGAAGGGCTGCCAGATCTGGTTGTCTCGCTCGGCTCGGCCGGGGCCGCCAACCTCGAACAGACGGAAGTCTACCAGGCGGTCTCCGTCGGCTATCGCGACATGGACGCTTCGCCGCTCGGCTTCGAGAAGGGCAGAACCCCGTTTCTCGACCTGCCGGCCGTGGTGCCGCTGCCGCTGAGGGTCCCCGGCGTGCGCGAAGCCCGGCTTTCAACCGGCGCCAACATCGTCTCCGGTGCGGCCTACGAGACGATCGATGCCGACATGGTCGAGATGGAGACCTTTGCGGTGCTGCGCGCCTGCCAAGCCTTCGGGGTTGCCTTGATTGCTCTGCGCGGTATCTCCGACGGCAAGGCGGAGCTGAAGCACGTCAGCGACTGGACGGAATACCTCCATGTCATCGACGAGAAGCTTGCAGGCGTGATCGACCGATTGGAGAATGCGGTTTCGAGCGGCGCCATCCGGCTCTGAAACCCCGGAATTGTCGGGGTGCAATTGAATCGTTGCGCTGGTGGCGGGCTTTCATTAAAGGCTCGCCATGATCAAGCTTGTTTGAAGGCTTCCAATGACCCAGACAGCCCATCCCGACACCGTCCTTATCGTCGATTTCGGCAGCCAGGTGACGCAGCTCATCGCAAGGCGCGTACGTGAATCCGGTGTTTACTGTGAAATCGTGCCGTTCCAGTCGGCTGAAGAAGGCTTCCAGCGCCTGAAGCCGAAGGCCGTGATCCTTTCCGGCAGCCCGGCATCGACGCTCGACATCGGCTCGCCGCGTGCACCCCAGGTGATCTTCGACAGCGGTCTTCCGGTCTTCGGCATCTGCTATGGCCAGCAGACGATCTGCGCCCAGCTCGGCGGCAAGGTCGAAAGCGGCCACCACCGCGAATTCGGCCGCGCCTTCCTCGAAGTCGAGAAAGACTGCCCGCTGTTTGAGGGCCTCTGGTCGGTCGGCTCGCGCCACCAGGTCTGGATGTCGCATGGCGACCGCGTCACCGCGATCCCCGAAGGCTTCGAGGTCGTCGCGACCTCGGCCAACGCGCCCTTCGCCTTCATCGCCGACGAGAAGCGCAAGTATTACGCCGTGCAGTTCCACCCGGAAGTGGTGCACACGCCCGATGGCGCCAAGCTGATTTCCAACTTCGTGCACAAGATCGCCGGCATAAAGGGCGACTGGTCGATGTCGGCCTACCGCGCCAAGGCCGTCGAGGCGATCCGCAAGCAGGTCGGCGACAAGAAGGTCATCTGCGCGCTTTCGGGCGGCGTCGACAGCTCCGTTGCAGCCCTCCTCATCCATGAGGCCGTCGGCGACCAGCTGACCTGCATCCTCGTCGACCACGGCCTGATGCGCAAGGACGAGGCGAAGAACGTCGTTGCGATGTTCGAGGAGCACTACAACCTGCACCTCCTGCACGTCGACGCGTCCGACCGCTTCATCGGCGAACTCGAAGGCCAGAGCGACCCGGAAACCAAGCGCAAGATCATCGGCCGCCTGTTCATCGAAGTGTTCGAGGAAGAGGCAAAGAAGCTCGGCGGCGCCGATTTCCTCGCCCAGGGCACGCTTTACCCCGATGTCATCGAAAGCGTCTCCTTTACCGGCGGCCCGTCGGTCACGATCAAGTCGCACCACAATGTCGGCGGCCTGCCCGAGCGCATGAACATGCAGCTCGTCGAGCCGCTGCGCGAACTGTTCAAGGACGAAGTCCGCGTGCTCGGCCGCGAGCTCGGCCTGCCCGACAGCTTCATCGGCCGTCACCCCTTCCCGGGTCCGGGCCTTGCCATCCGCTGCCCGGGCGGCATCAGCCGCGAGAAGCTCGAGATTCTCCGCGAAGCCGATGCGATCTATCTCGACGAAATCCGCAAGGCCGGCCTCTATGATGCCATCTGGCAGGCGTTCGCCGTACTGCTGCCGGTGCAGACCGTCGGCGTCATGGGCGACGGCCGTACCTACGAGTTCGTCTGTGCGCTTCGCGCCGTCACCTCTGTCGACGGCATGACGGCGGACTTCTACCACTACGACATGGAATTCCTCGGCCGCGCCGCAACGCGCATCATCAACGAGGTCCGTGGCATCAACCGTGTCGTCTACGACGTCACCTCGAAGCCGCCCGGCACGATCGAGTGGGAATGATCCGGAACCTCGATGGCAGCGGACAAGCTCTATAACGATCCTGTTCTTGTAGAGTTCTACGACATCGAGAACGGCTGGACCGCCGACAGCGAATATCTGACGACCATGGCCGAAGGCCGCACCTCGATCCTTGATCTGGGGTGCGGCACCGGCCTACTGAGTGCCGCTCTTGCCGAGAGTGGAAAGCGGGTCGTCGGCGTCGATCCGGCAGCCGCGATGCTGGATGTCGCCAGGTCAAGGCCCGGCGGTGACCGCGTCCGTTGGGTCGAGGGTGACGGGCGGACCATCCGCCTCGACGAGACGTTCGACATGGTGCTGCTCAGCGGCCATGCCTTTCAGGTATTCCTGACAAAAGACGATCAGCTTGCGGCGCTGAAGACCATCGCCGCGCATCTTTCGCCCGAAGGGCACTTCATCTTCGACAGCCGCAATCCCGTTGTCGAGGAATGGAAGGAATGGACACCGGCCGAATCCGAGCGTGACATCGAGCATCCCGTCTTTGGCAAGGCTCTCGCCTGGAACGACGTGAGGCACGACCCTGCAACCGGGGTGGTGGAGTACGATACGTTCTACCGGATCGCAGCGGACGGACGCACTTACGCGGCCCAGTCGAAGATCGCCTTTCCGGCTCATGACGACCTCACCGCGATGATGGACGAGGCCGGGCTCGTCGTGGAGCAGTGGCTCGGCGGCTGGGACGGCAGGCCGTTCGAAACCTGCGCGCCCGAGATCATCCCGATCGGCAGCCTGAGATAAGCGCAGCTCTGGTTCGCCACGACTTTTCGCGCTCAAAATCCGGACACGCCGGCCCTTCGGTCCGCGCGGCGCCGCTACTTCACCGCGTCACGCATTCCATCGCGCAACGTCCGAACCCGCTCGTTGAGGTCGATCATCTCAGGTATGGTGAAGCCCGAATTTTTCAGCAGGGCATCTGTCAGGCAACCGGTCTTCACATGCAGGCCGCGTCCCTTTGCTGAAAGGTGCACTTCCACCTGTCGCTCGTCGGTGACGCTGCGGTGGCGGCCAAGGAAACCGGCGGCTTCAAGCCGCTTGACGGCCGGCGTAATCGTGCTCGACTCAAGGCCCAACCGATCGGCTATCGCCGAGATCGTCAGGCCGTCCCTCTCCCAGAGCGTGCTCAAGACAAGATACTGGGTGTAGGTGACCCCCAGCGCGTCGAGCATCGGCTTGTAGACGCGGTTGATGGCGATCGATGCCGAATAGATCGAAAAACAAAGCTGGCTATCCAGCGGCACGGTCGTAGGATCATTGGACATCTGGGGCTCCTAAGGAAACGCAGCGCGCTTTCTGTCGCGAAAATCAATATCGCGATAATTAGTATCTTTACAAGAAAACCGAGTCGGCGTACAGGATGATTATCGCGATAATTATTTTCGCGAAAACAAAAAAGTCGAAGGAGACCCGAAATGCTCAAGTCCCTCATCGCCGCCGCCGCTTTCGCCCTCTCCGCAAGCGCGCTCACGCCCGCCCAGGCCGCCCCCGCCGCCAAGAATGTCGTGCTGGTGCATGGCGCCTTTGCTGACGGTTCGGGCTGGCAGGGCGTCTACAACATCCTCAAGAAGGACGGTTACAACGTCACCATCGTCCAGAACCCAACCCTTTCGCTCGCCGACGACGTCGCCATCACCAAGCGCGCGATCGCCGCACAGGACGGCCCGGTCGTGCTCGTCGGCCACTCCTATGGCGGCGTGGTCGTTTCGGAAGCCGGCACCGACGAAAAGGTGAAGTCTGTCGTCTATATCGCCGCTTTCGCGCCAGATAAGGGCGAGTCCGTTTCCTCGCTCATCGCCAACCCGCCGGCCGGCGCTCCGGTTCCGCCGATCCTGCCGCCCGTCGACGGTTTCCTCGCGCTCGACAAGGCGAAGTTCGCCGCCGCCTTCGCGGCCGACGTCGACCCGGAGCTTGCAGCCTTCATGGCCGACTCGCAGGTGCCGTGGGCGGTGGAAGCGGCAGCCGGCACCGTCACCGCTCCCGCCTGGAAGGAAAAGCCGAGCTTCTACCTCGTTGCGACCGACGACCGCATGATCCCGCCGGCTGCCCAACGCCAGATGGCAAAACGCGCCGGTTCCACGGTGGTCGAGACCGCCGGCAGCCATGCCGTCTACGTCTCGAAGCCGGAGGCCGTGGCGGCGCTCATCGAAAAGGCGGCGCAGGCGAGCAAATAGGCATAATCCCGGCATCCGCATCGCGATCGCTTACCGGGAGGGCGGGCCAGTGGTCCGCCCTTTCTCTGTCGTCATTTTCAGTAGTGTTGACTAATCAATTAGTGAATGCTATTTGTTTTCGCATGATGATCGAACCCGCCCCCATCACCGCCGTCATGCGCGCCCTTGCCGATCCGACCCGGCGGGCCGTGTTCGAGCGCATCTCCAATGCCGACGAAATCACCGTGGTCGAGCTGACGCGTGGCAGCGGGGTGACGCAGGGCGCGATTTCCCAGCACCTCAAATCGCTCAAGCAGGCTGGCCTCGTCGCCGAGCGGCCGGAGGGACGCAATGTCTACTACCGCGCCGAGCCCGAAGGGCTGGCGCCACTTGTCGACTGGATGAGCCACTACGGCAGCTTCTGGCGCGACCGCTTTGCCAATCTGCGCACTCTTCTGAAGGAGATTGATCCATGAACGAAGCAGCAGCCGTGACATTCGAGACGCAGGACATCGTCATCGACGAGGTCTTTCCGCATGCGCCGGAGACGATCTGGAAGACCTTGACCAATGGCGAGCTGATGGGCCGCTGGATCATGCCGCCGACAGGTTTTGAAGCCGTAGAGGGCAAGCACTTCACCTTCCAGACGACGCCGGCCGGCGCCTGGGACGGGACCATCCGTTGCCAGGTACTGGACGTTCGCCCGAACGAACGCTTCGCCTACTCCTGGAAGGGCGGAGACGAAGGCAATGTCGGCTACGGCTCCCGCCTCGACACCGTCGTCACCTGGACGCTTGAGAAAGTCGATAACGGAACCCGCCTTCGCCTCGTTCATTCCGGCTTCGTCATGCCGAAGAACGCATCGGCCTTGAGCAACATGAGCAATGGCTGGCCGAAGGTACTGTCGCGCCTCGGCGCGATTGCCGAGGAAGAGAACTAGGCCCGAAACCGTATCGTCGCTAGGCGATCCAGCGGCCCACATTCTGGAAACAACCGGACCGATGACGAGCGTCGCGCAATGCGACACCGCCGGCAGAGCTTTGACCAACAGGAGGAAAGAATGAGCAAGCCCTATAGCGGCGGGTGTGCCTGTGGTGCGATCCGTTACGAGATTTCCGCAGAGCCGGTGTTTTCGAACGACTGCCAGTGCCTCGACTGCCAGCACGAGAGCGGCACGGGGCATGGATCGCACATGACGTTCCCGCGCGACGGCGTAAAGCTTGAAGGCGCGGCAACCCATTGGGACATGGTCGCCGACAGCGGCAACGTGAAAACCCGTGGCTTCTGCCCCACTTGCGGTTCACCCGTCTACATGACGTTTGCCGCCATGCCCCAGTTCTTCAGCGTTCGCGCGGCAAGCCTCGACGATCCAAGCCGCTACCGGCCTCAGGTTGTGACCTACGCCGTGCGTGGACATGACTGGGATCATCTCGATCCGGCTTTGCCGAAGTTCGAGAGAATGCCGCCGAGCTGAACCACCACGCCTCGGTGAAGTGCCCGGCCCTCTGCCGGAACCTTGCGGAAAATCTCAGGCCGGCGGGATGAAGGGCTGGCTGATCGACTGGAACACGGGCAGTGCTTCCAGCTTCTCGGCATGGGACGTCAGGTGGGGATAGTTTTCGATCGCCACCAGATCCGGGTGCACGTCGCTCAGGAAGCGGAGCACGACCGCAACGGCGACATCGACGTGACCGATGCGATCCGAGAGCCAATACGCGCCCCGGCTTTCCGCGCGGCTCGCCTCGAGAACGGCAAGCGTTTCCTCGATCTGGCGACGGCATCGGCCGACCCAGGTGACGGAAACTTCCTCGTGCAGGCGGTTCTCATAAAACAGACTGACGGCCTTGTCGCCGAGCCCCATTGCGAGCGTCGCAATCCTCAGGGCACGATGGCGCGCAGGCTCGGATCGAGGGTACATGACGTCTTCATCCGAAACGAGGCTGTCCAGGTAATCGAGGATGATGTGGCTGTCGGTGAGAACCGTACCGTCGTCGAGCACCAGGGTCGGCACACGCGTCAACGGATTGTAGGCGCGCAGCGCGTCGGCATCGCCGAAGGACGACCAGGGGCGATGCTTAAACGCGATGCCGTAAAGGCTAAGGGCAATCCCGACGCGACGGACGAACGGGGAGTCATATTGGCCTATCAGGATCATTTTTCCGCCTCCCGTGCGTGCTAACGGTTTCAGACGACAATAGGCACAGACCGGATGTCAACGCGAGAGCGAGATCCGGGCAACCCGATTTCCACCCCCCTTCTTAGCGACTTGCGAAGCACCGCCGGAATGCCGATAAGCGCCTTCAACAAAACGATACGGGAGGAGCCCATGGACATTTCCGAAATCATCATCGCCGGCGACACGCCCGGCATCGAATGGCGCCTGCCGGTTTTCCACTTCAAGGGCAGAAGCGCTGCCGCGCCGAAGACCTATGTCCAGGCGGCGCTGCATGCCAACGAACTGCCGGGCACGGCGCTTGCGCATTTCCTCCTCGAAAAGCTGCAACAGGCTGAAAAGAGCGGCGACATTCTCGGCGACATCACCGTCGTGCCGCAGGCAAACCCGATCGGCACTGCGCAATCGCATTTCGGCGAGCTTCAGGGCCGCTTCGATCTCGGCTCGCGCACCAACTTCAACCGCGACTTTCCGCTGATTTCGCTGACCGACCGTGACAGCCTGATCGAGGACCTGGATCGGTACTCGGCAACCGACCGGCTGAAGCGGCAATTGCTCCACATGGCGCTCGGCGCGGACCTGATGCTGGACCTGCATTGCGACGACGAGGCGCTGCAATACGCCTATATCGACGACGCCTTCTGGCCGGAGGCGGGCGATCTCGCAGCCGCGCTCGACATGGAGGCGATCTTCCTTTCGGATGGTGAAAGCTCCGCCTTCGAGGAGGCCGTTGCCTATGCCTGGAAGTACGAAACCGGGCACAAGAAAACGCGCCTTCCCGGCCGCCTCTCGGTCACGGTCGAGCTTCGCGGCACGCGCGACGTCTATCCCGACCTCGCCCGCAAGGATGCCGAAGGCGTCTTCCGCTTTCTCGTCTCCCGCGGCGCTGTCTCCGGCGACGAAGGTGCACCCGCTCCGTTCGCGGGCATCGTTGCGCCGCTCGACAATATCGAGATGATCCGCGCGCCCGAAGCAGGCGCAATCCTGTTCCACCGCGACATCGGCGAAAGGGTGAAGGCTGGCGACCTGCTTGTGACCATTCTTTCGCGTCCTGGCCAGGAAAATGGCACGATCGAAGTGCGGGCGCCGCAGGACGGGCTTATCGTCACGCGCGTCTCGACCCGGCTTGCGCGACGCCGCTCGGACCTGATGAAGATCGCCTGCGCAACGCCGTCGAGCGCCACGCGCAAGCCGGGCTCACTCGAAGCGTAGGCTTCACGTCGGCCGTCACGCCACCGTGGCGGCCGTCATTTTCGGGCTGTCGAGCAGAATGGTCGAGCGCAGCGTCTTGATTTCGGCGACCTGCTCGAATTCGCTCCAGAGCAGGCGCTTGTAATCCGCCACGTCCCGCACCGCGATCTTCAGCAGAAAGTCGAAATCGCCGGCGACCGTGTGACACTCCACCACCTCCGGCATGCGCGAGACGAGCTCGATGAAGCGCTGGCCGACCTTGCTCGCCGTCCGCTCCAGCGTCACCTCGACAAACGCCTGGAAGCCGACACCGGCTGCCTTCGGATCGACCACCACCGTCTGGCGGATGACGCCCGTCGCATAGAGTCTGGCGAGACGGCGCGACAGCGGCGCCGGTGAAAGGCCAACCCTGGCGGCAAGCTCGTTGTTGCTGAGCGATGCATCCTCGACCAGAAGCCGAATGATCCGCCGGTCGACCTGATCCAGCTCCACCACAACTTTCTCGACCATGTCCAAACTCCAGATGCGCAATTCAGCAAATGATATGCAGGATTTTGCGCAAATGGCCCACTGCCAACATTGTCGCGGTGGCAAAAATGACGTCGATTTTGCGCAGGTCCTGACATAATAAGAAAGCCGCTGGGCGACCGGAGAAACGGCCGCCTCACCGCTATCGCATCGCTGCCACTCGAGGGGGATATTCCGGCATGTTCGACGCTCTGACCCGCCAACCCGATGATCCGTTGCTGGCCCTGATCGGGCTCTACCGCAAGGACGAGCGCCCCGGAAAGGTCGATCTCGGCGTCGGCGTCTATCGCGACGAAACCGGCGCGACGCCGATCTTCCGCGCCGTCAAGGCAGCGGAGACGCGTCTGCTCGAAACCCAGGACAGCAAGGCCTATGTCGGCCCCGAAGGCGATCTCGTCTTCGTTGATCACCTCTGGACGCTGGTCGGCGGCGACACGGTCAATCGCGGTCATGTCGCCGGGGTGCAGACGCCCGGTGGCTCCGGCGCGCTCCGGCTCGCCGCAGACCTCATCCGCCAGATGGGCGGCAAGCGCGTCTGGATCGGGCTGCCGAGCTGGCCGAACCATGCAAGCATCTTTAAGGCGGCAGGTCTGGAAACACCGGGCTATCCGTTCTTCGACGTACCGTCGCAGACGGTGCTCTTCGACACCATGATGACCGCGCTACAGGGCGCTGCGCCCGGTGACGCTGTTCTCTTGCATGCCAGCTGCCACAACCCGACCGGCGGGGTGATCACCGAGGCGCAGTGGATGGAGATCGCGGCGGTCGCGGCCGCACGCGGCCTGTTGCCGCTCGTCGACCTCGCCTATCAGGGTTTTGGTCGCGGCCTCGATGAGGACGTCGCCGGGCTTCGCCATCTGATCAGCGTCGTACCGGAAACGCTGATTGCGGTTTCCTGCTCGAAATCTTTCGGCCTCTACCGCGAACGCGCCGGCGCCATCTTCGCGGTGACGACTTCGTCGTCCTCGGCCGACACGGTCCGCTCCAACCTCGCGGGGCTTGCCCGCACCAGCTACTCGATGCCGCCGGATCATGGCGCGGCCATCGTGCGCACGATCCTTTCCGACGCCGAGCTGACGCGTGACTGGAAGCAGGAACTCGAAACCATGCGGCTGCGTATCAGCAACATCCGCCACGCGCTTTCAGAAGGCCTGCGCGACCGCTGGCAGGCGCTTGGCGCCGTGGCCGGCCAGGAGGGCATGTTCTCGCTGCTGCCTCTCGCCGAGGCCGACGTCATGCGGCTGAGGAACGAGCACGGCATCTACATGCCCGGCTCCGGCCGCATCAACATCGCCGGCCTGAAGACGGCGGAAGTCGACGGCGTCATCGCCAAGTTCAAAAACCTCTGAGGACAAGATGGCCGAGCGAAGCATGAACGTGTCCGAAAGTCCGACCGAGCGCCATCGCCTCTACGAGGATGCGCTGGCGATCCTGACGGGCACGCTGATCATGTCGCTCGGCGTCATCATCTACAGCAAGGCGATGCTCCTGACGGGCAGCACGTCGGGTCTTGCGTTGCTCCTGCAATATGCGACCGGCGCCGAGTTCTGGCTGGTCTTTTCCCTCGTCAACCTGCCCTTCTACGTCCTGGCGGTGAAACGGCTCGGCTGGATGTTTGCGCTGCGCACCTTCCTTGCCGTCAGTCTCGTCGCGCTGTTTTCGCGGCTGACGGCCGGTTGGGTGGAGTTTACCCGTCTTGACCCGATCTATGCGGCCATCGTCGGCGGCGGACTGATGGGCACGGGACTGCTGATCCTCTTTCGCCATCGCACCGGTCTCGGCGGCATCAACATCCTGGCGATCTATCTTCAGGAGAAGTTCGGCATTCGCGCCGGCTACTTCCAGCTCGGCGTCGACCTTGCCATTCTTGCCGTCGCCTTCTTCGTGCTGCCGCCCGCCAATCTCGCGCTGTCGGTCATCGGCGCGGCCGTCGTCAACATGACGCTGGCGATCAACCACAAGCCCGGCCGCTACGCCGGCGTGACCTGAGGCCGCCACTTCCCTCGGACGTGCGAGAGCGCTATCACTCCTGCCAATCGAATGAAATTGCGCGATTCCAGGCGGTCTTACCCATCCCTTGAATTGCCGAGAGCAGTCCCAGGGGCATCGCATGACGGTCACGATTTTCGGCATCAAGAACTGCGACACGATGAAGAAGGCACGCACCTGGCTTGATGGCCGGGGCATCGCCTATCGCTTTCACGACTACAAGGCCGAAGGCATCGACCGCGCGCATCTCGAGCGCTGGTGCAACGAGGCCGGTTGGGAAACGGTGCTCAACCGCTCAGGCACGACCTTCCGCAAGCTCGACGACGCCGACAGGCAGGATCTCGACCAGGAAAAGGCGATCGCTCTAATGCTCTCGCAGCCCTCGATGATCAAGCGCCCCGTGCTCGAAGCCGATGGCAATCTGCTGATCGGGTTCAAGCCGGATCTCTACGAGGCCCTGCTCGCCGCTGCGTAGTTTCGCGCGCCTGAACCTGGGAGCAAGATCGATGTCAAAGACCACGCGCGCCACGCAGGCGCTCACCAAGGCCGGCGTCGCCTTCAGCGTCCACACCTACGACTACGACCCCAATGCCGAGCGCGTCGGCCTGCAGGCGGCCGAAGCGCTTGGCGAGGATCCGAGCCGGGTGCTGAAGACGCTGATGGCCGAGGTCGACGGCAAGCCGGTCTGCTGCGTCGTGCCCTCCGACCGGGAGGTCAGCATGAAGAAGCTCGCGAGCGCCTTCGGCGGCAAGTCGGCGGCGATGATGAAGCCGGCCGATGCCGAACGGCTGACCGGTTACCATGTCGGCGGCATCAGCCCGTTCGGGCAAAAGAAGCTGGTGCCGACGGCCATCGAGGAAGCTGCCCTTGCCGAACAGCAGGTCTATATCAATGGCGGCCAGCGGGGGCTGCAGGTGCGGCTTCAACCGCGTGACGCGCAGGCGGCGTTGAAGGCAGTCGTGGCGCCGCTCATCGCCTGACCCTTGCCATCAAAATATCACGGATGACTTATATGCCTCCTGCAGACTAAGTTAGAGAGCGGGCTGGCCGCGGGGTTGTTTCATGGCATCTGCAAATCTTTTGCGTGCGAAGCGTCTGTTTAAACGCGTCGCCGTCGCCACGACTGCGCTTGCTGCCGGCTTGACCCTCTATCTCGTCGGCCTGCAATGGACCGGCAACTTCCACACCCTGGTCGCCGGCGAGGTCTATCGCTCGGCGCAGCCGACACCGGACGAGATCGCCGCCTACTCGAAAACCTACGGCATTCGCACCATTCTCAATCTGCGTGGCGAAAAGACCGACGAGCGCTGGTATCGCGACGAGGTCGCTGCCGCTGACCGCAACGGTATCCGGCTCATCAACTTCCCCATGTCGGCCTCAGCCGAAATCGACCGCAAGGAAACCGACGCGCTGATGGCGATCCTCAGGGATGCGCCGAAGCCACTCTTGATCCACTGCCGGGCCGGCGCCGACCGAACCGGCCTCGTCTCGACGATCTACCTGCAGCAGATCGCCGGCGTCGACGAGGAGACGGCCGAGTGGCAGCTTTCGCCGCTCTACGGTCATATTGCGCTCCCCTATCTCTCGGGCACCTTCGCCATGGACGAAACCTGGGAAGCGCTGGAAAAGTCATTCGGGCTCGACAGCTGAGAGGTCGCCGCCCTTTTTGGGGCGATCGCCACGCGCAGACGCCGGCCTTTCGATGCGACCTACCTCAGCTTCGCCAGCAACGCCGCGAGCTGCCTTGCCTCAGCCTCGGTCAAGCGTGCACCGATATGCGTTTCGATCGACGGACCATAGGTTCGCCACATGCGCTCGCGCATCGCCCGCCCAGCCTCGGTGACCACCACCCATTGTCCGCGCCCGTCCGCATCGAAGGCTTCGCGGCGAACCAGCCCTTCCTTGGCCAGACGGTCGATCAGCCGTGACAGGCTGTATTGCGCAAGCAGTGTGCGGGCTTCGATCTCGAAGGGACGCAGACGCCCCTCCTCTGCCTGCACCAGTTCCCACAACACATCGTACCAGCCAAGCGGTGGCAGGGTGGCGGCCTTGAAGTCGGCCTCGATGCGAGCAAGTACCCGCTCGCGCGCCCGCATCAGCCCGATCCAGGCTGCGGTCGTTTCCGGTCCGGGCAGTTCCCCGCCGTCTTTTTCTCGTTCGCTCATAGATGCAATTACATCCACCTTGAAAGCCGAAGCAAGCCCACATATATGCAATTGCATCTACATGAACTAAGGAGACCATCGATGACCGCCACCCTTACCCTCGTCAGCCACCATCTCTGCCCCTATGTGCAGCGCGCCTCGATCGCGCTCGACGAAAAGGGCGTGCGTTTCGAGCGAACCAATATCGACCTGAAGGCCAAGCCAGATTGGTTCCTGAAGATTTCTCCGCTCGGCAAGGTGCCGCTGCTGCAGATCCCGCAGGAGGCCGGTGAAGCCGTGCTGTTCGAGAGTTCGGTCATCGCCGAATATGTCGAAGAAGCCGAGGGTGGACCCAAGCTGCATCCGCAGAATGCGCTGGAACGCGCGCGCCATCGCGGCTGGATGGAATTTGGCTCGTCGATCCTTTCCGATCTCTGGGGTTTCGAGACCGCCAAGGACAGGAACACTTACGAAGAAAAGCGCAAGGCGATCGCCGCCAAGTTCGCGACCGTCGAGGCTGCACTCGGTGCTGGACCCTATTTCTCCGGCAGCGCCTTCTCCCTGGTCGATGCGGTGTTCGCGCCGATCTTCCGCTATTTCGACCTGTTCGACACGCTCGCCGATCATCAGATTTTCGACGGGCTTGATCGCGTCCGCGCCTGGCGCAAAGCGCTCGCCGAACGACCGAGCGTCAAAGCGGCAGTGTCGGCCGACTATGGCGATAGACTGATGGTCTTCCTTGAAGAGCACGACGCCTATCTGCTGCGCGCAGGCCAGAATTAGGCTGGTAGCGCCGTCCTTCAGTTTTGCTCGATACTGGCCTAAGAGAGTGTCCGAGCCCTGCTGGAGGAGCACGACGTGACGGACATGACCGCGACCCTGACGATCCTGGAACCCCACCCCGGTGTCTACGCCTATTACGACGGGCGCGTCGCCGGGGTACGGCTTCATTCGCAGGCGCCAAACTGGCTTGATGACGGCGCCTACGAACTCGGCGTCGCCTCCTATGCCATCGTCGACGGGCGGGAGGCGCTGGTCTACGACACCCATATCTCGCTCGACCATGCGCGGGCGATCCGCGCGCACCTGGAGAGCCTTGGCGTCACCTCGATCCGCGTCGTGCTCAGCCACTGGCACAAGGACCATGTGGCCGGAAATGCCGTCTTTGCCGATTGCGAGATCATCGCGCTCAAGCTGACGGCGGAAAAGCTTCACGAAAACCGCGAGAAGATCGAGGCGGCGACGCCACCGATCCATCCCCTCGTCATGCCCAATCGACTGTTCGAAAGCAGCCTTGCGCTTGCCATCGGCACGCGGCGGGTGGAGCTGCGCCACTTCGCCATCCACAGCGCCGACGGCAATGTTTTGTGGCTGCCTGACGATCGATTGCTACTTGCCGGTGACACGCTCGAGGACACCGCGACCTATATCAGCGAAGCCGACCAGACAGCGACGCATATCGCCGAGCTCAAGCGTCTGCGGCAATGGCCGATCGCCAAAATCCTGCCCAGCCACGGCAAGCGCGAGCGCATCGCAAAAGGCGGCTATGGGCCTGAATTGATCGACGCCAATCGCACCTATATCGAGAGGTTGGTCGACGCCCTGTCGAACGGCGCTCCAGTCGGCACGCTTAAGGATTTCGCGGGTGCAGAGATCGCCTCCGGAGCAATCGTCTATTTCGAGCCCTATGAAGCGGTGCACCGGAGCAATGTCGAGCGAGTGCGCGCCGCGCTCGACGCGCGCTGATTGCAAACGTTGCTGGTGCTCGGCCTTCATTTTCGCCGCAAAGCGCACTAAGTCTTCAGCGTCCGAGTTCAAAAGCACAGTGAGATCATGACCTATCCTGCCAACACACCCACCCCCATCGATCCGGTGAAACTCGAAAAGCTTGCGGAAGTCGCAATCCAGGTCGGCCTGCAGCTTCAGCGCGGCCAGGACCTGGTCATGACCGCGCCGGTCGCAGCGATGCCGCTGGTGCGGCTCCTCACCAAACACGCCTACAAGGCGGGTGCCGGTCTGGTGACGACGCTCTATTCCGACGAAGACACGACGCTCGCACGCTACGCCTACGCGCCGGACGAGAGCTTCGACCGGGCGAGTGACTGGCTGTTCAAGGGCATGGCCGAAGCCTTTGCCGGGGGTGCGGCGCGCCTTGCGATCTCCGGAGACAACCCGATGATGCTGTCGGCGCAGGATCCGGCAAAGGTCGCGCGCGCCAACAAGGCGAACTCGATCGCCTACAAGCCGGCGCTCGAGAAGATCTCCAATTTCGACATCAACTGGAACATCGTCTCCTACCCGAACCCGTCCTGGGCAAAGCTGGTCTTCCCGAACGATCCCGAAGAGGTCGCCGTCGAGAAGCTCGCCAACGCCATCTTCGCCGCCTCGCGCGTCGATGTCGCCGACCCGGTCGCCGCCTGGAAGGAGCACAATGCCAATCTCGCCCGGTGCTCGGCCTGGCTGAACGGAGAGCGTTTTTCCGCCCTGCACTTCACGGGTCCGGGCACCGACCTGACCGTGGGCCTCGCCGATGGTCACCTGTGGTGCGGTGGCGCGTCGGAAGCAAAGAACGGCGTAACCTGCAACCCCAACATCCCAACCGAGGAAGTGTTCACGACGCCGCATGCGCTGCGCGTCGAGGGGCATGTGTCCTCGACCAAGCCGCTGTCGCACCAGGGCACGCTGATCGACAACATCCAGGTACGCTTCGAAGGTGGCCGGATCGTCGAGGCGAAGGCGTCGCGCGGCGAAGAGGTGCTGAACAAGGTGCTCGACACCGACGAAGGTGCACGCCGGCTCGGTGAAGTGGCGCTGGTACCGCATTCCTCGCCGATCTCGGCCAGCGGCGTGCTGTTCTACAACACGCTGTTTGACGAAAACGCCTCCTGCCACATCGCGCTCGGCCAGTGCTATTCCGGCTGCTTCATCGACGACACCAAGCTGACGCCGGAACAGATCCGCGCGCAGGGCGGCAATTCGAGCCTGATCCATATCGACTGGATGATCGGTTCGGGCGAGGTGGACATCGACGGCGTGCGCGCCGACGGCAGCCGCGTGCCGGTGATGCGCAAGGGCGAGTGGGCCTGAAGGCGCGCTCGTCAGGAGCAGTGCCCTTGGGAGAACTTTCGGCCGCCGCAGCAGATGCGGCGGCCGTTTTTTGGTATCCGTCAGCCGTGAGCAGCGCGCTTCAGCCGCGGAACCTGGGCCGACTGGTAGAGCGACAGAACGTGCCCGTCCGGATCGGCGAATTCCGCCGACCAGCCGCCCGGAGCATGGCTCACCGGCGTGACGATGGTGGTGCCCTTTTCAGCGAGACCGGCGACAACATCGTCGATGCCGCCCTCGGCGAGATCGAACACGATGATGGGTGAATTGCCGGGCCTGCTTTCCACGACGAAGAACACCAGCTCAACCTCGTCTTCGATCTTGGCCATCAGCCAGGCGCCGGCCTCATCGTCCTCCATGCGCTCGACCTTCAAGCCAAGCACGTCACGATAAAAGGCCTCCGTCCGGCCGAGGTCCGATATGTAATAGCAGACGGCTCCGATACGCGGTTTCGACAGCATTGCTTGCTCCCTAAGTGTTGGTTACGCCGGCTTGTTGCCGCCGGTCGCTGTTTTGTGAGACGGGTGAGAAGAAAAACTGACCGCGAACAGATGACCATCCGGATCGTGACTGGCAAATGCCGCTTGGCCACCGCGCGTCACCGGCAAAAGGGCCTGGCGGATCCGACCGCTTTCCAGAGGAAAGCGCAGTCCGACGAGTTCCAGGCTGCTCTCGCCGTTGCCGGCGTCGCGCCAGGCGCGGCGCAGGTGCAGAATGCGCTGGCGTAATGCCTCGTCGGAAATTCTGAGGAGGTGGCGGATCTCCGGCCTGTTGTGGCCGGCGACGGCAAGCAGCAATACGATCCTGAGCGCGGGCGCCAGGGTGGCGGCAAAGACGAGCGGATCGTTCGAACCCGCCGGACTTTCCGCCTCCGGAAGGCTCGCCTGCTGCTCGCGGCGCTGACGCCGCGCGGCGGTGCGCGCCTGCATCGCGGCCAGCCTGCGGATGACGCCGCAGAACCAGGCGCGATCGTCACCTGTCGGGAACCGCTGCGCCTTCAGCGCGACAATCAGCGCTTCATGCAGCAAATCCTCCGCTTCGGCGACGCGACGGGTTTGGCGCCGGGCAAAGCGGAGGAGATCGGAGTAGTGCGCCGGCGTCAGGTGCTCGGTCATGTGGGGCAGCGCTTCCAGAGTTGCCGTTGCCGGCAAATGTGAAGCGCCCGCCCTGCGGTTGCAAGTCCCGCCTTAAGCGCGAGCGGGACTTGCCTTGGGCGCCACTTGCGCGCGCTGGCTGAGCCAGACGCTGGCAAAGACGACGAGGATGCCGAGTGCTTGCACCGGTGTCAGCTGCTCGCCAAGCACACCCCAGCCGAGCAGGATGGCCACGACCGGGCTCAGGAAACCGAGCGGCGAGACGGCGGACGGCTCGAGCCGCGACAGACCGCGGAACCAGAGAAGATAGGTGAAGGCCGCGCCGATCAGGCCGAGATAGGCAAGACCCAGCACGTTTGCCGCGGTCAGCGGCGGCAGCGAAGGCTCAACGAACAGAGCGACCGGCACGAGCATCAGGCCGCCCGCCGCCAGCTGCCAGGCGGTGAAGGTGAGCGGCGGCACCGGCGGCGCCCAATGGCGGCTCAGCACCGTTCCGAAGGCCATGGATACGGCGCCGGCGAGACCCGCGAGAACGCCGAGCGGATCGAGCGTGGCGCCCGGCGTCAGTACCAGGAGGCCGACGCCGACGATGCCGGCAAGGCCGGCGACGATGCTGAGCGTGCGGATCGGGGACCCCAGGAAGACCCGCGACAAAAGGATGACAATCAACGGTTGGACGGCGCCGACCGTGGCGGCGACGCCGCCCGGCAACCGGTAAGCCGAAACGAACAGCATGGCCCAGAAGAAGGAGAAATTGAGCGTACCGAGGATGAAGGTGCGCGGCCACCAGATGCCTTGCGGAAGCCGCCTGACAATCAGCAAAAGCAGCAGCCCCGCCGGCAGGGCGCGCAACATCGCGACCGTCAGCGGATATCCGGCCGGTAGAAACTCTGTCGTGACGAGGTAGGTACTGCCCCAGATGGCCGGTGCAAGTGCGGTCAGGGTAAGATCGGTGGTGCGGTTCGCGCTCATATCTTTATCTCAAGAATCTCTACATCAAGATAAATCGAGCCTACCAGAGTTTATCTCTACGTCAAGATACTCTATACTGAGAAAAATGATGGAGGTTTAGATGGATCGCGTCGACAGGATTTTGGCCCAATGGAACCGGGAGCGGCCGGACCTCGACGTTTCCGCCATGGGCCTGCTCGGTCGCCTTTCACGGGTTTCGACACATATTTCCCGGGAAATCGAGAAGTCGTTTTCCGAACGCGGGTTGAATGCGTCGAGCTTCGACGTGCTCGCTACGCTGCGCCGTTCCGGTCCGCCCTACCGGTTATCGCCCAATGAACTGCTGGATACGACCATGGTCAGCTCCGGCACCATGACCAACCGCATCGACCAGCTGGAAAAGGCGGGACTCGTCGAACGGATCGCCAATCCCGAGGACCGCCGCAGCGTGATCATCGCGCTCACGGAGGAGGGTTTGCGTCGCGTCGACGAGGCCGCGACCGCGCATGTGGCCAACCAGCATCGCGTCGTTTCCGAGCTTTCGCCCGAGGAACGCGTGGTGCTCAACGCACTGCTGCGCAAATATCTCGCGACGTTCGAATAGCCGCGTTCACAGACTGGAGGCAAGCCGGCGGACACGCTCCAAGTGCGCCTTGCGCTTGGCGTCGGTCGCCCGGTCCATGTCATGCAGGCTCAGCATGCGGAAATTGAGACCCTTGGCGCAGAAGGCGGCGATACCGCGCTTCAAAAGCCGCTTTACCGGGTTGCCCATGTAGAGGTGTACCACCCACCAGGGTGAACCCGTCGTCGTCAGCGCCCAGAAGAGCTTGATGTTGTGAAGGCGCGGGATGATGCGGCCGCCGGCCGGATCGTTGTCGAAGGCGACGCCCGGCGCAAAGACACGATCGAAGAAGCCCTTGAGGATCGCCGGAAAATTGAACCACCATTGCGGAAAGACCAGAACCAATCCGTCTGCCGCCTGCAGTCGGGCGATCAGTCCAGCCGTTGAAGCGTCATTGTAGTTGTCGGAAAAGTAGCTGCTGCGTTCCGCCACGCTCAGGCGCGGATCGAAATCTTCGCGGTAGAGATCGAGCAGATCGACGGAGTGGCCGCTCGCTTCCAGAGTCGACTGCGCCTCCCGCGCGACGCTTGCGGCAAAGCTGTCTTCGAGCGGGTGGGCAAGCACGAGTAGGATGCGCATGGTTTTCCCTGACGATCGGTCGATTGACGGTCTTCACCTTGGCAGTGGCCTGGCCTGTGCGTCGCGGCATGGCGCCTTGGCAGGCCCTAGAACAGACTGCCCTGTTTCGGCGGGTCGCCGGCCACCGGCTCCGACGACTTCACCGGTTTCTTGCGCGGTGGCGATGTCGGCGCGATAGGCTCGCCCTCGCCTTCGCCCGCGACGGCCGAAACGCGGCCATCGGCGAACTCCAGGCTCAGCGCCATGCCCGGCACAACGGCGGACGCCTCGCGCACCGGGCCACCCTCGGCATCGCGCACCAGGGCAAAGCCGCGCTGCAGCACGTTGCGGTAGGAAAGCGACTGCAGGATACGATCCTGGGCGACGATGACGCTGCGCAGGCGGCGAACGTCGGTGCGGATGGCCGCGTCCGACCTGCCGCCGAGCCCGGCGACACGATCCGACGCGCGGTGGATCTGTCCGATGAGGCGCGACGGCAGCGCGCGCAGCGCGGCATCGGCAGCCGACACCCGCGCCTCGCCGCGATGCACCTGGCGCTCGACGATCCGCTCCGCCTTGTTCATGGCGTCGACGATGCGTTGGCGGCGCTCTGAAAACTTGCCTTTCAGAAGATCGGCCCGCAGGCCAGCCGAGACGCGCTCGAACTGACGGCGCTTGTTGGTGGTGTTCATCTGCAGTCCACGACCGAGACCGAGTGCCGCCTCGTCGAAGCGCCGGCGAGGCAGCGCCAGCAGTTGATCGAGCGACGGCAGCGCCCGCGCCAGTGCGCGTACCGATTGGCGGCGATTGTCCATTTGCCGCCCGACCGCCGCCTTGAGGCGTGCCGAGAGGCCGGACACGCCAGCTTCGAGATCGGCCTTCACCGGCACGGCCATTTCCGCAGCTCCGGTTGGCGTCGGCGCCCGCTGGTCGGCGGCGTAGTCGATCAGCGTCCAGTCGGTCTCGTGCCCGACCGCCGAAATCAGCGGGATGTCGGAGGCGGCCGCGGCGCGGACCACGACTTCGTCGTTGAAGCCCCAGAGATCCTCAAGGCTGCCGCCGCCACGGGCGACAATCAGCACGTCCGGTCGGGCGATCGGGCCGCCGGGTTCGAGGGCGTTGAAGCCACGGATTGCCGCCGCCACCTCGTCGCCCGAACCGTCACCCTGCACCCGCACCGGCCAGACGACGACGTGAACCGGGAAACGGTCGGCGATGCGGTGCAGGATATCGCGGATAACCGCACCGGTCGGCGAGGTCACGACGCCGATCACCTTGGGCATGTAAGGCAGCGGCCGCTTGCGGCCGGCATCAAACAGGCCTTCCGCGCCCAGTTTGCGCTTGCGCTCTTCGAGCAGCGCCATCAGCGCGCCGGCGCCGGCCGGCTCCATCGTCTCGATGACGATCTGGTATTTCGACGAACCGGGGAAGGTCGTGACCTTGCCGGTCGCAATCACCTCCATGCCTTCTTCAGGCCGGAAGCGCAGACGCGAGAAGGTCCCCTTCCAGATCACGGCATCGATGCGCGCCTTATCGTCCTTGAGCGCGAAATAAGCGTGGCCGGAGGAATGCGGGCCACGATAGCCGGAGATCTCGCCGCGCACGCGCACCTGGTCGAAAGCCTGCTCGACCGTTCGCTTGATCGAGCCCGAAAGCTCGCTGACCGAATACTCGGTGAGGTTGCTCGGAGAATCGCTATCGAAGAAAGAAGCCATCGCCTCTTTTACCGCACCCGGTGGCGAAGGCCAGCACATCGAATGCGCTTTCCACGCGCCAAAGGGCGAGCGCTGCTGGCGCATTCTCGGGCGAGCGGCATGCAGGGCCGCCGACCGGACCTCAGGGCTTCAGCGCATAGAGCTGAAGAGGGGCACCGGCCGAAACCGGCAGAGGCGACAGGAAGGCCGGCAAGCGCCCGGCAGCAAGCTGAGCAAAGAGGCCCTCAGGCGCGCGCATGGCGACCATTCGCGTCTGAACGTCGGCAGCGCAGAAGGCGAGGATCGGGTTTCCGAGCGCACGCAGCATCGCCGCAGCGGTCTCCGGCTGCGCCAGGCCGATTTTCAACTCTTCCAGCATGCCGGCCGCGTTACGGTGATAGGGCGCGCTCAGAACGCGGTGCTCGGTGCGGCGAAGGACTGTGGCGCCGATGTCCGACGGGCCGACGATGAGCGACGGCGGCAGGCGCTCCAGATCGGCAAGCGCGGAACTCGACAGGCATGCCTCGCCGTTCGAGGGGGCCGGCTCTGCTTTCACCAACTGATCGAGCCCTTTGCCGACAAGCGTTCCGGCAACAGCCCAGGCCGCTGGAAGGGAAATGACGAGCACGGCAACATAGAGAAGGGATGCGCGCACGCCAGCCGTCCCACCGCTGGACCGGACACGAAGGTCAGAGAGCAGCAACGAGATGGGAACGATGGCCAAGAGGTTGGAGAAAGCCATTCCGCGAACCTGGACAAGGGCAATCGCCAGGCTCGAAAACACGAGTGCGAAGAGGACGATGTTGAGGCCAGCCTGGTCGCGGCGCCAGACGCGCCAGATGCAGATGGCCGAGGCAAAGGCACCGGTGAAGTAGTAGGCGCCCAAGTTCGCCGGCTCCTGCGCGGCAATCGCGGCGAACGAACGGGCTTCGATGACATTGTCGAGCCACAGCTCCACAAGCAAGGGATCGAGCCCGGCCAGCGGATTGCCAAGGCATTGCGGCGCCACCGCCAGCGCGACCAGGACGACACCAAGGCCGCAAGCACCAAGGGCGATAAGCCGCACGACCAGTGCGCGACGGCTTGCCGTGGCGGCAGCGAGTGCCAGCAGGGTGCCACCAGAGAGCGCCAGCGAATAAAAGGCGATCGAGAGATTGTCGCAGCTTGCAGCAAGGTAGAGACGCGGCGGCACCGTTGCGAAGAAGATGGCCGAAAGGCTGGCCGCAAGCGAAAGGCCGAAGGCGATTGTTGCACGCGAGGCGGGCTGGCCGACCGCGGCCCATTGGCAAGCGACAATCGCGCAGACCACGGCCACCAACGGCGTCGTTTCGGCGCCGACCGCAATTGCCAGGCCAGCAGCCACCCCGGCCAAGGCATAGCTTGAGGCGCGCAGCTGCCGGTCAACCAGCATCGCCGACATGGTTGCGGCCAGCACCAGCTGCACATTGTGATGGTCGATCGCCCCCGCAAGAAACCGGTTTGAGGTGATGACGAAGGCGACCGTCAGGCCGAGAGAGAAATGCATGGCACCCACGCCGCCGGCACGGCGACCGGCGAGGCCCATTGCCGCAAGCAACGGAACGGCAAGGAAGATCGGCCAGATCGCCAGCGCCAGCGTTTCGGCCTCAACTGCGCCGACGAAGGGCCTGAAGAGGACCATGAGCCCGGCGATCGGCAGGTCGATCAGGCGCGACCAGTGCATCAGGGTGCCGCCATCGAGGCCCAGGCGGATCTGCGTCAGATCGAACCAGCTCTGGCCGGCCAAAAGGTCGCGAACCTGGACCAGCCGCATGACATCGTCATTGTCGCGACCGACATAGTCGGGCGCGCGCAGAAACTGGACGATGAGGAAGAGGACCATGGGGGCGCCATAGGCAAGCACCATCCAACGCAGGCTCGACCAGAACGGTCGCTGCCTGTCCATCACCGCGATTTCCGAAAGTTCCGTCGTTCCGCTCGACATGGTTCCCGTCCTATTTCTCGGGCTCGAACCTACCAGTGCGCAATCAAGAAAGCGTAAAACCGGTAGATGGTGAGACCTTCAAGCTAAGCTCATGGAAGCGCTGCGAGGCAATCCTGCCGGCCACCCGACGCGGTGCCCTTTGGGGTCTTGTTAACACCCTGATGTCTATGATGGCGCAATCCAACAGCAACCGAGCCATCTGGATGTTTGACCGCTTCAACATCGCCGTTCTCTTGCCCTGCTACAACGAGGCATCCACCATCGGGCAGGTCGTTCAAGGCTTCCAGATGGCGCTGCCGGGCGCGCACATCTATGTCTACGACAACAACTCGACGGACGGCACGGCGCTGAAGGCAATGCTCGCCGGCGCGACCGTCGTGCGCGAACGCAGGCAGGGCAAGGGGCACGTGGTGCGCCGGATGCTCGCCGATATCGACGCCGACATCTACATCATGGCCGACGGCGACAGCACCTATTGCCCGACCGATGCCGAGGATCTCGTGCGCACCTTGATCACCGAACGCGCCGACATGGTTGTCGGCACGCGACGTGGCGTTCACGACGATGCCGGCAGGCAGGGGCACGCGCTTGGGAACAGGATGTTCAATCTCCTCTATCGCTCGATGTTCGGCACGGATTTCAACGACATCTTCTCCGGATACCGCGTGTTTTCGCGACGTTTCGCCAAGAGTTTCCCGGCGATCTCCAACGGCTTTGAGATCGAGACCGAAATGTCGGTCCATGCCTCACGCCTGAAACTGCCGGTCGCCGAACTCGAACTCGATTACGGCAGGCGCCCGGAGGGGTCCCACTCCAAGCTGTCAACCTTCAAGGATGGCGCAAAGATCCTCTGGACCTTTGTGTTGCTGATGAAGGAAACACGGCCCTTCACCTTCTTCGGTCTCATCAGCCTCGCGTTTCTCGCCGCCAGCGCGACGTTCATGACGCCGGTCCTGGTTGAATATTTTGCGACCGGGCTCGTTCCCCGCATGCCGACCTGGGTCTTCTCGCTGGCGCTGCTTCTGGTGACCATGGTGATGTTCACAGCCGGCCTCATTCTCGATTCGGTCTCGCGCGCCCGCACCGAACAGCTTCGGCTGCACTACATAGCAACGCCGGCGCGCGCCGCGCCTGTGGAGGTCGCCGAGACCGGAGACAGCACGGCCGGAGCGCAGCCGATGACAAGGGTTGCCGGGGAACGCCGCGCATGAACCGGGAAACGACCAACCGCATTCGCTTCCTCATTGAAGACGTCATCCCGCCGATCCTCAGGGATTCGCGCCTGTTTCGCGGCATGGCCAGCCTCGCCTGGGGCAAGCACATCGCACACCTGTCAGAGTTCCGCGCACGTGCGCCGTTCCTGTCGGCCGGTGAGTACGAGGACCTTTATAAGAAACACCCCCGGGTTCACGAGGGAACGGACAACTCCGAAGCCTGCGTACGCAAGATCGCGACCAGTGTTGTCGGCGACAGCGTCTGCGATGTCGGGTGCGGCACGGGTGTCCTGCTCAAGCGTATCCGCGCAGCCAACCCGGCAATCAAGCGTCTCACGGGCGTCGACTTCGCCATCGACGATGCCGCGCAAATCGAGGGCGTGGAATATGTCGCGGCAATGATCGAGGAGTTGCCGTTCGAAGACGGTGCGTTCGACACGGTCGTCTGCACCCACGTCATCGAGCACATCCTCGACTACCGCAAGGCGATTGCCGAGCTGCGCCGCATCACCCGCCGGCGCCTGATCATCGTCGTGCCGCGTGAGCGCGAGTACCGCTACACCTTCAATCCGCACTTCAATTTCTTCCCCTACACCCACTCCTTCCTGCGGGCGGTCCACCCCGTTCCGGCCAGGCACGAATGCGTAGATATCGGCCGCGATATCTTCTATTGCGAAGACAGAGAAGCGTGAGGCATGGCGATCAATCTCAATCTCGCGCCCACGGTCTGGTTTGGACTGGTTTTCACGCCGGTGCTGATTTCAGCCGGCCAGATCCTCTTCAAGCTGACCAGTGCCAAGACCGGGGCTGCCAACGCGAAAGGGCTTCTGGCGCTTGCGCTTAGCCCGACCCTGCTCATCGCATTGGCCGTCTACGGCATCGGCACGATCATCTGGATCTTCACGATCAAGTCGGTGCCCCTGACGATTGCCTATTCGTTCATGGCGCTGACGTTCTGCCTGGTGCCGCTGCTTGCCGCCGTTTTCCTCGGCGAGGCGGTGACGCTGCGCTACGCCGTCGGGGCCGCGCTGATCATCAGCGGCATGATCATCATCAACTCCTGAGGGATAGCAGGGATCAACGCATGATCGTCATCGCTTCCTTCCTACTTGGCATTGCCATATGCGGCCTCCGATCGGCGCGCGTCTGCATGCTCGCAGGCTCCGCGCTGGTGGCGCTGGCTGGCATCGGCGGCGACTGGATCCAGGCGGCTGCGGCCATCGGCGCCTACAACATGGGCGTGGCGCTCGCCCTTTGCGGCGCGATCGCCATCGGCCTGCAGCGTGACCGCTGACAGGCCTATCCCTTACGCTCGAAAAACGCCCTGGTCTGTTCGTCCGCAGGGAAGAAGGATTCGATCAGCACGCCCTCCACAAGGGCGTCCTGTGTCGAGCCGAAGGTCTGAAGCGTCGTTATGAAGCTTAAGCGCAAGCCGCCGATGTCGAGATCGATCGGCAGGACCGGCAGACGGTCCGTGTCGGGGTGATTTTCGATGGCGCGCGCGACCGCGGGATTGGACGCGGCCTTTTCCAGGCGCTTGCCGAGCCGGCTGCGCGGGCCTTGGAGCCAGGCCTCGGTGCGCACGCGCTGAACGAGATCGGCAGCGGCCGCGTCCCAGTTGAGGACCAGTCCGCGAACGTTCTCGTTGCCAAGAAAGGCGTCGAGGAAGTTTTCGCCCGGCTGGAAAGGCACGTCGGCGGCGACCGCCAGGTTTGCGAGCGCCGGATTGACGACGAGCAGCGTGTATTCGTGGTCGAGAACCAGGCCGGGATACGGGTCATGGCGTGCCAGGATGAGCCTGATGGCATTGGCGACGGCCGGCGGCATGGCCTCCAGTCCGGCGGCGGCGCGCGTCGCCATGCGCGGTCGATAGCCGGCTGCCGAAAACAGCGTGCCCTGGTCGCGCGCCGGAATGTCCAGCACCGAGGCAAGCCTCAGGATCATGCCTTCCGACGGCTTGGAGCGGCCGGTTTCCAGAAACGACAGGTGACGCGCCGAAATGCCGGCGGCGATCGCAAGGTCGAGCTGGCTCATGCGCCGATGCCCGCGCCATTCCTTCAAGTGTTCGCCAAATTGCATGTGCCCGTGATTCTCCGTTTGCCGGAGAGTGGCGCGCGCCGCGGGTAAAATCCATTACCTCAGAGGTAATTGGTTTAATGACATCGACCCGGCAATCTCCAGCCATCGACAAACGGATGGAGCCGACCATGACCTTCTCGAACCGCAGCCTGCTCAACAAGACCTTCCTGGCCGACGGCGTCTATTCGCTTGCCGTCGGCGCCGTGCTGATCCTCGGTGCGGCACCGCTTGCAGCACTCTTCAGCCCGGCGGCAACACCCGCGATGCTGAAGGTGCTCGGGGTGGGGCTGCTCTTCTGGGGCATCTTCCACCTTTCGGCGGCCCGAAACGGCGGTCCGGTGGCGGCCGCGGCGCGTGTCAGCATCACCGGTGACGTGCTCTGGCAGGTGGCGAGCCTTGCCTTGCTTGTCGCGGCTTACCCGTTGCTCTCGGCTGCCGGCATCTGCTTCATCGTCATCGGCCTGATCACGGTTGCCGACTTCCTCTTCTACAAGCTGCGCGGCCTGGCGCAGGAACGGGCAGCGCTTGCCTGACACGGCGGCCGCAGGGCAAGACATGGAAAGGGCCCGGCGATGAGACGCCGGGCCCTTTTTTCCATGCGGTCAGACCGTCTCCCAGCCGTCCTTGGCGCTGGCGCGATAGATGGCATCGATGAATTTCTGATTGAGGCGCGAGTTTTCGAGCGTCACCACTTCCTCTGCCTCGCCCTTGGCAGCGCGCGCGAAAGCTTCCGCCTGAAGCTTGTACTGGCGCGCATCCTGGAAACGGAAGAGCTGCGACTGGGCATGGTTCTGGTTTGTCAGCTCCACCTCTTCGCGACCGTAGCGGTCGGCATTGAAGGGCGACTTCACCTCGATGAAGCCCTTGTCGCCGTGGAACACCATGACCTGGCGGGCGGCGAGCTGGGTGGAGATGTAGAAGCTGAGCTCGAAATCGCCGAAGTCTGCCCGGACACTCGAATAGATGTCGGTGCCAAACTCCGGATCGCGATCGGTGCTTGCCTGCACCCGTACCGGCTCCTTGGCTGTGACAAAGCGGGTGGTGATCGTCGGATAGACGCCGATATCCGGCAGCCCGCCGCCGCCAAGTGCCGGGATGTTGCGCATATTGTTGGGATCGCGGTTGAAGTAGGTGAAGGCGCCCTGGACGTGGCGCAGCCGGCCGATCGCCCCTTCGGCGATGAGCGAACGCACCTTGCGCCACACCGGGCTGTAGGTGACCATGAAGGCCTCGGCAATCAACACGCCGTTGCGATCGCGGGCTGCGAGCAGCGTGTCGATTTCGGAAGCCCGCAGCGCGATCGGCTTTTCGCACAGCACGTGTTTTCCGGCATTCGCGGCCTTGACCGACCACTCCACGTGCTGAGACGTCGGCAGCGGAATATAGACCGCGTCGATGACGTCGGACGCCAGCATCTCCTCGTAGGACCCGAAGGCATGCGGCGCCGAAAAACGATCGGCCATCGCCCGCGCCTTTTCGAAGTCGCGGCTGGCAACGGCCGACACGACACAGTTTTCAGCGTCCTGAATGGCCGGCACGACGAGGTCGCGGCCGATCCTGGCCGTCGACAGAATTCCGAAACGTAGCATGATGAAGCTCCCCTGATTTGGTGGCAGAGACTAGCGCCGAGGTACGTACCTAGCAAGCGGTAGGCTGCAGTTGCGCGCGAGGGAGCGACCAGCAGAAAAATGCCGAAAGGCGGGTGACAATGTCAGCTTTTCTGCCCTATCTTTCCCTTCGCACCCTCCCGTGACTTAAGTGCCTCTATCCAGTCCAATGGAGCGAAACCATGGAAAAACTGAGACTTGGCCGCACCAACCTCAACATCGCGCCCCTCGTCTTCGGCGGCAACGTCTTCGGCTGGACCGCCGACGAAAAGACGTCTTTCACCCTTCTCGATGCCTTCTTCGATGCCGGTTTCAACGCCGTCGACACGGCCGACGTCTATTCCTCCTGGGCGCCGGGCAACCAGGGCGGCGAGTCCGAGACGATCATCGGCAAATGGCTGAAACAGTCAGGTCGGTCGCGCGACAAGGCCGTCATCGTCACCAAGGTCGGCTCCGAGCTCGGGCCTGACCGCAAGGGTCTTTCACGACGCTGGATCCTGCAGGCGGTCGAGGATTCCTTGAAGCGTCTGCAGACTGATTACATCGATCTCTATCTTTCCCACTGGCCCGATCCGGAGACGCCCTACGAAGAGACGCTTGCGGCCTACGACCAGTTGCTGTCCGAAGGCAAGATCCGCGCGATCGGCGCCTCCAACCTCAACTCGCTGCAACTGCGCGAAGCGCTCGACGTGTCGGCCAACCTGGGCCTGCCGCGATATGCCGTGCTGCAGCCGGAATACAATCTCTACGACCGAGACGGTTTCGAAGGCCCTCTGCGCGACCTCTGCATTTCCGAGGAGATCGGCGTCATCAGCTATTTCGGGTTGGCGCGCGGCTTCCTCTCGGGCAAATACCGAACGCACAAGGACCTCGAGGGCTCGGCACGCGGCAGCGGCGTCGAGAAGTATCTCGACGGGCGTGGCATGCGCATCCTCGGCGTGCTCGACGACATCGCGACCGAGACCGGTGCAACTCAAGCCGAGATCGCGCTTGCCTGGGTGCGCACACGCAAGGGGATTACGGCGCCGATCGCCAGTGCCACCAGCCTCGCGCAATTGCAGAGCCTCATTCGTTCCGCACAGCTTGAGTTGTCCGGCGAGGCCATCCGACAACTCAACGATGTCTAAGAACGGCCGAGGCAGACCAACACGATGGCATTGACGATACGCGCCGCGGCTGATGGCGACGAGGCGGCCTGGCGCCGCCTCTGGGCCGGTTATGTCGCCTTTTCCGGCACGGACCTTGCCGAGGACATCATCGACCTCACCTGGCGCCGGCTCATCGATCCGTCAGCCCCGCTCTTTGCGCGGTTGGCGATCCTCGATGGAGAGACGGTCGGTTTTGCCATCTGCCAGGAACAGCTCGCCACCTTCTTTCGGCGTCCGATCTGCTACATCGAAGATCTCTACGTCGATCCGGCGGCACGTGGCCGGGGCGCGGCGCGCGCCATGATCGATGATTTGATCGCACACTGCCGGGACAAGGACTGGGATCGGCTCTACTGGTACACGGAGGCCGACAATCAGACGGCGCGGCGGCTCTACGACCGCTACTCCGGCACCGACGAGCATGTGCGCTACAAGGTCAATTTCGGCACGTTTCTCAAGTCGGGAAATCCGGCGTAGGCCTCGGCATGGCTGCCGCCCTGGTTCGCCATGCCGGCCTTCGTGAGGAGGCCACGCGGCTGAATAAAGCTTGATATCCGGCGCACGGGACGCTCGTGCCACTGGATATTGAAGGCCCAGAGCTTCGGGAAGAAGCAGAGCGATGCGTAAGGCAGATGGTCGTGGATCCACCAGGCGATCGACTGCCAGCCACCGATCTCGCCGCGGCGATCCCAGGCCCAGGGGATGACGATGCAGGCGGTGGCGCCGATGCAGCCGTCGGCATCGCGCATGTCCCAGATGTGGTCGGCGGCCGACGCCGCATTGGATGAACAGTTGAGACCGTTGGCGTTGCCGAAGCCGTTGACGGCACGGTTGCGGTAGCCGGAGCGGATGACGAGGCGGCCGAAGGTCGCTTCCAGTGGCTCCAGCAGCTCTTCGCACAGACGCCGCCCCGCCTCGATCGCCAGATCCGGATCGTCGGGAATGTTCGGGATCCGGTAAAAATCGGCGATCTCCGAATGCAGGAACTCGCGCATGAAGAAGTTTCTGGACAGCCGCACCCGCCCGAGATCCTCAAGACCCTTCATCGAGCCGGGCTTTTTCATTTTTCTTCTCCCAAAACAAAGGCTGCAAGTCTGTGACCACGGACGTTCCAGTTCCAAGGACTGAAGCGCCACCCGATTCCAGAGCGGCGCTATCTGGCGTGGCGGAAAAAATCGATGAAGGCGCGCAGAGCCGGCCGCATCTGCCGGCGGCTCGGATAATAGAGATAGGGACCCGCATAGGGCGCGCACCAGTCCTCCAGCACCCGCACCAGCCGCCCTTCGGCAATGGAAGTCTCGACACGGGAAAGGAACAGATAGGCGAGACCAGCGCCGCCGATCGCCGCCTTGATGATCGGCCTGTCCTCCCCGAGGATCAGCGGCCCCTCGACCGATACCGTCAGCTCCTCGCCATTCTTCTCGAACTCCCAGCGATAGAGCGCACCATTCGAGAAGCGTCTTCGGATGCAGCGATGTCGGGCAAGATCGCGCGGATGCTGCGGCCGACCGAAACGTTCGAAGTAGTCAGGCGACGCCACCACGGCGCTTTCGAGCTCCGGGCCGACCTTCACCGCAATCATGTCTGCCTCCAGGCTTTCGCCGAGCCGGATGCCCGCGTCAAAGCCCTGTGCGACGATGTCGGTGAAACCATCCTCGTTGGCGATTTCGAGCACGATCTCGGGATAGAGGTCGAGGAACGCGCCCAGCCGGGGTGCAAGGATGATATCGGCCGCAAAACGCGGCGCGGTTATGCGCAGGTTCCCGGCCGGCCGTTCACGCGCGTCCGCGGCGGCTTCCAGCGCATCGGCGATTTCGTCGAGCGCCGGCGCCAGCCGTTCCAGGAGGCGGCTTCCCTCCTCCGTTGGCGCGACGCTGCGCGTCGTGCGTGCCAAGAGGCGAATACCGAGGCTCGCCTCCAGGGCGCCGACAGCGTGACTGACGGCCGATGGAGCCACGCCCAGTTCGCGCGCGGCGCCGCGAAAACTGCCGTGGGCGGCAACGGCGGCAAGCACCGCAAGTTGGGAGAGTTGCGTTCGGTTCATTGATCGAAATGATAGAACAGCCTGTGAGAATTGACAGTGATTTTCGGTCGCCCCCAGCAGTTCTATTCTTTGAACATCGGCGACATCACGGACGGAGCGAGGAGCCGGACGTGTGACGCCGACGCGGCGTGCGCACCGCAGCTATTCGGAATGCGCCTCGGCCACCGCTACGCCCCGAACCGTCTTGCCTCTCCCCAGGTGTTCGGCCGCGTATCACCCCGAAAGGAAACGACATGAAGACCCGCAAACTCGGTAATGACCTTACCGTCTCCACCATCGGCCTCGGCTGCATGGGCATGAGCTTCGCCTATGGCGCCAGCGACGAGGCGCAATCGATCCGCACCCTCCATCGTGCCGTCGATCTCGGCGTCACCTTCTTTGATACGGCCGAGGTCTATGGTCCCTTCGAAAACGAAAAGCTCATCGGCAGTGCGCTCGGGCCCGTCCGCGACAAGGTGACGATCGCCACGAAATTCGGTTTCCGCATCGAGCCGGGTGTTCCCTCAACCCAGGCGATCCGGGGCGTCGACGGCCGGCCGGAACACGCAAAGGCGGTCGCGGAAGCCTCGTTGAAGCGGCTCGGCACCGATGTCATCGACCTCTACTACCAGCACCGCGTCGATCCTGACGTGCCGATCGAAGACACCGTCGGCGCCATGGCGGAGCTGGTGCGCGAGGGCAAGGTGCGAGCGATCGGGCTTTCGGAAGCAAGTGCGGCCACCATTCGCCGCGCCCACAAGGTTCACCCGATCGCCGCCGTCCAGAGCGAATACTCTCTCTGGTCCCGCGACCCGGAAGAGGACGTGCTTGCCACCTGCCGGGAGCTTGGCATCGGCTTCGTGCCTTACAGCCCGCTCGGGCGCGGCATGCTGACCGGAGCGATCCGCAAGGCCGAGGATCTGGCCGACGACGATTTCCGCCGGTCTTTGCCGCGCTTCCAGGCGGAGAACTTCGATGCCAATGCGCGTCTTGTCGAAACACTCGCAGCGCTCGCAGCGGAAAAAGGCGTGACGGCAGCCCAACTGGCGCTCGCCTGGGTCATCAACCAGGGCGATTTCATCGTTCCGATCCCCGGCGCCCGCAAGCTCGAGCATCTGGAGCAGAACGCGGCCGCAGCGGATGTCGTGCTCAGCGCCGACGAGCGCGTCCGCCTTGGAGAGCAGTTGTCGCCCGGGCTTGTCGCAGGCAAGCGCTACACGGACGCCTCGCTGGCCCTTACCAATCGCTGAACGAAACTCTCTCCGCCCCCCGCGGGCGGAGAGACCCCATCGAAATTCCCGCCGGGCGCACTACCTTTGATCATCAAGCAACAGATGGGGAGGAGCGGGGATGTCGGACGAGCAGGCGATCAGCGCGGTTGTACACCTCTATGTGGACGGCATGGCCTTTGCCAATGAGGGGGCGCTGCGCAAGGCGTTTCATCCGGATGCGGCAATCATCGGTAACTACAAGGGCGCGCTCGAATGGATGACGCGTGACGGCTTCATCAAGGCGATCGTCGAGACCGGCGCCTCGCCCCCCGGGACCCAGCCGGAGATGGATGTGCAGAAAATCGACATCACTGGCGACGCCGCGACCGTGAAAGTCATCGACAGTTTTGCCGGCGAGCGCTTTTCCGACCATCTGTCGCTGGTCAAGATCGATGGCCGCTGGGTGATCGTCAACAAGATCTACCACCTGCACGAAGCATGACGGAAGGCACGAAAGGCGCTACACCGACCGGCCGGCTGCTCGCCATCGACCATGTTCAACTGGCCATGCCCAATGACGGCGAAGACGCGGCACGCGGCTTCTATGGCGTGCTCCTGGGCCTGACTGAGGTCATGAAGCCGGCCAACCTCGCGGCCCGCGGCGGTTGCTGGTTCGAGCAGGCTGGCGTCCGCCTGCATCTCGGTATCGACCGAGACTTTGCGCCGGCCCACAAGGCGCACCCGGCTTTTCTGGTCGACGATCTCGACCGGATGATCCTTCGGCTCGAAGCCGGCGGTGTCGCGATCGTCGAGGACGAGCCGCTTGCCGGATACCGACGGTGTTACGTCAACGACCCTTTCGGCAACCGCATCGAACTGATGCAGCGCATGGAATGACGTCCAACAAAAAGGGCCACTGCGGTGCAGCGGCCCTCCTCTTGGATGAAACGTCTTTGTGCGCAGATCAGGCGCGCAGCACGCCACCGGTCGTCTTCGTCACGTTCGCGACGATCTTGGCGGTGAGCGCTTCGAAGTCTTCGTCGGTCAACGTGCGCTCGACCGGCTGGATGGTCACTTCGATGGCGATCGACTTCTTGCCCTCGCCGAGCGACGCACCTTCAAACACGTCGAAGACGCTGACGCCGGTCACCAACTTGCGGTCAGCACCCGAAGCCGCACGCAGGATGGTGCCAGCCTCGACCGTCTTGTCGACGACGAAAGCGAAGTCGCGCTTGACGGCCTGGAACGGCGAAAGGTCGAGCGCCGGCTTGGTGCGGGTCGCCTTCTTCTTCGGCTCCGGCATGGCGTCGACATAGATCTCGAAGCCGCACAAAGCGCCGGAAACATCGAGCGCTTCGAGCGTCTTCGGGTGGAACTCGCCAAAGGTGCCGAGCACGATCTTCGGCCCAAGCTTGATCGTGCCGGAGCGGCCAGGGTGATACCAGGCGGGACCGCCCGGCTCGAACTGGACGTTGCCCATCGGCACACCGCAGGCTTCAAGCACGGCGATCGCGTCGGCCTTGGCGTCGAACACGTCGACCGGCTTGCCGCCGCCCTTGGCGGCGTTCGACCACAGGCGACCGGCGCCGGAGAGCGAGGCCGTGCCACGGCGGATGCCGCCGGCGACGCGGCGCTGGGCCTCCGGCGTGTCGCCTTCATAGGTGCCCGACACTTCGAAGAGCGCGACGTCGCCAAAGCCCTTGTCGGCATTGCGCTGAGCAGCGGTCAAAAGGCCCGGCAGCAGCGAAGGGCGCATGTCGGACATGTCGGCAGCGATCGGGTTGGCAAGCTTCAGGGCAGCAGCACCACCGCCGAAGAGCTTCGCCTGATCTTCAGAGATGAACGACCAGGTGACGGCTTCGAGCATGCCGCGGCTTGCCAGCGTGCGCTTGGCAAGGCGGGTGCGGATCTGCAGCGTCGTCAGGATCTTGCCGTTGACAGTGCCATGGCTCGGCAGCGGGGACGCGACGATGTTGTCGACGCCGTGGATGCGCATGACCTCTTCGACGAGGTCGGCCTTGCCATCGACATCCGGGCGCCACGAGGGCACCGAAACCTTGAAGCGCTCACCCGAACCTTCGACGCCGAAACCGAGCTTCGTCAGGATCGAGACGCTTTCTTCCGAGGAAACCTGAAGACCGGTCAGCCGCTTCACTTCGGAAACCGGGAAGTCGACGATCTTCGGCTGGTAGCCGGAATAGCCGACCACTTCGGCCTTCGCCGCCGTGCCGCCGCAGAGTTCAAGCACCAGTTCGGTCGTGCGCTCAAGTCCGGGCACCATGTATTCCGGATCGACGCCGCGCTCGAACCGATAGCGCGCATCGGTGATGATGCCGAGCGTGCGGCCGGTCTTGGCGATGTTCATCGGATCCCAGAGCGCCGACTCGATCAGCACATCGGTGGTGTTTTCGTCGCAACCGGAGTGTTCGCCACCCATGACGCCGCCGATCGACTCGATCGCCTTGTCGTCAGCGATGACGACGTTGTTGGGGCCGAGCTTGTATTCGCGCTGGTCGAGCGCCAGCACCGTCTCGCCGTCCTTGGCGCGGCGAACCGTCAGGTTGCCCTTGACCTTGGCGGCATCGAAGACGTGCATCGGCCGGCCCTGGTCGAAGGTCATGTAGTTGGTGATGTCGACCAGCGCATTGATCGGGCGCAGGCCGATCGCGAGCAGCCGCTGCTGCATCCACTTCGGCGACGGGCCGTTCTTGACGCCACGCACCAGCCGCAGCGAAAAGCCCGGGCAGAGATGCGTGTCTTCGCCGAGGTCGAGCGTGAGCTTCACCGGCGTGTCGCCTTCAACCGCGAAGGACGGCACCTTCCGTGCCTTCAGCGTGCCGAGACCGGAGGCCGCAAGGTCGCGGGCAATGCCGTAGACGCTGGTGCAATCCGGACGGTTCGGCGTGAGGTTGATCTCGATCATCGGATCGTCGAGGCCGGCGTAGGTCGCGTAGCTCGTACCAACGGGCGCATCGGCCGGAAGGTCGATGATGCCGTTGTGATCCTCGGAGATCTGCAGTTCCTTTTCCGAGCACATCATGCCGCGGCTTTCGACACCGCGGATGGTGCCGACGGCAAGCGTCACGTCGATCCCGGGCACATAGGTGCCGGGAGCGGCAAAGGCGCCGACGAGGCCGGCGCGGGCGTTCGGGGCGCCGCAGACCACCTGGATCGGGGCGCCGTTGCCGGTGTCGACCATCAGAACGCGGAGCTTGTCGGCATTCGGGTGCTGTTCGGCCGAGACGACCTTGGCAATGACGAAGGGCTTGAAGGCCGCCTTGTCGTCGACGTCTTCCACCTCGAGCCCGATCATCGTCAGGCGGGCGCAGATCTCTTCGAGCGTGGCGTCGGTATCAAGGTGGTCCTTGAGCCAGGAAAGCGTGAATTTCATGATTTCACCTGTGTCCTATAATTCTACGCGATCAGGCCGAGAGGCCGCCGAACAAGGTCGGCATGTCGAGCGGGCGGAAGCCGTAGTGGGTCATCCAGCGAACGTCGGCGTTGAAGAAGTCGCGCAGGTCCGGCATGCCGTATTTCAGCATGGCGATGCGGTCGAGACCCATGCCCCAGGCAAAGCCTTGATACTCGTCCGGGTCGAGCCCGCCGGCGCGCAGCACGTTCGGATGCACCATGCCGCAGCCGAGGATCTCCATCCAGTCGGTGCCTTCGCCGAACTTGACGATCGGGCCGGAGCGGTCGCACTGGATGTCGACCTCGAAGGACGGCTCGGTGAAGGGGAAGAACGACGGGCGGAAGCGCATCGTCACCTGGTCGACCTCGAAGAAGGCCTTGCAGAACTCTTCCAGCACCCAGCGCATGTTGGCGACGTTCGCCGTCTTGTCGATCACCAGGCCTTCGACCTGATGGAACATCGGCGAATGGGTCGCGTCGGAATCCTGGCGGTAGGTCTTGCCGGGGATGATGATGCGGATCGGCGGCTGCTGCGCTTCCATGGTGCGGATCTGCACCGGCGAAGTGTGCGTGCGCAGGACCTTGCGGTCGCCCTTCTCGTCCGGATTGAAGAAGAAGGTGTCGTGCATCTCGCGCGCCGGGTGACCCTCGGGGAAGTTCAGCGCCGTGAAGTTATAATAGTCGGTCTCGATGTCAGGGCCTTCGGCGATCGAAAAGCCCATGTCGCCGAAGATGGCGGTGATCTCGTCGACGATCTGGCTGATCGGGTGAATGCGGCCGCGTTCGGCGGGCGAGGAGCGCACCGGCAGGCTGATATCGACCGTCTCGCGTGCAAGACGCTCGGCGATCGCCTGGTCCTTCAGTGCAGCCTTGCGGGCGGCAATCGCTTCGGCAACCGTGGTCTTCAGCGCATTGATCTGCGCGCCGCGGGTCTGGCGCTCTTCCGGCGTCATGGTACCCAGCGTCTTCAGAAGCTCGGAGATCGAGCCCTTCTTGCCGAGCGCGTTGACGCGCACCGCCTCGATCGACCCTTCGTCGCCGGCGGCTTCGATGTCCGCCAGCAGTGTCCGTTCCAGTGTTTCCAGTTCGCTCATTCTGTCCTGCCTCGATGCGGGAATGGGTTCGGTTCTATATCGGTTCTAGTCTTTGCGATTAAGTTTGCGTCGCGGTCGCAAGATAGGTCGTCGCGGCAATGTAGCGGATCAGGTCGTTTCCGTTCCGCAGGCGCAGCAGAAAGCGCGCCAATGGCAGGAAACGCACGAAGAAAGGCATGATTTCCGAGAGCGCCCCTTGAGCATCCTCAGGTGCTGCGTCCTTCCACGCGGCAAAGGCGCGTGCCGGGGTTTCCGGCTTCATGCAGCGGCTCGCCACCTGCAGGAACAGCAGCCAGACGTCACGCGCCTGGGCGGTTGCAAGCGGCATAACCGTCGCCGGAACTTCCTCGAAGTCGAGAAAGCCGAACGCGTCGCCGTCGATGGCGAAATCGCGCGGATGCGGTCGGCCGTGGCAGAGGCCGGCGGCATGCAGGCGGCCGAGTTCGGCCGCACACCGCACCAGCAACTGGTCATGGGCTTCGGGGTCGCTATCGCGCAACGGGCCCATGTGCTTGCTGACCGGCAGGCCGAGATGGGTGAGGACCAGCACGGCCGGTCCGCGATAGACGATCTGTGGCGTCCTGAAGCCGGCAGCAGAGAAATGCTCGATCTGGCGAACTTCGCGCTCGATCATCCCGTCGACATCGAGCAGCGGAGAGGGCCGCAATATGGCGATCCCACTCAGCCGCGCGGCGAGACCTCGAATGCGGTTGCTGAGGCGAAGGCCGGAGCGCCGGTAGCGCTTGATCCAGACGCTGCGATCCTTGAGCTGGCAGAACTCAACGCGTTCCCTGCCGGCAGCGAGCGCTGCCAGCAGAACCTTCATATGTTCGTCGTCCAGCTCCGGAACCGTCGATGGTCCCCTTCGATCGTCGTGCACGTTCATCCCGCAAAATAAGAAAAACCCGCGCTAGCCCTGCCAGCGCGGGTTTCCCAACGAATTTTAAGTACGGTTTTGGGAAAACGCTGGCTTAACGAACAGCGCTTTCAAACTCGTTGGTCGTACCGGCTTCCTTGAGGTAGGCGAGTGCCTTCTTGGAAGCTTCGACGAGGGCGCCGAATGCCGCCGGCTCATGGATTGCCATGTCGGACAGAACCTTGCGGTCGACTTCGATGCCAGCCTTGTTCAGGCCGTCGATGAAGCGGCCGTAGGTCAGGCCGAATTCGCGGACGGCAGCGTTGATGCGCTGGATCCAGAGAGCGCGGAAGTTGCGCTTGTTGACCTTGCGGTCGCGGTAAGCGTACTGCTTCGAACGGTCAACCGCTGCCTTGGCGGCGCGGATGGTGTTCTTGCGACGGCCGTAGAAGCCCTTGGCTGCCTTCAGCGTCTTCTTGTGCTTGGCGTGGGCGGTAACGCCGCGTTTTACACGTGCCATGTCATGATCTCCTTAACGTGTCCAATATGCCTGAAAGTCT
>NZ_DASYHB010000162.1:0-2400 GCF_035999185.1 Ensifer sp. | reverse complement strand
CAATCGCTGGCGCATGTGCTGCCGTTTGTTCGATGGTCAGTTTCGTTCCGCAGGCATGGCGGATCGTAAAAACCCGTGAGACCAGCTCGATTTCGCCCGTCATGTATGGTTTCAACGTGACAGGCTTTGCGCTTTGGTCGGCCTATGGGCTTGGCTTGGGCGAATGGCCTCTGATCGTAACGAACTCGATTTGCCTCGTGCTTTCGGCGTTCATCTTGATGATGACCCTGCTGCCCAAGCAGAAAAAGGATGCAGTCGCCAATTCCGTCGACCCAAGCTAAGCCCCGTCCGCGCATAGATCAGGGGAACAATGCCTGCTGCCGTTGAGTTGTTATCGATTCAAGCATGTGGAGTGTACGACATGCAGCCAGTCGATGTCATCGTGAGGTATTCAGGCGCCGAGATCGGTGTCCTACTCCAGCACCGCGACAAGCAGGCAGGAGAGATAAACGCCGTGTACTGGATGGAATATCCATCGATCGAATATGCACTGGAAGCTGTCGCAGAAGATCTGTTCGATGGTCGAGTGGAGCGCATAACCGCGGATGGAGAAGAACTGCCGGACGAGGCATTGAGCGCGCTGACGAATTGATCGAGCCTCACAGACGAGGTGAATTGGACGACGACACCTCAAACTCGGAACAGGATTCTTGCTGCTGAGTCGCTCCTTGCGCGGCGCCCGCTCCCTCTCCCGGCTGGACGCTAGCCTGCACTCCACTGGATTGTGAAGCTACGGATATACTGGCAGCAGCCGATCCGAGAGCACGCAAATTTCCCCGGCATCCCGGTCCAGTAAAGTCCTAACCATTGTCGGAGGCCCGTCGCCAGCAAGCGGCGGGCTCATTGTTTGGGCCACGCATCCCCGAGGTCCCGTACAAGGTCCGAAACCTTCGGGAAGCGCTCCGCCCAGCGCTGGATGATCCAGTTGCAGCCTGGGCTTCCCAATGGCGAGATCAGCACTTCAGAGATGAGATCGCGCGGGCCCGTATGTTGGCTTGTGAAATCGGCGGCTTCCAGGATGCGGAGCAAAAGTGAGCGCCGATTGAGGCTCGTCGCAGCCGCATTATCCCAGGAGGGGCACGACTACGATCACTCCTATGACCACGACAATGGCAGCTCGGATTAGATAGCCGTTAGTGCGGGCCATCTCAGCTTCAGAGGATTCTGGCGCAGGCATACCGCAACTCCCTCGCCCCCAAAGGCACACTCTCGCCTGTGCGTCGGAGCTGCAATCAGAATCCGGCTGACGGATAATCTAGACGCACTGCGTTGCTGAATCGCCACGCTATCTGAAAGCACGGCGAGATGGTCGATCTGCCGATCTAGCAGATGCCCGTAGCGCTCTTGTGGGTTAGATCGGGTTCGTTAGCTACAAGCAGGCAAAACGGCCGCTAGCGCCACGAAGCAGACCGACACCGCCGAAAGTCCCCCGAGACTGATCGCGATGCAGGCGAGGCCGCTACGGGTCTGGTCACCCGTTTTCCTTCGCTGCTGCCAAGTCGCGCAATGCCAGACGAGCGCTAGCAGGGCAACCGAAGTCGTGCCTGCGATGAGCGCATCGTGCCAAGCCGGAAGGCCGGCTCGGCAGACTAATGATTCCGAGGCATACACCGTCAGGAAGTGAGCCGCCCAGAGGACCGGGCCGACGACGACGGTGATTGCCGATCGCAAAGGGAGGGGCGCCGTCATGCCGCCACCAGCCGCGGGAAACCGTGGGTCAGTACAAGGCCGAAAGCGGTCTGCCCGAGCGAATAGATCCAGAGCAGGGCGAGGTTGTCGAAGACGACACGGCGGACGCGGTCGATCCTCCCTGAGGCCAGCCGCGCTGCGGCGAAGCCCGCCGTCAGCAGCACGGCGCCCGCGATCTGCGCCTGCAGCGCGGCATTCGCATAGACCATTGCGGCATAGCCGTTCGCCTGCGGCCGCAGGCCCGCCTGCCAATGCTGCACGATATCGACCCCGAGCGCGCCGACGAGCGCGAACGCCCCGAGGAGGAGGACGGCGATGATGCCATATCGCCCGTGTCCACTGTCGAGCAGGCGCCTGCAGGCTTCGAGGAGCACGCCACTGACGACCAGCAGCGCGGACGGTGCCGGCATGGACGTGAGAGAGGGCAGTTCCGATCGCCCCGGCCAGAACTGCGGCGCTACCGTCCAGAGATAGAGATAGCCGAAGAGATAGGAGAGGTAGAGCGCAGCGGCGACAAGCATCAGCACGACCATCGCCCACCAGCTATGCGAGACCGGCCCCGAGGCATAACTCGGCAGCCTGATGCCGCCGCCGATATCGATCTCGCCGGCCGGCGCCTGATCGCACTCCCACATCCAGACCATGATCGCGACGATGGCGCCGACGCCGCAGAGCCCGGCGAGGACCACGGCCTTCACCGTCAGCAGCAGG
>NZ_DASYHB010000161.1:0-2377 GCF_035999185.1 Ensifer sp. | reverse complement strand
CAATCGCTGGCGCATGTGCTGCCGTTTGTTCGATGGTCAGTTTCGTTCCGCAGGCATGGCGGATCGTAAAAACCCGTGAGACCAGCTCGATTTCGCCCGTCATGTATGGTTTCAACGTGACAGGCTTTGCGCTTTGGTCGGTCTATGGGCTTGGATTGGGCGAATGGCCTCTGATCGTAACGAACTCGATCTGCCTCGTGCTTTCGACGTTCATCTTGACGATGACCCTGCTGCCCAAGCAGAAAAAGGAGGCAGTCGCCGATTCCGTCGACCCAAACTAAGGTCCACCGCGAATAGGTCTGCGGAACAATGCCTGCTGCCCTTGAGTTGTTATCGATTCAAGCATGTGGAGTGTACGACATGCAGCCAGTCGATGTCATCGTGAGGTATTCAGGCGCCGAGATCGGTGTCCTACTCCAGCACCGCGACAAGCAGGCGGGAGAGATGAACTCCGTCTACTGGATGGAATACCCATCGATCGAATATGCGCTGGAAGCTGTCGCAGAGGACCTATTCGATGGTCGAGTGAAGCGCATAACCGCAGACGGAGAAGTACTTCCGGAAGAGGTATTGAGCGCGCTGACAAATTGATCGGGCCGCGCACACGAGGCGAATTGGACGACGACACCTCAACTGGGGGGACAGTATCTTGCCGGTTCCTCGCGCGGTGCTGGCTTTGGATGCCAGCCTGCTCGCCATTGGATTGTGTAGTAAGCTACGGATGTGGTGGCCGCAGCCGATCAGAGGCTTGGCAAAGGTCCCGGCATCCGCAGACCACCAAAATTGCCGACCATTGTTAGAGGCCTATCTTCGGATAACGGCAGCCTCACTGTTTTGGCCACGCGTGGCCGAGGTCTTGGGACAGCTAAGAACCTTCGGGAATTTTCGAAGCACCCCGTGCAGCGGCGTAGGGTCCAGTTGCTAAACTTGTCTTCCAGATTGCGACCAGCACTTTAAAGTTGCGATCGCGCAGGCCCTTACTAGCCTTGTGAAATTGAGGCTCGTCGCGCGTCATCCGAGGAGGGGCACGACTACGATCACTCCTATGACCACGACAATGGCAGCTCGGATCAGATAGCCGTTGGTACGGGCCATCTCAGCTTCAGACGATTCTGGCGCAGGCATACCGCAACTCCCCTCGCCCCCAAAGGCACACTCTCGCCTGTGCTTCGGAGCTGCAATCAGAATCCGGCAGACGCGTAATCTAGACGCGCTGCGTTGCCAAATCGCCACGGTCGCTGAAGCACGGTAACTCTGCGCGCGTTCAAACCACCGCTGAACTTTGTGAGCCGATCTAGAGCTGCCCCGAGCGCTTTTGAATGGGTTAAGATCGGGTTCGTTAAGCACAGGCAGGCAATATGGCCGCCAGCGCCACCAAGCAGACCGACACCGCCGAAAGTATCCCGAGACTGATTGCGATGCTGGCGAGGCCGCCAGGGGCGCGGTCATCCGTTTTTCTGCGATGCTGCCAAGTCGCGCAATGCCAAGCGAGCGCTAGCAGGGCAACCGAAGTCGTGCCTGTGATGAGCGCATCGTGCCAGGCCGGAAGGCCGGCCCGGCAGAGTACTGATTCCGAGGCATAGACCGTCAGGAAATGAGCCGCCCAGAGGATTGGGCCGACAAGTACGGTGATTGCCGAGCGCAGAGTAAGGGGCGTCCTCATACCGCTACCAGTCGCGGAAAGCCATATGTGAGAACGAGGCCGAATGCAGCTTGTCCGAGCGAATAGGCCCAGAGCAACGCTAGATTGTCGAAGACGACGCGGCGGACCCGGTCGACCTGCCCGGTCGCGAGCCGTGCGGCGGCGAAGCCAGCTGTCAGGAGGACGGCGCCCGCGATCTGCGCCTGCAGCGCGGCATTGGCATAGACCATCCCTGCGTAGCCGCTCGCCTGCGGCCGCAGACCCGCGTGCCAATGCTGCAGGACATCGGCCCCGAGCGCGCCGACCAGTGCGATCGCTCCGAGGAGCAGGAGGGCGGCGATGAAACCGTGCCGGCCGCTTCCGCTGTCAAGCAATCGCCTCGACGCCTCGAGGAGCACGAGGCTGAGGATCAGTAATGCGGCCGGTGCCAGCATTGCCGCGAGAGCCGGCAACTGCGCGCTTCGTGGCCAGAATTTCGGTGCGACAATCCAGAGATAGAGATAGCCAAAGATATAGGAGAGATAGAGCGCGGCGGCGACGAGCATCAGCACGACCATCGCCCACCAGCTATGCGAGACCGGCCCCGAGGCATAGCTCGGCAGCCTGATGCCGCCGCCGATATCGATCTCGCCGGCCGGCGCCTGATCGCACTCCCACATCCAGACCATGATCGCGACGATGGCGCCGACGCCGCAGAGCCCGGCGAGGACCACGGCCTTCACCGTCAGCAGCAGG
>NZ_DASYHB010000074.1:0-4382 GCF_035999185.1 Ensifer sp. | reverse complement strand
ATGTTGATACGGAACAGATCGGCCCCGGCCTCGTGCAGCTTCTGGATCATCTGCTCGTCCGAGGACGCCGGTCCGAGCGTGGCGAGGATTTTGACTTTTCTGTTCCGCTTCATCAATTCTGGCTTTCCTGCGTGCCGGACGGATCGGAGAGCTGAACCATCCAGCTTCCTTGCCGCCCCGTGTCGTATTCTTTGAATCCCATACGCTGGAAGCCGCGGGCAAAGCAGTCCTGGACGCCTGTGATCTTAAATTCATTCTCGGCGACGCACATGTTGACGTCACCGGTCCAGCGGCCGCCGCGGGCCGCGTCTTCCGCGTAAAGATAATAGTATCGGGACTGGAGCTCGCCCTCGATGAGCGTCGCGCAGGTGGTGGCGGGCACCTGCCACCAGCCTTCGGTCACCCAGCCATCCTTGGCCCGGTAGCCGATGGCCACACCGACAAGGGTCTGGGTGCTGTTGCAGACGCGGAAGTCGGCGCTTGCATCGCTTGAGTAGAGAAATGAGCTTGAGGTTGCCAGGAAAAACAGGAGGAAGCCTCCCAGTGTCGTCAGCCCCGGCTTCGCCTTGGAAAAAGGATATCTGGACACGGTTTCCGATGGAACTCCGTTTTGGTTTGCGTGGCACTTTCTTGCGACGGGCAGCTCGGAAAGTCAACGCAACTCTAATCGATTACAATCGGTAAATTGCTTTCAGTTTCCGCTAAACAGTTGTGTTTTTCTTGCGGTTGACGCCCACGCGTGCGATCAGCGAGACGACGCGCGCAAAACGGACTGGAGAGATATGCAGCATTTTTCTCCCTATGAGATTATCGAGGCAAAGTCATCGACCGGACTGGTTTTGCTTGCCGACCACGCCATGAACCGGTTGCCGGCCGAGTATGGCAGCCTCGGTCTTCCGGCCGCAGCCTTTGAGCGGCACATCGCCTACGACATCGGCGTCGAAGCGCTGACGCGGCGCCTTTCCGCAGCGCTGGCAGCCCCCGCCGTGCTTGGCTGTTTCTCGCGACTGCTGATTGATCCCAATCGTGGTGAGGATGATCCGACGCTGATCATGAAGATCTCCGACGGGGCGATCATTCCCGGCAACCATCCGATCACGCAAGACGAGTGGCAAAACCGGCTGAACCGCTTTCACCGGCCCTATCACCGCGCAGTCTCCGAGACGCTTGGCCGAAGCGCCGAATGTCACGGCGCCGCACCGCTCGTCATCTCGATCCATTCCTTCACGCCGGCCTGGAAGGGCGTCGCCCGTCCATGGCACGCCGCAGTCCTCTGGGACAACGATCCGCGTGCCGCGTTGCCACTGATCGAGAAGCTCGAGGCACCGGGCGATATCGTCGTGGGCAACAACGAGCCCTATGACGGCGCCTTGCGCGGCGATACGATGTTCCGGCATTGCATGGTGCCGGGCATTGCGCACGCATTGATCGAGGTGCGGCAGGATCTGATTGCCGACGAGGCGGGCGTCGCCGCCTGGACAGAACGATTGGCGCCCATCCTTGGTGAGCTCAACGCCATGCCCGTCTTGCATCGCTACGAGCGCCATCCCTCGCGCACCGGCGCCTACTAGAGCACTTTTGCGCCCGGAAATGCGTAACGACCAAACAGGATGATCGCCCATGACCGAACTCACCCCCGAACAAAAGACCGCATTCGAGGCGGCCGCCTTCCGCCGGCTTGTCAACCATCTGCGCGAGCGCAGTGATGTTCAGAACATCGACCTGATGAACCTCGCCGGCTTCTGCCGCAACTGCCTGTCCAACTGGTACCGCGAGGCGGCGGAAGACGCGGGCGTTCCGCTCGACAAGGAAGCATCGCGCGAGATCGTCTATGGCATGCCCGACGAGGAATGGCGGGCACGCTACCAGCGGGACGCTACACCTGAGCAAAAGGCGGCCTTCGAGGTCAATCGTCCGAAGGAATAGGGCGTCTCGCCCGCCTTCGCCACGGAAATGACCCGGTTGTTGCGCAATCACCCTTGACCTTGGCGGCCGTTTTCGGCACGTCACGGCACCCACGAAATTCAGTTCCCCCTATCAAGGAGAAGACCATGTCGGATGCTCACGGCGTCGCACGCGATCAGCTTCGCGCTTTCATCGAACGGATCGAACGCCTGGAAGAAGAAAAGAAGACCATCGCCGACGACATCAAGGACGTCTACGGCGAAGCCAAGTCCACCGGCTTCGATGCCAAGATCCTGCGCAAGGTCATCTCCATCCGCAAGCAGGACCACGACGAGCGCATGGAGCAGGAAGCGATCCTCGACACCTATCTTCAGGCGCTTGGCATGGTGCCGGCGGCCGACGAAGAATAAGCGTCTGCTGCGAGCGACCGGCAGCGGTCGCGCGCCCAATGTGAGGCGGACTGCGCAAGTCCGCCAGCACCTCTTTCCGCTTCCCGCCTCGGAGCAATTGCCGTCGAAAGCGTGACGCAGAAGCAAAAAGCCCGGCTCGATGGCCGGGCTTTTTCGTATCTTCTGTCACGAGGCGCTCAGTTCGTGCTGAACTTCTTCACTTCCATGAAGTTGACCGCAGTGCCGCTGAAGCGAGCCGTGTCGACCGAAGGTCCAGCACTGCTCGAGAAGCCGGCGGCATAGACAGTCGTCGGAGCGACACGCAGTGACTTGCTGACAAAGCGCGGTGCCTTGACCGGCTTGGAAAGCGTTGCCACGCGACCCGTCGACAATGCCCATTCGGAGATGATCTTCTGGGTCAGCTTCGGTTCGGTGCGAACCGACGTGCGCGTCGCGGCGTCGGCGTCATGCTTCTTCGGTCGACCGCCCTTTGCCGGCGCCTCGGCCTGGGTGTCGAAAGCGCTGTCGAAAATCGCTGCGCGTGTATTGGTGCCCGACTGCGGCGCGTAGGCGGCCATCTCGATTGGCTGCTGTGATACCGGCTGGCGTTGAGCCGGCGTCGGCGCCGCAAGCGCAACACGGGTCTTAGCCTCGGCGGCCACGTCGCGCGGCGGCTCGGCGGATGCCACGACCGGACGCTCCGCAAAGGACGGAACGACGACTTGAGCATCGGCAACTGCGGCAAGTGCCGCGTCACCTGCGGGCCGCACGGCCGGAACCGGCACGAAGCCGAGCGCCTGCAAGTCTGGCGAAGCGTCGGCAGAGGCGACGAGCGTGTTCATGTCACGGCGGTCAAGCATTTGCGGGACCGGCACCTTCATCGAACCAAGGTCGGCAAACTCGCTCGGCGTTTCCGAGGTTTGCGGCAGGGCGGCGGCAAGCGCCTCCTGGGCCGGGTTCGCCTGCGGTGCCACCAATGCAACGGCTACGCCGCCATCGACAGGGGATTCCTTGAATGCGGGGCGCACGGCCGGAACCGGAGCATTGATATTCTGTTCGGCCGCGGCGGCAACAGCCGGCTCGGCGGCAACGGAGCCGGCGACACCCGGCAGCGCTTCCTGGGCAGCAGGCGCGGCCGCCGTCTGAACCTTGGCGGGCGCAGCGCCACCTTCGTCGTCGCCACCAGGACCGGCGGCGATTGCCGAGGGTTCTTCATCCTCGTCACCGCCACCACCAAAGAGCATGGCAAAAAGGTTGCCCTTACGCTTGCCGCTTGCGGTATCGCCTGGGCCCGTGGCACCGCCACCGGCAACCTGGATCGCCGAGGCACCGACGCGACGCTTGTAGTCGGCGACCGCCTGGTCATAGCCCGGGAGCGGCTTGCCGTCGGACGGCAGGTGCATGGTCTTGCCATCGGGGAAAAGGCGCGCGAGTTCGGAGCGGCTCATGCGCGGCCAGGCACGAACGCCGCCAACGTCCATGTGAACGAACGGCGAGCCTGAGGTCGGATAGTAACCGACGCCACCCACCTGGAACTTCACGCCGATTTCGCGCAGCGTCTTCAGCTTCACGTCGGGCAGGTAGAAGTCCATCGCCTTGCCGAGCATGTGCTGGCTCTTCTTGGCGACGCCCTTCGAGCGCGAACGCAGCATGCCGTTGGTTGCCGGCGAACGGTAAGCGGAGACCACGTGAATGTAATCGCGCGAACCGCTCTTCTGGTAAACTTCCCAGACGAGATCGAGCAGGCGCGGATCCATCTTCGTCGGCTCGTTGCGTCGCCAGTCGCGCAGGAAGCGGTTGATCTCCTGCAGGCCCTTGGCGTCGTAACGGCCATTGCGCTTGAAGGTGATCTGCGCCTTTTCCTGGGTATGAATGAAATAGAGTTTCAGCGTGCGGGTCTGGCCGGCGGCCTCAACGGGAGGTGCAAAACCAGGCGTCACGAGAGAAGCCGCCAGAGCAACGGATGTCAGAATCTGCGGCACCCTACGGGTGATCGCCGCGCAGACTCTAGCTAAGGAGCCGAGCGGCTTCTTAAAACCGAACAAATTTGGCATTCAATCCCCGTCCGACGGACAACCGTGCTTCGCT
>NZ_DASYHB010000036.1:0-44440 GCF_035999185.1 Ensifer sp. | reverse complement strand
CACCCCCCCCCACGACCGGGCCGAACCACAGAGTTTGACAGCGACCATTTGCGTGTCGGGTGAGACGCGCGGCGCTTTTTAAGGGCAGGGGACGATGTGCACCATCTGCGCACTGACGATCGAGTTTGCCGTCGAGCATCCGGAGGCGCTCGCGGTTGCGGTGGCGACACGGCAGGCGATCGAGACCGGGCTGTTGCCGGAACTCGATCTCCGGGTTGAAACCGACATGACACAGTCGCGCCACAACGCGACGGTGCTTCTGACCACGATGCAGCAGCGGCTGGAACAGGTGTTGCCGGCGTCAAGGCTGGCAGCCCTTCCAGACTTTTATGTGCTGATGATCGAGAGCCGCACCTGGGGCTATTTTCATCCGACGCGCGACGGGTTCGACGCCAATGCCAACCCCGCTCCACCGCGGATCGTGCCGGATGAAAATGGCATGCGCGACAACATTCTAGTGATGTCGCAGGCGGCGGCAGAGGAATTGGTAAGGGGGCGCTTGCCGTTCGATAACGCCATGCAAGTGGGCGTCGCCGTCATCGATGCACCCGGCGCAAACGCGCAGACGATCCGCTCGGCACTGACCATGGCCTATCCGCTGGACCAGTTTAGTGACTTCGTATGTACTGAAGTCGCATAGAGGCCGTGATTCGGGAGTTGCCGATGCATGCACGTTTCGCCTTGATCGGAGTGGCGGGGGCGCTCTCCTTCGCTTCATTGGCCCACGCGCAGGATGCCGATCTCGCCAAGCAGCTGTCCAATCCGGTGGCCTCGCTGATCAGCGTTCCCTTCCAGTTCAACTATGACCATGGCTACGGGCCTGATGATGGCAGCAAGGTGACGCTGAACATCCAGCCGGTGATCCCGATCGAACTCAACGAAGACTGGAACGTGATCTCGCGCACTATCGTGCCCATCACTTGGCAGAACGACATTGCCGGCGACAGCGGTAGCCAGTTCGGCCTTGGCGATACGCTGCAGAGCTTCTTCTTCTCGCCGAAGGAGCCGACGGCGGGTGGCCTGATCTGGGGTGCCGGCCCGGCGTTCCTGCTGCCGACGGCGACGGACGACCTGCTCGGTGGTGAAAAATGGGGCATCGGCCCGACAGCGGTTCTCTTGAAACAGGAGGGCCACTGGACCTATGGCGCGCTTGCCAACCACATCTGGTCGGTTGCCGGCGACCACGATCGCGACGACGTGAGCTCGACCTTCCTGCAACCGTTCATCTCCTACACCACGCCCGATGCCTGGACCTTCACGCTCAACACCGAAAGCACCTATGACTGGAAGCACGACGACTGGAGCGTGCCGATCAATTTCTCCGTCGCCAAGCTCACCAAGTTCGGCGAGCAGCCGGTGAGCCTGCAGCTCGGCGCCCGCTACTGGGCGACCGCGCCGGACAACGGCCCGGAAGGCTTTGGCGTGCGTGCGGCGATCGTCTTCCTGTTTCCGAAGTAGGGCGGGAACGGGTGCGGTATTGTCGCTGCCTGTCAGCGCCATTGCCGGGCGTTATAATGTTTCTGCGAGAACATTATAACGAGGACTTGCTCCGCGTCGGAAATGCTCTGGATTGGCCCAATTCCGAACGCAAAACCGCTTCGCACTTTTCCTGGATTTGCTCTAAGCTCCCGGCATTTCATGCCACGGAATTGATAAATGTCGCTTCGCCTTGCCACCTTCAATATCGAAAACCTCTTGAGCCGCTTCGATTTTTCCGGCTTTCGCAACCAGCTGAAACAGGACCGGGTGCTGCGGCTCTTCGATGTGAAGACGGAAGCCGAATACCAGCGGCTGGAGGAGGCGCGCACCATCGCGCACACGGACGACACGCGGCAGATGTCGGCCTTGGCGATCGCCGATTGCGACGCGGATATTCTCTGCCTGCAGGAAGCCGACAACATGGCCTCGCTGCAGGCCTTCGAATACAACTATCTCTTCCGCATGGTCGGCAACGGCTACCGCCAGAAGTATCTGATCGAGGGCAATGATTCGCGCGGGATCGATGTGGCGGTGCTGATGCGCGAGGAAACGCGCGACGGCCAGCCGATCGAGTGCCTGGAGGTGAAGAGCCATGCGGGGCTGACCTATGAGGACCTCGACCTCTTCAACGACAGGATCGCGCTCACCAACCGGCCGGCCGACCGGATCTTCAAGCGCGACTGCCTGGAACTGGACTTGAGGATCGGCGGGCGGCCGCTGACGCTCTATGTCGTGCACTTCAAGTCGATGGGGCCGGCGCGCGAGGGGCTCGACGGACGGCAGGCGACCATGCCGATCCGGCAGGCGGAGGCGAGGGCCGTGCGTCACATCATCGAGAGCCGCTTTGGCCGCGGCCAGACGGACGACAAGATGTTTGCCATCTGCGGCGACATGAACGACTACCAGGAGAAGGTGAACATCCTCGGCGACCGGCGCAACGGCTACCAGTTCGTGCCGCACCAGGAGACGGAAAGCGCGCTCGACATCTTCAGCCAGGATGGTTTTGCCGAAAACCCGATGCAGCGGCGGCCGGTGCTCGATCGCTGGACGCTGTTTCACAGCCGTGGGCCGGCCGAGCGGCATCTCTGCCAGCTCGACTATATCTGGCTGTCGCCGGCACTGGCCAAGCGCAATGCCAACCAGGTGCCCGAGGTCATTCGCGGCGGGCAGCCGTTCCGCACGATCTTCCCGCCGGAGCTGGAGGTGGAGCGCTATCCGCGCACCGGCTGGGACCGGCCGAAGGCATCGGACCATTGCCCCGTGGCGATCGAGCTGGACGTGTGACGATGGGCGCGCTTGAGAGCAATACTCCGGTCTGGCCCGCCGAAGGGGTGATCATCCCGATTTCGGACATCGACATCCGCGTCAACGGCGCGGCGCATCCTTTTCACATTCAGGAGGTGGGCCGGGCGCAGGAAAACTGGGCCCTGGAAATCGCGGCCAACCCGCATCTCTTCGACGGGCGGATGGTCTTGCAGCGGGCGCTGCGGATCGAGGACGGCCAGGTGCGCGGCGAGGGGCATGTGGTGCCCTATTCGACCTTCATGTGGTGGCGCAAGACGCGGGCAGACGGCGCGTTCCATCTCTTTGCCATGCCGGCGATCCTGTCATCCGACGGGGCGCTGATCCTCGTGCGCATGGGCTCGCACACGGCCAATCCGGCCCGCGTCTACAGCCCCTCCGGTTCGCTCGAGCCCGAGGATATCGTCGACGGCCGCTGCGACATCGACGGCAATATCCGCCGCGAGGCGCTGGAGGAGACCGGCATCGACCTGGCGCTTGCCACGGCCGAGCCCGGTTATCACCTGCTGCACATGGACCGCGCGGTGACGGTCATCCGCGTCTACCGCTATCCGGAAACGGCTGAAGCGCTGCTCGCGCGAGTGGCGGCGCACATTGTCACCGACCCGGAGCCGGAGATCGACGAGGCGATTGCCGTTTTCGGACCCGATCCGACAGCGCACAACTATCCGCCCTTCATTCTGCCGATCCTGACATGGCTGTTTCGGTAAATGTGGGTCGTTCTGATTTGAGTCAGGATTGCCCGCTAAGTCATTGTTTCTTCGTGGTCACTTGACTGTGAGGCGAGCGATCCAATCGCGGGCAAGCTGCTGGTCGAGGCCATCAGGTTGCCAGGCATGGCCAATGTCGAGCGTATAGAGGTCGACTGCGGCACCGACGGCGCGAAGCTGGCGGGCAAGCACGTCGGCTGCATCGGGGGCGCGGCGTTCGTCATGCGCGCCGGCAAGGATCAGGATCGGCAGGCCTTCAAGGCGGTGAGTCGGGGGATCGGCAAAGGGCGGCGCTGCAAAGGGTGGTTCGGGGCGGAGCAGGATTGCACCGGCGGCAAGCGCCGGATGACGCTGAATGGCGGCGGCGGCGATGGTCGCGCCACTCGAAAAGCCGAGGAGCAGCGGCGCGCGGGAACCGGATGCAAGGGCTACGATGCGGACCGCCAGCTGATCGGCGCGGGCCGCCATTTCGGCCGGATCCAGGCTCCGGTCCGGACGTTTCGAGAAGAAGGTATGGCCGCCATTGTCAGGGATTTCACCCTTCAGGCGATGGATGCGCATATGGGGCGCGATAGCCTCCGGGAATGATCCCCACTCTTTTGGCGAACCGCTGCTTCCGTGCAGACAGATCAGCATCGTCGCTCCCACACTCCCAAATCAGGCTCGATCGCTCGCCGCAATACGCGTGGACCGTGACAGGTGCGTGAAGCCGTGAACCAGCTACTCCAGAACCGCGAACTCGTATTGCTGCCAGCAGTGCACGGCGCGGTACATGTCCTCGCGGCCGGGCGTTCGAAAGGCATTGCGGAACATGGCGCCGCAGCTTGAAAGCTCTCCGGGGAAGGACTTGCAGAAGAAGTTTCCCTGCACCCAGGCCGTGCCTTGGCGCGACCTTGTGCCGATGGTCTGCGTCAACGTGCCGTCCGAAGCGATCGTCTGCTCGATCGGCTCCGATTTTGGAAAGGCCGTTCGGCCGCGGATGCGGCTGCCGAAGAGGAGTTCTTTGATCTCCGCCCCGCTCAGCCGGTCGCCGGGCGCAAGCCCGCCGCTTGCAAAGCCCGGCAGTTCGGGGACACCCGCCTTGGTAAGTCCGGCCAGAAGCCGCTCGATGTCTTCCGTGTTCTTGAAGACCATATAATCCTGGGTGAGGAGCTGGTTGGGTTGCCCCAGGTATCGGTCGGCAAGCGTGGTCTTCAGCTTTGCCAGTGCCGAGGCGGCCTCGTCGGTTCGCCCCAGATGCCCATAGGCTGAAACCAGGATCTGCTGGGCGTAGAACTTCGGCCATGGATCGGGCGAATTGAAGTTCATCGTCTCGATCGTTTCGATCGCTGCCTCGAAGTCGCCCTCCGTGAATTTTGCCAGCGCCGTCTCGTAGCGCCGGTAGTCCACCCAGGAATTCGGGTCGACGCGCGCCGCCGCATCGAGATAGCCGAGCGCTTCGCTGGGCTTGCCGTTGAAGTTGAGGGCATGGGCAAGCGAAAGCTGGTTGAGGCTGTTGCTCGGGTCGAGCGCCACCGCCTTCAGAAGCACGTTGACGGCCTCGTCCGACGCGTGCTCGCGCACCTTCAGTTCGGCGACCAGCTGGTAATAGGCCGACGACGGATGGCGCGACGCAATTGCGAGCGTCTCTCCGACCTTGGCATAGGCCTCGTCCACCGACAGCCCCATCATCACGGCGCGGGTGGTATCGGCATCCCAATAGGCCCAGGCGAGCTGGGCATGGGCGGCGCCGAAATCCGGGTCGATGGCGACGGCTTGCTGCAGGAGCTTCACGGCCTCGGCGAATTCCTTCGGGGTGTTGTCCCTGTTGTAGATGTCCATCGCCTTGAGGTAGGCGTCATAGGCGGCAGGCATGCTGGTGCCGCCGGCGCGCGCCGGCACGGCGTCTGCCACCAGCCGCAGCTGGAGGGCGCCGGCAATGCTGCCGATGACCCTGTCCTGTAGCGCGAACACGTCTTGCCAGTGGCCGTCGAAGCGGTCGGCCCAGACATGGCCGGACGTGGCGCCGTCAATCAGCTGCGCATTGATGCGCATGTCGTCGCCGACGCGACGGATCGAGCCTTCGAGAAGATAGCGCACGCCCAGTTCCCTTGTGATCTCGGCCGGTGTCACGCTCTTGCCCTTATAGGCGAAGGCGGTGTTGCGCGAGATGACGAAGAGGCCCGGCACGCGCGCCAGTGCTGTCGTCAAATCCTCCGTGAGGCCGTTGGCGAGATAGTCCTGGTCCCTGTTGGCATTCAGATTGTCGAAGGGCAGGACGACCAGCGAGGGGCGGGCGTCGGTGGCCGGTTGCGTCTTCGCAGCGGTGCCGATTGTCGCCGGGGACGGCCAGAAAACTGCAAGCATGAGGGCGGCGAGCAACAGCAGGCCGGCGGCCGCGATCGCCGGGATGCGCCAGCCGCGATATTCTCTGAAACGACTGGCGGGTGTGCCCGCTTCGGACGGTCCGGGGGAGACGCGATAGATGCGCACGGGGTCGGCGAGGCTTTTCACCTTTTGCTCGCCAAGCGAGACGAAGGTGAGCGGCAGCTTTCCCTTGACCTGGTCGTAGGCAGCGCCTGAGAGCGCGATGCCGCCGGGCAGCGCCAGACCCTGCACGCGATCGGCGATATTGACGCCGTCACCATGAATGTCGTCGCCCTCGACGATGACGTCGCCGACATTGACGCCGATGCGGAACGGGAGCGGAGGCTTCTCAGGATTTGCGGCGGTGGAAGCGGCCTTCTCTTCCTGGATTTCCACGGCGCATTGCAGCGCTTCGACGACGCTTGGAAACTCGACCAGGGCGCCATCGCCCATGGTCTTGATCAGGCGTCCCCGATGCACGGCGATCCGTGGCGCAAATAGGTCGTTCATGTCGGCTTGAAACAGGGCGCGCGTGCCCTCTTCGTCGATCTGGCTTCTTCGGCCATAGCCGACGACGTCTGCAATCAGGACGGCGGCAAGTCGACGCTCCATGGGCAGCACCAGCGACGGGCACATCAACCGAGGCAACGCAGTCTACCGCTGTCCTTCGGGGCCGTCCACTTGGCAAGGCACGGCATTCGGGAGGCAAGCGGCGTTTCACGCCAGGCCGGCGCCAGCCCCGCACCGTGGGGCCGCGGCCAAGACCACGCAATCGTGACCGCAGTCGACCTTGGACAGCGGTGCTTTTGCTCTTGCTGCCTGCGCCCCGACATTGCAAGGTCACGGCGCTATATTCGCAAGGGGACATGAATGGCGCTCAGCTACGCGATCTACGACGTCTTCACCGACACGCCGCTTTTGGGCAATCCGCTCGCGGTCGTCTTCGGCGCCGACTTCCTGGAGGACGAGGCGATGCAGGCAATCGCGCAGGAATTCAACCTGTCGGAGACGGTGTTCGTGCGCCGGCCCGGCGGCGCTGCGCACACCGCCAAGCTCAGGATTTTCACGCCCTCCCAGGAGCTTCCCTTTGCCGGTCATCCGACCGTGGGTGCTGCGGTGGCGCTCGCAGAGGCCCAGCATGGCGCGATCGAGGAGGGGATCGACCTCGTGCAGGTGCTGGAGGAAAAGGTCGGGCCGGTGCGCTGTGCCGTCCGGCTGAAGCCGGGGCGCCCGAGCTTTGCCGAATTCGACCTGCCGCGCAAATCCGTCCGGCTCGACGCCCGCTTCGACCGGCAGGCGATTGCCGACGCCATGAGCCTCAAGGTCTCGCAGATCGGTTTTGAAAACCACGTGCCGTCGTTCTGGAGCGCCGGGTCCGCCTTTGTCCTGGTGCCGGTGCACGATGTCGCGGCGGCGTCTGCGATCGAGTTCGACCCGTTGCGCTGGGAGCAGTTGACGCCGATGGCAGAGGGGCGGCTTGCGCCTGCCTATGTCTATTGCCGCGGCGGCGTGAACCACACCGCGCGCTTCCACGCCCGCAAGTTCGGGCCGGGAGCTTCCCATCTCGAGGATCCGGCCACCGGCTCGGCGGTCGCAGCGCTTTCGGGCGCGATCCACCATTTCGACCAGTTCATCGACGGTCACCATCCTGTGCTGGTGGAGCAGGGCGTGGAGATGGGGCGGTCGTCCTTCATCCACCTGCACCTTGATATTTCGGGCGGCGAGATCAGCAACGCCCGCATTGGCGGCCATGCGGTAAAGATCGCAGCTGGCGAACTCTACGTGTGAGGCGCAGGTCTGGTGCGTCTTGAAAAAATTGAGATTAATCAGCGTCTTGAAGAAGTTTGGTGGGTGATCACGGGCTCGAACCGTGGACCCGCTGATTAAGAGTCAGCTGCTCTACCAACTGAGCTAATCACCCATCCGCGACCGCTGCGGCGTGTCCCGCTGCTGTCGTGAGGGGGCGTATAAAGGCGTTCTCTTGGGTTGTCCAGCGCCTTTGTGAAAATTTTTTGAAAAACCGGCAGCGACCAGTATGCTCCCTGTGGAGAACGCGCCCGCTCTCAAAAGAGGCAGCAGCAGGCGTCAACGCATCGCAACTCGACAAGCAAGATGACGGATTCCGGCGAAATGGAAAATGTGGAAGACAGCTGTGAATTTTTGAGGAGCACGGTGCGATTGCCCCTTGAGTACGACGGAGCTGTGCGCTAAAGCCACGCCATGGATGGGTGATTAGCTCAGTTGGTAGAGCAGCTGACTCTTAATCAGCGGGTCCACGGTTCGAGCCCGTGATCACCCACCAAAATTTCTCCTAAAGCGCTGATTAAGTTCCATTTTTCTTGACGCATTTTTCGCGCTCCTCTTGCTGAGCCGAAGCGTTTGCGGCGCGGTCAACCCGGCATTCTGAGCACCCTCATCGCGGCAGGGCGTCAACGTCAAAGTAGGACGGGATTGGGGCTTTGCTCGGCTGACCCGCGATGACGCCCGCGCAAAGTGCCGCGTAAAAGAGGCCAAACGAAACGATCGCGATCGTTCGCGCCGTCTTGTATGCGTCCGGAGGATCGCTCCACGACAAGGCTTGGCGATATCTTTCCTGCCATCCCTCATCATCGTCGATCGTGGCGTTGACCCACAGGATCCACCACGCCATCGCGATGAACCCTGTCGCGAAGCTGATGAAGATAACGGCGATGCAGAACGTGGAGAACCACGCAAGCGCTGTTGGCGGCACGCCCGGGCGTTGGAGATCCCATACGGTTGCGAGGGCCGCCAGAAGAACAACGGCGCAGACAACGCGAATCGGCGTCACGATAATAGCTCGGGAGAAAAGAAAAGCCCGGCGAAGGCGGTCAGGCACACGCCCGCGCACAGGTTCAATATCAAGCGATCCTTCCTGCATTCTTCCCCATACCGCAGCCGCCAGCAAACGCGTTCCATCCTCTCCATCTGTTGCGCCCAGGGTTCGTCCGGCCTGTCGTGGGCGCCCAGGCGGATAAAGGGGAGACCGATGGTGATGGCGCCGTAGAGCCCGGCCGTGCAGAGAGCGACGAAGCTCGGCAAAACACGCACTCCATGTGGCTGATTTAGGTAATCATTCAACTTGAAGTATGGCTGCGGAAGAGAGAACTTCAAGTAATCCTATTGGGCGCTGTGCAACCATAGGTACTGATCGGGACGCCCCGATTTTCGTTTGCGTTCGTACGATATCGCGCCCGCGTGCCCGTGCCCGCCTGCTGCAACTGCCAGCTGTTGCCCGTCTGCAACAGGTCCATCTTTCGACCTCCATTCTGCGATTGCCCTCTTGCCGGAAAAGTAATCTCGTGTAATTTTCTGAGCATCGGAGCTCAAACTAGAGGAGGCGTACGATGAATCATGTAAATCATACATTCGTGCAGATGTGCACCTCTGGTGGAGTGGTTTGCCCGTCACGACGTCGTGGCGGCAATTCTTTCGGCTACTTCGGCGCATAAGCGTCGACCGAGCTTCGCCTTTTCTAAACTTTCATTTTGACTTGATGTGACCGGTTTGCGGAACGCGTTTCCGTGTCCGCGCACATCCATAATCTAGAGGACCCGACCGCGTTTGAGCTTCGGGGATTAATCATGCGCGAATTACAGCTTACGTCCGCTGGCGGTCTGCCGGCGCTCATGGACGACCTCTACAAGACCTTCGGTTTCTGGCGAACCGTCGGCGCTTTCCTGCTCGCCGCCTGGAGAGGGCGCCGGACGGTCAACCAACTGAGCCATCTCTCCGACCGGATGCGCCGCGATATCGGCGTCGAGGAGGGCGCGGCGGCATCCGAACAGGCCGTGACCTCCCTATGGGCCATGCCCGTTGCCTATCAGGCGCTGTTACGCAACTGAGGCCCGCGCGAGCGGGCCTCTCCAACCTTACGGTCAATCGAGGATAGCCAGGGTTTGCTGGATGATGATGCCGGGATGGGAGCAGGCCGAGGGTATGGAGATGCGCCAATCTCCAGTCGAGGCGGATGCCGACGACATCGCCGACCGCAAGGAAGGTCGGCGCCATGCCTCTCGCCTCAAGCACCCCACCACCCCGCCTGCCGTCAACTAGGCGAGGTGGTGGCGCTTCCGGCCATTACTGGCTGGTGGACGGCTGCGTCGTTGCCGGTTGGGTGGTCGTCGCCGGCTGCTCGGTTGTCGTTGCCGGTTGCTGGGTCGTCGTTGCTGGCTGTTCGGTCGTCGCGGGCTGTGTCGTTGTCGTTGACGGCGCGGTCTCGGTTGCTTGCTGGTTGGCTCCCGGTTTGAGGAACATGACCGCAAGGACGATGAGCACGACCACAACCACGATACCTATGACTGTGCGATTCATGCAGGCTTCTCCTCAGGTTAAGTGCCTTCACCAAGTAAATGGAGCGGTCGCTCGAATTATCAACGGGTGTGCTTCGCTGGCCGGTTGAAATTGATCCCGGCACCCGTCGAGGAGCCGTCTGCCAGGGTGGGTCGAGGGGGCTTGAGGTCTCCGTGGCCGAAGCTGGCATTGTCGCCGTGACCGCCGTGTGCAACAGGCGGATATCTTTTGTGGCCGGCGACGGCATGCGGTCTTCAAGAAGTGGGCTGCAAGACGTAGAGTCGTTTTGACGTGAAAGCCGGATCAGGCGATAGCCGGGAGGTGCAAGGCTGCATGAAGCTCAGCGAACTCAAGGCGATATGGCTTCGGCTGCGCTACCGCGGCCGACTGACCATAGGCGAGCGCAGCCGGATTCGGGGCGCGATCATCGACCCCGGCAAAGGGCGGATCGACATTGGCAAGCGTGCGGAGATCAAGCACGGGGCGATGATCCAGGCGATCGAAGGCACCGTGACCATCGGCGACCATTTCAGCCTCAACCCCTATTCGATCCTCTATGGATCCGGTGGCCTGACGATCGGCAATTGGGTGCGCATCGCGGCCCACGTCGTCGTCATCCCGGCCAACCACGGTTTCGACGATCCCGACGTGCCAATCAAGATGCAGCCGGAAACACGCCTTGGCATCGTCATCGAGGACGATGTCTGGATCGGCGCCGGTGCCGTCATCCTCGACGGCGCGCATATTTCGCGCGGATGCGTGATCGGTGCGGGCAGCGTGGTCAGGGGACGCACGGACCCGCTTGGGATCTATGTCGGCTCGCCGGCGCGAAAGGTTGCCGTGCGCGGCGTGAAGAAGGCGGCCGCCGTCTGACGGGGTGTGCCGTACCTTCAAGATCGATCGGGCCAAGATCGGCCGGGCCAAGGCCGGCGGCACAGGGCCGCCCGGCGTTGCGTGATCTTCAAGCCTGCATCATCGACCCTTGGCGGTGTCATCGGGCAGGGGGGTGATGAAGCCGAGGCGCAGCAACTGCTTTGAGCCATCGAACTTCACCGAGGATTCGGAAAAGAGCTGCAACGCGCCGGTGCTTGCCAGCGCCTCCGTCATCTTCGCGTAGGCAGCCGAACCGTCGAAATACTGGCCATCGGCAACGGCGTCATCGATGACCTTCTGGTAGTCGGCAAAGAACTTGAAGTGCAGCAGCGCGCCGAGAACCGAGGAAAAATTCCGCTGATAGGGCAGTGGCTGGTGGATGCTGGGGCCGAAGCGACAGTCCTCGTCCCAGAAGATCAGCGGATACTTGATCAGCTCCAGGTCCGCTTCAAACTCGCGGTGGCGTGCGCCGCCCTTGACGGTGATGGCGCGTTTCGTCGTTGCCAGCGTGTAGCCGCGACAGTCGAAATGGTCGGCAATTTCCCAAGGAGCGTGCGACTGCAGCTGGCTGACGTCGGCAGCACTGAGATCGACCGGATACATGTCCAGCATCGGCGCCGGCAGGCGCGAGATCTTGAGCGCTTCGAGCGCATGGATCACCGACCAGAGGGTGCGGCTCTCGCAGTTGTCGTAGATCAGGAACTCGTCCGAATCGACGTTGATGTACCAGCGGTCACCGCCGTAGAGCGCAAACAGCGCCTCCCGCCACAGCCGGCCGCGCCGGGCGTCCCTGTAGCGCACCTGCGAGGTCCACAGGTCGACATCGGGCTGGCCCAGCAGAAAGGCTCGCGTCTCGTCACTTGAGGCATCATCGACGCAGATGAAGCGCGTGACGCCCAGTGCGCGGTAGTGCGCCAGAAAGCCGGGCATCAGCTTGGCGTCGTCGTGGGTGAGGAAGATCAGCGGGAGATCATCCGGATAAAGCGGTGTCTGGCCCTGCGCGCTGATGCATCTGAGATCGACCTCGCGGTTCTTGCCGCGCTCGCGACGCTCGACCTTCTTTGATTCGTACCAGCTGACGAGGCGGTCGAACATGGTTCGGTTCGCGATCATCTCGGCGTCGGTTCGATCCCTGAAAGGGTATGTGATGTCCGGCATTGCCATTCCTATATGTATTCTTGGTGCGTAATATAGGCGTGACTTAAGTGAATTGGGAGGCGATTGCGTGTCCCTATCGGATTTGGTTGGTTGAAGCGGTGCGCGATCCGCGTGAAGGACGCGCGCAAACCTGCCTCATCCGGGTCGCAATTGCGCAGCAAACGGCAGTGAAAGGTCCTTGGGGTAAAGCATGAAGCGTCTTCTTCGTTCGGTTAGAAAGAGATTCCGTTACCTGACCCACGCGCGGACGGTGACGATCGACGGGATCCGGCTGGTATCGGACGCGGCGCGTGTGCCGGCGGTCGTGCGGGACCTGATGTTTCGCGAGGTCTACGAGGATACGGAGCGCAACATCCTGCTCAGGCTTTTGAAGCCGGGCTCGCGGGTGCTGGAAGTCGGCACCGGCGTTGGCTTCATCGCGCTGCTTGCGGCAAGGACCTGCGGGGCGTCGAACGTGCTGACCTACGAGGCCAATGCCACGCTGGAGCCGCTTATCCGCGAGAATTTCCGCCTGAACGGCATCGAGCCGACCCTGCGGCTGAAGGCGATGACGGTCGACGGGCGGACGATTTCGTTTTTCCGCAGCGAGAACATCATTTCGTCCAGCGCCTACGATCGCAAGCTTCCCGGCGCGAAGGTGGACATCGAAAGCGACGTCTTCGGCGAAGTGCTGAAGCACTACCAGCCGGACGTTCTCATCATGGACGTCGAGGGGACCGAGGACGAATTGCTGCGCATCGGCGATTTTGGGTCCGTCAGGGATATTCTCGTCGAGCTTCACCCGCATATCATCGGTGATGCGAAGGTCGAAGAACTGAAGAAAACCCTGGCGGACAAGGGGTTCAAGCAGGGCGAAACCGACCGCAAGACCTTCCACTTCCATCGCGCGCGCACCTGAATGCAAGCGACCTGCCGATCCTTCTGCAGGTCATGACGCAACTTTTCTGGGGGTCGTTTGTTACTCTTGCATTCATGTTCACTGCGCTAGCCTTGGAATCAATCTGAAGCTAGCCAGTTGCAGGAGGCTGATATGCTAAACACGATGAGCAAGGTTTTGGTCGCGACACTGATCGCCGCAAGCGCGGTGCCGGTGCTGCCATCGGTTTCACAGGCGCAATCGCTCGATCTCTATATCGGGCCGGGCCGGGACTACGACGGTGGCGACTATCGCAGGGACCGCCGATACGACGACGAGGATGACTATTATCGCGACCGGCGCGGTTGCAGCCCGCGGCAGGCCATTCGCCGTGCCTATGGCTATGGCATGCGCGACCCCGCGATCGCAGGCATGAGCCGCAACCGCATCACCGTCGAGGGCATCGGCCGGCGCGGGGAGTATACCAGGCTCTATCTCGCCAATCGCAGCGGCTGTCCGCGTCTGCGCTGACGGCTGAGCGGGTGCCGCAACCTGTTGCGGCCGGCGCATTGCAAGATTTGACGAGACACGCGGGCGCCCAAGGCGCCCGCCAAACGTTTGCAAAGGCGTTTTCTTAACCCTCGCGAAGATGGTATGGGTCCCGCCATGACGGCCCATTCCCACACTATCGACGCCCGCACCATCGACGCCCACATCATCGACATCAGGCCGCTTGCCGCGCGCAGCTGCGGCACGTGCACGCTCTGCTGCCGGCTGCCCGATATCGACGCGCTGGACAAGCCTGCCAATGCCTGGTGCCGGCATTGCACAAAGGGGCAGGGGTGCCGGATCTATGACGACCGGCCGCAGCTCTGCCGCGATTTCTTCTGTCTCTGGCGCACGGACGAGACGTTTGGCGATGTCTGGGAACCGGCGCGCGCGCATATGATGATCTACCGCCAGGGCCCGCAGATCACGGTTCTCGTCGATCCTGACATGCCCGATATCTGGCGGCAGCAGCCTTACCATGCGGGACTTCAACGCCTGGCGCGGGAGGGCGACGGCGGCCAATACGTCATCGTCTTCGTCGGCGACGCGGTGTTCAAGGTCGAATGACACCTGCCGGCGCCGCATAAGAGCGCGCTGGCCAGGAAGGCGCCGGGAAAGAAAGAGCCCCGCACGAGGGCGGGGCAAAGCAGGCACCCAAAAATGGCTCGGGGTGCGGGGAAGCGCAGCCAGAAAGAAACGTACTGCGCGGTACGGAAGCTAACGCGCATGTGGCTTCGTGGGGAAGGCCGGATTCGGCGATTCTGGTACGGTTGCTAAAATAATTTGAGCGCATGGGAGCGGGGAAGCCTGCAGGGCAAGCTTCAACAACACGGCGGCGCCGGGCCCGCGCACGACCGGCGCCACCGTTGACTTTGGCGCGGCGCGCTGCATTTCCGATTGGAGGAAACCGACGGAGGCGACGATGTCAAAGGCGATGGTTGCGGTTCTGTGTCTGGCGCTTCTGGTGCTTTCGGGCTGCGGCAACACCGCGCGCGGGTTTCGCCAGGACGGCACCGAGGCCGGTCTCGCACTCGACGATGCGACGCACCGGGTGCTGAAATCGACCTCGAAATAGGCAGGCTGAACCCCGCCGCCGCGCACACGTGGCCGCGCCGCGCGGGAGCATGGCGGGATCGAGCCTGTGGCAGCCCCAAATTACCGCAAGGGAGCCGCGCGCTGTTGTCCGATCGTCTGGGCGCTGGTGAAGATGATCACCGCAAACAACAGCACGCCGAGGAAGGCGACGATGGAGGCGGCGGCGACGATCGGCTCGATCTCCGGATTGCCTGTCGTCATCAGATAGAGCGACGGCACGAGCACTGCGACGCCCGAGGTGTAGACGTAGTATTGCACCAGAGCGAGCCGGCGCTCCGCCTTGGCCGGATTGAGCGCGTAGTAGACGCCGAAGATCGCCATGGTGACCCAGCCGAGCAGGTTGGTGTGGGCGTGGGCGGGGGTTGCCGCGTGGTCCTGGCTGATCGCCATGTGCAGGCCCATCAGGAGGCCAATGATCAGAAAGATGATTGCGGTCTTGAAATAGAGCTGTGCGAGCCGTGGCATCGGTTGTCTCCCTCGTTGTGCCCATCGCTTATTTATTAGCATTTTCGTAAATAAATCGAGTTGCCAAATTTGGGCGATCGGCGAGGTGGCATCCGGTCAGGCTGGCCGATCAGGCCTGGCGGTGACGGCGGCAAGCGCCTTTCGCTTGCGACTGGCCATGTCGTTGAAGGCCGTCAGCCCCTGGCGCTGCAGATAGGCGGATATCGCCGCCTCCACGCCGCGATCGTTGCCGCCCTCGGTTTCCCAGAAGGCATCAAGTGCTGCAAAGAGCGCGGATTTGTCGAGCGTGACGGTCATCGGGGCCACGCGCCGAACTGCTGGCGATGGTTGAGGGTGCCGTGGGCGGCCTGGCTGAAGGGTACGCGCTCGGCGTCGAAGTCGGCGCACCAGCGCTCCCAGGCGCTGGAACTGCGCACGAAGGCCGGCAGCTTGTGCTCGCGCTCGGGGCTCTCGCCGTAGCCGTCGAGCCAGGCGTCGGCGACGGTTTCGGTGACGTCTTCGCCGTGAAGCGCGTCGAGGTCGAAACGGATCAGCCTTTCGGCGTGCTCACCGTCATGAACCTTCAGCCAGTCGGCTGCGGTTCTGTAGGTGGTGCCGACACAGTCGGTCTCATCGCAAAAATGGCCGGCGCCCAGTGTCATCAGGGCGAGAATGATCTCGCGCCGCTGAAGGAAGGGGGCAGTGCTGATCGCCGTTCCGCTTTCGGTCGTCGCATCGGGCATCGTTCACCTCGGTCTGTGCGAGGTGCCACGGAGGTTCCCTTTCGGGTCTCCCTGCTGGCCCTCCGGTTTTGCTGTTGGCGGAAATATAGGAAATTTCCTATATTAAGGTCAATAGGAAAAACACTGTCAGCAGGAAAAGATGCGCGGAAGCTGTCGATGACCGCCTATTTGTTCTTGTTTTGTTCGCGCGATTGCGCCACCTTGGCCGTGCCATTTCAGGTGGCGGAAAGGGAGCATGAGATGATCACCTACTTCGTCGTACAGAGCTTCACGCTCGGGAGCCGCGGTGCGTACATCGCCGATGACCCGGTGCCGGCGACCGGTGCCGAGCACGCCCGGCGGCTGGCCGAGAGGCTTGCGGCAAGCAAGGTGGGCGTCATCGCCTTCAGCCGCTCAGGGGATCCGGCGACCGGCGAATTCGAGGATGCGACGGTGCTGTTCATGTCGGGCGATTTGCCCACGGACATGCAGGAGGAACTGGCGGCGTGATGGCCGGGCAGGGCGCGGCATCTGCGTGGGCGCGGATGCGGCCCGCGTTGCGGCCACTGAGAGTTTATTGGTTACTGGCTGACGTTGCCGTGGTAATGTCGTCGCCGATCGTTGGAAGGGGAGACGTGAAGTGGTTGCCGTCGACATTGTTCCAACTTCAAAGCCGCCAAGCGGTCAATTCTGGTCTTCGCCCATTCCGGTTGATGGGGCCGAGTTGAGCCCTGCGCTCCTGCAGCAAATCAATGATTGCGAGGACAGGCGCAGTTTTCGGGCGTATGTGGTGCAGGTCTTTGCCAATTCTGCCGGCCCCGCGGAGGCAATGTTCGAACTTGCGTTCAGCCGCAAAAGCAAGCGCGCATGCGCCATTTTCGAGGCGGCTCCTGCTGATGACGTCGGCGGCCTCGGTGACAGGGTTGTCGTTGCGACCGATCCGATCTGGGTGACGGCAAGCAGCCCTCGGACAGCGGTCGATGCCGCGTTTCAGGCGCTGGTCGAGCGCTGCCCGGACTGACGCATCAAAATCAAGGGTTTAAGCCATGAAGGGCGGACGATTGCGACGGCGCAAGGCGCAGCTGCCGATGGCGCTGTGCGTCTCGTCGGGCAAGCGACCCCAGCCGCCTGCGGAGCTATCTCTCTGAGGCCATGTGACGATCTTCGGGCGGACTGCGGCGCGTCCGCCGACATTACCGCGCGCTGTATTTGCCGACGACCCGGTGGCAGAAGGACCATTCGACCCGGCTCTCGGTGAACTCCAGGAAGGGGTTGTACTGTCGGAGCGTCCATTCGCGGTCGTTGAACGAGACCAGGCGCTTGATGATGGCTTCGGCGTCGTTGGCCGGCGGCACGTGATAGAGCACCACGTCCTTGTCGCGCGCCGGCGGCAAATGCGGGTGCACCAGGGCCATGTCGCCGGGCTCGTAGGCCGGGATCATCGAGCTGCCCGTCAGGTAGATGCCATAGGCGCCCTTGACGCCTTCGAGCACCGAGGGACGCTTGACGTATTCGACCGCATCGAAGGTGACGATCACGTGGCCGTCGCCCCCTTGCGCGGCGGCGAAGATCGGCAGGTCGCGGTGGCCGACGAGCTGCTCGCCGGGCACGATCTGCGGTGCAAAGCCGGGCGCGCGTCTCGGGGGTGCCGCTTCACCAGCGACAGCGGAACCCTGGATCAGCTCGATGATCGCGCGGGCATCACGCTCGCGCAGCTCCCGCGGCGTCTCGCGCTCGACGAACTGCTGGATATAGGCGTGGTTCTTCCCGATCGCGATCGACAGATCCTTGTAGGTCGTCTTCTTCGCGTCGACTGCTTCCCGGATAAGGTGGCGCAATTCGTCCATGGCACTGGCATCCCAGATTCCGTTTCTGACGTCCAATAGGATTTTTCCTCTTGATGGCAATAAGAAATCCTACTATGAATAGGATGTCAACGGAAATGAGCGGCGCAGTCGGCGCCTTTCGTTTCCGCTGCGGGACGCCGGCATGGACGTCGACTTGGCGCTGAGGTGGCCATCCAACTCTGACCAGTTCCGTCGGCCGGGTGTTTCGAAGGATCGACCGCCGCATCGTTTGCGGCGGTCCAGGCGAGGGGTCGTCGCGTCCTCCCCGGCGACCTCTCGCTTTTCAGATTGCGCAGGCAGGCCGGCGCATCGCGCGGCCGGTAACGGCCGGCGGCAGAACGTGTGCGCGGCTAATCGGGCGCGGGCACATCTGAGGACGGATCGCCGGGCGCTTGGCCGGCGAGGGAGACACAATCGGAAACGGACGCGCGGCAAGCGCGACGGAATGGCCGTGCCAGAGGGGCAGCCAAACGGGAACGCATGACCGGCTGCCCGGAAAACCGTGCCGGAAGACAGGATCGGGAACACCGGACTGGGAAAGTGGAAGGGAGACAGGACGAATGGCTGACGATGACCGGACCGGAAAGGCGACGTGGCATGGTGCATGCCGGGGCGGCTGCGCCGGGATGGGCGCGGCACTGCCCGCATCCGGGCGCGTGGGCGGCAAGGCCGCGGCGCGGTGCTGCGGCAAGACACGTGCCGGCGCATGCCGCCCTGCGTTCGGGCTGTAGCCATGCGCATCACCGCAATCGTCGAAGCCCTGGTCCAATCGGGCGCGTCGCCCGAGATGATCCTTTCTGCCGTCAAGGCGGCGGAGGCGGGGCAACAGTTGGAGGCCGAGCGGCGTCGGGCAAGCGACCGTGACCGGCAGCGACGCCACCGGGCGCGCGTGACGTCACGCGATGTCACGGTGACGGCGTTCGATGTCCTCTCTGATAAAGAAAGCTCCCCCACACCCCCTAAAGAAACTAACTCTCCCGACCCGACTCCGAGCGGGGCTCCGGGCGAGGCTGGCGACCTGTTTGACGGCGACCGCGATCAGGTGCCGGGGGCGGCGAGCCGGTGCGGTGGACGGCGGGCGACCCGGTTGCCGGAGGGCTTCGAGCCCGACTGGGACTTTGCCGCTAAGGCAGGCTTTTCCCGGGCCGGGGCTGGCGTCGAGTTCGACAAGTTTTGCGACTACTGGCGCGCCAAATCCGGGCGCGACGCCACCAAGCTCGACTGGGCTGCCACCTGGCGCAACTGGATGCGCAATGCCGGCAGGCCACGGCGCGCTGCCCGACCGCACCGGTCGCAGCGCGGCCAGGCGCCGCCGCGAGAAACCGCCTTTGCCCGCCACCAGCGGGAATGCAGGCAAGCAATCGAACAGGAACTCCATGGAAACGAGAACAATGACCTTTTCAGAGACGATGATCTTGCCGGGAGAGGCCCGGCTTTCGACCTTGAGCCGGGAGATTACCGCGCTCACTGAGCGCCTCGCCGGCGTCAGCGAAGCGGCGGTGCTGCGCAGCCTCGACGCGATGCAGACGGCCGGCATGACGATGCCGCCGGCGATCGAGCCGAAAAAGATCCTGGCTGTCTATCACTACGCGCTTTGCGGTGTGCCGGGATCGGGGCTGGCGGCGGCAACGCAGAAGCTGATCCGCGGCGACTATGCCGCCAACCCGAACGTGCTTCTCGGCACGATCCCCAAGCCGCCGGTGCTTTCGGCGCTTGCCAAGGCCGAAGCGCTGACACTGCGGGCCGAGCTTGCCCGCAAGCGCGAGATCGTGGCCGCGCTGACCGCCGACCGGACGGACAAGCGCCGATCGGCGGCCAGCCGCAGCCGGGTTCAGGCGCTGCTTGAAAACTTCCGGCGGGCGCATGCGGCCGCAAGGCGGGAGGCGTCCCAACTCGGCGCTGACACCGACACAGAAACCGGCATTTGCGCCGCAGAGCTCAACCCCAGCTTTTCCAAGGAAACCTTCCATGCAGCCTGAAACAACGGATTTCACCACGAAGCGGGCAGCGGGCCGCGCGCAACAGGGCCGGGCAGCAACGACCGGGCGAGCATCCGGAGGGATGCTCGAGGACGTCGCCAATCGTTCCGGCGCAAAGGAACGGCCGGGCGGCGCATCGCTGATGCTTTCCCCAGGCGCGCTTGCGCAGCGTGGCACATGCACCGGCACGGTACGAGCCGAAGCACCGCGGGCTGACGCCGCGGCGGCCGAAGCGGGCAAGGGCGCGCTTTCGGCAACGCTCGACGACCTCGCCTCCATCGTTGCCGCCGAGGTTCGCGGGCAGACGCGCCGGATTGCGGAACTGGAGCTGGCGCTCGCCGATGCCGAGGCACGCATTCTCTCCCAGGCGCGGCTCATCTGCGCTTCCACGCTTGCGGCCGATGGCGATCTCTTCAGCCGCAGGCCGGTACGCGAGATCGTCGAGGAGGTGCTGGCGCACTATCCGGGGATCCGCTGGGAGGAGATCATCGGCGTCGGCCGCGAGCGTCGCCTCGTCGAGCCGCGCCACCGGTGCATGAGCGCCGTCTACGAGGAGCGCACCGATCTGTCGCTGCCGGCGCTTGGCCGCATCTTCCACCGCGACCACACCTCGGTGCTGCACGCGGTCAACAAGAGGGACGAGGACGATAAGGGGAACGATGCCGACAAGCGACACAGGGCCGACGGGAGCGACCGGGCCGACTGCAGCGATGGCTTCAGCAGGAGCGACGCGGCCAGCAAATCTGGCGAGGGCGACCAGCCGCGCCGCGCGCGGGCGCGAAAGCCCGCCCGATTGCGCGCATCGGCAGACGGCGACAGCGTCGGCGCGCCGGCGCTTTGACGCCTTCACGCCTTCACGACTTGGCGACGTGCCCACGCCTCGCGCCTCGCCGCGGCAGGCGTGGACACCAGGCGGCTGCAGCCGAGGCGATTTCAGCGCGGGGAATTCGGCCCAGGGAAATCGGCGCAGAGATATCGGCCGGACGACCGCAGCCAAGAGCATTTCACGATTTGAGCAAGGAGACTGGTATCATGACATCCAAGGCAGAGCGCATCCGCATCAAGCGCGCCAGCCGGGCCGGGAGGCCGCGCAAGGTTAACGTGGCGCGCTATCCGAGCGGGCAGATCAAACACGGCGAAACGGAGCGCGAGGTGCGCTCGGTCGCGCTCGATGCGCGCCAGCGCATGCACTTTGCCGGCAAGCGCGACGTCGATGTTGCAAGCCCCTTTGCGGGCTACACGCTCGGCCGCATGTTTCTCGACGGCAAGCTGACGGCGCATGAGCGCGAGGCGGGAGACGAGTACGCAAGGCAGATGGCCCGCTACTACAGCCTCACCGGCATTCCCTTCCCGAGTGTGCGGGCGCAGTCGCTGTTCGACGTCAAGGGCTTTGCCGGCGAGACGAGTGGGGAGCGCGCCCGCGGCGCCCGCCAGGCCGCCAATCGGATGATGGAGCTCGAAGGCGCGCTGTTGAAATTGCCCGACGGGCCGCAGGTCAAGACGACCGTCTTCAACGTCTGCATCATGGACTACGAGATGCTGCGCACGATGCCGGAGCCGCAGCTTTTATGGCTGAAGCGTGGGCTCAAGGAGCTGCACTGGCATCTGGGCCTGTCGCGGGAGAAGGAGGCGGTTTGAGGCGGGATTTGTATGAGGGTGTGCCCCACACCCGCCTGTCGGCACCTTCTCCCCGCCAGGCGGGGAGAAGGAACGTTGGAGCGCCCGTTCGCTCCCCGACACAGCTCCCAGATTTGGCTGGGGCTAGCCACAATCTCATTGGTCGTCGGTGCACAGGTCAACGGCGTGGAGCGATCGTCAAGCGCTACGCTGTGGTTTGCCGCATGAGCTTCTTGCGCTGTTCGACAAGAAAGTCGACGAGCGCCCGGGTCTTGGCGGGCATCTGGGCACGCGACGGCACGTAGAGAAAGAAGGCGGGACGAGGATGAGCCCACGGCAGAAGCACGCGCACCAGCGTTCCGTCCTCCAGATGTTGCCGAACGCAGAGGTCAAGGTGCTGCACCAGGCCGACGCCCTCCAGTGCGGCCTGCAACATGCTGCCGTCGTCGTTGAAGATGGCGTTGCCCTGGGGCTCGTATACCACGGTGCCCGTTTCCTGGTGGGGCATGAGGAAGGTCCAGCGGTCGATGGTGCCGCTTGAGGTGAAACGATAGGAAAGGCAATTGTGGTGTTTCAGGTCCTGCGGCGTCTCCGGGACGCCGCAGCGCTCGAAGTACTTGGGCGAGCCGACGATCGCCATCGTGAGCGGCGGCGTGATGGGCACGGCAATCATGTGTTCGTCCAGGCTTTCCCCCAAGCGGATGCCGGCGTCGAGCCCTTTAGCCACGATGTTGGAGAAGCCGTCGTCGGTCACCAGCTCCAGCCGCAGCTTCGGGTAGCGTGCCAGAAACGCCGCCATATGCGGCTCGATCAGCGAGCGTGCGGCGACGCGCGAGACGGACAGCCGGATCGTGCCCGTCGGCTCGGTACCGGCTTCGCCCAAGTCGGTGACCGCGGCTTCTATGGCCGCAAGTGCGGGCTGAAGCACGTCGAACAGACGCTGACCTTCCTCGGTCAAGGACATGTCGCGCGTCGTGCGGTTCAACAGCCGCACGTTCAGGTGCCGCTCCAGGGATTTCAGGTGCTGTGACACGGTCGCGCGCGTCACCTCCATCTCCGTGGCGGCCTTGGTGAAGCTGCGGCGGCGGGCCACGTGGACAAACCACGCCATGGCGGGAAGCAGGGACGGATCAAGCGACATATTGTCAGTTATCACTTAACACTGATGTCGTGTCCAGGTCGTTTATCTAACCTATTCCGCCTTCTAAAATGCTGCCTGTACCGACCGACATCATGTCTCTGCAGCCAGGGCATGGCCTCGGTGGCGGCATCTTCGAACAGGCAAAGGAGCCTCGTCATGACCGGAATTTCAAAGGAAAGAATGCAGCGGGCGCTGGAGCAGGAACGGACCATCTCCGCGGAGGATCACGCCAAGGTCAAGGCGCTCGCCGGGATGGTGAAGATGCCGCGCAGCTTCCTCTTCAAGAACCCCGACGCGTACGGCATGGAAGGCTGGCACGACCTGTCCATCCCGTCTGACGACGGCACGCCGCTCGAAGCCTGGTACATCCCGGCCAAGGGCGGCGAGAGCAACAAGCTCGTCATCTTCAACCACGCCCTTCCCATGTGCCGCGCCGGCTATCCCGGCCACATGGGCGCGCCGTGGGCCAACTTCATCGAGCCGGTCGAGATCGACTTCGTCATCCAGTACAAGCACCTGACCGACGCCGGCTACAACGTGCTGACCTACGACTTTCGCAATCACGGACAGAGCGGCGCTGCCAATGGCGGCGTCTGCGGTGTCGGCCAGTGGGAATGGCGTGACTGCGTCGGCGTGAAGAAGTTCGTCGACGCCCATCCGCGCCTGAGCAAGATGGACGTTGCCCTATTCAGCCAGTGCCTGGGCGGCGTTTCGCAATATGCGGCGATCACCAAGCACCCTGAGCTGTTTGAGAACGTCAAGTGCCTGCTGAGCCCCCTGGTTCCCAACATGACGTCGGTGTTCGCGAAACTCTCCGGCTACCAGGGCATCGCACAGTACCAGGAACTGATCGACCTGGAGCTTCTCAAGCTCGGCGGATTTGCCGCTGCCGACATGTCGGGCAGGTTGTGGGCTCCGAATGTCAAGCTGCCGGTCTTCATGTGGCAGGTGCTCGACGATGCCGTCATCAACAACCCGAGTGATGCTGAGAGCACCTTCGATGCCCTGGCAAGCAACCACAAGGAGCTCCATTGGATCGAGGGAACGACGAAGCGCTTCGAGGACGGCTACAACTGGTTTGGCCGCCATCCTGAGAAGGTGCTGTCCTATCTGGCCAAGTACATGAACTAATTTCCTACAGCGCCGCGCATCTATTCAGATTCGCGGCGCTATGGAACATTGAATATCTTCATGTTTTTGTCCTCCAATTGAATACGATTAAAGGAAACATGCAGTGAGACGGGCGCCGGCGCGGCCGTTCTGGCAAATGCCAGCGGCGTTGCTCCGGCGTTCGCGGATATGGCCGAACTTTCCGCTGTCCGGCGAGCCTCCTTATCGCCGCCAGAAGGTCCGGTGGGGCTCCAGCAGTTCGTCCTCGATCTCGGGGAAGGGGCCGACGACCTCGATCGGCTTCTGGCCGGAGGCAAGGACGGTGCGGGAGGAAAGGTTCATGGTCGGGTTGTCGGGGTGATCGCCGGTCTCGCCGAGCAGTTTTTCCTCCTCGTAGCCGTAGACGAGCCGGCCGATATTGGCCCAGTAGAGCGTGCCGGTGCACATGGCGCAGGGCTCGCCGGTCGAAACCAGGGTGCAGGACCACAGGAACTTTGCCGGATAAGCGGCCGCGGCGCGCCGGGCAAGTTCGGTCTCGGCGTGGCGCACGGTGTCGAGGTTGCCCTGGCGCATGAGCACGCGGTCGTCGGGGCCGACAAGGACTGCGCCGAAGGGGTGATGGCCATGGACAGCGGCTTCGCGCGCAACCTCGTCGGCGACGCGAAGGTGGGCAAGCATCTGATCGCGGGTCATGCTCGGTCGCTCCTCGGAGGCGTGGAAGACATGGATTGGAACAGGCACGGGGCATCATAGCCCGGAATTCGGCTGGCTGGTATCGGGGCGAAAAACGGCTCGCCGGCTGCTGCGCTCAGCTGAACACGTTGGCGGAAGCGGGTATGCGCAATGCCTTCCAAGGCAGGCCAGATACGGCGGCATCGCCCGGCCCGTCGGATGCACCGGCATTGCCTCGTCCAGTTTTACTGCAGGGGCCAGCGTCGAATGGCTCGCTTCGCCCGACGGCTAGCCGCCGGTATCGGCAAGGAACAGGCTGATCAGGCGGACGAGTTCGTCCTTTATGCCAGGATCGGCGAGCATGCCGCGCCGGGCGGCATTGTGGATCACGCCGTCCATGGCGTCCGAGATGATGAGGGCTGTCGTGTGATCGGCCGCGGTCGGGCGCCTGTTGCGGTAGATGGCGACGGCTTGCGCGTAATGGGCGAGGTACTCGACCTCGAATGCGCTGCTCGGGTTTCGGTAGTCCTCAGAACTCGGCGCTTCGTCGAGCAGGACCCTGTGAAGGCCGGGATGGGTGCTGTGGGCAAGGATCATCGCCTGGACAAGATCGGCGGCAAACTCAGCCGGCGAACGCTCGGTTGCCCGGGATTTCTTCATGACGGAAAGACAGTCGTCGAGATGCCGGCGGCGAATGGCATCGACCAGGGTGAGCTTGTCCGGAAAGTACTGATAGAGCGAACCGATGCTGACGCCGGCGATTTCGGCAACCCGGTTGGTGGTAAAGCCCGCCCATCCCTGGTCGCTCAAAATGCGAGCCCCGGCCTGAAGGATAGCGGCCACGGTCGCGTGCGAACGGGCCTGGCGTGGCGCCTTGCGCATCACCGTCTGCCTCTTCTCAATGCGAGTAGACATCAGGGTGTCCTCCTTCAGAATGTGAGCAAATTACTCACATTCTGCGCAGCTGGAAGGACGAATCTGATGAGCGGGTTGCTTCGGAAGCTTTTTGAGTATCAGGCCTGGGCCAACAGCGAACTCTTCGACACCCTTTTGACGCTCGACCCGAAGGCGAACGAGGGCGAGCTTGTCACCGGCTTGCGGCTGATGAACCATGCTCATGTGGTGGCGCGGATCTTTGCCGGGCACCTCTGTGGCGCCCGGCATGGCTACAGGTCCGACAACACCGCGGATACGCCGAGCCTGGACGAGCTTCGCGCAGCCGTCGCATCGTCCGACCGCTGGTACGTCGACTATCTTGGCAAGGTTTCCCCGGCCGAGCTTTCCGCGACCATCGCCTTTACCTTCACCGATGGCGACAAGGGCGCGATGAGCCGGGAGGAGATGCTCATGCATGTGGCGCTGCATGGCGGCTACCACCGGGGCGAGGTCGGACGGATCGTCTGGCGGCTCGGGATCACGCCGCCGTGGGATACGTTCGCGGTCCATCTCCACCAGGCAGAGCCGGCCCGGCGGCTGCAGGGCGAGGTCCGCTCGATGTCGGCGTGAATGGTGAGGCGGGACCCGGCCGCCGGTTCTCACCCTGCTGAAGCCGCCATTGCGACGGCGCGTTGCGCCTCGAAGGCGCGGCTGTAGGCGGGCCGCGCTTCGCCGCGGGCAACATAGGCGGCAAGGTTCGGGTACTCTTCCAGGATGCCTGAGCCGTGCAGCCGGCGCAGCACCGTCACCATCAGGAGGTCGCCTGCACTAAAGGCGCCATCGAGCCAGTCGGCATCGCCGAGGCGTGCCGACAGGCTGGCGAGCCGCACCCGGATGGTGTCTTCGAGCGCGCTGAGGCGGTGCTGGTACCAGGGCTGGTCGCGCTCCAGGATCGTAACGAGACTGCGGTCGAAGATCGGCGGTTCGACCGTGTTGAGGGCGGCAAACATCCAGGCGAGGGCGCGGGCCCGTCCGTTGGTTTCGTCCGGAAGCAGGCCCTTGTTGCGCTCGGCGATGTGGAAGACGATCGCGCCGGACTCGAACAGCACAAGATCGTCCTCCTCATAGGTCGGGATCTGCCCGAAGGGCTGGAGCGCCAGATGCGCGGGCTCCTTCATTTCTCGGAACGAAACGAGGCGGACGTCGTAGTGCAGGCCCGCTTCCTCGAGCGCCCAGCGCACGCGCATGTCGCGCGCCAGCCCGCGACCGCGATCGGGCGAGCGTTGAAAAGCGGTGATCGTGATCGTCATATTGGCCTCCGTCGCCTGGTCTCACCTTTAAGACGAAGGGCTGGCCGAGGTTCCGACATCGGAGGAGAAAAAGTCAAACGAAGCAGCTTCGACACCTGGGTTGTACCCGGCGCCGGCGCGAGGCCTCGGTTCGGCTTACGCGCTGGTCCTGGTGATCGTGCCTTGATGAAACAGCATCTGCCAGTTGGCGCCGGCAAGGCCGTGGTGGCCGTGAGCGACGACGGCCCCGGGATACCCGCCGGCGAGCGGGAAAAAGTGTTCCGCCGGCTCTACCGGCTGGACAAGAGCCGGACGACGGTGGGAAGCGGCCTGGGCCTGAGCCTTGTTCGCGCAATCGCCGACCTGCATGCGGGCGATGTGCGCATCCGCGACAACCGGCTGGGTGTCCTGGCGGAGGTCGTCCTGCCGCTGGAAGAGCGGCGCGCGTCTTGAAGCTGCGCCTTACGACGCGCTCGCAACCTTGCGCTCGCGAAGGATGCGGGCGTCGAGTTCCCTCAAGCGGTGCTGGATGGCGGGGGCGCCGGGCAGCAGCGAGCGCGCGGTTTCGAGCTGGTCGCGGGCCGAAAGGATATCGCCGTCAGCGATGTGCCGGTTGGCGCGGTGGTAGAGGAAGTTGACGCGCTCCATCGGCGCGAAACGATCACCGAAGCGGGCGTTGATCCGGTCGGCCCAGGCCGGGTGGCGGGGCATGGCGGCAACGGCGATCTGGTAGGGACGCATGGGCGCATCGATACGGGCGGCGCGGGCAAGGGTGGCAAGGCCTGCGCGGTCATCGGCGCGGCAGGCATTAATCAGAAAAAGGGCGCGTTCGGTGCCGGTGAAGACCCGCACCGTGCCGTGGCCGGTCATGTGCACGGGGACGCGATGGGTGTCAGGCTGAAGGGACGCGATGCGTTCGGCGTGGCGGCGGTCAATGGCGTGGAAGGGGTCGTAGAAGATATAGGCGCGGCCGGCCGCCTGATCGGGCGATATGCCCATGTTGGCGTGAAGCGCGGGCGAGAAATGCCTGAGGAAACGATTGTCATAGGGCACGGAGCGGGGATCGATCGAGACCTGCGGGCAGAAGGCAATCGCGGTCGTCGCGTTGAAGCGGCGGCGGTAGCGAAGCGCTGCGTAACCGCCCTGGGAATGGCCATAGAGAATGCGCTCTGGCGCGGCCTTCAGGATGGCGGCCGCAGCCGCGACCGCTTTGACGACACTTTCCGCCGGAAACCAGTTGGGGCGGCGGCTGATGAAGCCGAGTGCTGCGATATCGGCCTTTTCGCAGAAGCGCTGGCCCCAGTAGCGGCTGCCGTTGGCCTGGATCTCCATCTCGTTGAAGGTGACGAGAAGATAGGGCGAATTGCCAGGTCGATGGATGACCTCCAGGTTTTCGTCCGAGTAGATAAGCACGGAAACTCCAAGATATTTCAATATTGGTAGTAATATTGTTCCAAGTCCCGGAGATGATCTACAAAATCCGGGTTCATCTATAGTAGAGTTAGTTCGCAGTGGAATTCCAGTGTCCGATTAATCCTTCCGGATATTTTCGACACCGCACGGCTTCATGTGATCGCCCGGATCAGCGGCAGTGTCTGGGCGATGGTCCAGTAGGCGCCAGCAGTCCCGACCACATAGGCAGGCAGAAGCTCCGCTCTTTTGGGGGCGGCCAGTCCGATCGTTCGCGCTGCCAAGGCGAGAGCGTAGACCAGCGCCACAAAGGCGAGCTGCCCGATCTCGACACCAAGATTGAAGAACAGCAGCGCGAAGGGAATGTCACCGGCAGGCAATCCCGTTGTTGCGAGACCGGTGGCGAAGCCGCAGCCGTGCAGCAGGCCGAAGCCGAAGGCGATCGCCCAGGGATAACGGGTGCCGAGTGTCGCCTGGCCGCGGTACTGATGGACGACTTCCACGCCGAGAAAAAGGATCGACATGGCGATCGCCGCCTCCAGGGGGCCAGAGGGCACATGGATAACGCCGAAGGTGGCGGCGGCAAGCGTCAGACTGTGGGCGACAGTGAAGGCGGTGATCGTGGCGGCAACCCGCTTCCAGCCTTTGACGAGCAGGAGCAGGCCGAGGACGAAGAGCAGGTGGTCGATGCCGCTAAGGATGTGTTCGACGCCGGTGCGCAGATAGGTCATCGCGCGCTCAAGGAGCGATTGCGATGCGGCGACTTCGAAGCTTGGCCTTGTCGGGGTCAGCCGTTCGATCTGAAGGGCGCCGGAGGGATGCTCGACGCGCGCCAGCACGTCCGTCATCGTGGCCGAAAGCCCATCGATGGTGATGGTCTTGCCGTCGAGGCCGCCTATGACCTCGATGGTGCGGCGCTCCAGATGGGCTCCGGCCTCGAATGTCACCTGCGGCGGGGCTAGGTCACGCGTGTTATCGGGAAGGCGAAGGTAAAGCCCGAGCCGGTACGCTTCGGCAAGTGCCGGCACCTTGAAGAGCACGAAGAAGCGCTCGGCCGATATCGGCCTGATTTCAAGATAGGCGGGCCGTACTTCATGCGCGAAAGCGGCATGCGCAAAGAGCGTCATTGTCGCCAGGAGCGCGATGCAAAACCGCTTCATCTTGTTGCTCCGGGCTTTTCGGCCGTCGCAATGGCCGGCGCACCGGCCGGCGGGTCCACGACCACCTCGTAGCGGGTGCGAAGCGTTTGATAGAACTGCTCCAGTTTTTCGATGCGGCGGGCATTCGCCCATTCTCTTGCGACCGCATCACGCACTTCGCCAAGCGGCCTTGTGGCGGCTTCGGCGCGTTCGAGAACGAAGACGAAATGCAGGCCGTAGGGGGAAACGAACGGACCCTGCCAACCGCCCAGGGGAACGGAAAAGATCTTTTCGGCGAAGCGCTCGCCGAAGTCGGTTGCGACCTCGCTTCGGTCTCTGCCGTCGAACTCGGTGCCGAGTAGAAAACCGTCGCCGAGGGTTTCGGGATCGATGTCCGGCTTTGCGAGTTTCAGGCCGACATTCGTCGCATCGACGTCGAGGCTCCCCTCACGCGAGGCGCTGAGGAACACCTGACGAAACGTCGCCTTCGGCTCAGTGCGGAAGTTTTGCGGATGGGCGGCGAGATAGGATCGAAGGTCGTCGTCCGTGGGTTCTATTGCGGCGGCGTCTTCGGCGAAGAATTCCATCTTCTGCCGGATTCGGCGACGGATCACGATATCGTCGGTGTCGATGCCGAGGGCCTTGCCTTCGCGGTAGTAGACCTCGTCGCGGACATAGTCTTCGATCAATCCGCGCAGTTCATCCGGCGAGGGGTTTCGTTGCCAGACCTTCGCGAAGGTCAGGGCCATGTTGTCGATCTGGGCGGCCGTTACGACGATCTTCGATGGCGCATCCTCCGGCGCCCCGGTCACAAGGGTCGCCAGTGCGAACAGGACCGCGCCAAGTAGCATGAACTGCAGCAGGGGCTCGCGGAGAAGACGGAGCATTGCGCGCACGGCCCCTCACATCACGGCGTGTACCAGATGGGTGACGTGAAGGCCCGCTCCTGGGTCACCATCGGCACCTTGGCATCCATCTTCACGCCGAAACGCTTGGCGTCGTAGGCGGTCCAGCGTGGGGTCGGGATTTCCAGCACGCGGGCGTAGTAGACCGCGCTGAGCGTCGGGTCGAACTCCGGATCGGTCCAGACGGTGGCGAGTTCCGGGTCGCCGATCGTGTTCGTCCAGGTGGCGTTGGCCACGTCGACCGTGCTTCCGACGGCCGGCAACTTGCCGTCCGCGCCGGGCTTGCGGGCTTCGGCGTCGCCCCAGACGACGTCAAAAATCTTTTCCTCAGTCTTGCCGTCCTTGTCGACCCAGCCCTTGATGATCTGGACGCGATCGAGATTGCCGCCGAGCGGGTCCTTGAGGGCGGCGACCAGGAAGGTCGGGGCCTTGCCATCCGGGGCTTTTTGCAGGTCACCGCCCATCGGCACGCCCTTGGCATAGCCGATCTCCGCAGGTGTGCGGCTGGTCGCATCCGCAGGCATGAAGTCAAAACCACCGAAGAAGCGGACGATCATGCGCGGGCCGCTGGTCGAATAGGTCTCCTTGCGCTTCATGGCGTCCCACAGGGCCTCGCGGGTGTTTTCCGTTGCCCAGACGCCGGTGTAGCCGGCCGCGGTCACTTCCCAGCCCTTGACGACGCGGTCGCCGAACTTCATGGCGTTTTCGCTCCAGCGCTCGGGACGCGGCTCGCAACTGACGAACTTGCAGAAGTAGTTGTCTTCCTCCATCGCCGTCAGCCCGGTATGGGCGTCACTGCCCGAAACGAAACCGAACTTGAACGGGTTGGAGCCGATTTCCTTCTCGATCTTCAGCCCGTTCTTCAGCGCCTCGCGGGCGTATTCGTACTGGATCATGCCGGGCTGTTTGGGAACGAGGTTGAGGTTGCCGCGATCCCACAGCTCGTAGCCGGCCGAAAACTCGTCATTCGGCGACAGCGACGGATGGGCCTCGCTCTGCCCCTTGGTCTGGATCATTTCGAACAGCACTTCCCAGCGCCTGCGCTCGTCCGCCCACGCCTTCGTCAGCGGCCCGCCGGTAAAGGTCTTGAGCTCGAACATGCGGCCATTGGAAAGGTTGCCGTTGTGCGGAATGGCCAGAAGCGAACCACCGGTCTTTTCTTCCCAGTTCTCCATCCACTTCCACAGATCCTCCGGATTTTCGCTCTGGAAGGTCGTGTAGGGGATCATCTGGTCGGCCTTGTCGGAGCCGTCGCGATAGATGACGTTGCGGTGGAGATTGTCCCCGCCGCCGGCGTTCGAGGTCCATTCATAGGCGATGAACGCGGTGAAATGGCCGGGCTCGTTGTATTTTTCCATGATCTGGTTGCTCTTTTGCCAGACCGACTTGGCGAACTTCGGATCCATGATCTCGGGCGGCAGTTGCTTGTTGGATTGCGCCTTGATCAACTCCATCGTCGCGGCAGCGGCGGTATCTGGACCCTGCTGCATCATGTCATGCCAGCGCTTGAGCACCGTGTCCGCCATCAGTTCCGGATTGCCGGCTTTCAGCTCTGAGATGACGCCCATGCCGTCGGAATGGTCCGTGACCGCGATCCAGTCCAGCGGCCGGCTCAACCGGACGGGTTGGCCGGTGTTGGATGTCACCTCTTCGCCGCGCGCGAAGCGGACGGCGTCTTCGGGCGTCAGCGTGGCCCCGGACATCCCGGCATCGGCGGACCATGCGGTGTGAAGATGCTGGTCACCGAAGAACACCCGCGTTGGATAGTGGCGTCCTGCATAGGGCGAGTAGCCCGGTTTCTTGTAGAACTTGGCGACGGTCGCCGGATCGATCTCGCCGGCGTCCATCAACGGCTCCTGGGCTGCGACGGGTGTGGCGATGACGATGGCGAGAAGAGAAACGGAATAGGCGAACCGCTTGGACATCTGCGTTTACCCCCTGGATCAGGTGTACGTGCATGCCTCATTCGCAATTGAGCGCACTCTAATACGATCCATTTCAGCCGTCCATCAGGCGCAACCCTGGCGGCGTGCCGGCAAGTGGGGGGGCAGCCATTTGCCGCCGATCCTGCCTTGAGGACCGGTGCCGGGAGCCTTTGCTCACACCCTTTTCAGAAATGCCAGTACCCGCTGCTTAAGCAGTGCGCTTGCTTCTGCGTCATAGGAGGGCAGCGAGCTGTCGGCGAAATAGTGCTGGTCGCCGGGGTAGAGGAAGAGTTCGGCGTCCTCGACCTTCTCGACGATCTCGCGGGCGGCGTCGATGTCGCCTTCGCCGACGAAGATGGGGTCGTTGTCCATGCCGTGGATCTGAACCGGCACGCCATCTGGCCAGGGGCCGAAGGACCATTCGCCGCTGATCGGGAGGCAGGAATAAAACAGGAGCGCGCCGCGCGCGCCGGGGCGGGTCTGCGCCAGTTGCTGGGCCGGCAGGACGCCGAAGGAGAAGCCGGCATAGACGAGGCTGTCGGGCAGGGGATCCGCGAGCCGAACGGCGCGCTCGCGCATCGCGTCAAAGCCGACCGCGTTGATATGGGCAAGGCCCGCATCGATGCTTTCGAAGGTGCGGCCTTCGAAGAGATCGGGCATGTGGACCACGTGGCCGGCGTCCCGGAGTGCCTCGGCGAAGGCGAACATGCCCGGTGTCAGCCCTTGAGCATGGTGAAACAGCAGGATCTCGGCCATGGAGGTTTCCCTTTCGATGTGGGTTCACGGCTTAACTACGGCATCATCTCGCAAAAGCCACCCCGGCAACGACCTTCTCCGATCATATGCCGAGGCAGGGTGCGCGCACCGTCAACCAATGATCCGTGCTTGCACGAAGCGAAACTTGACCTTGACCTCTGCCGCAAGGATGGCGTCATGGAGCCGGCTGCTCATGAAAAGCCTGTTTTCAACCTTGCGCTCGTGCCAGAGGTCGGCGCCCTCGAAAGCCGCAGCCGTCAGAGCCAGATCGCCATCCTCGAGTTCGTATGTCGCCCACAACTCGTATCCGTCCTTGTCGATCGTTCGGCGCGGGCGCAGCTTGCGACTTTCGCTCGTCACGAAACTGTCCTTCACGGTGCCGAAGTTGAGCAGATAGAAGGGGCCCGGAAGCCGGTTGGTCTTGTCGGCCTGATAGATCGGAAACTCGATCAGGCCGCCCTTGCCGAGGTCGAAATCCTTCAACACCTCGGCCAGTCTGCCCTTCACCGCATAGAAGGGGCCGGCACAGAACAGATCGCCCACCCGTCTCCAGTTGTTTTCGGCGAACACGTACATTGCTTCCGGAAAATCGGTTCGCTCGAGGGTCTCGCCGCTTTTATGGCGCATATGGGCGTTGAGCACGTGTTTAGGTTCAACACCAAGCTGAAAGGTCGGAGGCGCCCAATCGCTGCCATAGAACTTTTCGCGGATGCCTAGCCTGTTTCCTATCGAGTGGTCGCTCATGACGCTGCTGACCCAGACGGTATCCGGCATGCCGTGCTCCCAATCCTGTTGAGCCTGCGCGGTGGTAAGTTCTCGTTCAAATTGCACCAAAGAGTTGAAGGAAGCGTAATGATCATTTGCGCCATCCTTGACCTCTTGTTGCCATTTTCGGCGGCTTCCCTCCGCGTTCCATTTGGTTGCGATTCTGGAGAGAGTTCACATGACGAAAAAGTTGCGTATTGCCGTTCTGTTCGGCGGCCGGTCGGCGGAGCACGAGGTTTCGCTGATGTCGGCGCGCAATGTCGTCGCGGCGCTCGACCCGAGCCGCTACGAGATCGTGCCGATCGGGATCACCAGGGATGGCCGATGGCTGCTTCTCGACCTTGAAGACGGCGACCTGCCCAGGGCCATCCCGGCGACCGGAACGCAGGTGGCGCTGATCCCGGGCGGGCGCGGTCGGGCAGTCACGATTGCGGCCGACGGCGGCCAAGGGCTGCTCGATCCGGTCGACCTGATCTTTCCGGTGCTGCACGGGCCCTTCGGCGAGGACGGAACGGTGCAGGGCTATGCCGAGACAGCCGACATCGCCTATGTCGGCTGCGGCGTGGCGGCTTCGGCGGTGGCCATGGACAAGGTCCTCGCCAAGCAGCTGCTTGCCGCCGACGGCCTGCCCGTTGCCGGCGCGATCACCCTTTGCAAGGGCGACGCCCTTGCCAGTGGCACGATTGTCGAAACGCTGGGCTTGCCGCTCTTCGTCAAGCCGGCGCGGCAGGGGTCCTCCGTCGGCGTCAGCCGTGTCGACAGCGCAGAGGGCTTGCAAGCGGCGCTCGACGAGGCGTTTCGCCACGACGACAAGGTGCTGATCGAGGAGTTCGTCAAGGCGCGCGAGATCGAGTGCTCGGTGCTGGAAGACGCCAGCGGCCGGGTGACGGTATCGCGGCCGGGCGAGATCATTCCGGCGGAAAGCCACGGCTTTTACAGCTACGACGCCAAATATGTCGACGCCGATGGCGCGGTCGTCAAGGCACCGGCGGATCTGCCCGACGCGATCGCGACGCAGGCGAAAGAGATGGCCGAGCGGGCGTTCCGGGCGCTTGCCTGCAACGGCATGGCGCGGGTGGACTTCTTCCTCAAGCCCGATGGCAGCCTTGTTATCAACGAGATCAACACCATTCCGGGCTTCACCAACATCAGCATGTACGCCAAGGCGCTGGCGGCTGAAGGGATCTCCTACGCTCAGGTGGTGGAGACACTGATCGCGCATGCGCTGACGCTGCGCGGCGAACGCGCCTGAGGATCGGCGTCCTTGGGTTGCGGTGAATATTAGGCTTGTCGCATTCATTGTAGGTTCACGTCGCCGGACCAAAACTGCTGCATCGGTCTTTGATCGTGACCGGTCAAAGGCAAAAGAATGCAGCAGTTCAACGTGTTACAGCGGCATTTTACCCGCACGGTCAGACGTGTGGCGCTGTGACACCTGTTTTTCAAACGGACAGGTGACGAGATGAGGAAGATTGGCATCGTCGTGCTGGCGGCGATTACGGCTCTTTCAGGCATCACGCCGGCAAATGCCGTGCCGGCTGTTGCCATTGAGCGCGTGCAGAAGAGCGACGTCGTGCCGGTACAGGACTGGCGCGGACGCGGCGACCGGGGCTGGCACGGCGGCGGATGGGACGGCGGCTATCGCCCCCGTTATCGGCCGGGCTACAGGCCGGGCTGGGACGGCGGATACCGGCCAGGTTGGAATGGCGGCTATCGCCCGCGTCCCGGTTGGGACGGCGGCTACCGCTATGGCCGCTACAACGGCTACCGCGGCTATCGCTACGAGCGCTATGGCTATCGCCGCCACAATGACGGCTGGTGGTATCCGCTGGCCGCCTTCGGCACCGGCGTGATCATCGGCGGCGCCATTGCCACACCGCCGCGGCGCTACGAAAGCGGCGTCAATCCGCGCCATGCCGACTGGTGCTATGCGCGCTACCGTTCCTATCGCGCCTGGGACAACTCGTTCCAGCCCTATGGCGGCCCACGCCAGCAGTGCTACTCGCCTTACTTCTGAGGCGGCTTCGCAGACATTCAAATGGCCCGTTGGTCGTCATGACCGACGGGCCTTTTGCATGGGGGTGGGGGATGGATGTGCGGCTTTGACGCTGAGAGTGCTTGCCGGCGAATGCGGCCGGGCCATTTCCACCGCGGACTTGACCGGTATCCGGCAGGACAGCAAACGCGTGCATTCAACGCTGGAGAATGGGTGCTAGCAGACGGGCCGACCTGAGGAAGCCGTGGCTGACCTAAAACTTCAGGCGGGCATCGTCATGTTCGGGAGGCCGGTGGGCGTCCTTGCGGCGGAAGCCGTAGGCGAGCGCCAGTCCCAGGATGGCCGAGCCGACGACGATGGCGGCGAGTGCGAAGAAATTCTCCATAGCATTTTCCTCCCGGACGCAAGCTTAACACAGAATGCGCGCAAACAAATGGCGTGGCAGGGAGATTGCGCGGCATGGTTACGAAACGCGTTTCCGGGCCGGAAGTTCAATGCGTTCTTCTTGAGCGCGCGTCACTCTAGTAGCCGCCGTAGCCTCCGCCGCCCTGCGAGCCCTGGTTTCCCATGTCTCGATCGCTTCCCTGGCTTGGGCCGGGTGGGGCAGTGCGGCCCGGTTTGGTGGCGCAGCCGGCAAGGATGAGGATCGCAACGGAAATCGCGACGAGCAGATGCCGAGATGTCATGAGATCCTCCCGTGATCGCGAGAACGGCTTCCGGCCGTTTTGCCATTCACCGGCCTGGCGCGCGCCCTTTCGTTGTGGGGAGTCGAGCGGCGGTGGCATGCCGTGCCGGGCGCCAGTATATCACCAAACGGGTGAAGCCGTGTGGGAGCGCTATGGAACAGAGCTTGCACTCCGCTCGCGGAAGAATTCGAACAAAACGGAAACAAATTTAGGCGAAGGGGCTTGCCAAGGGCCATGAAGCGGGCTAAGGATATTCCAGGCTGGCCGTTTCGTCATTGAAGCGGCCTTTTTGATTCCTTCCTGAGTATGCTTCCCGTTTGGCTTGATTACGCTTCCTGCTTGGCGATCTTGCCGGCGACGGCGAGCACCGGCTCGTGGCGGGGGCGAGGCTGGCCGATGCTGCGAAGCCAGCGTGACGCCTCCTGCGAATCGCGCTCAACGCCAAGGCCTCTTTGATAGATCGTGACGAGACGTGCCTGAGCTGCGGGATGGCCCTGGTGGGCCGCCTGCCTGTTCCAATGCAGGGACGCGGCGTAGTGTTCCTCGCCGCCATCGCTGAAATAGATTTCGGCGAGCTTGGCCTGGGCGTCGACGTTTCCTGACGTGGCCAGCTCCAGCAACCGTGGCGAGATATTCGTAGCCGAGGGCCGAGGGGTGAGAATGGTCTTCAACGTCCTGATTGTGTTGCGGATCATCTGGTACCTTCTGCATTCATTGCATGGTTCCCGCGGTGGAGCTGCTCAACTGGCAAGCTATTCAGAATTTTGAATTACTTTGGCTTTTTCCTGTCACTGCCAGTCACGCACCGGCAGCATGCAAACACTTCCGGCAAGCGACGAGGAGCATTGATGATTGAATGCAACCTGAAGTCAAGTTGGCAAGCGTGACATCAGGCGTGACATCCGCAATTTTCGGTGAGTTGTCGTCACGCTTTCACCTTGAGGCAGCTGCGTCGTGCCGAGGTCCGACGGTGAAAGGCGCAAAGGTGTACCTTCGCGCGTCCGTCAATCCTGTTTCACCTGACGCTGAAGCCGCGCGAGCAACTGCGTTTTTTGCTCTTCGGTCAGTTTGTTCAGGACTGATCGATAGTAGGCGTTGGCCCACTCACGCCCTTCCGTATTGTTTCGGGCATTGAGATAGGAAAGCGACGCCCAATAGGCCGATTCCATCAGGTCGGCCTTGACGACGGTCCCGGTCTGATAGGCAGCCGCGACCATCAATTGTGCGCCGTGGTGGTTCTGACGGGCGGCACTGTACCACCACTGGAACGCCTTTTCGGGATTGCGGTCGACGCCGAGCCCCTCGTGATAGATCGTTGCCAGCCGGCCCTGGGCCCCGATGTGTCCCGCAAGCGCGGCGCGTTCGTTCCAATGGTAGCAGGCGGCATAGTTTTCCTTGCGATCGTCGAAGAAATGTTCGCCGAGGGCGGCCTGGGCATCGACATCACCCGCCTCGGCGAGTTCGAACAGCCGGGGAGACACCAAGGTAGCGCCCGCCGGCACGGAGGCGATCGCACCTGGAGACGACACGTTTGCTGCTTCGGGCGAGGGCGGGGCCGGTTTCGCGAACGTACGATACAGTTTCGCCCACAATCTGCCGATCACCTGCTACCGCCTCCACAAATCTTGCCGCGACCATGCGGCCCATTGGCATTGATGGCGAAATGCAACTCCCGGTCAAGATGCGCGTCCCCCTTGCGCCCGAGGAGTGTTGCCGCGTGTCCATGCCACGGAGCAATGCCATGACAACCAGACCTGCCAAGGACCCGAAGACCGGGCGCTTTTTGCCGTGCAACGAACGGGCACGCTCGGTTATCCGGCCGCGCGCCCGCAAGGCAGTGCGCAACAAGCTCGGCGAGCTTTTTCTCGAAGACATGCTTTCGGCCTGGGAAAGCCGGGGAGCGGCCGCGATCCACGCGCTGATCGAGAAGAACCCGAATGATTTCTTAAAGACGATCGCGGCGCTGATGCCGAAGGACGCGACCATCCATGCCAACCAGATCGGCGAGATGACGGATGAACAACTCATCAGGCGGATCCACACGCTCGACCAGACCATCCGGCCTTTCCTTGATGCTCAGGGAGCGGATGGAACTGGCGATGGAGATCGGGCGCAGGCAGAAAACCAATAGGCTGCGCTACTACCAGCCCTATGCGAAGCAGACGGCATTCCATGCGGCGGGCGCCACAGTCCGCGAACGGCTGTTCATGGCCGGCAACCAGCTCGGCAAGACGCTTGCCGGGGCTGCGGAAGCGGCGATGCACCTGACAGGCGACTATCCCTCTTGGTGGGCGGGCCGACGGTTCGACCGGCCGATCACGATGATCGGCGGCTCGGAATCGCACGAGCTGACACGCGATGGCGTGCAGCGGCTGCTCGTCGGCCCGCCGATGAGCGAGGAGGAGTGGGGCACCGGCTATCTGCCGAAGGCGGCCCTTGCCGGCTGGACCCGACGTTCAAGCGCGTCGGGCGCGCTCGACAGCGTGACAGTACGCCATGTCTCGGGCGGCACCTCGACGCTGCTTCTCAAAGCCTATGAGCAGGGGCGTGCCAAGTGGCAGGCCAACACGGTGGACTATGTCTGGTTCGACGAGGAGCCGCCGGAGGACGTCTATTTCGAGGGCATCACCCGCACCAATGCGACGGGTGGCTCGATTGCCGTGACCTTTACGCCGCTCAAAGGCATGAGCTCGGTCGTCAGCCGCTATCTGCTGGAACCGTCGGACGACAGGACGGTGGTGACGATGACGATCGACGATGCCGAACATTATTCGCCGGAGGAGCGCGCGAAGATCATCGCCAGCTATCCGGCGCACGAGAAAGAGGCGCGCACCAAGGGCGTGCCGACGCTCGGTTCCGGCCGGATCTTCCCGGTGACGGAAGAGCAGATCCGCGTCGAGCCGTTCGAGATCCCGAGGCACTGGGTGCAGATCGGCGGGCTCGACTTCGGCTGGGACCACCCCTTTGCCGCAGCGCTCTGCGCCTGGGACCGGGATGCGGATGTCTTTTACGTGACCCGCTGCTACCGCGAGCGCGAGGCGACGCCGATCATCCATGCGGCGAGCCTCAAACCCTGGGGGGCCTGGCTGCCATGGGCCTGGCCGCATGACGGCCTGCAGCACGACAAGGGCTCGGGCGAGCAACTGGCGGCGCAATATCGCGGGCAGGGGCTCGTCATGCTGCCCGAACGCGCGACCTTCGACGACGGCAGCAACGGTGTCGAGGCGGGGATTTCCGACATGCTGCAAAGGATGCAGACCGGGCGCTTCAAGGTGTTTTCGACCGCTGGCGACTGGTTCGAGGAATTCAGGCTCTACCACCGCAAGGACGGCCGGATCGTCAAGGAACGCGACGACGTGATTTCGGCCTCTCGCTACGCGCTGATGATGAAACGCTTTGCCCGGGTGAAGGCGGACAGCGCCGCCTGGGCCTTTACCGATCGGAAGGTTCTCTAGATGGCAGCGATGACGAACCAACAAGTCGCTGGCTTCAGAGGGTGGAGGGGCAGCTTTGGCGCTAGTGGAGCGATGGTAACGAATTTTTAATAATTTATTAATTGACCGTTAACGGGTTCCTATCATATTGACAGGCATGAACCTATCACTATGATAGGCGTTATGACAAAGCCCACTCAAACACCTGTTGTTGTGCCGTTTAAACCCCGTGCTTCCGATCTTGAGCGAACGATCAGGGAGCTAGCCATGAACTCCAGCAACGTCAGGTGGCGGGCAATAACCCATGAGACCCACGCTGAGAGTCGAATGGAATGGCGAGACATCACAGACCGCATGATGTTCGACGTTCTCAGGACGGGGTACCTAAAGGGGGACGTCGAGCCCGGGCGCTGTCCGGGCGAGTGGAAAGCGAAGATGGTTAAACAGATGAAAGGAAAGAGGGAGGTTGGGGTCGTCACTATCGTGATCAGGCACCAGCGGCTTTTCATCAAAACCGTGGAATGGGAAGACCTATGAACAGAGAAAACTTCTATTGTGGTGACGACGATTTGGCACAACGGCCGTATCACTACATGGAGTGCGGTCTTGATAACATCTACCTCATGAATGGCTATACCATAGAAGAGGAAGATGGGGAGGAGTATGTAAGCATTGACTCCGTGGATGAACTTTGGAAAGCGATTGGACTAAATCTAGTAACTAACAAAAAAATTCTTTCTCCTCAGGAAATCAAGTATCTGCGCGACAAGATGGACAAGACGCAGGCGGAGGTAGCAAGCCTCCTGCGCGTGGACGACCAGACTGTGGCGCGTTGGGAAAAAGGAAAGACGAACCTGTCAGGCACGGCCGACGTTGCCTACCGTGTGCTTTTCCTTGGGTCTCCAGTTGCTCAGCCGGAGGGCTCCGAGATTTTGACCCGATGGATAGAGACCATCCGGAAACTTATCGAAAAGGACACTCCAACAAGTGACGATGTCCTTTTTGAACAACATAATCACAGTTGGGAACGCCGTATGTATGCCTAATGCATCGGACCCGCCTTCAAAGGCGGGTTCCTTGTCATTAGGGCGACCATCGCGTCACGTTGTGCCAGACGGCACTAACATCGCACTCGGCTTCGATCCACAGCCTAGTGCTCCAAACTGGTCGGCGCCTCTCGGCGCTCATCTAGGTCTTGCCGCAAGGGCTGAACCCACCGGGTAACGGCTGCGTCTTGTTGCCGCCTATTCCTTCTCTTGCCGCTTCCGATCCGGTTGCAACAGGTATTAAGCCGGCGACCGAAGAGCAGTTCGTCCCGGGCTGCCGTCAATTCATGACAACTACACGATGGTTTCGCGGCGTCTGTCCGCTCCCCCTACCAGCCAAAGCGCTGGCGGGCACCCGTTCGCGGCGTTTACTCCACGTGTGCCAACACCGGCTGCTCAACCAAAGCTCATTCCCTGAAAGGTTCTCCAGATGGCAGCGATGACGAAACCGGAACTGACGGAGCTCGTGAGCCAGCTCGTCAGGGATTGCGAGGACTATCGCGACCAGCTCTCGGCCACGCGCGTGCGGGCGATGGAATATTACGACGGCGTGATGGCTGATGTGCCTGTCGAAGCGAACCGCTCCAAGGTGGTTTCGCGCGATGTGCGGGCCGCGGTGAAGAAGGTGCTGCCGTCGCTGATCCGCACCGTGCTCGGCAATGACAAGGTGGTGGAATACCAGCCGGTGAACCAGGGTGACGAGGCGGGCGCCGAGCAGGCGACCGACTACATCAACTACATCGTCTTTCCCGAAAGTGACGGCTATGACGCGGTGCAGGATGCCGCACACGACGCGCTGAAGCTCGGCAACGGCGTGATCCGCTGGTGGTACGAGAAGAAAAAGAGCGTCGAGGTTTCGACCCATAGCGGGCTCGACGAGGCGGCGCTGGTGCAGTTGATCGCCGACGACACGGTGGAGGTTCTGGAACAGGCGCAATCGGTCGAGCGGATCGAGCTTGCGACCGGGCCTGTCGAGCAGCCGGTCTTCACCGTGAAGATCCGCCGCACGGCGGAACGCGGGGCAACAAGGCTTGCGGCCGTGCCGCTCGAGGAATTCCTCATTCACCCCGATGCGATCTCGATCGACGATAGCCCGATTGCCGGGATCAAGCGGCGGATGCGCCGCTCGGACCTGATCGCCATGGGCTATGACCGTGACCTCGTCGAGGGCTTTGCCATTGCCGGCAATGCGGATGGCGAGGACGAGGAATTTGCCCGCAGGCGCGGCATCTTCGGCGATGGCGAGGAGACGGCGACAGCGCTGCAGGAGGTCGACTACTACGAGCTCTATGTGAAGGTGGATGCGGACGACGACGGCATTGCCGAGTTGCGCCGCCTGGTCTTTGCCGGCGGCACCGGGGCCGACAGTCTGCTCGAGGATGCGGAATGGGACGAGGTGCCCTTTGCCGATCTCATCACCGAAAGGCGGCCGCACCAGCGCGAGGGCAACGCGATCACCGACGACATGGCGGAGATCCAGCGGGTGAAGACCGTGCTGCTTCGCCAGACGCTCGACAATCTCTACTGGCAGAACAACCAGCAGCCGATCGTGCAGGAAGGGGTGATCCAGAACCCGGAATCGGTGCTGAACCCGAAGTTCGGCCAGCCCATCCGCGTCGGCCAGGGCGTCGATGTGCGCGGCGCCGTCGGCTACACGGCGGTGCCCTTCGTTGCGCGCGAATCCTTCTCCATGCTCGGCTATCTCGACCAGGAGGCGACCGACCGCACCGGGATTTCCGATGCGTCGAGCGGCATGGCGCCGGATGCGCTGCAGAACATGACGGCGAAGGCGACGGCACTCGTCGAACAGGCGGGCATCGGCCAGACGGAGCTGATGGTGCGCACCTTCGCGCAAGGGCTGAGACGCGTGTTCAAGGGGCTGCTCGGCCTCACCATCAAGCACCAGGACCGGCCGCGGGCAGTGCGCCTGCGCGGCAAATGGGTGACCTTCGACCCGCGCCACTGGAACGCCGGCATGGATGCGACCGTCAACACCGGGCTTGGTGCGGGAACGCGCGAGCGCGACATGCTGATGATCCAGATGATCCAGCAATTGCAGGAAAAGCTGCTGACGACGCTCGGGCCGGACAATCCTTATGTTTCGCCCGACAACCTCTACAACGGCATTGCCAAGACCGTGGAGGCGGCAGGGCTGAAATCGCCCGACCTCTATTTCACCAAGCCGACGCCCGAGGACATCCAGAAGCGGATGCAGGCGGCGCAGCCGCAGCAACAGCCTGACTTCGGCATGCAGCAACTGCAGATGCAGATGCAGCTGGCGAACGAGAAGGCGCGCATGGACGGCGAAAACGCCAGGCGCAAGCTGGAGATGGAGCGCGAGCTGAAACTTGCGGAGATCCAGCAGAACGGCGCGCTCAAACGCTACCAGATCGATGCCGAACTCAACCTGAAACGCGAGCAGAACCTGGCCGAAATGGCCGGCGGCACGGCGCTGAGCACAGCGCATATCGGAGGGATGCCGGGATGAGACGAATTAGTGACTTTGACGACTTTTATGAAGCGCCGATCGGGCTTGGCGGCGCGCTGGAGCTTCGCGATTTTGGCGAGGAGGCGACCAGTTGGGCGTCAAACCGCGATAATCCTGAGCGCGGCGATATCTACCGGCAAACCGGCCGCCCGGTATCCACAGGGTTGCAATTCCAATCGCACCCGCGTTGGGACCGCAATCGAGGCATGCGGGATAATCGTGTGCGCGGGTTGGTCGATTTCGTCAGCGGACCTGATGCCGACAAGAACGACGATGGAATTCCGGACAACTACCAGACTTCGGATGATCGCGCCCTGGCGCCGTCCTCTGTCTACGAGCCATTCCCCGGAAGAAGCCGCAGGGAGGACGGCATTCCGCTGTTCGGCCCGGGCATTGCGGGGCCACACAGCGGAATGCCGACAACCTCCAGATATCTCGACGAGCAGCGCGAGAAGTTGCGAATCCGCCAAGAGGAATTGGAGAGGGCACATGTTATCGACGAGAAAACCGGGTGGCCCATTCAGCGCTTCATCGACGACGGACTAGGCAACAACATGATTGAGCCTTTGGGAGGCAGCACCGTGCCGGGGCACAACCCTGTTGACACACATACGCTCTATCCGAATGGATCAAACTATCAGAGACTGAATCCGCAGGGGCACGCAGATGATCCGATACCACATGGGCATGGTCACCTTGAGGGAACTGGGCCAAACACAAGAGGACAAGGCCCTTCGCTTGATGTTCAAGGGAATGTAGTGCCTCGAAAAAGCCCGCGTGCACATTGGCCAATAAGGAAATGAAATGAAACCGGATGACTTCCTGAAGACGATCCATTTCGTCGACTGTGCATGCAAGTCCATCGTGCTTGACGGCTGGAAGGACGAGGTCAAGATCCAAATCGATTCCTTGTCGCGCATTCGCGGGGAAACGTGGAATTTTTACACGGCTGAAGATGTTGACGATGGTTTCCTGGTGTTCGAAGGGGTTGATCACATTTCATTCGATCCGCCCGGTCGCCTGCTAAACGACGAGTTCGGCGCCATCGAGTTTCTTGGCTACGATGGCGAGCGCTTCACTGTCGTCATGGAAATCGGTTCGGGGTACGAACTCGCGGACTATGTGAAAGTCAAGACCACTATCCGCGCGAAGTCGGTGGCGATCGAGAAGCCTGGCGAGGAAAGCGCGCGGATCAGGGACTAAACAGAATGAAACCCGACGAATTCCTGAACTCGATCTATCTCGGCGACCGTGCCTGCAAGGCCATCCTTCTCGATGGATGGAAGGAAGAGGTGAAGATCCAGATTGATGCCATATCGCGGATCCGGGGAGAGGCTTGGGATTTCTACTCTGCTGAAGACGTGGTGGATGGTTTCCTGGTGTTCGAGGGTGTCGATCACATTTCCTTCGATCCGCCCGGCAACATGCCAAATGATGATTTCGGAGATATCGAATTTCTGGGATTCGAAGGCGGTCGCTTTACTGTGATGCTCGATATGGGCTTCTGCGACGAA
>NZ_DASYHB010000013.1:0-19576 GCF_035999185.1 Ensifer sp. | reverse complement strand
CGACCCTGCGAGTGAAAATCAAGCGCTTCCTGCGCGGTGACGCTCGTCATGGTGCGATCGGTCTTGTCGGTGGCCGGCATGTTTCCTCTATCCTCCTGTGGGCGAGCCTTGCGGCGCGCCTCTTTATGGTTGTCGTCTATATTTGCTTGGCGATAGTGTGCCATCTCTTTTTTCGGAACAATCATGAATTTCGTGACAGACTATTCGACCCGCGCGGGGGAGGTTTTATCCGCAGCCGAACTGGCGAGCGAGGAAAGCCGTTCCACCGCGACGCCGATGATGGAACAATTCATCGAGATCAAGGCCAACAACCCGGACTCGCTGCTGTTCTATCGCATGGGCGACTTCTACGAGCTGTTCTTCCAGGACGCGGTCGAAGCCTCACGCGCGCTCGGCATCACGCTCACCAAGCGCGGCCAGCACATGGGACAGGAAATCCCGATGTGCGGCGTGCCGGTGCATGCGGCGGACGACTACCTGCAAAAGCTGATTGGACTTGGTTTCCGCGTCGCCGTCTGCGAGCAGGTCGAGGACCCGGCAGAGGCGAAGAAGCGCGGCAGCAAGTCGGTGGTCCGCCGCGACGTCGTGCGTCTCGTCACGCCCGGCACGATCACCGAGGAGAAGCTGCTCTCTCCGTCCGAAACCAACTACCTGATGGCGCTGGCGCGGATCAAGAGCGGCTCGGAACCGGCCTACGCGCTCGCCTGGATCGACATCTCGACCGGCATCTTCCGGCTGGCCGAGACCGCCGAAAGCCGGTTGCTTGCCGATATCCTGCGCATCGAGCCGCGCGAACTGATCCTTGCGGATACAGTCTTCCATGACCCGGAGCTGCGACCCATCTTCGACGTGCTCGGTCGCGTGGCCGTGCCGCAGCCGGCGGTACTTTTCGACAGCGCGACGGCCGAAGGCCGTATTTCCCGCTACTTCGGCGTCAAGACGCTCGACGGCTTCGGCACCTTCTCGCGCGCCGAGCTTGCCGCGGCGTCCGCCGCAATCTCCTATGTCGAGAAGACCCAGCTTGCGGAACGCCCGGCACTCGGCACGCCCGAGCGTGAAAGTGCGGCCTCGACGCTGTTCATCGATCCGGCCACCCGTGGCAATCTCGAGCTGGTCAAGACGCTTTCCGGTGCGCGCGAAGGTACGCTGCTGAAAGCGCTCGACCGCACGGTCACGAGCGGCGGCGCCCGGCTTCTCGCCGAGCGGCTGATGTCACCATTGACCGATCCGGATCGCATCAACCAGCGCCTCGATTCCATCGAGATCCTCGCAGATCAACCGTCCTTCGCGGGAGATTTGCGTGACGCGCTCCGGCGTGCACCGGACATGCCGCGCGCGCTGTCGCGCCTTGCGCTTGGGCGCGGCGGCCCAAGGGACCTCGGCGCCATCCAGGCCGGCCTGCACGCCTCCGCATCGATTTCGCGGCTGATGGCGGCTGGTACGCTCTCGGACGAGCTGAAGGAAGCGCGAAGCGCGATCGATGCGCTACCTGCCGGTCTGCTTGGTCTGCTTGATGCCACCCTTGGCGAGGAACTGCCGCTGCTGAAGCGCGATGGCGGCTTCGTGTGTGAAGGCGCGAACGCAGAACTTGACGAAGTCCGGGCGCTGCGCGACCAATCGCGCCGGGTGATCGCCGGGCTGCAGCTGCAATATTCCGAAGAGACCGGCATCAAGTCGCTAAAGATCAAGCACAACAACGTGCTCGGCTATTTCATCGAGGTAACCGCCGGCAATGCCGGCTCGATGACCGACACGGACGAGGGCCGCGCCCGCTTCATCCATCGCCAGACGATGGCCAACGCCATGCGCTTCACTACCACGGCGCTTGCGGAGCTCGAAAGCAAGATCGCCAACGCCGCAGATCGGGCATTGTCGATCGAGCTCGACGCCTTCGACGTGATGACCACGGAAGTCGTGTCCGCCGCCGAGGCGCTGAAGGCTGCGGCTGTGGCACTTGCAACCGTGGACGTCTCCGTCGGCCTCGCGGTGCTTGCCGAGGAGCAGGCCTACGCACGGCCAACGGTCGATCGCTCGCGCATGTTTGCGATCGACGGCGGCCGCCACCCGGTGGTCGAGCAGGCACTGAAGCGCCAGGCATCGAATGCCTTCGTCGCCAACGGTTGCGATCTTTCTCCGCCCGAGGGCGAGGAGGGCGGCGCCATCTGGCTGCTGACCGGTCCGAACATGGGCGGTAAGTCGACCTTCCTGCGCCAGAACGCGCTGATCGCGATCATGGCGCAGATGGGCACGTTCGTTCCGGCGACAAGCGCCCATATCGGCATCGTCGACCGGCTTTTCTCCCGCGTCGGCGCATCCGACGACTTGGCGCGCGGCCGCTCGACCTTCATGGTCGAGATGGTCGAAACGGCGGCGATCCTCAACCAGGCGACCGATCGCTCGCTGGTGATCCTCGACGAGATCGGCCGTGGCACGGCCACCTTCGACGGCCTGTCGATCGCCTGGGCGGCGGTCGAGCATCTGCATGAGGCGAACCGCTGCCGCGGTCTGTTCGCCACCCATTTCCACGAACTGACCGTGCTCTCGGAGAAGCTCGCGCGGCTCTCGAATGCGACCATGCGCGTCAAGGAGTGGCACGGCGACGTGATCTTCCTGCACGAGGTTGGTCCGGGTGCCGCGGACCGCTCCTATGGCATTCAGGTCGCCCGCCTTGCCGGCCTGCCGGCCTCGGTCGTCGCGCGCGCCAAGGACGTCCTTGCCAAGCTCGAGGACGCCGATCGCAAGAACCCGGCCAGCCAGCTGATCGACGACCTGCCGCTCTTCCAGGTGGCGATCCGCCGGGAAGAGGCAAAGCCCGCCGGAAACTCCAGGGTTGACGAGGCGCTGAAGGCGCTCAACCCCGACGACATGACGCCGCGCGAGGCGCTGGATGCGCTCTATGCGCTGAAGAAAGAGCTGAGCGCCCGATAGCGGGCCTTCGGTTTTTGCTGTGCATGCGTCGGTGAAAAAGGCTATACAGCGCCGCGCGCCCTTCTGAAGGGCGCGGCGATGAGCCGGTAGTAATTTGAAATGCTGCACGGTCCCGGTTCGGCTTGATCGGATGGGAGCATGCAGGAGTGCTCTTCATGCAGCGAACCACGCAACCAGTCGGACAGGACGCCCCTCGGCATTTCATGGGCAGACACGAAACTTTCTTTCCCGAAATCCTCGACGTCGCAGCGCTCCGGGCGAAGTGCGACTTTATCGCTTCAGCCCATGCAGAGCAGCGCGACCCGATGCGCCAGGCGCTGCTGGCCGCCTTCAAGCAGGCAAACACCGCCGGCCGCGCCAAGGCGCGCGAACTGTTTTACGCCGATGGCGCCGGCATTCTCTGCGCCGAACGGATTTCCTGGCTGCAGGACCAGCTGATCACCGTGCTGCACGACTTCGTGCTCAACGAGATTTTCGACGCGGCCAACGCGCCGCCGGCGTCCCGCATCGCCGTCACCGCAGTCGGCGGCTACGGGCGCGGCACGCTGGCGCCGGGATCCGACATCGACCTTCTGTTCCTGCTGCCGCTGAAGAAGGCCGTCTGGGCGGAGCCGGCGATCGAGTTCATGCTCTACATCCTGTGGGATCTGGGCTTCAAGGTTGGGCACGCCACCCGCACCATCGACGAATGCATTCGCCTGTCGCGCGCCGACATGACGATCCGCACGGCCATTCTCGAGACCCGCTATATCTGTGGCTCCGAGACGCTCTGCGCCGAACTCGAAACACGCTTCGACCATGAAATCGTGCGCAACACCGGCCCGGATTTCATCGCCGCCAAGCTCGCCGAACGCGACGAGCGCCACCGCAAGGCCGGCGACACGCGTTACCTCGTCGAGCCCAACGTCAAGGAAGGCAAGGGCGGTCTTCGCGACCTGCACACGCTGTTCTGGATCGCCAAGTACTTCTACCGCCTCAAGGACACGGCCGATCTCGTCAAGCTCGGTGTCCTGTCGCGGCAGGAATACCAGCTGTTCCAGAAGGCCGAGGACTTCCTCTGGGCGGTGCGCTGCCACATGCATTTCCTCACAGGCAAGGCGGAAGAGCGGCTCTCCTTCGACATCCAGCGCGAGATTGCCGAGGCGCTCGGCTATCACGACCACCCCGGTCTCTCCGCCGTCGAGCGCTTCATGAAGCACTTCTTCCTGGTGGCGAAGGACGTCGGTGACCTGACGCGCATTTTCTGCGCGGCGCTCGAAGACCAGCAAGCCAAGGATGCACCCGGCATTTCCGGCCTCATCGGCCGCTTTACCCACCGCAGTCGCAAGATCGCCGGTACGCTCGATTTCGTCGACGATGGTGGCCGCATCGCGCTTTCAAGCCCTGACGTCTTCAAGCGCGACCCGGTCAATCTGCTGCGCTTCTTCCACATCGCCGATATCAACGGCCTGGAATTCCACCCGGCCGCCCTTCGCCAGGTGACGCGGTCGTTGAGCCTGATCAAGCCGGCGCTACGCGAAAACGAGGAGGCGAACCGTCTCTTCCTGTCGATCCTCACCTCCCGCCGCAAGCCGGAACTGATCTTGAGGCGCATGAACGAGGCCGGAGTGCTCGGCCGTTTCATCCCGGACTTCGGCAAGATCGTTTCGATGATGCAGTTCAACATGTATCATCACTACACGGTCGACGAGCACCTGTTGCGCACCGTCGACGTGCTCTCGCGCATCGAGGGCGGTATCGAGGAAGAAGCCCACCCGCTGGTCGCCAAGCTGATGCCTGGGATCGAGGAGCGCGAGGCGCTTTACGTCGCCGTGCTGTTGCACGACATCGCCAAGGGCCGGCCGGAAAACCACTCGACCGCCGGCGCGAAAGTGGCGCGCAAGCTCTGCCCGCGCTTCGGACTGTCGCCGAAGCAGACCGAACTCGTCGCCTGGCTGATCGAGGAACATCTGCTGATGTCGATGGTCGCCCAGACGCGCGACCTCAACGACCGCAAGACGATCGTCGACTTTGCCGAGCGGGTGCAATCGCTCGACCGCTTGAAGATGCTGCTGGTCCTGACCGTCTGCGATATCCGGGCCGTCGGCCCGGGTGTGTGGAACGGTTGGAAGGGACAGCTGCTGCGCACGCTCTACTATGAGACCGAGCTGTTGCTCTCGGGCGGCTTCTCCGAATTGTCGCGCAAGGAACGCGCCGCACACGCCGCGATCATGCTCGGCGAGGCGCTGACGGACTGGACGGAGAAGGAGCGCGACGACTACGTGCGTCTGCATTACCAACCCTATCTGCTGACGGTGGCGCTGGAGGATCAGGTGCGCCACGCGCGCTTCATCCGCGAGTCGGATATCGCAGGCAAGGCGCTGGCGACCATGGTGCGCACCCACCAGTTCCACGCGATCACCGAAATCACCGTGCTCTCGCCCGACCATCCGCGTCTCTTGACCGTCATTGCCGGCGCCTGTGCTGCGGCTGGCGCCAACATCGTCGACGCGCAGATCTTCACGACGTCGGATGGCCGCGCGCTGGATACGATCCTCGTCAACCGCGAGTTCGCCGTGGACGAGGACGAGATGCGCCGCGCCGGAAACATCGGCAAGCTGATCGAGGACGTGCTCGCCGGCCGCAAGCGCCTGCCGGAGGTGATCGCCAGCCGCACCAAGGTGAAGAAGCGCACCAAGGCCTTCACCGTGACGCCGGAAGTGACGATCAGCAACACCCTGTCGAACAAGTTCACGGTGATCGAGGTCGAAGGTCTCGACCGTCCGGGCCTGCTCTCCGAGATCACCGCGGTCCTTTCCGATCTCTCGCTCGACATCGCCTCGGCGCACATCACCACCTTCGGCGAGAAGGTGATCGACACCTTCTACGTCACCGACCTCGTCGGCCAGAAGGTGACGAGCGAAAACCGTCAGATGAACATCGCCGCCCGCCTCAAGGCCGTCATGGCCGGCGAGGGTGACGAGGCCCGCGACCGCATGCCGTCGGGCATCATCGCGCCGGCCCCGGGCGTCTCCTCCGCTCACAGAACGACAAAAGCCGAAACATGAGTCTGGTCAAGAAATTTGCAACCGTCGGCGGCGCGACGCTCGGAAGCCGCCTGTTCGGCTTCATCCGCGAAACCTTCATGGCGGCAGCGCTCGGCACCGGCCCGGTTGCCGACGCGTTCAATACCGCCTTCCGCCTGCCGAACACCTTCCGGCGGCTGTTTGCCGAAGGCGCCTTCAATTCCGCCTTCGTCCCGCTCTTTGCCAAGGAGATCGAGGCGAACGGCATGGACGGCGCCAGGCGCTTTTCCGAGGAAGTCTTCGGCGTCCTCTTCACCGTGCTTCTGTTCCTGACGATCGCCATGGAACTGGCGATGCCGTTCATCGTCAGCAACCTGATCGCGCCAGGCTTTGCCGACGACCCGGAAAAGCTCGGCAGCACGATCGTCTTTGCGGCGATCATGTTCCCCTATCTCGCCTGCATGTCGCTGGCGGCGATGATGGCGGGCATGCTGAATTCGCTGCATCGCTATTTCGCCGCCGCCATCGCGCCGGTCTTTCTCAACATCATCCTGATCGGCGTGCTCGGTTATGCCTGGTATGCGGGCCAGGACCCGATCGCCGTCGGCTACAGCCTCTCCTGGGGCGTGATGGCCGCCGGTCTGGTGCAGTTGGTGATCGTCTGGATCGCGGTGCGCGACGCCGGCATCAAGATCGGCCTGCGCCGTCCGAGGATGACCGCCAATGTCCGGCGCCTTTTGGTGCTGGCCCTGCCAGCGGCTATTACCGGCGGCATCACCCAGATCAATCTTCTGATCAACACCAACATCGCCTCGGCCAAGGAAGGTGCGGTGTCGTCGCTGGTCTATGCTGATCGCATCTATCAGCTGCCGCTTGGCGTTGTCGGAATTGCGGTCGCAACCGTGCTTCTGCCGGAGCTTGCCCGGGCGCTCAGATCCGGCAATGTCAACGAGGCCTCGAACCTGCAGAACCGCTCGGTCGAGTTCACGCTGTTCCTGACGCTGCCGGCGGCCGCAGCCCTCCTCGTCATGTCCGAGCCGATCGTCCGACTGCTCTTCGAGCGCGGCAAATTCTCCGCCGACTCGACCGTCATCGTCGGCCATATCCTGGCGATCTACGGGCTCGGCCTGCCGGCCTTCGTCTTGATCAAGGCTTTCATTCCCGGCTTCTTCGCACGCGAGGACACCCGCACGCCGATGATCTTCGCGGCGATTTCCGTCGTTGTGAACGTGTCCATGGCGCTCACGCTGTTTCCGCGGCTCGGCGCAAGTGGCATCGCCACCGCCGAGATCGTCGCCGGCTGGGTCAACGCCATCCTGCTTTTCGCGACACTCGTCTGGCGCGGCCATTGGGGCCGGGATATCCCGTTGCTCACCCGTATCCCGCGTCTCGTTATCGCGGCGGCAGGCATGGCGCTAGCGCTGTATTTTGCTGTCGACTGGTTCGCCTTCGAGCTGTCTTCGGCCGCCTCGCTGTTCACCCGGGCAACGACACTGACGGGCCTCGTCGCGGTCGCCATGGTGATCTACTTCGCGCTTGCCTTCGGGCTCGGTGGCGCGAGCCTCGGCATGATCCGTCGCAATATCAAACGCGGGGCGAAAGCGCCTGCCGCAGCGCCGGAGGCGGGGGACTGATGCGCCAAACCATCGCACGCATTGCCCTGGTGGTGCCCGACTATGACGCCGGCATCGCCTTCTATTGCGGCAAGCTCGGCTTCGACCTCGTCGAAGACACCAAGCTCGACGAAAGCAAGCGCTGGGTCGTCGTTCGCCCGAAAGGCGCGGTCGAGACCTCGCTGCTGCTCGCCAAGGCCGACGGCGAGCGCCAGCAGGCGGCGATCGGCAACCAGACCGGGGGCCGGGTCGGCTTCTTCCTGTTCACCGACGATTTCGCCCGAGACCATGCGACGATGTCGGCCGAAGGCGTCGTCTTCCTGGAGACGCCCCGGCACGAGCCGTACGGCACGGTCGCCGTCTTCAGCGACCCGTTCGGCAACCATTGGGATCTGCTGCAACCGGCCGGATGAGTGCCTATTCAGCGACCTCTTGATTGCCCGTCGCCACCCGTGCATAAGCCAAGCCGTTAGCTACATGGGCGACAAAAAGCCCTGGGGCCCTCCACCAGCCTATTGAGGACGACATGAACGAATTCAAGCCGCTCGTATTTTCCGGCGTCCAGCCGACGGGCAACCTCCATCTCGGCAATTATCTCGGCGCGATCCGCAAGTTCGTGGCGCTGCAGGAAAACAACGACTGCATCTACTGCGTCGTCGACCTGCACTCGATCACGGCCCAGCTCGTACACGAGGACCTGAAGGGGCAGATCCGCTCGATCGCCGCCGCCTTCATCGCTTCGGGCATCGACCCGAACAAGCATATCGTCTTCAACCAGTCGGCCGTGCCGCAGCATGCGGAACTCGCCTGGATCTTCAACTGCGTCGCCCGCATCGGCTGGATGAACCGCATGACGCAGTTCAAGGACAAGGCCGGCAAGGACCGCGAGAACGCCTCGCTCGGCCTGCTTGCATATCCGAGCCTGATGGCGGCTGACATCCTCGTCTATCGCGCCACCCACGTGCCGGTTGGTGACGACCAGAAGCAGCACCTCGAGCTGACGCGCGACATCGCCCAGAAGTTCAACATCGACTTCATGGAGCACATCCGCAGCGCCGGCTACGGTGTCGACATGGTCGTCGGCGAAGAGCCGATCCATGCCTACTTCCCGCCGGTCGAACCGCTCATCGGTGGTGCGACGCCGCGCGTCATGTCGCTCCGGGACGGCACCAAGAAGATGTCGAAGTCGGATCCTTCCGATCTGTCGCGCGTCAACCTGATGGACGATGCCGAGACGATCTCGAAGAAGATCCGCAAGGCCAAGACCGATCCGGATGCGCTTCCGAGCGAGGTCGATGGCCTCAAGGGGCGTCCGGAAGCGGATAACCTCGTCGGCATCTATGCGGCCCTCTCCGACAAGACCAAGGAACAGGTGCTCGCCGAGTTCGGTGGCCAGCAGTTCTCGGTGTTTAAGCCGGCACTCGTTGATCTCGCGGTCGAGGTTCTCGCACCGATCACGGCTGAGATGCGCCGCCTGATGGGTGACACCGCCCATATCGACGCCATCCTGCGGGACGGTGGCGAACGGGCACGGGCGCGGGCGGAAAAGACGATGCGCGAAGTTCGCGAGATTATCGGCTTCCTGCAGTAAAATTGGCTGGGTCCGGGCTCTCCCGGACCCAGTTTCGCTTTGCTCGCAGGTCCCGAACGGTCGGAGGCGACGCGGCCAGAGGACCTCAGGCACTTTTCCGTGTCCTTCCGCGAAACGCGAAAATCAGACCTTGCGGCGGCTCGCCCGGGATGTATTGTTCACCCTATGGTCTCGACCCGACTCTCTCGACTTGAAGGTCACCGCCGCAAGTTCATGGCGGTGATTGACGATACCCCGGAATGCGGGCGCGCGGTGCACTATGCAGGCATGCGCGCCAGGAACTCCAATGGCGGTCTCGTCCTGCTCTATGTGATCGCCGATGGCGACTTCCAGCAATGGCTGGGGGTCGAGGAAATCATGCGTGCGGAAGCGCGCGAGGAAGCGGAGGCGACGCTTGCCAAGGTGGCGCAAGCGGTGCGCGAGCGCATCGGCATCGAGCCGGAGATCGTCATTCGCGAGGGCACGGCGACCGACCAGATCCATGCGGCAATCGAAGAGGATCGCGATATCGCCATTCTGGTGCTGGCCGCCGGATCGGCGAAGGAGGGTCCGGGTCCGCTGGTATCCTCGATCGCCGGCAAGGCTGCAGCCTTTCCCATCCCCGTCACGGTCATCCCCGACATGCTGACGGACGAGGAGATCGACGCGCTGAGTTGAGGCTGCGTCGGTATGTACCCTTGCGACCTCCGGGCGATGCCCCTATATTCTTTTGAATTATTCTAAAGAGCTGGGCGAATGCCGCTCCCGGCGAAACGGAGACAGACATGTTCATTCAGACCGAAGCCACGCCGAACCCGGCGACGCTGAAGTTTTTGCCGGGCAAGGTTGTGCTGGAAAACGGCACGGCCGAATTCCGCGATGAGGAAGAAGCACGTGCCGGCTCGCCGCTTGCGGCTCGACTGTTTTCGATCCCGGGCGTCACCGGTGTCTATTTCGGCTACGATTTCATCACCGTCACAAAGGAAGACCAGGAGTGGCAGCACCTGAAGCCGGCAATCCTCGGTTCGATCATGGAGCATTTCATGTCGGGCCAGCCGATCATGGCCGGCAGCGGCCGTGCCGAGCAGGCTGACGAAGAGGGCGAGTTCTTCGACGAGGGTGACGAGACCATCGTTGCCACCATCAAGGAGCTTCTGGAAACGCGGGTGCGTCCGGCCGTTGCCCAGGACGGCGGCGACATCACCTTCCGCGGTTTCAAGGATGGCACGGTGTTCCTCAACATGAAGGGCGCCTGCTCCGGTTGCCCGTCATCGACGGCGACGCTAAAGCATGGCGTGCAGAATCTGCTGCGTCACTTCGTTCCCGAAGTCGAGGCGGTCGAAGCCGTCTGATAGCGCGCGCCGTAGCCGGCGCGTCGCGGTATAGCGTATCGATTTTGCCGCAAAGCCCCTTCGGCTTTGCGGTTTGTGGCGTCTCAAAAGATCACAGCGTTGAAATGATAGTACTTGCGATCGACACGTCCGGTTCCGGCTGCTCCGCTGTCGTCTACGACAGCGAAGCGGGTGCCGTGCTCGGCCGCTCAGGTGCCGATCTCGGCAAAGGCCACGCCGAACGGCTGATGGAATTCGTCGACGCAGCACTGGCTGCGGCCGATCGGTCGCTCGGCGATATCGAGCGCATCGCGGTCACCGTTGGCCCTGGATCGTTTACAGGCATTCGCGTCGGCGTGGCGGCGGCCCGCGGCCTGGCGCTGGCGCTTGGCAAGCCTGCTGTCGGCGTCTCGACGCTTGCGGTCCTGGCCGAGGGATTGCGCGCAACGGAACCTGGAAAGGCAGTTCTCGTCGCCATCGATGCGAAGCGCGACGAGGTCTACGTCCAGGCTTTCGATGCGGCCGGTCATTCACTTGCCGATGCGGAAGCCTTGGCCGTTGAAAGGGCACGCGAGCGCTTCGCCGGTTTTGACGGCATCATCGGCGGCTCCGGCGCGCACCTCGTCGCGGCGGATATGCCCGCCAACCCTTCCGAACTTATCGACGTCGCGGCTCTCGCAAAGCTCGGTGCTGCAGCCGATCCAGCCTCGGCCAAGCCGCGACCGTTATATCTTAGAGGCCCCGACGCCAAGCCGCAGGCGGGCTTCGCGATTGCCCGAGCATAGACCGAGATGAGCTTCACCGACTACTTCACCCGCCGCACCGAGTTCGACATTTTCCCGCTGGAGGAAGCCGATCTTCTCGCGGCGGCAGCGCTGCACCGCCAGCGCTTTGCAAGCCCCTGGACCGACGGTGAAATTCACGCGCTTCTGGTGCAGGAGACGGTGTTCGGTTTTGTCGCCCGCCAGACGAACGGCTCGTTCCGCCCGGCCTTCGGCGGCTTTGTCCTGTCACGCGCTGTTGCCGGAGAGGCCGAGATCCTGACGATCGGCGTCGAGCCGCGTTATGCCCGCTCCGGCCTCGGCTGGCGGCTGATGCAGGCGGCGATGCGCGAGGCCCTGGTCAAGGGTTCCGAGGCGTTGTTCCTCGAAGTGGACGAGACCAATCAACCGGCGATCGGGCTTTACCGCAAGCTCGGCTTCAACAAGGTCGGCGAACGCCGCGCCTATTACCAGGACAAGGCCGGCCAGCGGACTGCCGCGCTTGTCATGCGTCTCGATCTTCGCTAGTCCCAAGCGCGGACGAGGGCGGCTTTCCACCGGCATATCGCTCTCGCTTTCAAAACAGGTCGCGCGCAGGAACTCTTTTCCCGGATGATCAACTGGCTACGGATTGCGATCTTCGCAGCGCTTTTGGCGCTGGTCTCGCTCGTGCTGATGCCGATCCAGATCGTCTGCCTGTGGTTTGGGCTGAAACTTCGCCGCCGCCTGCCGCGGTACTGGCACCGGCTCGCCTGCTATCTTCTCGGCATCAAGGTGCGCGTCCACGGTGAGGTCGAGCGCCGTAGGCCTTTGCTCATTTGCGCAAACCACGCCTCCTGGAAGGACATTCTGGTGCTTTCCTCGGTTGCCGATGTCGTCTTCGTCGCCAAATCCGAGGTCAGGACCTGGCCGCTCTTCGGCCCTCTCGCGCGCATGCAGGCGTCGATATTCGTCGAACGCGAGCAAAAACGCGCGACGGGCAAGCAGGTGAGCGAAATCGGCGAGCGCATGGCAGGGGGTGAAATCGTCGTGCTCTTTCCCGAGGGGACGACATCCGACGGCAACCGCCTGCTGGAGATCAAGACGTCGCTCTTCGGCGCTGCCGCCTCCGCCGTGCCGCATTCGCCGACCGGGCTTGTGCATGTGCAGCCGGTCGCAATCTCCTACACGGGCATCCACGGCATGCCGATGGGCCGCTTCAACCGGCCGATCGCGGCCTGGCCTGGAGATACCGAGCTGGTGCCGCACCTGCTTGGCATCCTGCGCGAAGGGGCTATCGAGGTTGATGTCGATTTTGGCGAGGCGATCGACTACGACCGGCACACCAACCGCAAGGAGGTGAGCCGCAAGGTCGAGCAACGTATCCGCAACATGCTGTCGGACCGTTTGCGCGGGCGGTCCTGACGCTTTGCAGGCAAACCGCCGCGGCACCGAAAATACTTCAATTCCGGGCCGCTTTGCACTAAAGAACCCCGCATGACCCAGGAAACTGCCCTTCTGTCGATAACGCCCGTTGCGGGCGACGAGCGCGCGCCGACCCGCAAGGTCTTCGTCAAGACCTACGGCTGTCAGATGAACGTCTATGATTCCGACCGCATGTCGGATGCCCTGTCGCGCGACGGCTATGTCTCGACCGACGTGCTCGAAGACGCCGACTTCGTGCTGCTCAACACCTGTCATATCCGCGAGAAGGCGGCAGAAAAGGTCTATTCCGAACTCGGCCGCCTGCGCGATCTGAAGAAGGAAAAGGCCAAGGAAGGCCGCGAAATGGTGATCGGCGTTGCCGGTTGCGTTGCGCAGGCCGAAGGCGACGAAATTCTCCGGCGCGCGCCGGCCGTCGACCTCGTCATCGGCCCGACGACCTATCATCGCCTGCCGGAAGCGCTGAAGCGCGCCCGCAGCGGCGAGCGCGTCGTGCAGACGGATTATGCCGTCGAAGACAAGTTCGAACACCTTCCGGCACCCGACAAGGCCAGGACCCGTCAACGTGGCGTCACGGCGTTCCTGACGGTACAGGAAGGCTGCGACAAGTTCTGTACCTTCTGTGTGGTCCCTTACACGCGCGGTTCCGAAGTCTCGCGCCCGGTCGCCCAGATCGTCTCGGAAGCCGAGAAGCTCGTCGAGGGCGGTGTGCGCGAAATCACCCTGCTCGGCCAGAACGTCAACGCCTGGCATGGCCTCGGCCCGGATGGCCGCGAATGGGGGCTTGGCGACCTGCTCACACGCCTTGGCGCGATCGAGGGACTTGCCCGGCTGCGTTACACGACGAGCCACCCGCGCGACATGGACGACAGCCTGATCGAGGCGCACCGCTCGATGGCAAAATTGATGCCCTATCTGCATCTTCCTGTGCAATCGGGCTCCGACCGTATCCTCAAGGCGATGAACCGCCGGCATACGGCAGCCGAATATCTGGCGCTGATCGCGCGCATCCGTGCGGTCCAGCCGGATCTCGCACTCTCGGGCGATTTCATCGTCGGTTTCCCCGGTGAGACCGATGAGGACTTCGAAGACACGATGCGCCTCGTGGAAGCCGTGGGTTATGCACAGGCATTTTCGTTCAAATATTCGACCCGTCCCGGCACGCCCGGCGCCGAACTCGGCGACCAGGTTCCCGAGGACGTGAAGGCCAAGCGCTTGGAAAAATTGCAGGCTTTGCTGTTTTCGCAGCAGCGCGCCTTCGCCGAAGCCTGCGTCGGTCGCGAGATCGACCTGCTTTTGGAGAAGCCGGGCCGCATGCCCGGCCAGCTCGTCGGGCGTTCGCCCTGGCTGCAGCCTGTGAATGTTGATGCAAAAGCATCGCAAATCGGTGACATTATCAAGGTGCGAATCATCAAGGCGGGGAACAACAGCCTGTTTGCCGAGATGATCGGGTAAGGACCGAGAACAAGGAGCCTGAACCGCTTGAACGGACACGAATTGATCTCTTCATCCACGCGCCAGTCGAAAACCACTGCGACAGACGCCAATCACTTCGTGCTGACCTTTGAGAACAATCGGTTCGCCAGCGAGCTCTTCGGCCAGTTCGACCAGAACTTGAAGCTGCTTGAAGAGCGCCTGCGCATCGACGCCCGGCCGCGCGGCAATTCCGTCGCGATTTCAGGCGACATCGTCGCCACCAATCAGGCGCGTCGCGCTCTCGATTACCTCTATGGACGGTTGCAGAGCGGCGCTTCGATCGATACGTCTGATGTCGAGGGCGCGATCCGCATGGCGGTTGCCGCCGACGATCAGCTACAATTGCCGACCATGGAGCGTAAAGCCAAATTGACAATGGCGCAGATTTCGACGCGCAAGAAGACGATCGCGGCGCGCACGCCGACGCAGGATGCCTACATCCGTGCGCTTGAGCGCTCCGAGCTGGTCTTCGGCGTGGGCCCGGCCGGTACCGGCAAGACCTATCTCGCCGTCGCCCATGCAGCGCAGCTTCTGGAGCGTGGCGCGGTCGATCGCATCGTGCTCTCGCGCCCGGCCGTCGAGGCCGGTGAGCGCCTCGGCTTCCTGCCGGGCGACATGAAGGAGAAGGTCGATCCTTACCTCCGGCCGCTCTACGACGCGCTTTATGACATGATGCCCGGCGACAAGGTCGAGCGCGCCATCACCGCCGGCGTCATCGAAATCGCGCCGCTCGCCTTCATGCGCGGCCGTACGCTCGGCAATGCCGCCGTCATTCTCGACGAGGCACAGAACACCACATCGATGCAGATGAAGATGTTCCTCACCCGTCTCGGTGAAAATGGTCGGATGATCGTCACCGGCGACCCGAGCCAGGTGGACCTGCCGCGCGGCGTCAAGTCGGGCCTGGTGGAAGCGCTGCAGATCCTGAAAGGGGTCGAGGGCGTTTCGGTGGTTCGCTTCAAGGATGCCGATGTCGTTCGTCATCCGATGGTGGCGCGCATCGTTCGGGCCTACGAGTCCCATACGGCCGTGCACGACGAAAGCGAGCAGGGCGACCGCTGATCGGCGGTCGTTGCAATCATGACGGCATTGGACATTCAGATCAGCGTGGAAGAGGGCGACTGGCCCGACGAGGAGGCCTTGCTTGCCTTTTCGTCACCGGTGCTCGAAGCCGCGGCGGCATTTCTCGTTGCCAAAGAGCGCCAGCCCCTGCCCAAGACGCCTCCGGAATTGTCGCTCGTCTTCACCGACGACGCCTCGATCCGGGCAATCAACGCCGAATGGCGCAGCCAGGACAAGCCAACCAACGTTCTGTCCTTTCCGGCCTTCCCGGTTACACCCGGCGCGATGCCGGGTCCGATGCTGGGTGACATCATCGTTGCCCGCGAGACGCTCGAGCGCGAGGCGGTCGAGCTCGAGAAGACCTTCGACGCGCATCTGACGCATCTTCTCGTGCATGGATTCCTGCATCTTTTCGGCTATGATCATATGGAAGATGACGAAGCCGAAAGAATGGAAGGCCTGGAGACTCGCATTTTGGCGCGTCTTGGCTTATCTGACCCCTACGGGGATCGTACCCCGGATTAACAGTTTGGACCAATGAGCGACTTTAAAACACAGCCCGTCGCGCTGGCGACCGAGGAGGCCGATGCCTCCGGAGAGGCGGAGGCGGGCAGTAGTAGCACCGCCACTCGTCACGAGGGCACCAAAACCACATCATCCTTCTGGAGCCGGGCTGCGCGCCTGCTGCGCGGTGCAAATCCGTCGAGCCTGCGTGAAGATCTTGCCGACGCGCTCCAGACCGACGCCGACAGCAATGCGGCTTTTTCGCCCGGCGAGCGGGCAATGCTCAACAACATCCTGCGCTTCCGCGAGATCAGGGTCGAGGACGTCATGGTCCCGCGTGCCGATATCGAGGCAGTCGACCAGAGCATCACCATCGGCGAGCTGATGGTGATCTTCGAGGAGTCCGGCCGCTCGCGCATGCCCGTTTACAGCGAGGGGCTCGATGATCCCCGTGGCATGGTGCACATCCGTGACCTGCTCTCCTACGTCACCAAGCAGGCGCGCAACCGCCGCCGCAGCGGCAAGGCGCAGCCGGCCGCAACGACAGTGGGCGACAAGGCCGAGAAGGCGCCGCGATCCCCCAAGCCGAACTTCGATCTCTCGCGGATCGATCTCGGCAAGTCGCTGGAGGAGGCGGGCATCGTCCGTCAGCTCCTGTTCGTGCCACCGTCGATGCTCGCATCCGACCTGATGCAGCGTATGCAGGCAGCCCGCATCCAGATGGCGCTCGTCATCGACGAATATGGGGGCACTGACGGTCTCGTTTCGCTCGAAGATATCGTCGAGATGGTAGTCGGAGATATCGAGGACGAGCACGACGACGACGAAGTGATGTTTGCACGCACGTCGGATGATGTTTTCGTCGCCGACGCGCGTGTCGAACTGGAGGAGATTGCCGCTGCAATCGGACCCGATTTCGACGTGCGCGAGCAGTTGGAGGATGTCGACACGCTCGGCGGCCTGATCTTCGCGTCGCTCGGCCGTATTCCGGTACGCGGCGAAGTCGTTCAGGCCATTCCGGGCTTCGAGTTCCAGATCCTCGATGCGGATCCGCGCCGGGTGAAGCGCGTTCGCATCATGCGCAAACGCCCACCGGCGCGTCGTCGCTTGCCGCGGCCCGAGGGCGAAACCGCATCGGAGACCGCGCTCGTCGCCCGCGCCAACGGCGCGGCATCCCCGGACGCGATCGCCGACGAGCAATAGGCGATCTTGCTTCCGCGCGCTTGTCTGCGCGCGGAACCCCTGCCAGCGGTCTCGTTCCTCTGAAGCGGCCTTCTCTGCGCCTCGCCTGCCGCGCTGAAGTGCCCCCCGTCTTAATCCTCCATCCTGCCCCACAGGGGACAAACAGCCGGTTTTTTGGAAGACTGGCGCCGATTGATTCGGTCGTTCTTCTGCGCCGGTGTCGTGATGTGCGGCCTGCGCCAACTGGAGGCTGCATGTTGAGACTGGCTGGCAGGGTGATGCTCTTGTCCGGATTGCCCAGGGTATTGGTCGCGTTCTTCGCGGGGCTTCTCGCCGTCCTGGCGCAACCGCCCTTCGGTATCTTCGCTTTCGCGTTTGTTTCCTTCCCCGTTCTGGTCTGGCTGCTTGACGGTGCCACCGGAAATCCGGACGGCGGCATTGTGAAGCGGCTGTGGCCGGCGGCGGTTATCGGCTGGTGGTTCGGTTTCGGCTATTTCCTCGGCGGTCTCTGGTGGCTCGGCAACGCGCTTCTCATCGAGGCGGACGAATTTGCCTGGGCGTTGCCGCTTGCCGTTGTCGGCCTTCCAGCCTTCCTCGCGCTTTTCTATGCCTTGGCGACCCTGCTTGCGCGTTTGCTGTGGTCTGACGGAGTGGGGCGGATTGCAGCACTTGCCCTGGCGTTCGGCCTTTGCGAGTGGCTGCGCAGCTTCCTCTTCACCGGGTTTCCGTGGAATGCCATCGGCTATGCGGCGATGCCGATGCCGCTGATGATGCAGTCGGCGAGCGTCGTGAACCTTTCGACCATCAACATGCTGGCTGTCTTCGTCTTTGCAGCTCCCGCACTGATCGCGACGGGCCGAGGCAGCCGGATCGGCCTGACGGTCGCGCTCGTGCTCTTTACCGCGCATGTCGGTTTCGGCTTCTACCGCCTGGCGCAACCGGCGCCGGCATCGCCTGCGCAGCCACTGGCGGTTCGACTTGTTCAGCCGGTGATCGACCAGGCAAAGAAGCTTGACGATCGCGAGCGTGCGACGGTCTTTGAGGAGCATCTTGCGCTGACGACGGCTGCTCCCGAAAACGGCGGCAAGCGGCCGGACATCGTCGTCTGGCCCGAGACCTCCATTCCGTTCATTCTCACCGACAACCCGGACGCGCTTGCCCGCATCGCTGACGCGCTTGATGACGACCAGATCCTGATTGCCGGCGCAGTCCGGGCGGAGGATGCAGGCACAGGCCTGCCGCCACGCTACTACAACTCGATCTATGTCATCGATGGCCGCGGCCAGATTGTCGGCGCTGCCGACAAGGTGCACCTGGTGCCGTTCGGCGAGTACCTGCCTTTCGAAGAGCTGCTCTCGTCCTGGGGCTTAAGCTCCGTTGCTGCCTCCATGCCGGGTGGTTTTTCGGCGGCCAAGAGCCGCACGCTGCTGACCCTGCCTGGCGGCAAGACGCTCTATCCGCTGGTTTGCTACGAGGCGATCTTTCCGGACGAGATCGGCGGCGACGCACGTCGCGCCGACGCACTGCTCAACGTCACCAACGATGCCTGGTTTGGCGATACCCCAGGACCGCGTCAGCACTTCCATCAGGCACAATTGCGTGCCGTTGAGACGGGTACCCCCCTTGTCAGAGCGGCCAACAGCGGTATATCAGCAATTGTTGATGCACGTGGGGTTTTAATGGTAGGATTATCCTACAATTATAGGGGAGTGGTTGACACACTTCTGCCGGGAAGGATGCCTACGCCGTTGGACGACGCTATGCGAAGCCGAGTTTTCTGGCTGGGTGCACTGTTACTTCTTCTGGTTGCAGTGTTTTCGCGTGTTGGTTTTAATATTAGGAAGAATTGACCTAAAACCCCTAAAATTGCATAGTGGTCCGCACCATCGTCCATGTTGTGACGGCTCTCAATTATCGCCTTGGCGAGCGCCTCGGCGAGCGTTGCTCTCTTGTCGGGCGATGGATTAACGAAACGCGTGTTTGGGAACGCAGATATGATCGAAAACAAAAAGAAGCCGAACCCGATCGACATTCATGTCGGTAGTCGGATTCGTCTTCGCCGCACGATGCTTGGCATGAGCCAGGAGAAGCTCGGCGAAAGTCTGGGGATCACCTTCCAGCAGATCCAGAAGTACGAGAAGGGCACCAACCGTGTCGGCGCCAGCCGGTTGCAGAACATTTCTGGCATCCTGAACGTACCGGTTTCCTTCTTTTTTGAAGACGCTCCCGGCGATAGCTCCGGCGGCCAGCCCGGCACCGCAGAAGCCTCGAGCTCCAATTACGTTGTCGATTTTCTGTCGTCCTCCGAAGGGCTTCAGCTCAACCGCGCTTTCGTCAAGATCACCGACCCGAAGGTTCGCCGCCGGCTTGTCGACCTGGTCAAGGCACTCGCTGCGGAAGCAGAAAGCGAATAGTTCCAACGTTCCCCGTCGGGACTTGAAAACAAAGCGGCCACTTGTGCCGCTTTTTTCATGCGCATTTTTCGGCGTCCACGCCGCGACATGCTGGCGCGAGACCTTCATATAAAGATATATTTATGTCGTTGTGCGCTTGTTTTTCGGTCGCAAAACCACTAACACCGTGCCAGCGCTTTTTCTTCATTGAGGGGACTTCCCGCATGCGTGCAAACTACCTGTTCACGAGTGAATCCGTAGCCGAAGGTCATCCGGACAAGGTGTGTGACCGTATCTCCGACGAGATCGTCGACCTGGTCTACCGCGAA
>NZ_DASYHB010000153.1:0-14106 GCF_035999185.1 Ensifer sp. | reverse complement strand
GAGATCGTAGATGATCGCCGGCTTGATGTCGGCGGCCAGAGCCGTCGCGGACATCATCGAAAAGGCAAAGAGACCGAGAATGGTTTTTTTCATCGTGCAGCCCTGTTGTCGCTATTGATCTTATTGGGTCCTCCCGCCGGCCCCCTGACGGAAGCCTGTCTGCGGAACCCACCCCCTTCTCCTTGGGGGCTAGGGTGGCGCATCCTTGCACGGTCACGGCAAAAAAACACTCAAAATTTTTCAGATGGTAAAAATACAAGCCGCCACTTCCGGTACCGTTAAGGCACCGGTTCTCTTGCGCTTTTGAGATCGGGAAGACGTGTCTCCACCCATCCTGCGCGACCTCAGGGTTGTGGGCGCACGGCTCCTGCAGCAGGTGGGGCCGATCGGTCGAGCGGGACCAGGAAGAGTGGATGCGGCTTTCCTTCTTTTGCTCTGGTTCCACTCCAAGGCATCGTCTGGGCCTGTTCGACCCAGATCATGCCGATCGACAGCGCTGCGCGCTGAGACGATTGCTCTAACTGCCGATCGGGCAGCTCACGCCGGTGCCGCGCAGGCCGCAATAGCCGTTCGGGTTCTTCGCCAGGTATTGCTGGTGGTAGTCCTCGGCGAAGTAGAGCGGCCCGGCTTTGGCGATCTCGGTGGTGACCTTGCCGCCATGGCCGGAGTGCTTCAACGCTGCCTGGAACGTGGTACGAGCGGCCTTGGCCTCAGCCAGTTGTTCGTCGTCATAGGTATAGATCGCCGAGCGGTAGGTGGTGCCGATATCGTTGCCTTGGCGCATGCCCTGTGTCGGGTCATGCTCCTCGAAAAAGGTCTTGAGGAAGGTAGCGAGCGGAACCGTCTGCGGATCATAGACGACCAGCACAACCTCCGTATGGCCGGTGAGCCCGGTGGTCGTTTCCTGATAGGTCGGGTTGGGCGTCAGTCCGCCGGCATAGCCGACCGCCGTGACGTAGACGCCGGGGATGTTCCAGAGCAGGCGCTCGGCACCCCAGAAGCAGCCCATGCCGAAAAGGATCTTCTTCGTGCCCTCGGGATACGGACCCTTCAGCGGCCGGCCGGAAACGAAATGCGTCTCGGCCGTCGGGATCGCTTGGTCGCGGCCCGGCAGCGCCGTCTGCGCATCCGGCATGATCGTCTTCTTGTTGAACATGTCGATCAGGAACATCAGCATACTCCTTTTATCGATGCGAAGTTCGGCTCCGCGATATTCAGGCGGCGAACCGTCCCGCCGCCGGCCGTTTCTTGTATCCGGCCATCCACAGAATGAGAGCGATGAGCGCCAGCACGGCGAAGGCCGGCTGCGTCAGCACCCAGTGTAGCAGCGAGTGCCAGATCGTTGGCGCCGCGTCGCTGCGCTGCGCGAACTGGACCCAACTTGCCGTATCGGCGCCGAGCGCCTCCAGGTCGTCGCCGAGCGAGGTCATCACCAGTTCCGATGCGGCGACCGACTGGATCGCGTCGACGGCGCCGGCAAGTATGGCGGCAAACAGGACGACGGCGCTCGCCAGCCTCAACAGAAACCGCATCGGTCTTCATTCCCTTCGAAACTCTGGCCCTTCGAAACGCCGGCCTTCGAAACGCTGGCCCATCGAATCACCGGCTCGCGCCTTTCCTCTGGCCTCACCATCCGCCGACATCAACTTCTATCGCAAGGGCCTTAGACAAGATCCGACGGCCGAAAATCGTCAAAGCGATCCAGGCGCCGTCAAGGCGATACCGGGGGCGGGGAAGCGTGGCGCAGCTCCTGGCGCAAGAAATAGGCGCGCCGGCAAGCACGCACAATGGGGATCATTGCCCATTCGGTTTCACGAGATGTCAACAATCTGTCAGAAAGCAGTTGATCCCAACGGAATCATCGGTATATAGACGCGCGTCCGCCGGTTCACGCCGGCTGACACGAAGGGCCTCGCCCTTCCCATCCAGCCGGAATGACCGTCGGCTGCTGACGGATGGACAGGTGGCCGAGTGGTTGAAGGCGCACGCCTGGAACGCGTGTATACGTGAAAGCGTATCGAGGGTTCGAATCCCTCTCTGTCCGCCATCCTTTTCCCCAGTGTTTCCGACCCATAGTTTTCCAGGATCAATTGCGTTCCGGATCAATCGGCGAACTGGAGTTCGATCCGTCGATTGCGGCAGACAGCCTTCGTTGTGCGTCTTTTGCCTCTTTCCAGATTTCGTCGACGATCTCGCCCGCCGTCATGAGTTCCTTCGCGAGGCCCACGCCTTGGCCTGCCCAGAGCGGCAGCGCTTCGATGTCGCCCTCGCATTCAGGGCCTGCGACGACGCACTGGTAGCGTGCAATGTCGCCGCGACGGAACGACGTCGCGACGATCTCTCCCTCATCGGGGCGCAGACCATCGGGCGGTTGCCCGGCTGCGTCCCAACGGGCGTAAGTCGAATTCCGTAAAACCCGTTGCGCTGCGTCCCAGCCGCCATTGAACACCTTGGTGTAAACCGTGTCTGCGACGCCGGCCGTCAAAATCCGCTGCTGATATTCGGGGTGGATTGCGGCCTCACGACTTGCAAGGAAGCGGGTGCCGATATAGGCGCCACTCGCGCCAAGGGCGATCGCGGCCGCGAGCCCGCGTCCGTCGGCGATCCCGCCTGCCGCAAGCACCGGCACCTGCCCCCCGACGGCATCGACGACCGCTGGAACGAGAGCCATGGTCGCGATTTGCCCTGCGGGATGTCCGCCTGCCTCCCACCCCTGCGCAATGATCAGATCCACACCGGCGTCGACTGCGCTCTTTGCCTCAGCGGGTGTTCCCACCATGATCGAGACGAGCGCGCCGGCGTCGTGAATCCGTGTGACGTAAGGGGCAGGGTCACCGAACGAGAAGCTGATCAATCGCACGCCTTCATCAAGGCAGATATCGAGCCTTCCCGACGGTTCCCATTCCAGGATGATGTTTGCGCCAAACGGGCGCGGCGTCAGGGCGCGGGTGCGCCTGACCTCCTGCCTGGCCAATTCGAGATCATCGAAATAGGAGACCGACAGGCCAATAAGGCCAAGGCCGCCCGCATTGCTCACTGCTGCAACGAGTTCCGGCGACGTCGCGCCCCCCATCCCGGCTTGCGCGATGGGGATCGCAATATCGAGAAGGCGGCAGAACGCATTGGGCATCGTTACCCCCTGAGACAGGCCGACAGAGGTTGTGACTATACAGTATCAGCGGCCCTGGCGGGGAGCGCCGCCTACGCGTCGACATCCCCGTGCCGTTCCCATCGACGAACGACGCTGCGGTTCCGGTCGGTAGCGCGCAAATATTTCGTGCTCTGCGATCCGTTTCACGTCTCCTGTTCGTCTTTACTGCATCCGCAACAAGGAGATGCTCCCATGACCACCGCACCCGTCACCCTCGTCAACGTGCTGAAGGTCGCGCCCGACAGGCAGGCCCAACTGATCGCGCTTCTGAAGCGCAACATCGACACCGTCATCCGCACGCTTTCCGGCTGGCGGACGACCCGGTTGATCGCTGCCAAGGACGGCGCAAGCGTCGTGATCTATTCGGAATGGGACACGCCGGCCGCGGTCGAGGCGATGCGGGCCGATCCAAGGATGAAGGCCTATTTCCCTGAGATCCTTCAGCTGGCGAGCCTCGAATCGATCGTCGGCGAGGTCGCTTTCAGCGACAACGCGTGATGCCGGGGAATGGTCCGCTGCCGCCCGCCCGAAACGGCCAGGCGGCGGCGGACATTTTGTTCGGCCCACGCTATCGTCCGTGGCGGACGCCTGGAGATATCCCGATGGAGCGCGACGCATGAACCCGCAAGACTTCGAGGATCGCCTGAAGGAGCTCCGGCCGCGGCTGCATCGCTATTGCGCGCGCATGACCGGCTCGACGGTTGACGGCGAGGATGTGTTGCAGGAAGCGCTGATCAAGGCCTTGCAGGCTCGGGCGGACGGTACGGTCGTGGACAACCTCGAAGGCTGGCTGCTGCGCATCGCTCACAATACGAGCCTCGATTTCCTGCGCCGTCGATCACGGCACAAGGTCGTTCCGCTCGTTGACGACATGGAAGACGCGCGGTTGCCCGAGCTCGACATCGTCGCCGTCGGCTTTCAAGCCTTCATGCGACTGCCCGAACTCCAGCGATGTGCCGTCATCCTCAAGGATGTGCTCGGATATCAGGTCGAAGAAATCGCGGAAATCGCCGATTGCACGCATGCCGCGGCCAAATCGGCGCTCCAGCGCGCAAGGGCGGCGCTCAGACACTTGGCGGCGCGTCCCGACGACGTGCGGCTGCCGCTGCTGTCAGACGCGAGCCGGCAAAAGATGGCAGCCTATGTGCGCCTGTTCAAGGGCGGCGATTTTGACGCGATCCGCTCGATGCTTGCCGAAGACGTCAGGCTCGACCTGGTCAACAGGCTGAAGCTCGAGGGTCGCGAGGACATCCGCCGCTACTTCGCCCGTTATGCCGAGGAGACCCGCTGGCGCTACGAACTCGGCGCGATCGAAGGGCGTCCGGCCATGCTGGTTTTCGATGGCGCAGGTCGAATGGAGGAGCCTGCGCACTTCGTACTTCTCGACTGGCGTAAAGACGAAATCACGACGATCCGCGACTATCTCTTCGCGCCCTATGTCCTTGAAACCGCCGATTGGATTCGACTGCCTTGATGCGACCAAGGCTCCCCGTCGATTGACGGTTCTTTCTCCGCCAGCTGTTGATGATTGCGCGATATCATCGATCTTCGTCGGTATCGATGACGTTGCACCATGGTGGATTGCCCTGACGGGCACGGTGCCAACCGTCTTGCCGCAGAAATAGGGTTGCGTTCTGGGGAGGGGGCAGCATGAACACAGCGAGCGACGCGCGTTTCTGGGATAGGACGTCGCGGCGGTACGCCAGGGGCGCGATCGCCGATCCCGCCGGATATGAACGCACGCTGGAGCGCACGCGCGCGCTGCTTTTGCCGGACGACCGGGTTCTGGAGCTTGGCTGCGGCACGGGGACGACGGCGTTCCGGCTCGCAGGTGACGTGCGAGACTACCTCGCGACCGATATTTCCGCCGAGATGATTGCGATTTCCAGGGAGAGGTACGCTGCGGATCTCGTTCCACACCTGGCCTTCCGTACCTCAGTTGCAGAAACGCTGGTCGCCGAGTGTGTGCAGTACGATGCCGTTCTGGCGTTCAACTATCTCCATCTCGTCCGTGATCTCTCGGGCACGCTAAGCAGCATCCACGCTCTCCTTGCGTCACGGGGGCTGTTCATTTCCAAGACGCCTTGTGTCGGCGATATGAACCCGCTGGTGCGCCTGGCGCTCTTGCCGGCGATGCGTGCCGTCGGATTGGCACCCTACGCGGCCAGCTTCGGTGTGGCGGACCTCTGCCAATATATGCGATTGGTCGGGTTCGACATCCTCGCCACCGAAAATCACGCGACGGCGGGCAATGACAACCGACCTTACATCGTCGCGCGAAAACGGTAAGGCCGAGGCGAAGCGCCCCGGCCTTTCAGGCGGGCGGCCGCTAGACGTGTTCGGCAGGCTCGGCCGCATGCGCCCGATGCAACAGATCCATGAACGCCCTTGCATCCGGAAACGCCATCGATCCGATGGCGCTGACGGCGATGCCGGGCGTCCAGGAGTTCATGACCGCTGCGCCGGAGAGCGTCTCGAGGCGTTCGAGGGTAATTTCCTCCTGACGCTGCGGAACGCCGAGGCGCTCCAGTTGCCGCTGGACGGTCCCCATCATCGTGCCGGTGAGCATCTCGGCCTTGGGCCAGATGACAGCCTCTCCGTCCCAGAAGACGAGGTTCCAGATGCTTGCCTCACTGAGACGCCCCTGCCGGTTGATGAAGGCGGCGTCGTCGAAACCGGCCCTGATCGCCTGGTGCAGGTAGTAGGTCTTCCCGGATTCACCGACATGCTTGATGGTCGCGTGCGGCCGTTCGTGCTCGACGACCGCAAGGCGCAGCGGTCCCTTCGGGCCGTTGGAGGGCGGGCCGCCGCGAACGAGCACCGAGAGGTCTCCCTGCATGCTGTCGGCGGTGAATTCGCCCTTTGGCGAAAAGATGGTGACCGCCAGGGACTGGTCTGGCGGGCCGGCGTTAACGGCCTGGCGGATGCGGGATCGAAGCAGGTCTTCCGGTAGGGCGCGACCGAAGAAATCGAGAGAAGCATTGTGGAGGCGCTTCAGATGCAGGTCCAGGCCCCTGATCTTGCGGTCCCTGACCTGGATCGCGGTGAAGTGGGCAAAGCCGGCAAAGGCCAAGGGGGAGAGGTCCGCAGCATCGACCGCGCGGCCGTCGAGTGCTGCTGGGAAAAGGCTGGTTTCGGTCGGCATCATCTTGCTCCTGGGGTGCGGTTGCATGAAGGAGCCATAGCTTTAAGGTCTGACAGCGCTGTCAGAGTCAAGGGCGCTGCAACGGGTACTTCGAAGGGCACGAAATGAAGATAGGCGAGCTGTCCAAACGCACCGGCGTCAGCGTCAGAATGCTGCGCTACTACGAGGCGGAAGGGCTGTTGAAGCCGGAGCGGACCGAAAGCGGCTATCGTGATTATGACCTGAAGGAAGTGAGGACTGTCGAGCGCATCAAGCTGCTGGGCGCTGGCGGCATGACCCTTCCGACGATCCTGCAGTTCCTGTCCTGCGTGCGCGGCGAAGGTCCGATTTTCGAGCCTTGCGACGAACTGCGCGTCACCCTGCGTCAGCAGATCCGCCTCGTGGAGGAGAAGACGGAGAAGCTGGCGCAAAACCGCCAGGTGCTGACAAGTTTCCTGACGGAGATCGGTGAAAACTGAGCTTTTGGCGCCTCGTGCGGCTTTCGACTTAATTGGTATGAGGCAATTCCGGACGGAGGCCGGCAATCGGGATCGCCGGTGCCGGGAAGGCGGTGAGCGCACACGTTGCCATATCACGGCCCAATAGTTAGCTGTTGCGCTAACTATTGGGCCGTGATACTTAGCCTTATGGAACAGTATTCAGACCGGTTGGACACGATCTTTCAGGCGCTCGCCGACCCGACGCGGCGCGCGGTGCTTTCGCGGCTTGGCGGTGGACCTGCAAGCATCAGCGATCTAGCCCGACCCTTTGACATGGCTCTGCCGTCCTTCATGAAGCACATCCACTTCCTGGAGGGCAGCGGGCTGATCCGCACCCACAAGCAAGGCCGGGTGCGCACCTGCGCCATCGAGAAGGCGCAGTTCGGCGTGGTCGAGAGCTGGCTCTCGGCCCAGCGCGCGGTCTGGGAAGGCCGCGCCGATCGCCTTGAGCAGTTCGTTACGCAACACGAGGAGGAATGACATGATCCGCTCCCCAGATCCTGATTTAGACCTGACGACGGCGCGCATCATCAAGGCGCCGCGTTCCGCCGTCTGGCGCGCCTGGACCGATCGAACACGGTTCGAGAAGTGGTGGGTTCCAGCGCCTGCCAAATGCAGGGTGGTCGACATGGACCTGACGCCCGGCGGCGCCTTGGTTACTCACATCAGCGAGGACGGCGGCGCGTTCGTGCCGCATCTCGACGCCTGCTTTCTGGCCGTCGACGACCTCACGCGCATCGTTTTCACCGACACGCTGACCGCCGGCTGGCGGCCATCCGAGAGTGCCTTCATGACGGCGGTCATCACGCTCAGCGACCATCCCGCCGGCACGCACTATGCCGCTCATGTGATGCATCGCAGCGGCGCCGACCGGAAAATGCATGAAGAGATGGGGTTCCACGACGGCTGGGGAACGGTTGCCGCGCAGCTCGCCCAACTCGTTGAGCAGACGCATTAGGGGAGGCGAGGACATGCGCAACATAGTCCTGCAGATGATGACGACGCTTAATGGCCGACTCGACGATCCACTCGCCTGGATGGGGACGGTCGTCGATGATCAATATCGGGCGATCGATCGTCTCTATGCCGATTACGACACGGTGCTCGTCGGACGTGCGACCTATGAGGAAATGGTCGGCTACTGGCCGGGCGCTCTTAACGATCACGAAAACGGTGAGACCAACCGTGTGATGGCCGGGCGAATGCACGACTACCGCAAGATCGTGTTCTCCCGTACCGGCACGCAGGCAATCAGTCCGTGGCATAACGTCGAAAGGGCCGTGGTCCCGGACGACGCGGCACTGTCGCGCTTCCTGATGGAACTGAAGGCGCAGCCGGGCGGCGATATCCACCTGTCGGGCGGCGCCAGTCTGGCGCAGACGGTGATCGGCCTCGGACTGGTCGATCGCTATCACTTCTTCGTCTATCCGGTCGTTTCGCCGGGCGAACCCTGGTTTGCCCGGCTGAGAGAAAAGAACGACCTGCGACTGACCGGGAGCGAACACTACGACAATGGCGTCGTCGGTCTGCATTATGAAACGGTCCGCGACGCGAAGGTCGAGCGACCGACGCATTTCGCCGAGCTCATCGCCTAAGGCATGTCGCGCAAATGTCTGAAACGGTTATGTGATCACGACATTCCAGCGACTTGAGCCCGCTGCCTCAACCACCGTTGTGGAGCGCGGCAAGCAGCCGGTCGTAGGTCGGAGCAAGCCGGCGAAGCGTGTCGGCCGCCGCCCTGTCGTTGCGAACGACGAGCGGGTGCTGCAGCGCGCCAATCAGTTGCGCCTGCTGTCCCGCGATCGCCGCCGCCTCGCGGTAACCGGCGCTCGCAAGGCAGGTGGCGGCGTCGGCAGCGCGGCGGGCGCCGACCCGAACGGCAAAGTGGATGAGATGCGCCCGCAAGCCGGTGTCGCAACCGTTGTCGAGCCGCTCCGCCAGCGCGTGGGCCGCATCGGCATTGCCGAGGCTGCCCCTAGGCATCGGCCGGTCGGTAGCCATCGACAGCCAGTGGATTGCAGCCGGTATCGAGGCTCGGATCACGTCTACCTCGCTTACCTCGAAGCGGCGGCGAAAGCCGGTGCGCATCGTGAAGGGTTCGCCATAGGTGAGCGTCCTTGCTTCCCAGGCTGTCATGAAATCGGCTGTGGGAAGCGTCGCATAGGGATATCCTTGCGGATCGTGCATAAGCACGCCCTCCTCGTCGAGCGAAAGCACCACCACATAATGATCGGCCTCGATCGGTCCGGTCATGCCCGGCTGGTGCCGCAGATGTCCCATCTCCACCGGTCCGATCCAGACCGGACCGTCCTTCAGGCCCAAGCGCAGGCGGGAAAGTGCATCTTCGGCATCGCCGCCCTTGCTGACATCGCACGTCCAGCCTAGCGCCTCGAGCGCGCCGTCAAACCCGGCCTCCGGATCCCAGCCATAGGGATCGAAAAACGGCAGCGCGCCGCCGATGAGCTGCATGCCGAAGGGGCTGCTCGTCGAAAATTCAATGACGGCGGGCGAAGGCGCCTGGGGACCGAACATCATGGCGAAGGAATTGGCATAACAATAGGGGCCGGAGCCCACATAGGGTACGTGGTGCATGGGTGGAACCTTTGTATTGTTCGAGGGAGGTCGTGAGACGGCTTGTCTTAGGGCGTGATGGGGTAGGCGACGTCGAAGCGGGCGCCGCCGCTACCGGGGTAGATTTCGTAGGGACTGCCGAAACAGGCGAGATCGCTGCTCTGTTCGAACCACGTCTCGACGGCGTCGTAGACCCGAAGCACCATCGGAAAGGTTTCGAGCGCTTCCGGCACAGCAAGGAACGCTTCGCGCCCTGCCGGCTGAAGCCGGATGCGCAGATCGCCCGAGGGTTCGAGGCTGCCGGTATAGGGAAGGGCGACTTCGACCAGGCCCTTTCCGTCGTGGTTGACGGGTTCGTGGAAGTGCAGCGTCATCGGTCCGTCCGCGTTCTTGCCGCATTGCGCGAGGTAGGCGCGGATCTCGGCCTCGGCCCTCTCCGTGAATGGTTCGAGCACGTCGACCGTCACCTGGCCTTGCCGGTAGACGAGCTTCGAAGCGGCAACGTCGCGGATACGCACCGCGCCGACGAGCGGCTCGCCATCTCCATTGGATTGCCGCGCGATCGCCTCCACCAGTTCGTTCTGCTCCTCGAGCCGTTTGGCCTGCACGTCGAGCCAGGCGCGCAGCTCGGCAAGGCGCACCTCGGGCTTAAGCTCGATCAGTCGCGCGATGCGGGCAATCGGCAGGCCGAGTTGCCGAAGCCTGGCGATCAGCCGCGCGCGTCCCGCCTGTGCGGCCGCGTAGTAGCGATAGCCGGTTACGGGATCGATATGGGCGGGAACCAGCAGGCCCTGCTCGGCATAGAGTCTCAGGGCCTTCGGCGACAGGCGTGTGGCGGCGCCGAAGCGGCCGGCGAGAAAATAAGAATCGGTCATGGGAGAAGTCATGGGGCCTGCCCCAGGGGCGAGGTCAAGAGCCTGACTTGTTCTGCGATATCGATCCACTGGGACGGCGTTCCCCGGAGCAGGCATATCCGCTCCGGGGGCACCTCTCAGGCAGGTTGCCTTGCATGCCGGCGCAGCAGCGCCAGCGCGACGAGCGTGATTGTCGCCATGACAAGGCAGTAGCCGGCAAGCGGCCAGGCCGTGTCGCCGCCGAGCAATAGCACGGCGCCGGTGCCGACGAGGCTGACGATCAGGCTCTGGATCGAGAAGTACAACGCCACGGCTGTCCCGGCGGTCGCGTCAAACGCCTTGAGCGCACCGTTTGCCGTCACGGACGCCGTCATGACGATGCCGATCGCGATGACCCACATCGGCAGCACGAACGTCGCGAACGACGGCGTGCCGAAGGTTTCCCCGCATGCAAGCAACAAGCCGCCCGCCATCAGCACGGCCATGCCCCGGGCGAGGCAGCCGGCCGTTCCGAAACGGGCGGTGAAGCGCTTGGCGAAGCGCGTGGTGAGGATCATCACCACGGCAGCCGTGGCGAAAGCCAGGCTGAAACCAAGCTCCGAGTAGCCGGCACGATCGATAAGCAGACGCGGCGCCGTCGAGAAGAACACGAAGAAGCTGCCCATCGCCGTGCTGAAGCCGAGCGTATAGGTCCAGAAGGCGCCATGTCGAAGAATGGGCGCAAAGGCCGGTTTCGTGTTTTCCTCTGTGGCGGGGCGGGTTTCGAGCCAGCGCGGCAGGGCCTGGGCGAGCGCGACAAGGCCGAGCACGCCGAGCGTCAGGAAGATCGCCCGCCATCCGAACGCGCCCGCTATCAGCGCGCCGGCAATCGGCCCGAGCGCGGGCACGAAGGCGAGCATGGCGCTGAACAGCCCGTAGATGGTCACGCCTTCCGGCCGCGAGCCATAGACGTCGCGCACCGTGGCGAAGGTTGCAACCAGTGCCGCAGAGGCGCCGGCCGCTTGCATGAGCCTCAACGCCACGAAAGCGGGCGCGGAGGTGGTTGCCGAAAGCAGCAGTGACGACACGGCAAACAGCATTGCGCCGCCGATGAGCACCGGACGACGCCCGAAGCGGTCGGAGAGCGGGCCGAAGAGCAACTGCCCGAGGCCCAGCATCAGCATGTAAAGGCTGAGCGTCAGCTGGACGATCGCCGGCGAAGTGCCAAGAATGATGGGCATTTGGGGCACGACAGGCAGGTAGATGTCCATGGCGAGCGACGCCAGGATATCGAAAGGCGCCATCAGCAGGAGAGCCGCCGGCAGCGAGTAGGACCACGTAGGTCGGTTTTGACAAGGCATGATGAAACATCCGCGCAAATGAATGACATTCGGCGGCGACCTGCCACGCTCTCAATTTTCAGGAGATATGAGCCGACAGACGCCGCAACAACTTTTGAAAGTCGTTGCGGCTTATCTGGTTGCTGATTTGTCAGTCCTCATCTGCGGCTCCTGCGGTGAAATCACCCTCGATGCCGATCGCTGTCGACAATTGAGGGTGGCGCTGTCGTACCACCCGTACTACCTTTCGGCAACTGCCGGGCAGTATCTCAAGTATCAGGCTGCGTTTCCTCAGGCCTCACCGTGAGTCGATTGTCGACGCTTGTAACGCCGATAACCGAGGCTGCTGCATCGCCGGCGCAGGCGACGTCCCCATCGCTGGCGACCTCGCCGGAAAGCACGATGATCTCGCCAAGCGCCATGACCGATATCCCGCTTGTATCGACCAGGGCCGCATACTGGATGAAGCGTAGCACCTTGTCGGCGAGTGCGTCGTCGGTCAGGTGCGGATCGTCGTCGCGATGGGCGTAAATGGGTTTGTCTGGCGGCATGTCGCTTTCCTCATGCCAGTGGGCCCGGTCGGGCCATCTATTTTTCAGGCTTTGTCTTTCGGGAACGCGTGCGGTTACCGATGGTTCCCTCTTTCGCACGCGCTTGCGGCGCAGGTATGAAGCCGGTTATTGCTGGAGCGACCATCCCAAGGCTCGCGCATGTCCGACATTTTTCAGAACGTCCTGCCCATCTTCATCCTCATCCTTGCCGGCTGGTTGCTGGTGCGCAGCGGCTACCTGAAGCCTGCGGTCGGCGAGGCGCTCGGGGACTTCGTCTTTCGCGTCGCCGTCCCCATTCTCCTGTTTCGCACGATCGCCGAGGCGGATTTCAAGGACGGCTCGCCCTGGCCGCTCTGGGTCGCCTATTTTTCCGGTGTCGCCGTGACCTGGACGGCCGGGCATCTGGGCGCACGGTTTCTGTTCGGGCGCGACGCGCGCGTGGGCGTGCTCGCCGGCGTCTCCTCCGCCTTCGCCAACACGGTGTTCATCGGGCTGCCGCTGGTGTCGCGTATCGTCGGAGAGGAAGGCATCGTCGCGATCTCGATCCTGCTCTCCGTGCATCTGCCGGTCATGATGATTGCCGGCACGCTGCTGATGGAGCGCGCGGAGCGGCACACCAGCGGCAAACCGGGCCAAAGCCCGCTGCAGCTTCTTGCCGGGGTGGCCCGCAATCTGGTGCGCAACCCGCTGGTCATCGGGCTGGTCTGCGGTGCGGCGTTCCATCTCGTCGGCCAGCCGCTCGGCGGGCCAGTGAAGACCGTGGTCGATCAACTGGCGTCGATGGCAGCGCCGGCCGCACTGATTTCGATCGGCATGGCGCTCGACAAATACGGCCTCGTAGGCAATCTCGGGCTTGCCTCGGTCACCAGCGCCTTGAAGCTTCTGGTCATGCCCGGCGTCGTCTATGCGAGTTGCCACCTGCTCGGCCTCAACGACAACTGGACGACGGCGCTGGTGCTGACCTCGGCGGTCCCGACGGGCGTCAATGCCTGGCTGATCGCCAATCACTTCAACGTCGGCCATGGCCTCGCCTCATCGACCATCACGCTGACGACCGCGCTCGGCGTCGTCAGCGTTTCGGTCTGGGCCTATTTGCTGGTGTGATGAGATCTGCCCGCACGCGGGTCTTGTCGGAATGCCTGCAGCTTTTCTTGAAAGTGTTTCATCGGGAAGCGTGCCTCGTGGTGTTGCTGCCGACTGCGGCGTGACCGACGAAGAAGCATCGGTGAACGGACATTGACCCCGCACAAACGAAAAGGCCCGGCGCGAGCCGGGCCTTGTCAAATAGATCGTTGCTTGACCGCTTGGCTTATTGTGCCGGAGCGGGCTGGCCTTCGGCCGGCTTGGCTTCCGTCGCAGGTGCTGCCTGGCCTTCAGCTGCCGGTGCAGCCTGGCCTTCAGCAGGCTTTGCTTCGGCGCCGGCAGCCGGTGCGGCTTCGGCAGCGGCGGCAGATGCGTCGGGAAGTGCGGCCGGCGAATCGGCCTGCTCGCGCAGCCAGGCAATCAGGTTGGCGCGCTCGTCCGGCTTCTTGACGCCGGCAAAGCCCATGGCAGTGCCCGGTACGTGCTTCTTCGGTGCTTCGATGAAGAAGCTCAGGTGATCGTAGTCCCAGACGACCTTGCTGCCTTCGGAGAACGTCTTCATGCCAGCGGAGTAGCTGAAGCCCTCATGCGAGGCGATCGGCCGGTTGACGAGGCCCCAGAGGTTCGGTCCAACTTTGTTTGCGCCGCCCTTGTCGGCGGTGTGACAGCTCGCGCATTTCTTGAATACGGCTTCGCCGGCAGCAGCGTCAGCCTTGAGGAGCAGCGGCTTGATATCGACTTCGACTTCCGCAGCACCGCCGGCACCAGCTTCCGACGTGCCTTCTTCGGCGACAATCGCAAAGCCTTCCTTTTCGGGAGCCTCGGAGTGGAAAATGCCTTCCGATGCAATGGACACGGACATCAGAACGAAGACCGTCCCCAGAAAGGCACCCACGCCCATGTTCACATATGAATTCATCTGCAAACGCTCCCTTTGCCACCGGCGCAAACAA
>NZ_DASYHB010000093.1:0-17413 GCF_035999185.1 Ensifer sp. | reverse complement strand
TCAGCCCGCCTTGTTGACCCGCATGTACCAGTCGACCAGTCGCCGGACCTGACGCTCGGTGTAGCCGCGCTGGGTCATGCGCTGGACGAATTCGGCATGCTGTTTCTCGGTCGAGCTGTCCTTCTTCGAGCCGAAGCTGATAACCGGCAGCAGGTCTTCCACCTGTCCGAACATGCGCTTCTCGATCACGTCGCGAAGTTTCTCGTAGCTCGTCCAGGAGGGGTTGCGCCCGTGGTTCTTGGCACGGGTGCGCAGGGTGAATTTCACGACTTCGTTGCGGAAGTCCTTGGGGTTGGCAATGCCGGCCGGCTTTTCGATCTGCGACAGTTCGCTGTCCAAGATTTCCCGGTTGAGGATTTGTCCGGTGTCGGGATCTTTGAAGTCCTGGTCCTCCAGCCAGGCGTCGGCATAGGCGATGTAGCGGTCGAAGAGGTTCTGCCCGTATTCGCTGTAGGATTCCAGATAGGCCTTCTGGATCTCGTGGCCGATGAACTCGGCATAGCGGGAGGCGAGTTCGGACTTGATGAAATCGAGGTAGCTCGCTTCCGTTTCTTTCGGGAACTGTTCGCGGCGGATCGCCTGTTCCAGGATGTACATGAGGTGCACCGGATCGGCCGCGACCTCCTTGGTGTCGTAGTTGAAGGTCTCTGACAGCACCTTGAAGGCAAAGCGGGTGCTGATGCCGGTCATGCCCTCGTCGACGCCGGCGGCATCGCGATATTCCTGCACCGACTTCGCCTTGGGGTCGGTGTCCTTCAGGTTCTCACCGTCATAGACCCGCATTTTGGTGTAGAGCGGTGAGTTCTCGTGGCGGGCAAGGCGGGTCGAGACGGTGAAGCGGCTGAGGCTTTCGAGCACTTCCGGCGCGCAGGGGCTCTTCGTCAGCTCGCTTTCGCGCAGCAGTTTTTCATAGATCAGGCGTTCTTCTGTAACGCGCAGGCAATAGGGCACCTTGACTACCAGGATACGGTCGAGGAAGGCCTCGTTGTTTTTGTTGTTCTTGAACTGCAGCCATTCGGACTCGTTCGAATGCGCAACGACGATGCCCTGGTAGGGGAAGCCGCCGAAGCTTTCCGTGCCGTTGTAATTGCCCTCCTGGGTGGCCGTCAGCAATGGGTGCAGCACCTTGATCGGCGCCTTGAACATTTCGACGAATTCGAGCAAGCCTTGCGTCGTGCGGTTGAGGCCGCCGCTGTAGGAGTAGGCGTCCGGGTCGGCCTGGCTGTAGTTTTCAAGCTGGCGAATGTCCACCTTGCCAACCAGCGAGGAAACGTCCTGGTTGTTCTCGTCGCCGGGTTCCGTCTTGGCGATCGCGACCTGGCGCAGGCGAGACGGCATCAGCTTGACGACGCTGAATTTCGATATGTCGCCGTCGACTTCGTCGAGCCGCTTTGTCGCCCAGGGCGAAATCAGGCCGGTCAGCCGGCGTCTTGCGATCCCGTATTTGTCTTCCAGCAGGTCGGCCATGCGGTCCGGATGGAAGAGGCCCAGGGGCGATTCGAAGACGGGGCTCACCTTGCCGCCGACCGCCAGCGTGTAGATCGGCTGCTGCTCCATCAGTTTCTTCAGCCGCTCGGCGAGCGACGACTTGCCGCCGCCGACGGGGCCGAGCAGGTAGAGGATCTGCTTGCGCTCCTCGAGGCCCTGCGCGGCGTAGCGGAAATAGCCGACGATGCGTTCGATCGTATCTTCCATGCCGTAAAAGTCGGCGAAGGATGGATAGATCTTGACGGTTCGGTTGGAGAAGATGCGACCGAGGCGCTCGTCCGCGCTCGTATCGATCAGGGTCGGACTACCGATCGCCGTAACCATCCGCTCCTGCGCGGTGGCATACATGCTTTTGTCGTCACGACATGCGAGGAGGTATTCCTGAAGGCTGATTTCTTCTTGCGCTGCACTGCTGTAGATCTCCGAGAAGAGATCGAAGACGTCGCATTCGCTCTTTTGCATCATGCTCTCCCGCGGCCGCTGGCTGAGACGGGGATCGCTGCTTATCGGCTCGCTCATTCGAATAAACGGCGTCCCATTCGCAAAGTTCCTTCAGAGTACTCGCTTTCTTGTGATTCTCGAAGGGGTTGCTTTCAATGTTTGAAAGATCGTGAACGGAGCGTCACGAAATTTGATCGCGTTCCGGCTAGGTAAGGCCATTCGACGCCTCCAACCACCTTTCGGCGATCCCTATTGCTCGCGTGCGCGCAAAGGTGGCGACGCTGATTTTCTCCATCTCAGCGCGGAAATAGAATTGCATTCCTTATAATGCATATAGTCTATGTGTTTTATAGATTAATGCGGTGAGCGACCGCGGCAATCAGGAACACGGCGACATGTCCTATCTGCTCAGCCTTCTCGACAAGAGCCCTCTCGACCCGGGGCAAACCGGGGCCGAGGCCCTGCAGGCAACCGTGCGCCTTGCGGCTCGTGCCGAGGAACTGGGTTATCATCGCTTCTGGGTCGCCGAGCATCACAACATGTCGAGCCTTGCAAGCTCGGCGCCGGAAACCCTGATTGCCTATCTGCTGGCAAGAACGTCGAAGATCCGCATCGGTTCCGGCGGCGTGATGCTGCAGCACTACAGCGCCTACAAGGTGGCCGAGAGCTTCAATCTGCTCGCGAGCCTTGCGCCATCGCGCGTCGATCTCGGCGTCGGCAAGGCGCCGGGCGGCTTTCCGCTTTCGACGAGGGCGTTGCAGGTCGGGATCGACCCGGCTCTACGGCCGAGTTTTCCGGAGCAACTGGCTGATCTCAACCGCTATCTCCTGGCAGGCGGCGGCTCGGCTTCGGAATTGCTGGCAACGCCGCTGCCACCCGTTGCGCCCGAGCGCTTCCTGCTCGGCGCAAGCGTCGACAGTGCCCTGCTTGCCGCCGAAAAGGGCTGGAAGCTCGTCTTTGCCGGCCATCTCAACGGCGATCCCGACAATCTGCAAAGAACGTTCGATGCCTATGAGCGCGCGACCGAAGGCAAACGGCCGCTGCTGGCTCTGGCAGCCCTTGCTGCCGACAGCGAAGAGCGGGCGCGGGCGCGTGTCGCCGACCTGAAGATCTTCAAGCTGCTCTTCGGCAACGGCCAGAGCGTCAATGTCGGCAGTGAGGACCAGGCGGCCGAATACGCCCGCCAGGCCGGCATCAGCGATTACCGCGTCGAGGAAAAGACGCCGAGCGTGCTCACCGGGACGGCACTTCAGGTGCGCCGGGAACTCGACGATCTGCACCGGCGCTACGGCGTCGAGGAGTTCGTCATCGACACGCCGTCCGTCGGGACCGCCGAACGCGTCGCCTCGATCGAACTCATCGCGCAAGAGCGGTTGTCTCTTGCCGCTTGATCATTCCGGGAAGGATCTGTCATGACCAAGAAGAACGTCACTTTCGGCATCATGCTGCAGGGACCAGGCGGCCACATGAACGCCTGGAAACATCCAAGCGGGCCCGCCGATGCCAGCGTCAACTTCGGCTTCTTTGTCGACACGGCGCGCAAGGCCGAAGCTGCCGGCATCGCCTTCGCCTTCGTCGCCGACGGCCTCTACATCAACGAGCAGTCGATCCCGCATTTCCTCAATCGTTTCGAGCCCTTGACCATCCTGTCGGCGCTCGCCGCTTCGACCTCCAAGATCGGTCTGGTTGGTACGGTCTCGACCTCCTACAGCGACCCGTTCACCGTCGCCCGCCAGTTTGCCTCGCTCGATTTGATCAGCGGCGGCCGCGCCGGCTGGAACGCGGTGACCTCACCGCTCGAAGGGTCCGGCCGCAACTACGGCCGCGAGCATCCCGAGCACGAGCTGCGCTACGAAATCGCCGACGAATATCTCGACGCGATCAAGGGGCTCTGGGACAGCTGGGACGACGACGCCTTCGTACGTGACCGGATAACCGGCGTCTATGCCGACAAGACGAAGCTGCGACGGCTCAACCACAAGGGACGGTTCTTCCGGATCGAGGGCCCGCTCAACATCGAGCGTTCAAGACAGGGGCAGCCTGTTGTGTTCCAGGCGGGTGCCTCCGATTCCGGCGTCCGGCTTGCCGGCAAACATGCCGATGCGGTGTTTACCAACGGCGGTCCGATCGAGGATGCCAAGGCCTTCTACAAGCAGGTCAAGCAAAGTGCGGTGGCGCAAGGGCGCGGAACGTCCGAGATCGGCATCTTCCCGGGCATCGGACCGGTCGTCGGCGCGACCGCGGAGGAGGCCGAGGCCAAGTACCGCGCTATCCGCGATCTGGTGACGATCGAGGAAGCGCTGCTTTATCTCGGGCGCTTCTTCGACCATCACGATTTCAGCGCCTATCCGCTCGACGCGCCATTTCCTGACATCGGCGACATTGGCAAGAACAGCTTTCGCGCCACGACCGACCGCATCAAAAAGACGGCGCGTGAGACCGGCGCGAGCCTGCGCGAGATCGCGCTCGATGTCGCGACACCAAGAACCGCCTTCATCGGTACGGCCGACCATATCGCCGACGAGATCATCCGCTGGATCGACGAGGACGCCGCCGACGGTTTCATCCTCGGTTTCCCGGTGATCGCCGAAGGGCTTGCCGACTTCGCGGCCCACGTCCTGCCGATCCTCAAACGCCGTGGCTACTTCAAGCCCCAGCTCGAAGGCGAAACGTTGCGAGACCATCTGGGTCTCCCCTACCGCGAAAGCCGTTACGCGGCACCGGAAGCGGATGTTGAACGGGGGAGGGCCGTCGGGGCCTGACGGCTTCGGCGGAAGCGCGCCCATGAACCTCATCCTTACCGACACCCAGAGATCCGCCGCGGTCGAGCGTGGCCTTGCCACCTTTCTCGACGAGATCGTCGCTGTCAGGCGCGACCTGCACCAGCATCCCGAGCTTGCCTTTCAGGAGAAACGCACCAGCGGCCTCATCGCCGATCTGCTCACCTCCTGGGGCTACGAGGTCAGCCGCGGCATCGCCGGCACCGGCATCGTTGCGTCTCTCCGGCGCGGTCAAGGCGGTAAGGCGATCGGTCTTCGCGCCGACATGGACGCCCTGCCGATCGAGGAAGCGACGGGGCTTGCCTATGCCAGCCGCCACAAGGGCGTGATGCACGCCTGCGGCCATGACGGGCACACGGCGATCCTGCTCGCCGCCGCCCGCTTCCTGGCCGAGGAGGGGCGCTTCAACGGCACGCTGCGGGTGATTTTCCAGCCGGCCGAAGAAATCGGTGCCGGCGCCCGCAAGATGCTGTCGGAGGGGCTGTTCGAGCGTTTTCCGGTCGACGCCATCTTCGGCTTGCACAACTGGCCGGGCGTGCCCGCCGGCCGTTTCGGCTTCGTCGCCGGTCCCGCCATGGCGTCTGTGGACCAGGCCAACATCACGGTCGTCGGCAAGGGCGGGCATGGTGCTGAGCCGCATCTGACCGTCGATCCGGTGCTGGCAACGGCATCGCTGATCACGGCACTTCAGAGCCTGGTGTCACGCAATGTCGACCCGCAGCATATGGCCGTCGTCACCGTCGGCTCCATTCATGGCGGCCAGGCATCGAACGTCATTCCCGAGAGCGTTTCCTTGAGGCTGACCCTGCGGGCCTTCAATGGCGAGGTCCGTCGCCTGCTTGGCGAGCGTGTTCAGGCACTGGCGCGGGCGCAGGCGGAAAGCTTTGGTGCAAGGGCTGATGTCGACTACCGCCTCGGCTTCCCGGCACTCGTCAACCACGCGCATGAAACGGATTTTGCCCGTGGGGTCGCTTTGAAGGCGCTCGGGCCCGACGCGGTTATTTCCGACTTCAAGCCGCGCACGGCCAGCGAGGACTTTGCGTTCTTCCTCGAGGAGAAGGCGGGCAATTACGCCTTCGTCGGGAACGGCGACAGCGCGTCCCTTCACAGCGCTGAGTACGACTTCAACGACGCAATAATCGCACCGGCCGCCCGCTACTGGGTCCGGCTGGTGGAAACTTATCTCGCATGACGACCAAGGGATGGCGAAAGACATGAGCGACACGTTTCTCTACACCACGCCCCTCGATCCCCGCGCCAAGCCGCTGATCGACGAGTTGATCGTCGAATATGACAGCCGTTACGGCAATTACTTCAGCGAGGAGGGGGCGGCTGCCGAAATGAACCGCTACCCGGCGGAAGTCTTCGCCCCGCCGCATGGCGGCAATTTCGTGCTCCTGGTTCGCAACGGCGAAACCATCGGCGGCGGTGCCTTCAGGCACTATGACGACCGCACCGCCGAGTTCAAGCGGATCTGGACGCGCTCCGATCTCAGGCGTCAGGGGCTGGCGCGCAAGGTGCTCTTCGAACTCGAGGCGCAGGCGGCACGCCAGGGTTATTCGCGCATCTATTTGACCACCGGCTTTCGCCAGCCGGAGGCGGTCGGTCTCTACCTTGCCAACGGCTATACGGCGCTCTTCGACGTCGACGCCGATCCGGAAGTCTACAAGACGCTGCCCTTCGAGAAGAACATCTCCCATCTGGTCACCACACTGGCGTTTCTGGCCGAAGTGCCGCCGCCACAGCCACAGGCCGCGAGCCACGCCTGACCGTGATTGACCGCGCCGGTCGCAAGCGCCGGACGCCCCCGATTTCAAGAGAGGATCCAAAATGGCAGTTCTGAGCGATCTCGCCGGCGCGCCCGGCGTCAGCCGCACCAGCGAGCCGAACCCGGGCTACGCGCACTATCGGATCGTGCCGGCACGTCATCCGGGCCGCGCGCTCGGTACCTTGTTTGCCGCACTTGTCATTGCCGGCGTGCTCTATTCGGTACTGACCAATCCGCGCTGGGGCTGGCCGGTCTTTGCCGAATGGTTCTTCGCCGAACCGGTGTTGGCGGGGCTCGGTCGAACCCTGCTCTTGACCGCGCTTGCCACCGTCTCCGGCTCGCTGCTTGGGACGGCACTGGCACTTGCCCGCGTGTCCAAGTCTCCGCTGCTTGCGAGCCTCTCCTTCGGCTACATCTGGCTGCTGCGATCCATCCCGTTGATCGTGCTTCTGCTGGTACTCAACAATCTCGGCTACCTCTACGAGACCATTGCGATCGGCGTACCCTTCACCGACACGGTCTGGCTGAACTACCCGACGACGCAGCTGTTGACGCCGTTTGCAGCGGCTTTCCTCGGTCTGACCCTCAATCAGTCGGCCTTCTTCGCCGAGATCGTGCGTGGCGGCATTCTCGCCGTAGATCAGGGTCAGCATGAGGCCGCCGCCGCCCTCGGCCTGCCGCGCCGCCGTCAGGCCTTCCGTATCGTCCTGCCCCAGGCGATGCGCTCGATCCTGCCCACTGGCTTTAACGAGATCATCGGTCTCGCCAAGGGCACGTCGATGGTCTACGTGCTGGCGCTGCCGGAACTCTTCTACACGGTGCAGGTCATCTACCGCCGCAATCTCGAGGTCATCCCGCTGTTGATGGTGGCGACCGTCTGGTACCTGGTGATCATGACCGGGCTCTCGATCGCCCAGCACTATATCGAGCGCTATTATTCGCGCGGCGCTGTGCGCAATCCGGTGCCGCTGCCTTTTCAGGCGCTTGTTGCACGCTTTCGTCGGCCGCTGCCGGAGGTCGCAGGCCAGAAGGCCGGAGCCGCCCGAACCGGTTTTCGCGACGCACAGGTTCTGCGCACCGGCGGCAACGTGCATGTCCACGGCATATCCAAGAGCTTCGGGCCGCTCAAGGTTCTCGACCGGGTCGAATTGAACCTGTCGGCGGGCAGCGTCACGGCGATCCTCGGACCGTCGGGTTCCGGCAAATCCACCCTGCTAAGGGCAATCAACCATCTGGAGCGGGTGGACGACGGCTTCATCGCGATCGACGGCGAACTCGTCGGCTACAGCCAGAAGGGCGACACGCTCTATGAACTCAACGAAACGGAGATTTTGAAACGGCGCGCCGATATCGGCATGGTCTTCCAGAACTTCAACCTCTTCCCGCATCTGACCGTGCTCGAAAACCTGATCGAGGCGCCCGTTCACGTGCGTGGCCTCAGCCGGGATGAGGCGGTGCGCCTCGCTCAGGACCTTTTGGATCGCGTCGGCTTGAGCGACAAGATCAACGCCTATCCGCGCCAGCTCTCCGGCGGCCAGCAGCAACGTGTTGCGATTGCCCGGGCGCTGGCGCTTCGCCCGAAGGTGCTGCTCTTCGACGAGCCGACCTCGGCGCTCGACCCGGAACTCGTCGGCGAGGTACTCGACGTCATCAAGGAACTCGCCCGCACCGGCACGACGCTCGTCATCGTCACCCACGAAATCGGCTTTGCCCGCGAGGTCGCCGACACCGTCGTCTTCATGGAGGCGGGTCGTGTGCTGGAGGCAGGGCCGCCGGCGCAGGTCTTTGCCGACGCCAAGCATCCGCGCACCCGCGAATTTCTAGCGCGCGTTCTCTGAAATCGCTGTCTGCCATTTGCCGATGGCGAAGCTCTGTCAACACCAGCAACCAAGGATTGAAAAGGAAAGAGACATGACAATACTCGACACTGCAAAGTTGCTTCTGGCCGGCGCCGTTACGGCCGTGACCCTCGGCTTCAGCCCCGTCCAGGCAGAGGAGAAATTCGACCTCAGCCCCGACACGTCGAACCGTGTGCGCACGGAAAAGAACGAAGCCGCGATCAAGGCGATCGCCGCCGACTTCAAGTTCGTAAATCCGGGCAAGTTCACCGTTGCCATCAACCCGTGGGATCCGCCGATTGCCACCTATGCCTCGGATTCGAAGACCGTCGTCGGCGCCGATCCGGATGTCGCTTCGCTTCTCGCCGACAGTTTCGGCCTTGAGCTTGAGCTCGTGCCCGTCGCTTGGGCGGACTGGCCGCTCGGTGTGGCCTCCGGCAAGTACGATGCCGTCATCAGCAACGTCACGGTGACCGAGGAGCGCAAGGAGAAGTTCGATTTCTCCACCTACCGCAAGGACGTGCTCGGCTTCTTCGTCAAGTCCGACAGCAAGATCACCGAAATCAAGGAACCGAAGGACGTCGCCGGGCTGAAGGTGATCACCGGTGCGGGCACCAACCAGGAGAAGATCATTCTGGAGTGGGACCGCCAGAACGTCGCTGCCGGGCTGCAGCCGATCGAGGTGCAGTATTACGACGATCGCGCCGCCGGCGATCTCGCCTTGCAGTCGGGCCGCGCCGATGTCGAGTTCAATCCGAACGCGACGCGGGCCTATGCCGCCTCGATCAAGAACAACACCAAGGTCGTCGGCATCGCCAGTGGCGGCTGGCCGCTGACAGCCGAAATTGCGGTGACCACCCGCAAAGGCGGTGGCCTTGCCGATGCCGTCACCGTCGCGCTCAACGACCTGATCAAGAACGGAAAATACGGCGAAGTGCTGAAGCGCTGGAGCCTCGGCGCCGAAGCCGTCGATGCCGCCCAGACCAACCCGCCCGGCCTGCCGAAGAGCGGTTCCTGATCTTGTACCCGCGGATCGGCGGTACCACCGCCGATCCGGCTCTTGCATTTCAATCGGAGACCTCCTGCATGACCGGCAAGTCCGCCTTTCCCCTTCTCGCCGCCACTGCGGCAGTCCTTCTGCTTGTCGGCTCGGCCGTTGCCGATACCGGCTTTGATCTCAGCCCCGAACAGCCGGGGCGCATCCACGCTGATCGCAACGAGGCGGCTGTCGCTGCAATCCCCGCCGATTTCAAGTTCGTGACGCCGGGCAAGTTCACTGTCGGGGTCAGCCCGGGCGGTCCGCCGCTTGCGACCTACGCCACCGACGCTCGCACCGTCATCGGAGCCGATCCGGAATATGCCGGTGCTATCGCCAACAGTCTCGGATTGGAGCTGGAACTGGTGCCCACAGCCTGGATCGACTGGCCGCTGGGGTTGACATCGGGCAAGTACGACGCAGTCATCTCCAATGTCGGCGTCACCGAGCAGCGCAAGGAAAAATTCGACTTCTCGACCTATCGCCAGGGCCTGCACGGCTTCTTCGTCAAGGCCGACAGCGGCATCACGGTGATCAAGGAGCCGAAGGATGCAGCGGGCCTCAGGATCATCGTCGGCGCCGGCACCAATCAGGAGCGCATCCTGCTCAAGTGGAGCGCGGAGAATGTCGCGGCCGGCCTGAAACCCTTGGAGCTGCAATACTACGACGACGAGGCGACGAGCCTGGTGGCGCTCTCCTCGGGGCGCGCCGACGTCATCGTCCAGCCACATGCGCAGCTCGTGTTCATCGCCGCCCGCGACAAGAACATCAAGCGCGTCGGTACTTTGAGCGCCGGCTGGCCGGAGCGCTCGGACGTGGCGATTACCACCCGCAAGGGCAGCGGCCTTGCCAACGCGCTGACCATCGCCACCAACGGCCTCATCGAAGACGGCACCTATGCGAAGGTCCTGGAGCGCTGGCACCTGCAGGAAGAAGCGCTGCCGAAGTCCGAGACCAACCCGCCTGGCCTGCCGAAGTTCTGAGGCGCCAGGAATGACCAACATATCCATCAGCCAGATCGGTTTCCTGAGCCCCGGCAACTATGCGCCCGAAAATCCGTTAGACGGGCTCGAAAAGACTCTGTCGCTGCTGCAGTACGGCGAGGCGCTCGGCTTTGCCAGCGCCTGGGTGCGCCAGCGGCATCTGGAGCCGGGCATCTCGTCGGCCGCCGCCTTTTTGGCGGCCGCCACTCAACGGACGAGTCGTATCGAGCTCGGCACCGCCGTCATCCCGATCGGTTACGAGAACCCCTACCGGTTGGCGGAGGATCTCTCGACCGTCGATGTGCTGTCACGCGGCCGGCTGAACGTGGGTCTCAGCGCCGGCAAGCCGCCGCATCTCGATTTGATCGGACCGCTTGCCTTTGATGGCGACTGGTCGGCCTATGATTTTTCCCATCAACGGGTCCTGCGATTTCAGGAGAACCTGCGCAGCAATTTGCTCGGCGACGATGATACTGTGATCAAGACGCCTTTCGGCGCCAAACGGCCGCGGCTGCAGCCACACGCGAAAGGTCTCGCCGACCGGCTCTGGTATGGCGGCGGATCGCTGCGCTCGGCAAGCTGGGCCGGCAGCCACGGCTTCAACCTCCTGATCGGCAACGTGACGACGGGTGAGGAAACGGATGCATTTTTCGTAGCGCAGGCGCGACAACTGGCGCTCTATCGCTCCTCGGGCGGTGAGGGCAAGCGCGTGGCGCTCGGCCGGGTGATCGTGCCGCTCGACGGTGCCGATGCCGCGACCCGCAGGCGCTACCGGGACTATGCGGCCGGCCGTTTCGAGCGCACGCTGACGCCACAAGGCGAGCGGCGCACGCTTTATGCGGCCGATCTGGTTGGCAGTGCCGACGAAATCCTGGAGCGGCTGTTTGCCGATCCTATCCTGCCTCACGTCAGCGAACTCCGGCTGGAGCTGCCCTACGAATTCGAAGAGGACGAGTATCGGCAGATCCTCGAGGATTTTGTGCGGCTGATTGCGCCGGAACTCGGATGGAACGGCGCGCTGTCCTTGAAGCCTGCACCGATTGATATCGAAACCGGGCCCGTCCGTCGTCCGGTCCGCGGGCGCTGAGCTGGGATCCAGCATGAGGTCGGCGCTGCGAAGGCCGGCGCGACAGGCTACTGGCGAAGGCACGACCCGCTCGTCACCCCGTGGACGGGCTGCCGGAACCGGCGATGCGGGTGCTAAGGCAACGGGACGCCGATCGCGCGCTCGACTTGTTGCGCGGCACGCTGTCGGCGAGCCACCGCGCCAGATCGCGTTTGCCTTTCGTCGCGTGCCCGTCTCGACGACGTCGCCACGCAGCGGGAAGCAGGCTCGAACCTGACCCCTCAGGAGAGCCAGGTCGGAAGACGCGCCGGGGCGCGGCCAGTCAGCGCCGCCTCGACGCAGTCGGCGAGGCTGCCGAAGCGCACGGCACGGCCGGAAAGGCCGGGGCCGTAGTGGGCGTATTTGCCCGAATTGGTCATCAGCGCCCGCGTCCTCGTCGGGAACACAGGCTCAGAGATCGAGCACCAGCAGAGATCGGGCAGGACCTGGATACCGCTCGCCTCCAATCGGGCAAGAAGTCCTTCGGCGCGAGCAGCGGCGATCGCGTCGCGTCCGGCGGTGACGATGACGGCGACATCGCCGTGTCGCTTGCGGCCGTTGATGGCGTCGGCGAGCGCCCGGCATTCCTCAAGCGAGGCATGCGGACTGCCGATCGCGACAAGCTCGACTTCGGCAGGGCCGTCGTTCAGGAGCGACCAGGCTGCAGTCATATCGGCGCGGGTGATCGTCGTGTGATCGGCGTCGTCGGCCGCAGCGCCTTCCGCTTCCGGCGTCACGCCGTCCACATGCAGCATGGGTGCGGCCGAGGTCGTGCCGAAAGCGGCGCAAAGGGCCTTCATGTCGTCGCGTGAAGGCTTTGCGGAAGCGAGCCCGCGCAGCAACGGAATGCGGTCGGGTGAAGCTTTGCCGGCGAGGTAGCCTATCAGCGGCCAGAAGGCATCGTCGATCGCTTCCGGCAATTCGACGTCTATGATGCGGGCAGCCTTGCGCGGCGCGTCGAGATAGACGCCCGAGAGCGGCGCGCGGCCGGTGAGCGCAATGCAAAGGTCGAGGAAGTCGGGGTGTTTTGCCGTGCGGGCGCCAAGCACCGTGTTGGCGAAGATCACGGCATTGGATTCGGCCCAGGCAATCGACTCTCCGGCCTTCGGCGCGCTGTCGAGCAGATAGGGCGAGCAGGTGAAGGTCGGGCGGCAGCCCATGCGCACATAGGCGTCGGCGAGCCGTGCAGCCGGATCGCCGAAACTTTCCGGCACGCCCTGCGCCTTCCAGTTGGCGCGATCGACCGAGATCGCGTTCATGGTCGTCGGAACGCAAACCTTGGCGCCCATGTCGGCCATCTTCTCGGCGAAGGTGAGGTTGGCGGGGCTTGCATAGATGCAGCCGTCGATATGGCCCTGGACGACGTCGATCAGCTTTTCGGCGCCCTGCTGAGCCGCCATCGCCGCGATGATGCGCATCGCCTGCTGGACGGCAATGCCGTCGCGGCCGTCAAGCATGGCGCGGTCGTTGTCGGTCAGATCGAGGGTTGCCGTTGCCGGCGGTTCGACCGCAATCGTCAGGCCATCGGCCTCGATCGCCTTGTCGCTGATCCGTGCCGACTTTGCCTGCGCGAGCGCCTTGAAGGCTTCGCGGGAAAGCCTGAGGACCGGCAAGGACTTGCCGAACATTTCGGCTGCAATCAGCGCGCCGAGCGTCAGCACGTCCTCGGCCTCGCTAAAGATAATCGCTGCCGGCGCTCGGCCGGTGAGCGCCATGTCGAGCAGGACGCCCGAGCCGGTGCAGGAACCGCGGCTCGACGGCATCATCAGGATGCCGCCGGTGAGACAGAGCCCGTGCAGGGGGTGGTGCACGTCGATGACCCGGCCGGTTGCCGGATCGACCCCGCCCCAGAAGCTCAGCGCCTCCTCGGTGGCGATGATCGGGCCATCGGCGGAGCCGGAAAGAATGCTGCGGGCGGAGATCGCTTGGGTCATTTTACGACAAATCCATGTGCAAAGGGGTCGCGGTCATCGATGAAGATCGTGTTGATGCCGGTCATGCGGGCCCAGCCGGCAATCGAGGGGATAATCGCGTCACGGTCGGCGACCTTGGTCGCCGCCTCGACGCGGCCCTTGAACAGCGAGCCGATGATCGACTCGTGCACGAACTCGTCGCCCACCTTCAGCTTGCCCTTGGCAGCAAGCTGCGCCATGCGCGCCGAGGTGCCGGTGCCGCAGGGGGAACGGTCGATCGCCTTTTCGCCGTAGAACACGGCGTTGCGCGCATGTGCCTCGGCGGTCGTCGGCTTGCCGGTCCACTGGATGTGGCTGAGGCCCTGGATCTCTGGATGCTCCGGATGGACGAACTCGTACTTGGCGTTGAGGGCCGCGCGCAACTTCGGGCTCCAGCCGACAAGTTCGCCGGCCGTGTGGTCGGCCATGTCGCGGAAATTCTTCTGCGGCTCGACGATGGCGTAGAAGTTGCCACCATAGGCAACGTCGACAACGATCTCGCCAAGGCCCTCGACCTCGGCAGTCAGCCCTTCGGCATAGAGGAAGCCCGGAACGTTGGTGAGGCGCACTTCCTCGACGAAACGGCCTTCCTGGCGATAGGTGATGTCGACCTTGCCGGCCGGCGCATCGATCGACAGCTTGCCCGGCTCGCGCGGAGTGATGAGGCCGTTCTCGATCGCCATGGTGATGGTGCCGATCGTGCCGTGGCCGCACATCGGCAGGCAGCCCGACGTTTCGATGAAGAGCACGGCGACGTCGCAGTCGGGACGCGTCGGCGGATAGAGGATCGAGCCCGACATCATGTCGTGGCCGCGCGGTTCGAACATCAGGCCGGTGCGGATCCAGTCGAAATCCCGCAGGAAATGCGCCCGCTTCTCCAGCATGTTGGCCCCTTCGAGCCGCGGCCCGCCGCCGGAGACGAGGCGGACCGGATTGCCGCAAGTGTGGCCGTCGATGCAGGAGAAGGTGTGGTTGGCCATGATGTATGCTCTGTCAGAAACGTTGCGGCGAGAAGGGCTTCATGTCGATCGCCGGCTGGTGGCCGGTCAAAAGGTCGGCTACCAGCCGTGCGGTACCGGCCGATTGCGTAAGGCCGAGGTGGCCGTGGCCGAAGGCGTAGACCACGCGGTCGGTGGCACGGGCTCGGCCGATCGCCGGCAGGCTGTCGGGCAGCGACGGGCGGAAGCCCATCCACTGCACGCCGCCTTCGCTTTTCAGGCCCGGCAGGAAAGCCTGCGCCTTCTTCAGCATCGCCTCGGAGCGGCGGAAATTCGGCGGCAGCTTCAGTCCGCCAAGCTCGACGGCGCCGCCGACGCGGATGCCGGTCGAAAGCCGTGTGACGACGAAACCGTGGCCGCCGAAAGTGACTTGTGTACGCAGATCGAAGGCGCTCTGCGGCAGCGTCGTGTTGTAACCGCGCTCGGTCTCAAGCGGAATGCGTTCGCCAAGCGTGCGGGCGACCTGATGCGAGAAGGCTCCGGCCGAGAGCACGACGTGAGGCGCGCGCCGCGAGGTACCGTCCTTGCCGGTCAGCTCGACACCACCGCCGATCGGCTTCAGTGCAGTGATTTCGGCGCGTTCGATGACGCCGCCCTTGGAGCGGAAGTGATCGGAGAGCGCCAGCGTGTAGAGCTTGGGATCTGCGATCGAGAACCAGCCGGGCGTAAAGGTGCCGTGGGTAAAGCGCGGCGCCAGCCCGGGCTGGATCTCGGCCATTTCGGCCGCACCCATGTGGCGGAACTCGATGCCGTGCTCGGCGCGAGCGATCCAGCCGGGAAACGATGCCTTCAGCTCGGCGTCGCTTTCATAGACCTGGAGGTTGCCTTCCTTGCGCAGCATCGGCAGCGTGCCGGTTGCGGACAGGAACGGTTCCAGCTCGGCCTTGGAAAGATCCATGATCGCCGTCTGCGCCGCCGTCGAATGCGCGACGCGGCTGGGCGAACAGGCGCGCCAGAAGCGGAACATCCACGGTGCGATCTGCGCGGCATAGGCCGGCGGAACGCTGAGCGGTCCGAGCGGGTCGAGCAGCCACTTCGGCGCCTTTTTCAGGATGCCGGGCGAGGCGAGCGGCAGGATGTCGGTGAAGGCGAAGGCCCCGGCATTTCCAGCCGAGGCACCCGCCGCCGGGCCTTCCCGGTCGAGCACGGTGACATGAAGTCCCCGTGCCTGGGCGGCGATTGCCGCAGAAAGGCCGACAACGCCGGCGCCGATGACGATCACGTCAGGCTGAACTGCATCCTTCATGATCGGCTCAGTGCGTCGCGGCCAGGAACTTCTGCAGTTCCGGGTCCTTCGGCGCGCCGAAAAGCGCCTCCGGTGCGGCGATTTCGGCCATCACGCCCTTGTGGAAGAAGGCGACGCGGTCGGAGACTTCACGAGCGAACTTCATCTCGTGCGTAACGCAGATCATCGTCATGCCTTCGGACGCGAGCATGCGCAGCGTGTCGAGCACTTCGCCGACGAGCTGCGGATCGAGTGCCGAGGTCACTTCGTCAAACAGCATGTATTCCGGCGACATGGCAAGTGCGCGGGCGATCGCCATGCGCTGCTGCTGGCCGCCCGACATGCGGGTCGGATAGACACCGAGCTTTTCGCCAAGGCCCACGTGCGTGAGCTGCTTGACAGCGATCTCCTCAGCCTTTTCCTTCGACAGGCCCAGCACCTTGCGTGGCGCCAGCGTGACGTTTTCAAGCACGGTCAGGTGCGGGAAAGCATTGAACTGCTGGAAGACGATGCCGAGCTTGCTGCGAAGCTTGTTGAGGTTGGTCGACTTTGCGTGGACCTCGGTGCCGTCGACGAGGATGCGGCCGGCATCGATCGGCTCGAGACCGTTGATGCAGGTGAGCAGCGTCGATTTGCCGGAACCGGAGCCGCCAATGATGGTCAGCACCTCGCCCTTGTTGACGGTGAGGTTAATGCTTTTGAGAACCTCCAGCGAGCCGAAGGATTTGCGAACGTTCTGGATCTCAATCATTGGACCACCGTTTTTCAAGGTAACCGCCGAGCCGGGCGATCGGGAAGCTGATGAGGAAGTAGATGGCGCCGCAGATCAGAAGGATCAGCAGCGGTTCCTGGAGGCGGGTGACGAGCACCTGCGAGGCGCGTAGCAACTCGATCAGGCCGAGCCAGAGCACGAGTGCCGAGTCCTTCATGACGCCGAGCGTCAGGCCGATCCAGGAGGGTAGCGACACGCGGGTCGCAAGCGGCGCCACGATGTAGCGCATGTCCTGCCACCAGGTCATGCCGAGCGAACGGGCCGCACGGCGCGTCGTCGGCGGAACCGACGAGATGCCGCCGCGCACGATCTCGGTGCAATACGCAGCGGTGTAAAGCGACAGCACCACGCAGGAGGTCGTAAACGGCGCCCAGCCGAGCTTGGCGATCGCCTGGAAGGCGTTCGCCAGCACCAACTGGATGAGCAGCGGCACCGAACGGAAGACGTCGAGCACGAAGGTAAGCGGCGCGCCCCAATAGGGGCCGACCTGGTTGCGCACGACGCCGAAAATGATGCCGAGCACGGTGCCGGCCGTCACGGAGACGGCGGTGACCGCGAGCGTCATCAGGGCGCCCTGCAATAGGAAGCCGAGATCAGCGAGGGTGAGGGCGGTATTGAACATCTCTCACCTCTCCTAGTAGCGGAACATGCGCGCGGCGAGCAGACGTGCTCCGAGCGTCACGGCCTTGGCGATCAGGTAGTAGATCACCGCGGCGATTGCGAAGAATTCGAACGTGCGGAACGAGCGGGCGTTCAGCTCCTGGGTGATGCCGGCGAGATCGGTGTTCATGCCGACCGTGACGCCAAGCGAGGTCATCAGGATCGCCCAGACCATCTGGTTGGTGACCGGCAGGAAGGCGATGCGCAGCATCTGCGGCATCACGATGTAGCGGAAGGCCTGGACCGACGTCATGCCGAGCGATCGGCCGGCGCGCGTCTGGGTCTCGGGAATGGCCTTGAGCGCACCGCGGAAATTCTCGGCGAGATAACCGGCGTTGTTGAAGGCGATCCCGACGAGCAACGCCGT
>NZ_DASYHB010000060.1:5000-45008 GCF_035999185.1 Ensifer sp. | reverse complement strand
CTGGCTCTCGATCCGGAAGCAGAACCACCGGCCGACGGCGCTCAAGATCGCAGACGATCGTGCCGTAGCGATGATTGCGTCGCCAGGCGAAATCGTCGATGCCGATCACGCGTAGCGGCTCGCTCGGCGCCCTTGCGCGCTATCGTACCACGCGCAGCAGCGTATCGTTGCTAACGGGCAGCATCATCCTCGCGGCAAAACTCACTCCAGGTCGGCCGCCGAGGGCGAGGCCGAGATGCTGGACGATATGATCAAGACGATCAGTTCGGCGTGCTCGTGGCGCAAGGATGCGGTCACCAAAGCGCTCTGCGAAGATCTGGCGGCCGCATAGGACCGCATCGCACCGAAAGCGCCGGACGACAACGTGGAGTTCGACCCGTCGACCGCTCAGCGGCAGATCCTTTGCCCGCCGGAAATACCGGCTCTGGATCCGCTGCGAGAATGCCCCGCAGTCAGGGCATGGACAGGATCTGACGGCGGACCGGGCTCGGACAACGACACGATCCCCTTCGATCGCGATGCCGTCGACGACAAGACCTGCGGGAACCAAACTGGCCGGGCGAAATCGCTGCTTCATCATGCTGATTCCTTCTGGAAACCAGCGTCAGAACAGCCCCAACCTGCAGCGAAACTGAGTCAGACCCAACATTGGACGCCGATCGGGGGGCAACTTTGCGCGCCGTTTGACAGCCAACCTCAAGGTCTCCGACATCGACAGCGCCCGCATGCTGATCAAGGTCGAGCAAGGCAAGGGCGGAAAAAGAACGCGATGTCATGCTCACGCCCGACCTGCTCGACCTCCTGCCCCAAAGGTGGCGGGTGGGGCTGGCTCTTCCCCGGCCAGCAGCCGGGCCAGCCGATCACGACTCGCCAGCTCAAATGGGCCTGCCATGCCGCGGCCGTTGCGGCGAAGCGCGACAAGCGCGTCTCGATGCACACGCTGCGGTACAGCTTCGCGCCGCATCTGCTCGTGCTAAGATGAGTCGGTAAGAGAAGAGGGGGAAAGGCGAATGTTGCGCCTGAGGCGGCCGACGAGGTCGAGGCGGCCCAGAAGCGTGGCACACGTGTCTACGCCGAGACCTGCTCGCAGTATCTCGTCATAACGGCGAAGCACGCCAATACGCCAGGCTACGAGGCAGCGAAGTTTGTCTTCGCGCCGGCGCCGCGAGAGAGCGACAAGGTCGGCTCCTTGTGGAACTACATCCAGCGCGGCGTATTGTCAGTCGTCACTTCCGACCATTCACCGCTCAGCTACGACGACCCGCATGGCAAGAAGGCAAACGGGCCCGATCCGACTATCGACGAGGTGCCGAACGGCGTGCCCTGCGTCGAATCGCGGATGTCCATTCTGTTTTCGGAAGGTGTCGCAAAGGGTCGCATCGATGCGTCGACATTTGTAGCGCTGACCTCGACCAACGCAGCCAAGATGTTCGGTCTGTATCCCAAGAAAGGCACGATCGCGGTCGGGTCGGACGCCGACATCGTGATATGGGATCCCAATCTCACCTATGTGGTCCGCAATCAGGACCTTCACCACGCTGTCGACTTCACCCCCTTCGAGGGCATGGCCCTCACGGGCAAGGCGATCACGACCATACTGCGCGGTCAGGTCGTCTGGGATCGCGGAACTTTCCTCGGCCAAGAGCGGCAAGGCCGCTGGGTGCCGCGCGAACCCTATTCATGGCTGCAACCGACCGGACACTTTCCGAGCGGCTATGACCCGTTCACCCAACGGATCACACACGCTGATCTACTTTGACAATCATCCGGACCGGCGCGACATAGCGCTGGCCGGCTGCATCATTGAGATCGTGGCTCGCAAGATGTTGCAGCTGCACCAAGCGACGACCTGAACCTAGCATCGAGCGCTTGGTCGGCAGCGTCGGCTTCGAGAGCCCAGCAGGAACTCCCTGCCCGCCGGCCAAGGATTACTACGTACCTACCGCGCGGGCAGAGAATGCGGTGAATGACTTGGCTCAATCGGTCTCGGGAGAACGCCGCGCGTGCCTAGGGCTGGACAATGTGCATGTCAGGGCTGGGATGCCCGCTTCCCGGCGACGGACCAATGTCTGCAAATGGCGCAAATTTCTCTTGCACGACCGAGCGACTTTTTTGGCGCACCGTGGCAGTGGCTGTGTTTCGGCGTGCAAGCTTGACCCCGTGAGGCAGGGGATCGGCGTCCAACTTTGACCCCCTTGAGCCGGTTTCGGTGAGACTGTCCGTCCTGGTTTCGGATGGGCGGGCGGGGGATGAAGGGCGTGGATACGATTGCGCGGATCCGGCGCGAGTTTTCGATCCGCGGGAAGACGATCAAGGAGATCGCCCGCGAACTGCATGTTTCTCGGAACACGGTTCGGAAGGTGCTGCGCTCGGGCGCGACGTCGTTCGAGTATGAGCGGAAGGTTCAGCCGCAGCCGAAGATAGGGCCCTGGCGTCCTGAGCTGGATCGGCTGCTGATTGCGAACGACGGCAGGCCGGCGCGCGAGCGCCTGACGCTGATCCGGCTCTTCGAAGAGCTGCGGGATCTCGGCTACGAGGGCGGATACGATGCCGTTCGTCGCTATGCGCGAGGCTGGCTCCGCGAACAATCCGCCGTCACGGCCGACGCCTATGTGCCTTTGAGCTTTGCGCCCGGCGAAGCCTACCAGTTCGACTGGAGCCACGAGATCGTCGTCATCAATGGCGCCACGACCCAGGTGAAGGTGGCGCATGTCCGGCTTTGTCACTCGCGCATGCTGTTCGTGCGGGCCTATCCGCGCGAGAGCCAGGAGATGGTCTTCGATGCCCATGACCGGGCCTTCGCCTTCTTCAAGGGAGCCTGCACGCGCGGCATCTACGACAACATGAAGACCGCGGTGGAGACGATCTTCGTCGGCAAGGAGCGGGCCTATAATCGCCGCTTCCAGCAGATGTGCAGCCATTACCTGATCGATCCCGTCGCCTGCACGCCGGCCTCGGGCTGGGAGAAGGGGCAGGTCGAGAACCAGGTCGGGCTCGTGCGCGAGCGCTTCTTCGCCCCGCGCCTGCGGGTCAAGAACTACGACGAGTTGAACGCCTGGCTGCTGGACCAGGTGCTTCGCTACGCCAAGGCCCACCGCCATCCGGAGCACAGTAACCGCACGATCTGGGAGATGTTCGAAGCCGAGCGCCCGAGCCTGGTGCCTTACGCGGGGCGGTTCGACGGCTTCCACTCACTGCCAGCCTCGGTGTCGAAGACCTGTCTCGTGCGCTTCGACAACAACAAGTACTCGGTCATCGCGAGTGCGGTCGGGCGCCCCGTCGAGATCCGCGCCTATGCCGATCGGATCGAGTTGCGCCAGGACGGGCGTATCGTCGGCGAGCATCCCCGCTGCTATGGCCGCGACCAGACTATCTACGATCCCTGGCACTATGTCCCGGTACTGGCTCGCAAGCCGGGCGCGCTGCGGAACGGAGCGCCCTTCAAGGACTGGGTCTTGCCCGGTGCGATCGACCGGGTCCGGCGCAAGCTCGCGGCCGTTCAAGACGGCGATCGGCAGATGGTCGAGATCCTGACCGCGGTGCTCAGCGACGGGTTGCCCGCCGTCGAAGCCGCCTGCGCGGACGCTCTGCGGCAAGGCGTCCACTCCGCCGACGTGATCATCAACATCCTGGCCCGGCGCCGCGAGCCGACGGCAGCGATCACGATCATGACGCCCGATGCCTTGCGCCTGCGCCATGAGCCCGCCGCCGATTGTGCCCGCTACGACAGCCTCAGGAGAGCCGTGTGATGGAACGCTCGGAGATTCTTGCCACTATGGGCGAGCTCAAGCTCTATGGCATGAAGGCCGCCTTCGACGAGATCATCGCCTCGGCGGTGAAGCGCCAGCACGAGCCGCAGCGCGTCGTCGGCGATTTGCTCGCCGCCGAGATCGCCGAGAAGCAGGCCCGTTCGATCAAGTATCAGATCACCATCGCCAAGCTGCCGCTCGCCAAGGATGTCGCAGACTTCGCCTTCGACGGAACCCCGATCAACGAGACCCTCGTTCATGATCTCGCCGGCGGCAACTTCCTGGCGCACCAGCGCAACGTTGTCCTCGTCGGCGGGACCGGGACCGGCAAGACCCATCTCGCCATCGCGATCGCCCGGGCATGCATCCGTGCCGGTGCTCGCGGCCGCTTCTTCAACGTCGTCGACCTCGTCAACAAGCTCGAGGCCGAAGCCCGCGCCGGCCGCCAGGGCCGCATGGCCGACTATCTCGCCCGCATGGACTTCATCGTCCTCGACGAACTCGGCTACCTGCCCTTTGCCCAGTCCGGCGGACAACTGCTCTTCCACCTGGTCAGCAGGCTCTACGAGCAGAGCTCCGTCATCGTCACGACGAACCTCGCCTTCGGTGAGTGGCCGTCCGTCTTCGGCGACGCCAAGATGACCACCGCGCTCCTCGACCGGCTCACCCATCACTGCGACATCGTCGAGACCGGCAACGAGAGCTGGCGCTTCAAGAACAGGCTCTGAGTTCCCCGCACACCACCGATCCGGAGCCGGCGCGACTGCGCAACCCAGACCAGCTCCGCCGCGCCGCCTCCTCGCCGCGAAGCATACTCAAGGGGTCAACATTGGACGCCGATCGGGGGGCAACTTTGCGCGCCGTTTGACACAGTGGCATTCTTGTCCTGCCAGCGTTGAATGATGCTCCGCACCTACCTGACGTCCTTCATCGTCAAGCGCAGCCAGTTTCCGTCGGCAGGGCCATGTAGGTCCGCGTTCGGCTGAGCCAGGTCGCCCGGACGCCGAGGTTGTAGTTCAGATACAACCGACTGTCGACGATCATCGCGCCCGCGGTGTCTGTTAGTGAGGGTAGAGCAAAGTGAGCTTGGTGCAGCCATACAGGCGGCCATGGGCCATCATCAGATGGGCGGCTCCCGGCTAGCTGCGCTGCTCTTATAGTGGTTCCGCGATGATCGCCGCCCAGTTTAGACCATCAAGTGGAAGACGTCCTGCATTCACTTCGCGTCGGGCGTTGAAGCCGTGGCCGACAAACTCAGCTCTGGCGAATGCCGAAAGCCCGCCTGTAAAGTCCGCTGAACGCGCCGTTGATGTCCGCCGTCGCGGCGATATTGGTCCTTGGACCAGAGAATAGCTGGACCACCAATTGGCGATGCTCGTTAGGCTCCGGATGCAGCACGAACTCGCGGATGTCGCCCGCCCCGCCGCGCGCCGAGGCTGCGACCCAGCCGATATTGGGAATGAGAATCCGAAAGTGGGTCGCCGTCTTGATCCCATCGCTCTCGCCGTCAAAGCGCAGCCGCGCCAGGCGGGTCGAAAGATCGACCAACGTGCAGGCGCTGAAACGTCCGTCGTGCCAGATGAAGCTGCCGGCTTCGATTGCAAAGCGTTCTTCCTCTCGGGGCAGTTCGAAGCAGATGAGGAATGCCACGAATGTCATGAACATTGAGAAGCCCGCCCATAACAGGTTGAAGAAATCGATTGGAGAGATCTCGCTCGATGAGTAGGGGCTGATATAGGCCCAGACGACACTGATCGCCGACAGCAGCGTCATGCTGCCGAAGACGGCAGCCATCTTCCAGCGGACGACCATCAGCGAGCGGTCGCCGCCCTTGTCGGTCACCTTGAAAGGCCGCCCGAAGGGCCGGATCATCGCCGAGATCAGAGTGACCGTTATCGCCAGAGCGGTGATCGTATGCGTCACCTCCATGAAAATCGGTAACGTCCGGGCTCGTGAGACCCAGCCATTATAGGCCCACAGCGCGATCAACGCCGGAAGGCCGTAGCGTAAAAAGGTCAGGTAATCGGCCTCGAACGCCGGCAGGCCCGCAAACCAGTAGATCGCCGGGGCGATCAGCATCAACACGATGAACGGCTTGCAGAACCAGTTCAGCAGCCCATGGACGAACTGCAGGCGCTGTATAAAGCTGTATCCGGCCCCGAAGATCGGCCCGTCCTTCAGCAGCGCCACCTGGATGGTGCCGAGGCACCAGCGCATCCGCTGTGAGATGTATTCCGGCAGGCCTTCGGCGGAGAGCCCGACGCTTAGGCGCTCGTTGAGCCAATGCGTGCGATAGCCTTTTCGCATCAGTGTGTAGCTTAGATTGAGGTCTTCGCAGATCGCCTCGTCGGGGAAGCCGCCGATCAGTTCCAGCCGGTCGCGCCGCACCAGAAACGAAGTGCCGACGCAGAAGGCGCAGCCCCAGGCATCCTTCGCGGGCTGGAAGACATCGAAGAAGATGCGCTGATCATCGACCCAGCTGCGCTGCACCATCAGATTATGCTGGATCGGGTCGGCATTATAGAAGAACTGCGGCGTCTGGACGACCGCGGCCTTCGGATCGTGGAACAGCCCCACCATCCGCGTGAGGATGTTGGGCTGCGGCGCGAAATCGGCGTCGAGCACGAGAATGAGCGGTGCGTTGGTCTCAAGGGATGTGGCGCGCAAGGCATTGTTCAGGTTGCCGGCCTTGGCACCATGATTGTTCGCGCGTTTCAGGTAGCGAGCGCCGACCTCTGCGCAGAGCTGCTCGACCCATGGGCGACGCGTATCATCGAGAACCCAGACGGTCTTGGGTCCGTAATCGATCGCCAGGGCTAGCAGAATCGATTTCTCGAGAACTTCGATCGGCTCATTATAGGTGCAGATGAAGATGTCGACCGCGGGCCAGCGGTTGAGCGAATTTCGGAGTTCGAGCGCGATGTCCGCTTCCGGCGAACGATCGATCCGCCGCAGCAGGATCATGATGGACAGAAGCGTGTAGAGGATCGCGATGAACTCGCAGGCGAAGAAAACGGTCGGCCATAGGCGCTCGACTGCTGTGCCGGCCTCAGGCAACGTGTCGGTCCAGCGCCAGATCGTATAGATCACGATCAACCCTGCCGTAACCGCCGAGAACAGGATGCGGTCGAGCATCCGTTCGGGCTTGAGCAGGAGACATAGCAGATAAAACCCGAGAATGACTCCGAGATCGAATATCAGGACCGTGACGACGTCGCTGGGGGGCGCAAACATCGACCTACCTGAACCGCCGTGAGACAAAGGGATTCCAGCGGTTCGCGGCCAGCGCCGCCCAGGCGGTGGCGCCCAAATGAGGCCGCCGAAAATAGAAGAAGTCCTCGCTCGTGCTGCCCGGCCCGATCCTTAGCCCGGTCGTCAACCGCTCCTCGCGCGTCGCGTAAAGCCAGCCGGAGGGGGCGAGCTCGGCAGTAAGGCCATTCAACAGCTCATTGGCACGCGTCCGCTGCCCGACGACCTGGTAGGTCAAGGCTGCCTGCGCTGTCCCTTCGACCCAAAGGCCGTCTCGGTCCTCGTTGAAATCGAACCCGCCGGCGACCGTCATGCGCGTCTCGGCGCAGGCCAGCGCTCGCCGCCAGGCCGGCGGGCCGTCCGGGACTGCAAGGACCGGCCAGAGCTGCGTATCCAGCGCAAGGCGAACCGACCCGTTCATGCGCCCGTCGGGCTCCCGGCCCAGCGCAAAGCAGCCGGGCTGCTCTAGAAAGGCCTCGTCCAGGAAGGCTCGCGATGAGCGCATCAGACCGATGAAGCGCTGGTCGCCCGTGGCGCGGCCATACCAGAGCGCCGCCGCGTAGACGTCGAGATTGTGCTCGGTAGATTTCCAGGCTAGCCGCGTCTGCACAGGATCGAACCCGTCGACACCGCCGGTCACCCCCGCCCCAGCCGTGCCCCCCGTATGAACCTTGACCCAATCCATCAGCGTTCTTGTTGCCGCCAGGTAACGCGCGTCGTCGGTCGTGTCTGCCAGCGTCAGGAGCGCCAGCGCGACCCAGGCGACGTTTCCAGTAGCCGTGCCGTTCTGATAGCCATCTTCCGCCCAGCCCTTGATCGCGGGTTCCCACCAGCCTGGAAGCAGCGAGACCGATTGCACAATGCCCGCCCGGTATGCATTGCGGATCCGTCCATCGCGAAAGCTGCGATCATGGTCGATGGCGTGGAGAAACGCCTCGCCGATGCGGCGCCCCTGATCGAGCGCGCCACAGGATACCAGCGCAATGACGGCAAGCGCATTGTCGTAGGAAAAGGCCGAGCTTCGCAACGGCAGCGGCAATGCGCTTTCCGATGGCCCCGGCCGGTAGCTCGCCAGAAAGACGGGCTGACCGTCCTTCGAGGCTGCATCGACCGCTGTAGCCAAAGAGCGGCAAATCGGCTGGCCGAGCGCGTGGCGATTCTCCAGCTCCTCGGCCGTCGTCGTCAGGCTCGCCACCGTCAGGACAATCACCAGTCCCGCACAGCGAAACATGGCTTTAGTCTGTCGTCCTGTTGCGCAAGACCGGCGCGGCCACCGCCTCGCCTCCGCCGAAGATGCCGCTGATCGAATTGGAGAGCGACCGCCAGACCACCGAGTTGGACGGCACCCATCCGTTCACGCGTGTCACCGTGACCCACTGTCCGACATTGCAGGCCGTCGCTACCGCGCGCCCGGACCTCTCCGCGGGCTGGCCCTCGACCGGATCGGGCGCGATCAACACATAGAGTTCGCGACGCTCGGTCTGCGGAAACGGCACCGCATATTGCTGGTCCGTCTTCTCGCTGGTTTTCGGCAAGACCTCGCGCACCGTTCCGAAGCGCTTGCCGAGGCGATCCCCCTCGATGCGTAGACGGCGCCCGACACCAAGATTCTGCGCCTGGCGATAGGAGAAGATGGCCACAACGAAGGCTTCCTCGCAGCGGACGACCGACGCCAGCGCATCTCCGGCATTGACGTGACGGCCGACAGTTGCTCCGATGGCGAGGATTTCCCCGCTGCTCTGTGCCGCGACCGACATGCCGGACAAGCTCGCAAGGCGCGCCCGCTCCGCATACAGAAGTTTTTGCTGGTCCACGAGGCTGGCTTCCAATTCAGTATGCTCGATCTTCAACCGCTCGGCATCGAAGCCGACGTCGCGTGTCTTCTGCGCCAGAGTCGCCAGGCCGACCAGTTCGTCGCCGACGAAGATACTCTTGGACAGCGCTTCCAGTTGGATCATCTTCTGGTTCAGCTTCGCGGTCTCGGCATCCTTCTGGAACAGGGCTGCTCGGTATTGCTGCTCGCTGGGCTTCAGCACCTGCGCGCTCGCGACATTGCGGGCGACGAGCTCGGTCTGGCGATCGACAACCGATTTCTTCTCCAGTCCCGATGAGATCGAAGCCGATAGTTTGGCTTTCAGCTCGATGATCTGTTGATTGAATATGTTGGTCAGTTGCTCCTTCTCGGACGCGATGGCCCGATCGAGCGTCGCCAGATAGGTGAGGTTGGAGTGATATTTTCGCTGAGCGGAGAGGCTGCGTTCGCGCGTCTCGGCCATCTTGCTTTCAAGTTGGATCAGCGTGGTGCGATCGACACGTGAATTCGAGATCGTGGCGACGACAGCGCCACTCTGCAACTCCTCTCCCGCCCGAACGCGTATCGAGTCGATCGTGCCGGAGATAGGCGCGGTCAGCAAAGAAATCGGGGCGTTGATCACTGCCCGATCGGATTGGTCGGCGACAACTGGCGGCAGCGCGGCCGTCAGCATCAGAATCGCTAGAATTCCTGCCACAACTAAGCTGAATGCCTTCAGTAAATTGGAATAATTATCTCGACGCAAGCGTTTAATTATCGAAAAATGCATAATACTAATTTTATCAGTTTTCGATTTTACAATATCAAAAGCAACGCGTTTCGCGGTTTCGAAATCACTAGATTGAAAGTGAAGCATGCCGCGCCCCTGCCAATCAGAGAAAAAACGTCAGGCATCGAGATAAAGCATCATGCTGCACCGCAACAATTGCACGATGCCTGCATTGCGCGATGCAAGCAAGGCAATATTTTAACCAAACATTAACGTTTGTGCCTAAACAAGCTGCTTCCGCGTGTTCATCCGTGTCAATTTTGTTGCCCGAAGGGGTGGGATTGCTCGCGCTCGGAAACTCATTGCGCGCGTCACTGTGTGGGTCAGCTTTCGGGCAACCACCAAATGTCCGGTTGTGGCGCATCTTCGAGTTCGGTACGCGCACGTGAAGACGACGAGAGCGGTGTAAGCCGAAAAGGCTTGAGAACCTCGCCGCTCGACTTGGACGGCCGGGGCTTATTGACGATAGTGCCGTTCCGCACCCGCGACAGGGTCCCTACGGCTGGTCTTTCACATGCAGCTTCGACATCTGCGTTACTTCGTGAGCATCGTCGACGCGGGCAGTTTCTCGCGTGCAGCCACGCTGATCCATGTCGCGCAGCCCACCCTCAGCCAGCAGATCGCGGAGCTTGAGGAGAAGCTCGGACTAAGCCTGCTGCAGCGCAGCGCCCGTGGCGTCCGCCCGACGGCCGTGGGAGAGACGCTCTACCGTCAGGCCACACTGATCCTGAAGCAAGATGGAGCAACTGCCGGGCATCGTGCGCTCCAGCAGCGGCGAGGTGGTCGGCGCTGTCGGGCTCGGCATGTCATCGACCCTGGCGGCAAGCCTCGCAGGCCGGATCGTGGATGCTTGCAAGGCCCGTCTGCCGAACGTCACCCTCAAGCTCTCTGTCGCCGACAGCCAGACGATCCGGTCGCGGGTCGAGGCCCAGGCGCTCGATATGGCTCCGGTCTTCGAAGACGAGATGGTGCCAACTTTCGCCGGCCGCTTGCCGGCGCGGGGCGATGCGGGCGAGGACAATGCCGAATTCTACCGTCAGTTCGTGTAAAAATCGTTGGCAGCCAGCCTTTCTCGTACTGTTACCGAAGCAGGAGGACGGTTGCCCTGCGCAGCACACTATCGGAGAGATGAAATCGATGCAGAAGGTTTTTCCTAACGCCAAGGCGGCTCTCGCCGGCGCCATCAAGGACGGCATAACGATCATGGCCGGCGGCTTCGGGCTCTGCGGCATCCCCTCGGCAACGTGTTTAGTGCTCGTCAGCTCGCCCGGTTCGGCAAGGTGGCGGCATGACCACCGGCCGCATCGTCCCGGGACTCCGCGCCGATCAAATCCCAGCCGGCCATGAAGCCCCGCGGCAAATTATGGTGATGATTAGGGCTTGATGTACCATCCCAGGGATTTTTGCCTTCGAAACGCGTGATCTGCTTTGTTTGTAGATAGTTGAGCAAACCCTAGCGGCCGAGTTCGCGCCCAATCCCGGACTGCCTGTACCCGCCCCATGGGGCCTCGGTGAATGTGGGTTGGGAGCTGTTGATCCATACGATGCCGGCTCTAAGGGCCGATGTCACTCGCTCGACGTCGTCCGACATCACCGCGGCGGCGAGGCCGAACCGCGTGTCGTTCGCGAGCCGCACCGCCTCGGCCTCGTCGCAGAACGGGCGCAGGCAAACGACCGGGCCGAAGACCTCCTCTCGCCAGATCTCGCTGTCCAGCGACGCGTCGGTTACGATAAGTTGGTGACCGTCGGCGCGCGGACGTCGTTCGAGGGCGACATCGCGACCTTCACCCGGTACCTGTTCGCGTCCGGGCCTTTGCTGACCGGGCAAAGGGAGAGCCATCCCTTGATCGTCAAGGGGCGGCCGATCAGCAGCGTGTTCGACATTGATGGCAGCCAGGAGATCGCCAGCAACAGGCGTGGCTGGGTCCGCGTACCGAACCCGGTGCTGCGTTCCATCGCCGATTATCAGAACCAGGTCGCGCCCACGAATCCGAAGGGGCCGAAGCCAAAGTTCTGCCCGGGTGACGAAGCAATCATCATCGACGGGCCGTTCATGGCGTTCCAGGCGACGATCGTCGAAGCGATCGGCGTTCACAATGCGAAGGTGATGATCCGGTCGTTTGGAAAAGAAATCGCTGCCACAATGAGCGTTTCGGCATTGCGAGTGGCTTGAACTCGACTATGTTCTTCTCCAGACACTCCGTACTGGAGGTTCAAATGTCGATCCTGAAGTCTGAGTTGGCCTCGCGTACGAAAGGCTCGATGGCCGAGAATGAAGACTGGTGGTACCTCTGCTACGACACGGAAGATCGGCAGTTCTTCGTGGAGCACGAGTGGATCCATATGAAGTCGAAGGGCCACCCGACCGAAAGTGGCAGCGAGCGGTTCGAGGCTTCGAAGTATGCCGGCGTAGGAGCCGAGAGCCTAGAGCGAGCAAAGGCGAGCTTGCTCAAAGAGGCAGGATAGCACAATAGGAAAATTTGGGATTGCGCGAGCCCTCGGGTCGTGCGATGTCAGATTCATGGTTTGTTCGGCGCGTGTGCTCGCTTCGGCTGATGCTCCCCGAACCCCGTGCCAAGATCTGGCTAGTGAGGGCTTGTCCCTGAAATTCCCCTTCCTGAGGTGAGCGCGGATGTACCGCCATCTCATGGTGCAGAAGCCCGGTCCTTGTGATCCGGCTTTTTGCTGCGGCCTGCCGACATGGGTTCATCGACGGTTTCGATGTCCGGCATTTGGACACAGCATCTCGCTGAGAGGGCCGCCGCAACCTTCAACAGATCGATATGTCCCTCGACAAACACGTCGCGCATGCCGGCGTGATCGCAGACCACCGGCACAGATGGCCCGGCACAATCGAACTGCCTGCGGATCTCGACATAGATCGCATTAGCTAACCTAGCGAGATGCTGGTTCGAATCTTGCTCGCCCATTGTAGAAAACTCGGATCGGAGGCGCCGATGGTGCCCTTCGCCCATAAGATGGGGGCTGGCATCCCGTCTGCAACGGCGGAAACATAGTCGCTGTTAATCCCAGTCCTTTTCATTCGAAGCCGATCGTTTGGATAGGCCGAGAATTCTCAAGATGCTCGACAGCAGGCTGTCTGCCGGAATCGGCAATGGCGACCCGCCAGCTTCGGAGATCGCGGCCGCGACTTCCTTGTGTGTATTGGCGACGAACTGCCTCTTTCCGTTGATGAGCAATGCCGAGAGCGCACCGTTCACTTTCTGACTTGGCACGAGCCGAAGTGGCCCTGACGCCGTTTCGGCATTGAACCACACCGGATTGCCATCGAGGAGCGTGAGAGCGGCGAGCGTAGGGAGTTGCGCCTTCACGGCCTCAGCCACGTATTCTGGAAGCTCTATGACGAGCATTGGCTCTACCCAGTCGATGCGGGTCTTGGCCTTCGGATCCCCGTCATTTGGGATAGCGTGGCGAATGCGGGCAACCCTTCGAGCTTCCAATTCGACCTTGGGGCCGTCGGACAGCGTCAGGCTAATCATCGTCTCTCCCGTCCCCACCGCGACGTTACGTAAGCTCGGGGAGGTTAGCCATTCCGGCCTTCGTGTAAATGCCGGCACCTCACACTTTTAGATCTCGCAAACCATGATTCAACGCATTTTATGGACTTCGGGAACGGTCTGGCCGCGCTCGGGATTGCTCAGCCGTCACGGAGGCCCGACCCCCATGTTCCATTACTTCTCCATCGATGCTTGGCTTTGTTATGCAGCGCTGGCGCTAGTCGGCCTTATGGGCGTGATCGCCACACGCGGTCCGTTCCTGCTCTGATTGCTCTACTGATTTCACTCGGGAAGTTTCCAGCCTTCCAGCCGAAAGCGGTTCTCGAGTTGCTCAATCAGTGGCGTGAGCTTGTCGCCTTCCGCGTGCCGGTCACAGAGGTAATGAACCATCCTCATCCTCCTGGCCGCCGTCAGTTTCTTCGCCAGGGCTAACTTCGGATCGTCAGGCATCGTGGATCCCCTTGTTTCCTAAAGCCGCGAGTTGAGCAGGTGCCTGTCCTCTCCAATCCGAAACATGAGCGCTTCGCTCAAGAACTGGCCAAGGGTTCGAGCGCCTCTGCCGCCTATGTGGTGGCCGGCTACTCAAAAAGCGAGACGCCTCTCGCCTGAGTGGGAATGACAAGGTCCGCTCCCGCGCGGGCTGCCGGGTGACCCGCCCGCTCTTCGGTGTCGGAGACTGGACGGCGTCACTCAACGGACCGACGCGCAGAACGCGACGCGCTCACCCGAACGCAACTCGTCGGGTCTTCACCAGGTTTGCCGCAGCGCGCGCCACGTCGGGCTGCTCCTGCTCCAGTGCATGGGCAGACTTTTTTGAACGTCCAGCCCCGCCGGCGAAGCCAGGCGCTCAGCGCGCTGCGATGGATGGTGACGCTGCGTTCGGCCAGATTTGTACGCTTCATTGAAACTAAGGCAGCGGCCAACCGCCGGGCTGGGGGAGCGCCGACCGGCCGCCACTCCGACCATGCGAAGGTGGAGCAGGTTGATCGTGCGCCGTCACCCTTAACGTACGGTAAGTTCGATTTCCGCGGTCAAGAAAGCAGCCACCACGCCGCCCGTATCAGGAATGCAGTCCAACAGGCGCACATGAGCAGCGTGCCTACTACAGTATAAAAGACGACGTCTCTGCGATACATCGCCAGCGCCTCCGTCATGACATAGGCATTCTGTTCATGGCTTGTTAGCGACGCAAACTAAATCGGCAATTGATCGTAAACAGAACCGGTGCGCGCGGTGGTTTTGACTGCCTCTCGCAGCCGCCCTGCTTCTTCCGCCGCGGCGATGAAGGCGATCCGCGCCTGATTTGAGGTCGCGCCGCCGCACATCGCATCGGCGCAAACTTGAACAGCAGAGTGCCACTTCGGTCCTTGGGCGGCCCACGTCAGCAACTGCTCCGCCGCGCCTTCGACCGTACTGACGACGATTGTCGGGTCAGGTCCGTCGCCTTCGACAGACACCGCCGGACTGAACCAGAGCCGAGCCATAAACTCTCCCTAGCCGGATTATTCGTCCTTCTTCGTGTTGCTCGTGCGCCATTAACGTTGGCAGTAAGGTCAAACAGAAATCAGATCGATAGACGCCATGGGTGTCAACCGAGAACACCCAAGAATGATTGTGAATGCCCCTGAATGACTTGGCGTGACTTGGAATAACTGGGTGAATTTCATGTATTTTTCTGGATATTCCGCTATCATGTCCTCCAGTAATGGAGGCCATGATGCATTCCAGTCGAGGCAAGAGAACCGAGCAACTGACGCTCGCTGCCGACCCCGAACTTCGCCGCGCCATCGAGGTCGAAGCAGCCCGTCGCGATACGTCGCTCTCCAGCACGGTCCGGGTGCTGATCCGAACTGCGCTTGCCGCTCAGGCCGCCAACATCCAGGCGACGACGCGATGAGCGGGACCGTTCACGAGTTCCCGCTTCGCAAAGTTGCCGAGGACGGACAGCAGACGGAGGCGCTTGCTCTGCCGACGCATCTTCATGCGGTCGATCTGATCCTGAACGTCGAGCGCATCCGCGTCGCGGCCGACAACCTGCAACATCTTCTCCGGCTCTCGCCGGACTGCACGGCCGCCAACCAGCAAATGCTCGGCCAGATCCTCGACGGTTGGGTCGTGGCCGATGGCGCGAACTCCGCGCTCGCGTCGATCCTCGAATGCAAAGGTCAAGCCCGATGGTTTTCCCACCAACGCCGTTGCGCATCCCTAACTATGACCACGGACTACAGTGCCGAGAGTCGCGCCATGGAGGGGCTCGGGCAGACACTCGGCAACCTGATCCGGAACTTGCAGAAGCAGCAGAAGGAAGCGGCCGAGCGCTAGCACCTTCGCCCAGCCCTTCCGCTCGGTCGCAGCGCCGGAGAAGCGCGGCGACCCGATCGTCCTAGGCGTCATGCCAGGGCCAGCGCCGTTGCCAGCAGCACGATGGACGGACGACGGTTGCCGGCAGATCAGCCAAGGCGTCCACTTCTGCATCGGTCATGCTTAGCACGAAATCGAATCCGGAGTGCCATCAGGCCAATGGAGGCGCAGGGGGGCTTCCCGAACGCATGCGCGCTGGTTGCATAGGCATAAGGAAAATGTCCGTCCTCTGGCAGGCATGCGATGTCTGGTTAGGGCGCGAGCTGGCAGTTGACCTCGGCAGATGGCGGTCAAATTCATCGCGTTGGTGATATGGAGTAGATCCTCAGGTGTGAGACGCTGCAGGAGTGGATTGTGACTGAGCGATTTGAACGGCACCGCCAACCCTGGACCTCTGAGGAGCTTCAGAAGCTGAAATTGCTGGCTGGAAAGGGCATGGCCCTGAAGGCGATTGCGAAAGCAATGACGCGTAGCGAAGAGTCCATAAAAGATCGGGCGAAGCTCGATGGCATCGGCATCGCCAAACTCCGCTAAAATAGGGGCTCTGGAGTGGCATCTCGCGTCAGAACCACACGCGTCCGCTCTCGGGAAAAGCGGCGACGTCCGCTTCTGGCGCAGCCCTCACAAGAACCGTCTCAGCTGCCTCGCGCGAGAGCCGCCGCTCGTTCCAACGCGATAGGTGGAACAAGAGGGTCAGCATGACGATGGGCCAGCCGCCATTCGGCGTAATCTCGTCGATAGACCAGGGTGACGCGCAACGGCCAGTCCTGCGCCGGCAAGCCACCGACCTCGGCGTGTGCATGCTCGATCAGAGCGAGAACCACCATGTCAGCCGAGCCGTAAGCCTGGATGACTTGCTGCTTGAGCTTGCCGTTCCTGAAGAACCGGCCGATGGCATTCCAGGTCTCTTCGTTGATGTCCGGTCCGCGAGATGGCTTCCCGCCGAAGGGGGACATCAACGTGAAATCGTCCGAGAGCGTGATCAGCGCCCGGTAGGCACCGACATCGCCACGCAACAGCGCAGCATTCGCCTCCTCCGATCGCTGCACCAGATCCGCCACCGCAGCGTCGATTGAAGCGTTCCCTTCCGATCGGGCTGCCCCAGCCAGAAGACATGGAAGCCCGGCGGCGCCGGCCGCAAAGACAAGTCCGCGTCGGGTGCTTTGCATGGGATTCTCCTGCAGGTTCTGTTCGAAGGCCAAAGTTGCTCTGGCTTCAGCAAGGAGGCTCGCAGCTTGAAGGTAATGAATCCAATGATATGATTTCAGCTAGATGCTGAATCAGATTGATCTATCTCGTATCGATCTCAACCTGCTGATCCTGTTCGAAACTGTCTTCGATCAGCGCCATGTGGGTCGTGCGGCCGTACGGCTCAGCCTTTCCCCATCCGCAGTCAGCCACGGGCTAGGTCGACTACGCCGTCTGCTCAATGATCCGCTTTTCATCAGAACGCCGAAGGGCGTTGTCCCAACCGACCGGGCGGTCGAACTCTCGGCATCGATCGCGGATGTGCTAGCGCGCGTGCGTGCCATCGTTTCGACGGCCGCACCCTTCGATCCAGCGACATCAACGCGCCGCTTCAGCATCGGCGCGCCTGACGGCGTCTCGGCGGTCTTTCTGCCGCCTCTGCTGCAAAGCCTGCGCGAGGACGCGCCCGGCCTCGATATCAGTGTGCGTCAGCTGCTGCCTTTGCAGGGGGAGACCGCTCCGGATCGAGCCTGGCGGGACGCTTTCATCGATCTGGAAACGCGGTCCCTAGACATCGCCATCATACCCAGCGACGACATTCCGGTCCGCTTCCATCAGCAGCTCCTCTATGAAGAAGACTTCGTGATCGCAATGCGTGGAGGAAACCCATTCGCCGAAGAGCCCACGCTGGAACGATACTGTCAGGCACAGCACCTCGTGGTCTCGCTGAGTGGCGACCCTTATGGTTTCGTCGACGAGGCTCTCGCCAGAATTGGGCGCTCCCGCAGGACCGCGCTGACCGTTCCGAACTTCATGTTCGCGCTCGCCACGCTTGCCGAGGGTGACCTGATCTCGGCGATACCGAGGCGGTTTGCGGCACTCCACGGCACGCGCTTTGGTGTGGTGAGCCTAGACGCGCCACTGCCTCTGCCCCGCTTTCGGCTCAATGCCGTCGCGCCTAACGCTGCAATTGCGGATGGGGGGATCGCATGGTTGCTGGACCGCTTGGGTAGCGCGGCGTAAGCGGAGCTCGTGCGGCCGAGTTTTAGGTTAGCTTTCGGGCAGAGGCTGAGAGTCAGCCTGTGGCGCACGGCCGAAGCCCTGGCGGGCAGAACGGCGTGCTTTGCGCGCGTTCGACCTTTCGTCAAGGACGTAGGCGCAAGCTCGTGTTCTGATCGGCGGCCGGAACACCACTCCGGCATTTGCTCGAAAAGATAAAGCCGCCGGAGCCAATGGGTCGCGTCACTCACGTAACCCGGCCAGCCGCAATCCCTCCGCGAACCGCGCGAGATCTTCCGAGCGATGGATCGGAAGCCAGTCTCTGAGGCTTGTTATGCGCATGGATGGATCGAGCGCACGCAGGCGTTCCATCGCCTGCTTCGCCTCATTGATGCGGCCGGAAAGCGCATGGCTCGCTGCCATTACGGCAGCCGCAGCGAGCAAGCTGGGAAGGTTTCCGGCGGCCTTCTCGGCCCAATCCACCGCGGAATCGAAGTGCCCAGCGAAGAAATGCGCCAGCGCCATTCCGACCTGCATCCTGAACATCTCGGGATCCAGCGGGCTCAGCCGAACCGCATGTCCGAAATGCTCGAATGCGGCGGTCGTTTCGCCATTTAGGGCCCTTAGGAAGCCGCCGAGGAACCAGGCGGGGGCCAGATTGGGGTTGAGGAGCACAGCCCTGTCGATAAGCGCGATGCCGCCATCGAGGTCGCCGGTGAAATGACCGAGCGCATGGCCGGCGCGTGTCAGGGCGACCGCATCATCCCGGCCGAATTCGACCGCCAGCCGCGCCAACCGCACGCCCTCGGCGATCTCGCGCGGACGATCAACCATCCAGCCATTGACCTTGCGCCACAGATGGCACCAGGCCGCCATGCCATAGGCCGATGCGAAGTCTGGATCGAGCTCTATGGCCTTGTAAAAGAGCGGCAGCGCCGCCTCGATCGCGTCCCTAGTGCCGTAGTGCAGCTTCGCCGTGCCGCGCAGGTAATAGTCGTAGGCGTCGAGGCTCTCCGTCGGCTTCCGTTTGGCGCGTTCGATCTCCGCGCGTTCAAGCTGCGGTGCGATCGCGCCGACAACGCTTTCGGCGATCCGGTCCTGCAATTCGAAAATGTCGTCGAGCGTACCTTCAAAGCGCTCCGCCCAGAGATGCGTTCCGGCGGTGGCATCGATGAGCTGCCCGGTGATGCGCACCTTGCTTCCGGATTTGCGGACGCTGCCTTCGAGGACGTAGCGCACGCCGAGCTCCCGACCGATCTCCTTCACATCCACTGCCCGGCCCTTGAAGGCGAAGCTTGAATTGCGCGCTATGACGAATAGCCAGCGGATGCGCGACAGGGCGGTGATGATGTCCTCCACCACGCCGTCGGCGAAATACTCCTGTTCAGGATCGCCGCTCAGATTCTGGAACGGCAGGACGGTGATGGAGGGCTTGACCGGTGGGAGCTGCGCGGAGAGCGGTTCCGTCGCCTTGATTGCGGCCCGTTCGAGGACGCTTGCTCCGATCGGCAGTCCTTCTTCCACAGCCTGGTCGACTTCGCCGACGAAGCGAAAACCCTTGCGGGCGATCGTCCGGATCAGGCGCTGCTCGTCGCCATTGTCGCCGATGGCCTTCCTGACCGCGTTGATGTGACTCGTGATCGTGGATTCGGAGACGATCCGGCCGCCCCACACCGCCTGCAGCAGCTCGTCCTTACTGACGACCCGGTCACGGTTCCTGACGAGATGCAGCAACAAGTCGAAGACCTGCGGCCCCACGGTCACGACCTGCGCGCGCAGGGTCAGTTCCCGGCGCTCGGGGTCGAGCACGTTATCTCCAAACGCGAATTGCACGTCGGTCGTCCCTTGGCCGAATACGGTCGTTTCGCTGACCGAGGCGGTTGGTCGAGAGTAATCCAAGACTGACAGCGCCCTGGCTCGCCCTTCTGCCGCAAGGCGTCATCTTGGACAAGAAACCAAGCTTCCTTGAAGGGCAATTCAAGCCCGCCGCAAGGACCTCCCGCGAGCGTCCGGGCACTCTCCAGCATGTCGGCGGCAATGGTTGCGGTCGGGAGAAACGGAGAAAGCCCATGAAGATCGTCGTCATTGGCGGCACCGGCCTCATCGGATCGAAGCTCGTGCAGAATCTCGGCGCGCGTGGCCATCAGGCGCTCGCGGCTGCGCCAAACACCGGCGTGAACACCATTACCCGCGAGGGCCTGGCAGAGGCGCTCGATGGAGCCGACGTCGTCGTCGACGTGGCGAATGCACCCGTCTGGGAAGACAAGGCCGTCCTCGACTTCTTCGAGACGTCGGGCCGCAACCTGCTGGCCGCGGAAGCCGCCGCCGACGTGCGCCACCATGTCGCCCTCTCGATCGTCGGCAGCGAGCGCCTGCCCGACAACGGCTATTTCCGGGCGAAGGTCGCCCAGGAAAACCTCATCAAGGCCTCCGGCATCCCCTACACCATCTTGCGTGCCACGCAGTTCTTCGAGTTCGTCGGCGCGATCGTCCAGTCGGCCATCGTGGACGAGGAGATTCGCCTGTCTCCGGCCCTGATCCAGCCGATGGCGTCGACCGACGTCGCGGCGGCACTCGCCGATGCCGCCCTCGCCCCGCCGGTGAACGGCACGATCGAAATCGCCGGTCCGGAAGCCATGCCGCTCGACGAACTGGGCCGGCGCTTCCTGCGGGCGACACAGGACCCCCGCAAGGTCGTTCCGGATATCCACGCGCGCTACTACGGCGGCATCCTCTCCGATCGCTCGCTCACGCCCGGCGAGAACCCGCGGATCGGCGCGATCCGTTTCGAGGAATGGCTCAGTCAGTCGAAGGCTCAGCCGGCCAGCCGCTAAGCGAAGGTCTCGCCTCCGATCCCCGGCGGCGAGTGATGGTCGCTGGCATCAAGGAGACTTGCCATGTTCACACGCCTATTGTCAGCTCTCGGGTTGACTGCGCTCGCGATCACCGCGGCCCCGGCCCAGGAGCGGCCCGCAGGCAAGATAACGACTGTGTTCGATCGCCCGCTTCCGCACGTGCCCGGCAAGAGCTTGCGGGGCGTGCTGGTCGAATACGGGCCGGGCGCCGGCTCGCCGGCCCACACGCACGCAAAATCGGCCTTCATCTATGCCACGGTCCTCGAGGGATCGGTCCGCAGCAGCGTCAACGGCGCGCCGGAAAAGGTCTACCAGGCTGGCGAAAACTGGGCTGAAGAGCCCGGTGCATTCCACGGCGTCAGCGCGAACGCCAGCGACACGAAGCCTGCTCGCATCCTGGCCGTGTTCGTCGTCGACATCGACGACACGGAGCTGACCAAGTTCGTCAAGAAATGAGCTGACCGAGCTCTCGCCCCGGCGATGGGCTCGCGGCTGCCCGCGCTGCATCGCAGCGGTCGGCCTTCAACGGGAGCAGGACCATGGACACCCTGGAAGAGAAGAGCATCGTTGTCACGGACGAAGGCTCCGGGAATGCCGCCCCTGCAACGCGGCCCAAGAAGCGAAAGATCGTCGGCGTGTTGCTGTGCCTCGGCGCGGTCGCGGCCGGCGCCGCCGGCTGGGCCAATGCCCGTTCGGGCGGCGAGGCGACCGACAACGCCTATCTGCGCGGGGATGTGACCTCGCTGGCGCCGAAGATCGCCGGCTACGTCACCGCGGTCGAGGTCGAGGACAACCAGGCGGTCAAGGCCGGCCACATCCTGTTCCGGATCGACGATTCCGATTATCGCGCGAAGCTCGCGCAGGCCGTCGCCAATGTTGAGGCGGCGCAGGCGCGCGTCACCAATGTCGATGCCGAAACCAAGCTCCAGCACGCTCTGGTCCGGCAGGCCGAGGCGCAGAAGCAGGCCGCCATCGCCGAATTGACCCTCGCCACACGGGCGCAGGGCCGACGTCGCGAACTCATCCGCAGCAATGCGGTGAGCCAGGCCCTGCTCGACGAAAGCGACGCGGCGCGCTCGCGGGCCGAGGCGAACCTGTCAGCGGTCTCGGCGACGATCGAGGCGCAGCAGCAGCGCATCGCCGTTCTGACCACGCAGCGCGAGGCGGCCGTTGCCGCCGTGGCGCAGACGCAGGCCGCGCGCGATCTTACCCAGATCGATCTCGACAGCACTGTCGTGCGCGCGCCGGTCAGCGGCGTCGTCGGCAACCGCCAGGTCCGGATCGGCCGGCTGGTCGCGCCGGGCGTCTCCCTGCTCGACATCGTCCCGGTCGACGATGTCTGGGTCGTGGCGAACTTCAAGGAAACCCAGCTCGAGCAGATCCGGCCCGGCCAGCAGGTCCGGATCACCGTCGACGGCTATCCGAACGAGGGGCTCCAGGGCATCGTCGACAGCTTCGCGCCCGGCAGCGGCTCCGCCTTCAGCCTGCTTCCGGCCGACAATGCGACTGGGAACTTCGTGCGCGTCGTCCAGCGCGTCCCGGTGAAGATCCGCTTCGTCGGCACCCCCTTGCCCGGCCGCCTCGTGCCCGGCCTGTCGGCGCGTGTCGAGATCGCTCCGCGAGGCAGCCCATGACCATGGCCCCCACCGCCATGCCGGACCGCAGCAGCACTGCGGCCGTGACCCTGCTCCTCACCGGCATCGTGCTCGCTGCGTTGACCGAGGCGATCGCTGGCACCGTCCTGTCGCTCGGACGCAGCGACATCATCGGCGACACCTCCGCCACGCCCGACGAGTTCGCCTGGCTCGACATCGGCTACATCACGTTCAAGTTCATCGGCTTCATGATCGCTCCCTGGCTGATGAACCGCATCTATCCACGCAGCGTGCTCGTCGCCGCGATCCTGGCCATGGGTCTGGTGTCGGGCATCGCCGCCATGACGGCCAGTCTCGACCTGCTGATCGCGCTTCGGATCGTCCAGGGTTTCTCCGGCGGCGCCCTGCTCGTCGCAGGCCAGGCGATCATCTTTCTGGGCTTCCCGCGCTCGTACCAGCCTCTGCTCCAGGGCCTGTTCGCGATGGGTGCCGTCGTCGCGCCCGGGACGCTCGCTCCGGCGCTTCAGGGCTGGCTGCTCGACGCCCAATCCTGGACCTGGATCTTCTTCAGCATCGTGCCGCTCTCCCTCACAGCTGCCGGGCTCCTCTTGATGGCGGACGGCCCGATGCACGCCAAACCCGAGCCCCGTCCGTTCGACTGGCTCGGCTTCGCGCTGATTTCGCTCACCTTCTTCTGCCTCACCTATGTGCTGACGCAGGGCAGTCGGTGGGACTGGTTCGAGGAGCCGCGCATCCTCTGGCTGACGGTGATCAGTGCCGCCGCTCTGCTGGCCTTCCTCACCCAGCAGGCCATGACCAAGGGCCGGGGCCTACTCGACTTTACTCTGTTCGGACCGAACGATTTTACCTTCGCATTCATCGTCAGCTTCGTCGCGGGCGCCGCGTTGTCCGGCAGTGCCTTCTTGATCCCGGCGTTCGCCGTCTCCGTCCTCGCCTTCACACCGAGCGAGGCCGGCGGGCTCCTGTTGCCCAGCGGCGCACCTTTCATCGGCGCGCTCCTCCTCGTCGCCCTGCTCGTGCAGTTCCGCCGCCTGCCGCCCTTCGCCACGGTGCCCTTCGGGATCCTGACCCTCATGGTCGCGATGTGGCTGCTCTCTGGCTCGACCAGCGAGAGTGGGGCGGACCAGATGATGACAGGGGTGCTACTGCGCGGCCTGGGCCTGGGCTTCCTGTTCCTGTCGATCACGCTGATCGGCTTCGGCCACCTCGACGACCGCAGGCTCGCCAGCGGCATCGGCCTCTTCAACACCGGCCGCCAATTCGGCGGCCTTATGGGGATTGCGGCGCTGCAGACGCTGATCGACCACCACACCGTCGCCAATCTCGCGGTCCTTGGTGCCAATGTCGCAGCGGGAAAGCCTGCCGTCATCGAACGATTGACGGCCACGGCAGCGATGTTGACGGCGAAGGGCATGGATGCGGCGGCGGCCAGCCGGGCAGCGGCGAGCCTGCTAGGCCGTGCCGTGACAGGTCAATCGACTGTGATCGCCTTCGACACGGCCTTCAACGTAGTAGCCCTGCTGTTCGTGGTCTCAGCCCCCGTGCTGGTCGCCATCAAGATCGGATTCGCCCGATACGCGAAGGCGCGTGCTGCTGTAGTTTACGGATAAGCGTCTCGTTTTCCGACGTCCGGTTTCGGGCATCCGGGGAATGTCAGGTTATGGCGCAGCGCGCCCGGACCAACGTCTGGCACTTCTGGTGCTACCGTTCCCAATACCAGGCGACATACTTTAGTGAACGATCATGCTTGCGCCTGTTCAGCAGCGTTCGCATCGCGCGGATGTCTTCTTTCTCGCAAGCAGCCCAGACGAAGGTGTCTGCCGACACTGCTTCGATTGCGTCCTTGCCAGCCCGAAGCAAAACGCCTTTCGCCTTTTCGGCGTCGTTGCCCCGGTGCAGCCAACGCACATTCAAGCGCCCGGCTGAATGCAGCATTTGCTCCTCGGCCGCGTCCGCGACCTCGATAATGGCAGTGATTTCGGTATCGGCCGATACTTCCGCAGCAATGCGTGCGATCGCGGGCAGCGCGGTTTCGTCGCCTATCATGAGGATCGAGGAGGCGACCGGCAAAGCCCCCGAGCCCGGCCCCATCAATCCGACGAGGTCGCCGGGCCTGGCATCTTGGGCGAACTCGGCGCCAGGCGTGCGTGTGCCGGGCACGAAGTGCTGCAGGAAGTCAATCCAGAGTTCGCCGCGTTCCGCATCGACGGCCCGGATCGTATAGGCCCGTACCGCAAGCTCATCCTCGCCGCGAGGCCAGGCGACGCGACCATCGGCCCGGTACCCGGGCCAGACGGGCTTTCTCCCCTTGGGCGGTATCAGCAGGCGCACATGCATGTCGCCGCCGATGAACGGAGTCACATCCGCGCAAGAGAACTTAACCCGCCGCATCAGCGGGGTAACGTCCTCGGCTCCGAGGACCGTGACCTCGTGAAGATTGGGCATGCGCGAGGGAGCGGCCGCATCCGTGTCCGCCCAACTGATTTCCAGCGGATCGGATCCGGCAAAGTAGAACATGTGCTCGGCGATGCTGGTGCGCGCCATCTGCAGTGCCGCTTCCGATGGCCCGTTCAGCGCGATGGATAGCTTCTCTCCCTGCAAGCGAAAGGTCGCCACGCCAAGCTTGCTCGTCATGATGGCTTCGTCGCCGATGCGCCGGACCTCGGCATGCTCGATGAAATGCTCGCACATCTCGTTGAGGAGCCGCGCGACATGCGCGGACTGCGCCACACCCGTCATCGATACTGATGTGCTGTGGCTCATGCGCCGTGTTCCTGTGCACGTTGGGGTTCATCCAGAATATGATGCCTGCCGATCGGCAGCATCATGGGCCTGCCGGACGTCGGATCGGTCAGGATGTGGCTTTGGAGCCCGAAGACGGTGTTGACGGTGTCCGCGGACAGGACCTGCTCCGGCGGGCCGGCGACATGCACGCACCCATCCGCCAGCGCCACGAGATAATCCGCGTAGCGCGCTCCGAGATTGAGATCGTGAAGCACCATGACGACGGTCGTCCCTCGCGTCCGGTTGAGGTCGACCAGCAGGTCGAGAATCTCGACCTGGTGATTGATGTCGAGGAAGGTCGTCGGCTCGTCCAGCAGGAGGATGCCGGTCTCCTGCGCCAATGCCATCGCGATCCAGACCCGCTGGCGCTGCCCGCCGGACAGTTCGTCGATCGCCCGCTCGGCCAGATCCGCCGTGCGCGTGACGGTCAGGGCCCGTTGCACTGCCTCCTCGTCTCGCGCGCTCCAGCGGCTGAACAGGCCGCGATGCGGATGCCGCCCGCGCCGCACGAGATCGTCGACGAGGATGCCCTCGGGCGCGATCGGCGATTGCGGCAGCAGACCGATCTGGCGCGCAAGCTCGCGCGTCGGGATCGCGTGGACAGACCGGCCGCCGAGCGTCACCTCGCCTCGGCTCGGTATCAGCAGCCGCGACATCGTCCGCAGCAGCGTCGACTTGCCGGAAGCGTTAGCGCCGACGATGACGGTGATTTTTCCGGCCGGGATCGTCAGGTCGATGGAGCGCAGAATCTCGCTGTCTCCATATCCGGCTGCGAGATCGCGGACGATCAGGCTGGGGATGGAAGCGGTCGTCATAGGGTCCTGCCGCTCCGGTTGATGCGGATGATCAGGTAGAGCAGATAGGGCGCACCCAGCGCTCCCGTCACCACCCCGACTGGATAGCGCCCGGGCATCAAGAACTGGCCGACATAGTCGCCGGCGAGAGTGAGCACGGCGCCGACGAGCGCGGCGGCGAGCAGGAGCGGCGCGCCAGGGCCCATGATCCGGGCAGCGATCGGTCCGGACAGGAAGGAAACGAAGGCGATCGGGCCGGTGACCGCGGTTACCGAGGCGATCATTCCCACCGCCGCGATCACCACCATGATCCGGGTCCGAGATATCCTGACGCCGAGCGCGGCGGCCGTGTCATCGCCATGGCGCAGGGCTTCGAGATCCCGATGCTGCCATAGAAGCATCCCGCCGAACACGACGAGCGCGAGCAGCAGATAACCGGAATCGCCGAGCTGGGCGCCGTTGAGACTTCCCGTCAGCCAGCGCAATGCCTCCTGCAGGTTCCAGGCGGGGGCTGTCGAGAGGATATAGGCCGTGACGCTGTGCAGCATCGCAGCAACGCCGATGCCGACCAGGATCAGCCGCGTTCCGGCGACGCCGTTTCGGGCCGCGAGGAGATAAATCAGCAGCGCGACGACAAGTCCGGCAACGATCGCGATGATCGAGACGACCGGGCCGCTCAGCGCGAGTACGATGATCGCGAACACCGCGGCGGCGCTGGCTCCCGAGGTGATGCCGACGATGTCTGGGCTCGCCAGCGGGTTGCGCAGCATGATCTGAAACACGACGCCGCCGAGGCCGAAGCTGATTCCCGCGAGCAGGGACAGCAGCGCGCGCGGCAGGCGCAGCGCGCCAACGAGGAAGCTTGCGCCCTGCGCCATCTCGCCCATCAGGACACGCAGGACGACGGTGGGCGGTACGAAGGACTGTCCGAGCATCAGCGTCAGCGCGAACAGGCCGAGAACCAGGATACACAGAATGCCGATCACGACGCGGTGGCGCAGGGCGCGCCGCTGGCGGGCCGTCGAGGATAGCGTAGCGGCGGAAGATGGCTGCGTCATAGCTCTCTGACCCGCTGGCGTCTGACGATCCAGATGAAGAAGGGCGCGCCGATCAGGGCGGTGATGATCGAGACCTTGATCTCGGCTGGCCGCGCGATAATGCGCCCGACCACGTCCGACGCGAGTAGGAGGGAGGCGCCGCCCAGGGCAGAGAACGGCAGCAGCCAGCGATAATCCACGCCGATCAGCAGCCGGCAGATATGCGGCACGACCAGCCCGAGAAAGCCGATCGGTCCGCACAGCGCCGTGGTCGCGCCACAGAGCAGCACGGCGCCGACCGAAGCGACGAGCCGCGCCAGCGCGACCTGCTCGCCGAGCCCCGCCGCAAGATCGTCGCCCAGCGCCAGCGAATTGAGCTTGCGCGCCGACAGTAGGCTGATCGCGAAACCGGCTGCCAGAAAGGGCAAGGCGGGGAGGATCCGCTCGAAGGTCGCACCACCGACGCCGCCGAGCTGCCAGGACTGGATGCCGCCGGCGATATCGTTGCGCGGCAGGACGACCGCGATGACCAGCGACGCGCAAGCGACGGAGGTCGCGGCGCCTGCCAGTGTCAACTTCAGCGGCGTGGCGCCGCCGGGGCCGAGCGATCCGACCCGGTAGACGAACAGGGTCGCGAGTCCCGCACCTGCAATCGCCGTCCAGAGATAGGCTTCCGACGACGTGATGTCGAACCAGGCGACCGCAATGACGACGGCGAGCGCCGCACCCGCATTGACACCGAGGATGCCGGGGTCGGCCAGGGGATTGCGCGTCACGCCCTGCATGATCGCCCCCGCTAGTCCGAGCCCTGCACCGGCCAGAAAGGCCAGCGCGGTGCGCGGAATGCGCACGGCGACAGCCGACTCGCCATTGCCGGCTGTGCTGCCCTGCAGCGCGCCGATGATCTCGGCGAGCGACACCTCACGCGTGCCCACCCCGATCGAGGTTGCGACTAGGATCGCCAGCAGGATCAGCAGCGCAAGCAGCCACCAGCTGCGATGTCTGTCACGGCGCTTGGGATCGCGTCCAGCCGGGGCAGGCGAATAGGATGCGGTCATTGCGACTTGCGGGCAGCCTCGGCGAGCAGACCGACATAGTCCTTCAGCACCCAGGAGATCGACAGGGGCGTCGGATGGGCTGCGGTGCCCAGCGGATTGTTGCTCAGAACGACCACCGAGCGCCGCGCAATGGCCGGCACCTTCGCAGTCAGCGGATTGGCCGCCAGCGCCGGCAGCAGATCGGGCCCGCCATAGGTGACCGCGATGTCGACGTCTTCGAACATATCGGCCCGCTCGGCACTGATCGAGCCGGAGTACTTGCCGGGTGTAGAAGCCTGGACCACGCTCTTCGGCGCCGTAAGGCCGAGGTCGGCGAAGAACTTCACGCGCGTGTCGTTGGTCGTGTAGAAATTGATCGTGCTCAGATCCCGCGACCTCAGATGGGTGATGAACATCGCCGACTTGCCCTTGATCTCGGGAAAGGCGGCCGTTGTCTGGGCAATCTCGGCTTCGAGCTTCGCGATCAAGGCATCGCCTTCCTTGGCCATGCCCATGCCGGCGCTGTTCAGGCGGATCATGTCTCGCCAGGCGGTCGTCCACGGCGCTTCGGGATAGGCCACGACCGGTGCAATCTGGCTGAGCATCGCATAGTCCTTCGGACTCAGGCCGGAATGTGCCGCGAGAATCACGTCGGGCCGTGCCGCCGCCACCGCCTCGAAGTCGATCCCGTCGCCCTCGTTGAACAGCGTCGGCTTGCTGACCCCAAGCTGCTTCAGCTTCGCTGCGACCCAGGGCAGCAACCCGTCGCCGTCGTCATCGCCGAAATTGGCCTTTGCGAAACCGACCGGGACCACACCCAGCGCGAGTGGGACCTCGTGATTGGCCCAATTGACCGTGGCGACACGCACCGGCTTCTGCTTGATGACGGTGGTGCCGAGGGCATGCTTGATTGTGATGGGATAAGTCGGCTCCTGTGCTACCGCGCCCAGCGGTGCAGCAAGGGCCAGCGTGACGACGGCCACGCGCAGGGCCTGAGACAGTCGCAGCATTGCAGCGCTCCTATTGGTTGCCTGAGGGCGATCTAGGCGAAGGGCTCATCACGGACCCGATCGCCCCCTTTGGTGCGAGCGCGGGTCCTGACGACAAACTCACTGCGGGCGCCATCGCCTTGTCGACACAGACCCGATCTGCGCCCTGGAATGCGGTGGCCCGCCCGAAACGGGCGGGCCGATTCGAACCTGACGCCGCTCCACGCGCCGGATCAGAACTTGATCGAGGCCGACCCGACGAAGGTCCGGGGGGCGGCCACTGTCACGAAGGTGCCGGTGGTCAGCCAGTAGCGCTCGTCGAACACGTTCTCGACGTTGAACCGGAAGGTTATGGGCTTGTCGAAAATCGCCGTCTCGTAGCGCAGACCGAGGTCGACCCGCGTCCAATCCGGGAACTTCACGGTGTTCGCGGTCGTCAGATACGAGCCGCCAGTGTAGATAACGCGCCCATTCAGGCTGAGCCCGCGCACCCACGGTGTATCCCATTCCAGCGCGGCCGAAGCCGTGAAGTTGGGCTGCCCGGCAGCGTCGTTGCCGCGCTCCAGCGGGTTTGTCGGTTTGGTCAATTCCGGCTGCAGGAAGGTCACGCTCGTCAGCGCACGCAGACCGGGAACGATCTCGCCATACGCGGAAAGCTCCAGGCCGCGATTGCGCTGCTCGCCGTCATAAGCCAGCGTGTTGGCTGGGGTCCGGACCGAATTCGGGCGCGAGATCTGGAACAGCGCGGCCGTCGTGGTGATCTTGCCCCAGTCGACCTTGATGCCGACTTCCTGCTGGTCGGACTTGTAAGGCGCCAGGATCTCGCCGGTATTGGCGTAGCCGGCACCGACGATGGTGCCTGCGGTCAGGCCTTCGGCGTAGTTCGCGTAGACCGAGACATTCTTCCACGGCTTGATGACGATGCCCGCCAGCGGCGTCGTGGCGTCGGATTCGTAGAGCGTCGTGGGCAGCCCAGTCGCCGTGCTGTAACCCTGCTGCTTGACCTCCTGATAGCGCACACCACCGGTGATTTGCAGCATTTCGTCGAACAGAGAGATGGTGTCGACGATGGCGAAACTGTTCAGCGTCGTGACGCTCGCCTTGCGCGGGTCGGTCCGGACGCCCGGCACGAACTGCAGCCGCGTCGGATTGTAGAGATTCGATGGCAGCGATTGTGCGGGCGTGTTCGCCAGATAGGCGTTGCCTGCTTCCTGCTGGTAGCCGGTGTAGACGAGATTGAAGTTGTGGCTGATCGGGCCGGTGTTGAACTTGGCACGCAGGCCGGCATTGCCGCTGACGGTGTCGGTATAGGAATCGTAATATGCGTTGATCAGGCGGAAATTGCCGAATTGATCGGCGCCGCTGGTGAAGCCGGTGACGCGCGAATCGGGGAAGGTCTGGTCGTTCGTGCCCCGCCGATAGCCGATGCCGCCATAGGCGGTTAGCCAATCCGTCAGGTCATATTCGAGGAAGCTCGCGATCGTGTGGTCGCGCTGCTTCAGATCTGTGCCCGGATACCAGTTGCCCCGAGGATCAGGAACGCGCGGAATGAACGGCACCGTCGACTGGAGCGTCATCTGCGGACGGAAATTTTTGGTGTCGTCGTTCTGGGTGATCGCGTCGAGTGCCCAGCGCAGACGCTCGCCACGGTAGTCCAACGAGACGGCCGCCATGCCGCTGCGCCAGTTGCCGTCCTCGATCGAGGCTTCGCCGTTGCGCGCGACGCCATTGAAACGGATGCCCCACTCCTTGTTCGCGCCGAAACGGCGATTGGCGTCGATGAGCACGCCGTAATTGCCGGAGCTGAGGAAGGTCGGCGTCACCAGGATGAATGGCTCGTCGACCGCGCGCTTCGAGACGATGTTGACGCTGCCGCCGACGCTGCCGCCCGGCGGGATGCCGTTGATGAACGCAGCCGGTCCCTTCAACAGCTCGATCCGCTCAATGTACTGGGCGTTCGCACGGTTCGACGATATCAGCCCGTAGAGACCGTTGAAGCCCATATCCTGCTGGTTCACCTGAAACCCGCGGATCTGGAGCGTGTCGTCGAAACCGTTGCTCGCCGTGGTGAGACGAACCGAGGAATCGTTGAGGAGCGTATCGGCCGCCGTGCGCGCCTGCTGGTTCTGGATCAGCTTTTCGGTGAAGTTCACGGTGCTGAACGGCGTGTTCATCACATCGGTAGTGCCGAGGATGCCCAGCGACCCGCCACGGGCGACCTGTCCTCCGGCATATGGCTCCGGCAGAGCGCCCGGACGCTCGCCGGATACCTCGATGGTCGGCAGTACGACCGGGTCAGATGCCGTAGTGCTCTGAGCAGCTGCGGGCGAGGCATGCAGCAGCGCGAGGAAAGCGCCGCCGGCCAGGAGCGCCAGCATCGCGGCATGGCTCGAGGTGGCACCGAACGCGGCGCGGGTCGCAACTCGATGATAACGTTGCTCGTTTTTGTGATTCCGAACAATTGCGCGCTGAGAACAATTCATCTGTCTGAATCCCGAAAGTATCTCGGCGGCAGGCAAATCGCGCGAACCGGCGCCGAAATTCCAAATTTCGCCATAGATGATCGAGTTAGCATTCGAGCTAAGTTCGTGGCAACCTTGGATGCGCATTACTTCATTGGAATAATTACAAAGAAAGCAATTGGACATGGCTGCGCGAATTCACTTTGATCTGAACCGAATTAATCTGAGGAATGCCTTGCCCGGTTAGGTGGGGCAACCACCGAGTGTAGGCCGTGGTTGCGGCATTTCGGCAAAGCCGGCGGCGCTTTTCTCGCACCAAGCAAATAGGGCTCGCGAAGACACATCGCACCTCGGATGCGAGTATCATCGAAGGGTGGCTGCTCAGCGCCGCAAGAAGGTTAGAGCTTCCGACGGCGACCAGCCTGGATGGCTGCCGAGTTGGGTACGTGCAGACCTGTCCAATTCGGATCTTGAGGTGTCGCGATCAGCACAGTCTCGGGCTGCCGGACGCGAGTGCGGCCCTGATGAACTCGCATCGCCCGAACGGTTGTGGACCAGGGCCACGGTTTGGATCTGCGATCCCTCAAACCGTGCGAGTTCCCTTTGCACGCTCGGCCTCGATTTCGTGCTCGTGCGACAGGTCTTCGGCCTGCTGTTCGGCTGGCTGGGCGGACACGGATTTTGTTCCCTGAATGAGAACATAATGAGAACAATAAAATATTCGGAGTCAAGTTGTGGCCCGCGTCGACACCTTCTTTCTGTGCCCCTCTGCAACAAGCGGCTGCTTCCGACGTCGATGGCCCCGACCAACCCTCAATGCAGCGGACAATCTATCGGGTTGGCGACGGAGGCCTCCCGGAGGCGCTCCTTGTCACGCCCGAAATCGATCGAGCGCCGTTAGTCGTTGAGACAGCGGCTCGGCATCTTCCCAGCAGTAAATCTCGGTACGGAGGTAACGGAGCTCGTCGTCATAGGCCTCTTCGTCGATTTCGATCCACCACGCTCTCCGCCTTCCGTCGCTCCCATCCGACCAGCGGTAGCCTCTTGCTTTGAGGTGGTCTTTCATATCGAAGGGAGCGTTCTGAGCGAATACGCGAACTCTGCTCTGAAAGCTCGATTGCAATAGCTCCGAGAATGGTCGCGCCCCATGTTCGCCGGCTGGTCTGGCCAGAACTTCCAGGAGGGCATGGCAATCGTCTGTTGCCCGATGGCCTTCATGAAATAGGCCGGACTGACCGACAAGGTATCCGAGTTTGTTGCCTTCGAAGCCCAGATCAGCCCACCGAATTTCCGTGACAGAGCATGCCCAGGCCTTCGAAGCGAAGGTCGGTGAAAGCGCCTCGCAGAACGGACGGTCGAACGCAGCATTGTGGGCGATGACGAGATCCGCCGGCTCGATCAGTGCATCGAGTGCGGCGATATCGATGTCGTGACCGGCGACCATTTGGTCCGAAATACCCGTCAGTCGTGTTATCTCCGCGGGGATCGGCTTTGATGGCTGGCGCAAGCCGCTGTACACTGCGACGACATCCCCAATCATGCCATCGTCGTCGTAAGTGAAGCTCACCGCGCCGATCTCGATTATTTCGTCGCGGGTAGGGTGCAGGCCTGTCGTTTCGGTATCCACCAGCACCGCGAGCTTTGGGTAGGAGCTCAGCGCACGCGGAATGATTGAACGAGGCATGAGCTTTCGCAGCACCTTGAAATGCCCGGTCTGCTCCAGCCGTTGTGCGACCGCTTCATCATCGACCAGTGGAGGCGATGCAGTATCGGGTCGGCGTTTTCTCGGAGCCGGGCGCGGTGTCTGCCGATAGCCCGGTGCGTCATCGAACAGGTCGATCTGGGTGGATGCCACTTTCATGCGGTGATCCTAGCCGTCTTCATTCGCGAGCGCTGCCGTCCGTTTCGGCCGAAAGCCAACGAAGTTCGCAGGAAGGGCATGCGGCCAACGCCCAACTTCCGGACTATCGGTGAGAACGCCGCGCTTGGAACGGCGTTTTCAGGTAGCCCCGTTTGTCTCGGCGCCTATGTTAGTGGCCTTCTCGAAGGACTGGGCCAGCCGCTCACTAGCATTCGACGAACCTCTCGGCGGGGGGCGGATCATGGTCGGGTCGGTTTGGCGTGTGGCCAGTGGCTCGCGAACCCTCAGGCTTTCTGACTGGCTCCTATGACTTGTCTTCTTGAAATGCAGCGATTGCCGCCGTGGCCAGGCTACCAATTGATTGCGACCGGTCCGCCATCAGCATTATCACGATCCGGCCGAGCTTCGCTTGCGCCGTCGCATCATCAGCCGCTCGGCCTTCGACGACCAATGTGGCCCATGCCCGTGCTTGAATGGCTTCGGCCACGAGAAGCTCCTTAGAATTCAACACGCCAGGAAAGCTGCGGGTCGTCGATGGCATAGAACCCCCGTCCATTGCGGAGCTTGCTAGATAGGATCTCATGGCTTGTCTGCAAGCCTAGGGGGGGCGGGCGCTAGGGAACGCTAAGCGCTCGGAGGCAGTCCTCTCATTGAACCGCAGTCCAACGCCATCGGCGGTGCGCCACTCGTGCTTACCATAGCGTCCGGCCGAAATGCGCAGGATGAACACAGCATCAGGGCCACTGGACGAAACCGCCGCTCGCGAATTCAATTGTGTAAGGGAAGATCATAGACTTCCGGTGCGCCAGCCGAGCTTGTCCTCGATGCGACGGGCAGCTGCCCGAACTGCTTCGACGAAATGCGAAGGGTCCTCGTTGACGCGGAACTCGGGCAGAACAATCGAAATGGTGATCGGGCATGCGCCAGCCTCGTCCAATACCGGCGCGGCGATGCAGGCGACCGCGTAGTCCGATTCCCCTGCTTGGATAGACACGCCTACGGCGAGCGCGTCGCGCGCTTGCGCGAGCAGGGCGGCAGGGTCGGTGACGGCGCGTCCGGTTGGTGAAGCCTTGGCACTCCTGCGGAACAGCGCGAGTCGCTCCGCCTCGTCCAACCCGGCGACGAGCAGGCGGCCAGAGGCCGTCCAGTTCAGCGGCACGCGCGTCCCCACGCGCGAGGTGATGACGAAATGGCCGGGTCCCTCAGCCATTGCCTCGACCACCATCATGCCGCTGTCGCGGCCACAGATCTGCACGGTCTCGCCCACCTCGCGCGCCAGCACATGCATCTCATGCGTTGCGACATTGATAACCTGGAGGTCGCGGGCATAGGCGAGGCCGTAATGATAGAGCCTGGGACCGAGCCAGACGCCGCCATCGCCGGAGCGGGTCAGCAGGTTCTTGTCGATGAGGTCCTCGACGATGGCATAGACGGTCGAGAGTGGCGCGCCGATGGCGCGGGCGACTTCATAGGCGGTCAGCGCCCGCCCCTCCTGCTGGAGATGGTCGAGGATCTGCACGGCGCGGTCGATGCCGCTGACGCGTGAACGCCGCTGCCCGGTTGCTTCCGGTCGGTCTTCGCTTGTCTGCGTCGTCGTGGCATTGCTCATTACTGCGCTTTCATCCCTGCCGGTCGCCAAGTCAACGCCAAGGCAGTTCGTGGCTGTCCCGGACGAACCGTTGTGGGCGCGGCACATAATGGCTCGCCGTGATCGCCTCGGCGCCGAACACGGCATGGCGCGGCTCGAACAGTCGCGCCAGCCGCGAGACGTCGCCATTGGAATCGGTCGCTTCGAGATCGCTGGCGATCGGTGGATGATCGCGAAATCGGCATGCTGGGCCCACGGTCAGCCGGTCCGTCATGTCGAGCTTGATGACCGAGGCCGGGCGTGGGTCACTGCCTGGATGATGGTATCGAATGGCATGACGACCGACACGCCGGTTTTTAATCCGGCCATTTCGCCAGCGAGGCGGCGCGCCGGTTGCGGCGTTCGATCAGCGGCGACGCGATGATCGTGTTGCTACGCCGCGCCGTCTCCAGCTCTGCGACGATGCGCTCTGCAACGATCTCTTCCTGATCCGGATGCAAATTGCAGGGGTCGAGGAAGAAATGGCCGTGCTCGACCTCATGGTCGCGCACGATCACCGGCGGTACGCCGCGCGCCAGCGCGTCAGCCAGGTCCCATGCCGTGATATGCGCCTGCTCTGGATTGACGTATAGCTTCATCCGGTCGAGCGGGTTGTGCGTGGGGTCGGGCTCGATCACGGCGGTTACGCCGGGGCGGTCCGTAAAGCGGGCGAGCCAGAGATCGAGCGCGCGCTGCTCGCGCGCCCTGATGCCGACATGGTCGCGCGTCTCCCAGGCCTCAAGCGCCGCCATCGTACCGAGCACGCTTTCCTTGCCGACTTTCATGCCGCGGCCGATGCCGCCATTCTGAATGAAAGCGGCCCGGACCAGCGCCTTGCGGCCTGCGACGATGCCGCCGGTCGGCCCACCTAGGAACTTGTGCGAGGAATAGAGCACGATGTCGGCGCCGGCTTTGAGGAAGCCGCGCAGATCGTATTCGGAGGCCGCATCGACGATGACCGGAACGCCGCGCTCGTGGCAGATCGCCGCGAACTCGTCGAGCGGGAGCAACCCGTACTGCACCGTATGGTGCGAGACGACATATAGGGCTGCCGCAGTGTGCTCGGAAATCGCGCCCGCGAGCTGATAGGCGCGGGCGCTGGTGGCCTGCCCGACGACGACCGGCGTCGCCCCCGCAAGCCGGATTGCCTGGTCGACAGGCGCGCCATAGCCGACCATATGGCCCATCATCACGACGACCTCGTCCTTGAGGCCGCTCACGTCCGGCAGTTGCTCGACGGCATAGAGATCGTCGCCCGTCATGGCACCCGCGATCGCGAGCGTGATCCCGGCCGAGCAGGAGGCGGTGACGAAGCCGGCGTCGCTACCACAGAGCCGCGCGATCACGGCACTAGCCTTACGCTGGAGATCGTCGATCTCGACGAATTGCGGCAGGATCGCCGTCATCGCCGCTATCGCCTCCGGCACCACGATCGAGGCGCCGAGCGCCGTCATCGTCCCCGAGACGTTGATGACGGGGCGCAGGCCGAGAGACGGACGGATATCGGAAGCAGACATGGCACTCTCCTGGACGGCGGGCGGCGGGGCATTCGCCCCAGTCATGAGATGGCGACGATCGCCTCGATCTCGACGGTGATCTGTCTGGGCAGCGAGCCGAAGCCGACCGCCGAGCGGGCGTGCTTCCCGGCCTCGCCGAACACGGCGACGAAGAGGTCGGAGCAGCCATTGATGACGGCCGGGTGGTCGCTGAAATCTGGCTCGGCATTGACCATGCCGAGCAGCTTGACGACGCGCCGCACGCGGCCGAGATCCCCCAGCGCCTCATGTAGCACGGCTAGCAGGTTTAGGCCGGTCAGCCGGGCATGGTCGTAGGCCTCGGCGACGCTGACATCGCGACCGACCTTGCCGGTGTGGAGCCGGCCATCCTCATGCGTCGGCCCCTGACCGGAGAGGTAGATCAGGCCGCCTTCCTGGACGTGGGTGGCAAAGTTGCCGATCGGCTTCGGCAGCTCCGGCAGCGTCAGGCCGAGTTCTGCCAGCCGCCTGTAGGGCGTCGTGTCGGGAAAGGTGGAAAGCACTGCGTTCATGGTCTCCTCACGCCGGATTGGGGCGGAAGCCGACGAAGCGCGACAGGAATGAACGCAACCGCTCATGCGGCTGCTCGCCGAAGACCTTTGCGGGCGGGGCATCGATCACGATCCGGCCCTGGTCAGTGAAGACGACGCGGTCCGCAACCTCCTGCGCGAAAGCCATCTCATGGGTGACGAGGATCATAGTGCGGCCCTCGGCCGCGAGTTCTTGCACCACGGCCAGGACCTCTCCGACCAGCTCGGGATCGAGCGCGGAGGTGATCTCGTCGAGCAGCAGCACCTTCGGCTCCATCGCGACCGCCCGCGCAATACCGACGCGCTGCTGCTGGCCGCCCGACATCTGCGAGGGCAGGGCATCGACCTTCGCCGCGAGCCCGACGCGGGCGAGCCATTTCTCGGCGATGGCACGCGCTTCGGCCTTGGAGCGCCCGCGCGATTTCATCAGGCCGAGCATGATGTTCTGCGCGGCGGTGAGATGGGGGAAGAGGTTGAATTGCTGGAACACCATCGCCGCATCCACGCGGATGGCGGCGAGCTCGCGGTCGCTGCGGCGTCTACGGGCGCCCGAACCGTCGCGATAGCCGACCTCGGTGCCGTCGATCCGGATCGAGCCGCCATCGTACTCTTCAAGGAAGTTGATGCAGCGCAGCAGCGTGGTCTTGCCACTGCCGGAGGGGCCGATGATGGCAACGACCTCGCCCCTGCCGACGCGGAGGTCGACCCCCTTCAGCACCTGATGAGCGCCGAAGGACTTGGTCAGGCCCTCGATCGCGATAACCGGTGTCTCGGCGGAAGCACGGGCATCCGTCTTGGCCATGGATGCCTCCTTTTCAGACGAAGCGCTTCTCAAGCCGGCGGCTGAGCGCCGAGAGCGGGAAGTTGATGGCGAAATACATCAGCGCACCGATGAGATAGAGCGGCAGCGCCACGTGGGTGCGCCCGATCACCTGCTGCAGCGACAGCATCAAGTCGACGATCCCCAGCAGTGAGACCAGCGACGAGCCCTTTACGGTGTCGACGACGCTGTTGACGAACGGCGGCAGGAAACGGCGCACGGCCTGCGGTGCCAACACATGAATAAAGCGGTCGAACAGGGACAGCCCGATCGCCTTGGCGGCTTCGGTCTGGCCGGACGGGATAGACTGGAACGAACCGCGCGTGATCTCGATGATTTGCGCCGATTTAAACGCCGTCAGCGCCACGATAGCGGAGAGCAGGCTGGGCAGGTTCACCTTGATCGCTGGCAACCCATAATAGACGAAATAGAGCAGGACGAGGATCGGCACGCCGCGCACGAAATCGGCGTAGAGCCGGATCGGCGCGCGCGCCCAGAGCGGCCCGAAGGCGAGCACGCAACCGAGCGGCAGCCCGATGATTAGCGACAGCACGATGACGCAGGCCGAGACCAGCAGGGTCGTCAGCAGGCCGTCGACGAGGAAGGGGAGGGTATGGATCAGCGTCGCCATGCCGTCACCGTGCGACCGAGTAGCGCCGCTCGGCGAGCCGCAGCAGCAGTAGGATGGCGTAGCTAGTGATCAGGTAGATTGGCGTCGCGAGCAGATAGACCTCGACCGTGCGGAAGGTTTGGGTCTCGATCCAGCGCATGCCATAGGCCAGCTCGGGAACGGCGATGGCCGAGGCGATCGAGGTGTCCTTGAACAGCGAGACATAGGTGTTCGACAGCGAGGGCAGGGCGATACGCATCGCGGTCGGCAGGCGAACATGCCAGAGCACCTTCATCGGCGTGAGCCCGATCGACTTGCCGGCCTCGATCAGCCCGCGCGGTACGGCCTCCAGCCCCGCGCGCATCACTTCCACGAGGTAAGCGCCGGAATAGATCGAGAGCGTCGCGACGAAGGAGGTGATCGCGTCATACTGCAGGTCGATGGCACTGGGTATGCCGTAGAAGACCAAGTAGACCAGCAATAGCAGCGGCACGTTGCGGACGAATTCGACATAGGCCGCGATCAGGGGACGCGCCCATTTCGGTCCGTCGAGGCTGATCAGTGCCAGCACGAGCCCTATCGCCATGCCGATTGCGATGCTCGCCGCCGCCAGTTCGAGGCTGAGCAGGAGCCCCTCGAACAGCTTGCCGGCATAGCGCCAGACGATTGCGAAGTTGAAGTGATAGTTCGCCATGGTCCCGAAGGTCAGCCGGGCATCTAGGACGGAAGGGCGTGAGCCACGCCCTTCCTTGTGCGAAGCGTGGAATGGTCAGAAGCGCGGCAGCCCCGGTTGGCGCTGCGGCGGCTCGGCGCCGAAATAATCCCTCGCCGCCGCGTCGTAGAGCTCGTTCTGGTGACCGAAGATCGCGATGTCGAAGGTGGTGTTGACGAAGCGTACCCAGTCGGGATCGCCCTGCTTCATGCCTGCGCCGTAGAGCATCGTGTTCCAGGACTTGCCGGCATCGACATATTTGTCGGGATGGCGCTTGGCGAGCCACCCGACCGTGGAGAGGTCAACTGCGGCAGCATCGACGCGCTTCGAGTCGAGCGCCAGGATGACGTTGGCCTGGCTGTCGATCTGCATCACGGTCGCCTGCGGCAGCACCTTCTTGACCGAGGCCTCGGCATCGACATTTTGCAGGATGGAGACGCGGGCCGAGGAGCCGGCCTTGAGCAGGGCGTCGAAGCTCTTCTTGTCGCTGTCCGGCCGGGTCAGCAGCGCGATGCCCTCGACATAGTAGGGGCGCGAGAAGGCGATGAGCTGGGCACGCGCCGGGGACATGGTCATGAACTGAATGACGATGTCGACCTTGCCGGTATTGATGTTCGGGATGCGCTGGGCCGCGTCCTGCCGGACGAACTCGACCTTGCTCGCGTCGTCGAATAGCCCTTTGGCTAGGATGCGGCCCATAGTGATGTCCATGCCGACGAGCTGGCCCTTCTCGTCTTCGAAATGCCAGGGCGCATTGGTGGAGCCCGTACCAACGATCAGCTTGCCGCGATCCAGCACCGTGCGCAGCAGGCTGTTTGGCGCAGATTGCGCCGCGGCCTCACGGGCCGTGCTCGCCGCGACCGCCAGAGCCAGGCCGCCGACCATCCCACCCTTCAGCAGAAGCCTCTTGCCTTCATCTGTCTCGCTCATTGGCGTTACCCCTCGTTGCAAGATTAATCCATAATAAGAGAATATATCTTGTAATAAAGGATGCTAATGAGTCTTTTGCCGGGAAGTCAAGCGCACAGCGTTCCGGAGCTCTTGCCATTCCGCGTCGCCTATGGCCTGCCCTCAGAAAAGAGGCCTTCCCTGC
>NZ_DASYHB010000048.1:0-2393 GCF_035999185.1 Ensifer sp. | reverse complement strand
GTCGTCGGAGGCCTCCATGCCAGGCTCTAATTCGCGACTTGTTGCCTACAGCCAAGTCGTCCTCTTTTTCGGTGCGTTTCTGCTCTTCTGGGAATACGGCGTCCGATATTTCGAAGTCAAAAGCTACATCCTGCCGCCCCTATCCGCGATCGTCGTCGCCGTGTGGGAAGCGCGAACCGAAGTGTTCGAGCACTCGATGTACACCCTTGCCGAAGTGCTGATCGGTTTTGGCGCCGCAGTCGTCATCGGCGTCATGCTCGGCATGGTCGTCTATGTCTCGCCCTTTGCCCAGCGCACCATCTATCCGCTGGTCACCGCCTTGCAGACAACGCCGAAGAGCGCGTTGGCGCCGCTGATGATCGTCTGGTTCGGCTACGGCTTCATCTCCAAGGTGGCGATGGCGTTCCTGTTCGCCTTCTTCCCGATCGTCGTCGCGACGCTCGGCGGTTTTGCCGGCACCGCCAAGAACCTCGAGGAACATTTCCGGGCGCTCAACGCCGGTCCGTGGCGCACCTTTACGACGCTCCGGCTGCCGAGCGCGCTGCCGAGCTTCATCGACGGTTGTCGCGTCGCCATGCCGCTGGCGATGATCGGCGCGATCATCGGCGAGCTGGTCGGCTCCGAACGCGGGCTTGGCAACCTGATCATGATGGCGACGGCATCGTCGCGCACGGATCTCGTCTTCGGTTGCATCATCGTGATCACGCTGATTTCGCTCGCCCTTTACGCCCTGATCGAATTCGCGGCCAAGGCCGTCTGGTGGCGGGGTATCCAGGTATGAATATGTCGGTTCGGGAGGAAAAGATGGCGTCTGTAGCCACGGCCGGAGTGCCCCAGCATGAAGAGGGCGCGCGCCCCGCGGCGGAGGCAGTCGCCAATCACATCGAGGCGAAGGGGCTGAACAAGACCTTCGGTCAGTTCAAGGCGCTCGAGGACATCGATTTCGGCATCAGGCCGCAGGAGTTCGTCTCGGTCCTCGGGCCCAGCGGCTGCGGCAAGAGCACGCTTCTGCGCATCGTCGCCGGCCTCATTCCCTATGAGACGGGCTCTGCCACCATCAAGGGCGAGAAGATCCGCTCGCCGCGGCCGGATGTCGGCGTCGTGTTCCAGACCAACAACATGCTGCCCTGGCTGACCGTCCGCGGCAATGTCGAGCTCGGCGCCCGCATCCGAAACATGCCGGCCGACGCACGCAAAGTGGCGGTCGACAAGGTGCTCGACGTCCTGTCGTTGACGAAGTTCGCAGATGCGCATCCCCACCAGCTATCGGGGGGCATGCGCCAGCGCGCCTCGATCGGCCAGGCCCTGGTGCTCGATCCTCCGATCCTGCTGATGGACGAGCCCTTCGGCGCGCTCGACGCGCTGACACGCGACAAGCTCAACGTCGAGCTGCTGCGGATCTGGCAGGAGCACAGAAAGACCGTGATGCTGATCACCCACAGCATCGCCGAGGCGGTCTTCCTGTCGGATCGCGTTCTCGTCATGGCGGATCGCCCCGGTAAGATCATCGAGGAGGTGACGATCGACCTGCCGCGCCCGCGCGACGCGGCAACGACCCGCGCACTGCCGAAGTTCGGCGAATATGTCGCCTATCTCGGCAAGGTCATGGGTGTCGCCAACTGACGAGAACTCCGCGCTCCGGCGCTTTGGAGATAACCAGCGCCCAATTCTTTGGCCCGCGCACGAGGCGCGGGCCCTCTATTCTCATGTGATTGGAATCGTCATGCATCGCCTTACACTTGAACTTGCAAACGCGATCATCGCCGGCGCGCTCGGCCGGGCTAAGGAAGCGGGCCTGAAGCCGCTGTCCGTCGCCGTGCTCGACGCCGGTGGCCACCTCATCGCCTTCCAGAAGCAGGATGGCTCTTCGATGCTTCGCTTCGAGATCGCTTCCGGCAAGGCCTATGGGGCGCTCGCCGTTGGCATGGGATCGCGCTGGCTCAACGCCACCGCGATCGAGCGACCACATTTCATCGAGGGACTTTCGGCCGTGTCCGGCGGTCGGATCGTGCCGGTTCCGGGCGGCGTCCTGGTGCGTTCGAAGGAGGGCGATCTGCTCGGTGCCGTCGGCATCACCGGCGACACATCCGACAATGACGAGATGTGTGCGGTCGCGGCGATCACGGCGCTCGGTCTTGCCGCAGACGCCGGCTAATTGAGACACGTTCTCTGCCGACGCCCGTCGGCTTTGAAAGGCGGCGTGCGCGAACGATGTCCGCGCACGACCGTTGCGAGCGTTTTTCCGGCTCAGGCGCTCTTGCGCGTCACGAAGCGTGTTTCCAGATAGGCTTCGATGGCTTCCGAACCGCCTTCCGTGCCGTAGCCGGAATCCTTGATGCCGCCGAAGGGCACTTCCGGCAACGCCAGGCCGAGGTGGTTGATCGAGATCATGC
>NZ_DASYHB010000168.1:0-26251 GCF_035999185.1 Ensifer sp. | reverse complement strand
GCATGATCTCGATCAACCACCTCGGCCTGGCGTTGCCGGAAGTGCCCTTCGGCGGCATCAAGGATTCCGGCTACGGCACGGAAGGCGGTTCGGAAGCCATCGAAGCCTATCTGGAAACACGCTTCGTGACGCGCAAGAGCGTCTGAGCCGGCGGAACGCGGGCGCCCGCCCTCGGCGGCTGCCTCGCAGGCTCGCTCCTCATGTGGAAATCGACATGGCACAGGCGCGCCGCAACGCGACCGTGTTGCTGACGACCATCCAGGCGCGCCTGGAGCAGGTGCTGCCGGCCTCGAGGCTGGCAGGCTTTCCGGACTTCCGGCTCGTTCCTTAGGTGGCGCGTACACCATATCCTTCCTATTCCATCGGCGAAGTCGCAATTATATTCCTTCTTAATTGGTAGATTATGTATAATTTCAGTGGCGATTGCGATGTGGAAGGAGACCGATGTGAGCCTCGACGTCCGCCTGACCGCCAACCCGGCGGCGCGCCCGAAACACACCCACTTGATCGACCTGCCTGCCCCGGCCATTCTTCCCGGTAACCAGGCACTTTTCTTGAGTGAAGGTGTCGATGGGCTCGATGAAGGAGCGCATTTTCTCGATACCCTTACTCCCGATGAGTGGGCGAAACTGAAATCGCAAAGCCGCCAACTTTCATTTCGGACGGGTGAAGCAATCTTCAACCAGGGCGACGAGCACTGTGGCATCTTCATCATCGAAGCCGGCGACGTCAGGGTGTTCTATACCGCGCCATCGGGGCGCCAGATCACATTGGCCTATTGGACGAAGGGACATTTTATTGGCGGCCCCAAGATGACGGGGGGCGGCGTACACATCTGGTCGGGAGAGGCTCTGAGCGACTGCCGCATCCTCTTCCTGCCAGCGCCGGCGCTGAAGAAGCTGGTCGTCGAGTTACCAAACTTCGCACTCTGTCTTCTGCAGGGATTGGCCGCCAAGGGCCGGTGCTATTCGGCCATGGCGCAGATGCTGGGTACCCGCTCGGTCATCGAGCGCCTCGCCCAGTTCCTGATCAATCTCGGTGACCTGCATGGTGTCAGGGACGGCCAGGCCATCATCATCAACGCAAAGGTCACCCATGACCAGATCGCGGCCATGGTCGGCTCGACCCGCCAATGGGTGACGATGATGATGAAGCGATTCCAGAAGGACGGGCTCCTCACCGTGACGCCGCGCCACATTCGCATCGAGCGCCCGCATGACTTGATGGAGATGGTTTCCAAGCGCGGTGCCTGAGGCCGCGCTCCGGCCAGCTCAACCAATCCGGGTCAGCGCCCAGCGCACCGTTTTTCGCACATCCGGATCCGCATCGGAGGCACAGGCCATCAGTGGCTCGCGCGCCGACGGATCGGCAATCTCGCCGAGCGCCGCCGCCGCCTCCTTGCGAAGCGACGGCAGGTCACTCGCAAGCTGCGCCGCTATGTCGGCGACAGCCGATTGCGCCTTCAGGCTCCCGAGCGCGCCCAGGCACTTCTGGCGGACCTGCCAAAATTCGTCCGCCAATCCGGCAACGAGACTACCGACGGAAAATGCGTGGCCGATCCTCCCGAGCGATTGCGCCGCGGCCGCCCTCACCTGCCAGACATCGTCCCGCAGCGCCGCAGCAACTGCGGTCGCCGCCGCCACCTGTTTTGTGAACGACAAGGCATTGACCGCCTCAGCACGGACAGATGCGTCGGCGTCGCGCGTAGCTGCGATCAAGGACGGCAGTGTTTCTTCGAGCTTGAGATAGGCGATCACCCCCAACGCCTCGGCCCTCACCTGAGCGCTCTCGTCCGAAATCGCATTGAGCGCAGGCCCGAGCGCTGCGCGTGAGCGTAGTCCCTTCATTCCGCGAAACCCGGATGCGCGCACAAAAGGGTCAGGATGGGTCGGCAACGAAAGGAGTGCGGGAACAGCCGCCGGGTCCTTCAACTCGGCAAGGCTGTCCGCCGCAGCGGAAGCCACCGATCTATCCAGATCAATCAGTAGTTTCGCCAGCCCGCCGGCCGCATCGATGGTGTCGAAATCGCCAAGCGCGATCGCCACCTGTAACCGCACGGCAGCATCGCTGTCGTCAACCATCGCCAACAGATGCCGGAGCGTATCCAGCGACGCCGTCTCGCTCAGATCGATGACAGCGAGGCGCCGCACGGCGGGATCCGCATCAGCAAGGCGACCAGCAATTTCATCGGCATCGCCGAAGTCCTCGAATGGATCGAAGCTTGCCATGTCAGCGCAACAGGTAGGGGATGTTGACGGTAACGGCGCCCGTCGGACAGTCCGTCTCGCACGGCATGCAGTACCAGCATTCATCGAACTTCATGTAGGCCTTGCCGGTAAGGTCGCTGATGCGCAACACATCGAGCGGGCAAACATCGACGCAGACGGTGCAGCCCTTGTCGGCGATACATTTCGCTTCGTCGACAACGACGGGAACGGCGGTGGGGGAAAGAGCAAGTGGCATGGCTCTCCTCGATCAGGCTTGGTTGGAAACGCGCAGACGCTCATAGGCCGTCCGCTCTTCGGTCTCGATGGGAACGATGTAGGGCTGGATGGCGCGCTTCTCCGAGCTCATGCGGCCATTCACCTTGCGAAGCAGCGCATGGCAGAACCAGTTCTCGTCGTCCCTTTCAGGATGATCGACCCGGTTGTGGTAAAGGCCCCAGCGGCTTTCTGTGCGATAGAGCGATGCGTGGGCGGCCATGTCTGCGCAATCCAGGATGGACGACACTTCGAGCGACCGCATAAGCTCATGCGCGTTGCGCGCAACGAGGGACGTTTCGAGATCGTCTCTGGCCTCGGCCAATCGTTGCTGGCCGATCTGCATGCGAGCCGTCACCTTGGGCGGCTGCAGATAATCGTTGACCAGACGTCTCACCTTGTATTCGAGCTGGTTGGGAGGAATTCCGTCCTCGCGGCGCGTCGGCGCGAGAACCCGCTCGCGCTCGATCCGCACGAAATCCGGATCGTAAGCTGGAAGGTCCGTTTCCAGCGCCACCTCCGCCGCATGTTCTCCCGCCACAGCCCCGTTCGTAAAGGCTCCGAGCATATAGTTGTGCGGCACGCTTGCCATGTCTCCCGCAGCGTAGAGACCGGGCACCGTCGTGCGCGCATAATCGTCGACGAAGACGCCCGATGCGCTGTGGCCGGAACAGAAACCGATCTCGGAAATATGCATTTCGATCATCCTGTCGCGGTAATCGGTGCCCCGCGCCGCATGAAACCGCCCGCGCGAAGGACGTTCTACGCGATGCAGGATATCCGCGATCTCACCGACGGTATCTGGGTGAAGATGGTTGAGCTTCAGGAAGACCGGCCCCTTCCCCGATTGCAGTTCGTTATAAAACTCCTGCATCATCTGGCCGGACCAGTAGTCGCTTTCGATAAAGCGCTTGCCTTCGCTGTTGGCGGTATAGGCACCGAACGGGCCGGCGACATAGGCGCAGGCAGGGCCGTTGTAGTCCTTGATGAGCGGGTTGATCTGATAGCACTCCAGATTGGCGAGCGCTGCCCCGGCATGATAGGCCATGGCGTAACCATCCCCGGAGTTTGTGGGGTTCTCGTAGGTGCCGAACAGATAGCCCGAATGCGGCAATCCGAGTCTGCCGGCCGCTCCCATGCATAAGATCACGGTCTTTGCCCTCAGCACGAGGAATTCCGCCGTTCGGGTGTTGACCGCAACGGCGCCTGCTACGCGACCATCCTTCGCCGTCAACAGGCGGGTGGCCATGAAGCGGTTGGAAATCAGGATTCGCTCGCGTTTCAGCTGGCGATAGAGCGCCTTCTTGACCGTTTCGCCATTCGGCATCGGCAACACATAGGTGCCGAGATGATGGACTTTCTTCAGGTCGTAGTCGCCGTTGGCATTCCTCTGGAAGCGGATGCCGAAGCGATCCAATTCCTGGATGATGTCATAACAGCGTGATGCGTATTTGAAGACCGGTGCCTGGTCGACGATGCCGTCATTGGCGATCGTGATTTCTTTCGTGTACTGCTCCGGCGTCGCATAGCCAGGCACGACGGCGTTGTTCAGGCCGTCCATGCCCATCGAGATCGCGCCGGATCGTTTCACATTGGCTTTTTCCAGCAACACGACGTTGAGCGCCGGGTTCTTCTGCTTGGCTTTCAGCGCCGCCATCGGGCCGGCGGTTCCGCCGCCGATCACCAGCACATCGCAGGCAACTTCCGAAAGGCCGTCGATAAAATCGTCCATGGTTCTTCCTCAAAACACAGCGTCGGCGATCGCTCGCAGGTACGGCCAGGGGTAAATGCCGCGATCATGGCCATCAGAAAAAACCAGCCGGATCGCGTAGGTGCCGATTGGCTCGGCACCGCTGAGAGTGACGGTTTCATAAGAACCGGCGCGCCCTTCGAGATCCGCCCGCACCTGGCTGGCTGCGCGGCTGCGCGCCCTCAGCACGGTCGCCGGGATGTGAGAAACAGCGCCATCGTCCCACGTAACGGCGAGACTGCTGCGCGCGGCATTGACCTTGAGACTGACAGCGATCATGAGCACTCCTTGATGGTTGGCCATTCTAGGAAGGGGTCAGCCCGGCACACGCAATAAATTGCCTTGGCAGCTCATATTCAGGGAGCAATCTCCGGCGCCTCCGGCTGGGAGATTGGGGCAAGAAATCATCCGCGTTCGCCGCCGCACTTAAGACAACGGAGCGCACGACAGGGCACGGCGCGAGCATGCCTGCCGCCCGATCTCTGCAAACCTGAATTCCGGTCGGAAATCCGGCTACACCGCCTCAAGAATCCGGCGCTGCAGATCGACCGCACGCGGATCTGCAAGCTCCCTTCGGGGACGTTCGAGATCGATGTCGATATCAAGCGCGATCGCCCCTTCCCGCAGAACCACCACGCGGTCGGCAAGCGCCACAGCCTCGGCGACATCGTGGGTGATCAGTACGGTGGTAAAGCCCCGACCCGACCAAATCCGCTCGAGCAGGCGATGCATTTCGATCCGCGTGAGCGCATCCAGCGCACCGAAGGGTTCGTCGAGCAACAAGATCTGGGGGGCACTGACAAGCGCGCGGGCGAGTGCCACGCGCTGGCGCTGGCCGCCGGAAAGCACGCTCGGCCAATCGTCTTCGCGTCCCTCCAGGCCGACATCCGCGAGCGTTCGACGCGCCGTGTCCTGCCAGTTCGGACCGCGGGCAATTCCGACATTTTCGATGACCCGTTGCCACGGCACCAGACGTGCCTCCTGGAAAAGCAGGCACACGGAAGGGAGGGTGCGATCGACTTCCCGCCCGCCGATACTGACGCGGCCACTCGTTGCCGTCTCCAGTCCAGCGATCAGCCGCAACAGGGTCGACTTGCCGCCACCCGACCTTCCCACAACGGCAAGAAACTGGCCCCCCGAGATTTCCAGGTTGAAGCTGCCGAGCACATTGAGCTTGCCGAAGGATTTCACGACCCGCGACAGCGAAATCGAAAGGCCGCCGTCGTTTTGCGCAACATGCGCCGAAACCGCGCTCATGCTTCGCCCCCCGCCTTAGCCCGGTAGGCCGGATGCCAGACGAGCACACGTCTTTCGATTGCACGCGTCACCACGTCGGCGAACTTGCCGAGAAGGGCGTAGACGATGATGCCGAGCAGGACGATGTCGGTCTGGAGGAATTCCCGCGCGTTCATCGTCATGTAGCCAATGCCATTCGTGGACGAAATCGTCTCAGCGACGATCAGCGTCAGCCACATGAAGCCGAGCGCGTAGCGCAAGCCGACCAGAATGGAGGGCAGTGCTCCGGGAAGAATGATGCGGCGGATCAGCGCCTTGCGGTCAAGCCCGTAGACCGACGCCATTTCCACGATCTGCGGATCGATGGTTCTGACGCCATGGAAGGTGTTGATGTAGATCGGAAAGAAGACACCGATCGAAACCAGGAAGATTTTGGCTGTTTCATCTATTCCGAACCAGAGGATCACCAGCGGGATCAGCGCGAGATGCGGGATGTTTCGCACCATCTGGACGGTGCTGTCGAACAGCGTCTCGGCAGGTTTCCAGAGACCGGTAACGACGCCCGCGACGAAGCCGAGCCCGCCACCGATCGCAAGGCCGATAAAGGCCCGCCGGGTGGAGGCGAGCGTATGGAAGAGGAGCGACCCGTCCAGTAGCGACCGCCAGAAGGCGGCCGCAATCGTTGTCGGCGCTGGCATCAGGCGCGCGGTCACGAGACCCGTTCGGGCGGCGATTTCCCAAACGACAAGAAGCACGAGCGGGAGAGCCCATGGCGCCAGTCCGCTCCACAGGCTCTTCAGATTGGGCTTACGGGTTTCGCCGGTAGCGATACCGGCTACCGACAGGTCCACCATCACGCACCGCCCTTGCGCACGGCGTTCGCAATCGAGATCTTGTTTGGAATGAGGCCGAGGTCGAAGAACGTATCGGCGATGGCTTGCTGCTGCTTGACGATGCTGTCGTCGAGAGCCTTGACCCCGTAGGATTGCCGCGCCAGCGCAACGGCCAGCACATCGGCAGGAATGCCGACAGACGGCGCCAGTTCAGCGGCAGCCGCCGCCGGATTTGCCTTCGCCCATTCGTCGATCTCGGCGACCGCCGCAATCACCGTGTCGACTGCTTCGGGATGGCTGTCCACGAAGGGCTTTGCGCCGAGATAGAACTGGTGGTTCGGCACGATGCCTTCGCCGTTACGCAGTTCGCGCGCCTCGATGGCGAGCTCTGCTGCCGCCTGGAAGGGATCCCAGATCACCCAGGCGTCGACGGCGCCCTGTTCAAAGGCAGCGCGCGCATCGGCCGGCGGAAGGAAAGAGGTCTTGATGTCGCTATATTTGAGGCCAGCCTCCTCAAGCGCCTTTACCAAGAGGAAGTGAACGTTCGAACCCTTGTTGAGAGCAACGGTCTTGCCCTTGAGATCTGCGACGCTTTGAATGGGGCTCCCCTTCGGAACGAGGATGGCCTCGCCGCGGGGCGCCGGCGGCTCATGGGCGACGTAGACGAGGGGGGCACCGGCTGCCTGCGCGAAGATCGGCGGCGTCTCGCCGGTCGTCCCGAAATCAACTGCGCCGACGTTCAGCGCCTCAAGAAGCTGCGGACCTGCCGGAAACTCCGCCCAAGTTACCGTGTAGCCGATCTGCTCGAGCTTTTTCTCCAGCAGACCCTTTCCCTTGAGCAGCACGAGTGTGCCGTATTTCTGGTAGCCAATGCGGATCACTTTGTCGGAGGCCGTGGCGGGCGTGACCTCAAGAAGCGGTACCGCAAAGGCGGCCGCAAGCGCTATCGAGAAAAGGCGTCTGGAAATCATCATGACGTTCTCCTGTGCGAAAGGTGTATATTAGCACACATAATCTATAGATTTCACATCTATTCTAGAACGCCGATTCCAAGCTTGGGTGAGTGCATAGTTTTTTCTCCTATCTCCGGGGCTTCTTGCATCGAACGGTTCGCGCTTGGGCGTCCGCCGGCCGGAACCAGGCCGGCGTCACGCTTTCGCTGAAACGGAGATGATGCCGCGGATGGCTTACGAATGCTCGCCGCGAGAATTTAGAGAAACCAGACACGGCGATATGGGATAGCCATTGTCCGAAGACATTCGTTCTGTCTTCAAACCTCAATGGCGCTTACGAAGGCGGCGGTGACCCGGGCATGCGAAGTGACATTCTTCAGGTCGGCCATTCTAGTCGATACATTAAGCGGTCATTTTGGCCCGGAACGTAAACATCCGCAGGACAGCCAAACGCAGGGCTTGTGAAGAAGGCGCGCCTTGGGCCCGAAACGGTCGGCAGAGACCAAATTGGCCTCTGCCCGAAAGCAGACGCCGCATCAACAGGGCTGGACGGTTTGACGGCGCCAGAAGTGAACATCAGGCGAGTTGTGACTGTTCGACTCTCCCTCCGTGCGATTGATGACTTGCCCCCAATGGGTATAGTGGACCGTTCCGATCAACACTCTGCTGTACAAGTGCCGTCTGCCGGCGTGGCTACTGTTCCTATATTGGGGGACGAAATGTCCAACAATGAAGTGCTGACGAGCGAGAATGTTCCCTCCCTAGAGGTGCGGTATACCGGGGAGCTTGATCTGCTGGCGACCATTCCTGGCCATATGTGGTCGACCGACCCGTCCGGTCATTTCACCTATCGCAATCGCAGCATGGAAACCTTTTTTGGAGCTGGTTTCCCGAGAGACCTAGAGGACTGGCTGGAACGTGTGCACAAGGACGACCAGCGCCGTGTTGCCGAAGCCTGGCAGACAAGCATTGCCACTGGCCAACTACTCGAGACTGCGCACCGCCTCTGCGGCGTTGATGACAAGTACCGTTGGTTTCGCGTGTCCGGACGACCACTAAGGGACGTCTCTGGACATGTCATCGCCTGGCACGGCCAGACGATCGACATCGAGGAGGAAAAACAGGACGCGGTGAATTTGCGATCCCGCTCAATTGAGTTGTCCCTCTTGGTCAATTTAGTTCCGAGCCACGTTTGGCTGCTGGGACCCGAGGGCACGACGACCATGATCAACAAGCACATGGCAGACTTCCTGGGCCTCGACCTGTCCAATGCCGGAGATGTTGAAGCCGTAATGGACACGATTTTTCATCCCGATGACGCCGAGTCTGTTCGCCGCGAGCTCGGCCGTTGCCTGGCGACGGGTGACAGCTTTTCAATGAGCTACAGACTTCTGCGGGCAGATGGCACGTTTCGATGGATGTTGGGACGAGTCGAACCAATACGGGACAAGGACGGAAACATCGTACAGTGGTTCGGCCTCTGCCACGACGTAGAGGACCAGGTCCAAGCAGCAGCAGCGCTGCGCCGTTCTGCTGAACAGCTTGCTCACGCCGCTCGAGCGGCCAACCTGTCCCAGCTCGCCGCTTCAATCGCACACGAGATCAACCAACCGCTTACCGCGGTAGTGACGGATTCCGATGTGTGTGTTCGATGGCTGTCTGCAGATCCTCCAAACGTCGAGCGTGGCAAGCATGCGGCCGAAAAGGTAACGCAAGATGCACTCGCGGCTTTGAATATAGTCGGCCGTATTCGCGCTTTGTTCAGGAAGCAACCGCAAGCGCGGACGGTGGAAGACGTAAACCGCCTCGTGCACGAAGTGGTGGACCTCATGTCCGACGAGATCTCAGCGAACACGACTAGGGTCGAAATGAACCTGGGCGTTCATCTTCCCGCGGTTCCGCTGGATCGTGTGCAGGTGCAGCAGGTTCTCGTAAATCTTATCCGGAATGGGATCCAAGCAATGGACAGCACCAACCCATTTCGTACCTTGAAGATCAAATCAAGCAGTGATCCAGGCAATGTAGTCTGTATTGCCGTAGAGGATGCAGGAACCGGCTTTGCACATCCCGATCGTGTGTTTGAACCCTTCTTTACAACGAAGAGCAACGGCATGGGGATGGGACTTCCGATTTGTCGTTCGATAGTCGAAGCCCATGGAGGACGTCTCTGGGTGGAGAACAACCCAAGTGGTGGAGCCACGGTTTCCTTCACGCTGCCAGCCTCGGAAACCGCTAGCTAGCTGTAATTCTTCTTGTCGCGGGCGTCTCCTGGGAAGGGGTTAGCCAGCGCTCGAACCTGATCTTGGCCCCCACCCGCTTGGCGGCGCTCGCCATCCAACTCCATTGCACGGTCAACTGCGTCGAGCAGATCCTGAATTGCAAACGGCTTCATGATGAAATCGATGGCACCTGCCTTGAGCGCCGTCACACTGGACGGGACGTCTGCGTGCCCTGAGATGAAAATTACGGGCATATTGTTGCCAAGAGAAGCCAATCGGCGTTGCACATCGAGACCAGTCTCATGAGGCATCTGAAGATCCACGACGACGCAACCGGCACTGTCTGCATCAACGGTTTCAAAGAATTCCGTTCCGCTCGCAAAAGCCGCCGCCCTTACGTTAGTCACGGCAAAAAGCTCGAGCAGGGCATTCCGCACGCTCGCTGCGTCATCGATTACGTAGACCGTCGGTTCGATACCAGGTTTCATATCTGTGTTCGAGTTCAACACGTCTGCCTCCGCCCATTGACCGGTGGATGTACCTCCGATGCGATCTTCCCGTCGCTGCAAGGGGTGAGGATTCCCATTTCGATGGCAGAATTTACGAGCCTTGAAACGAGGTGGCCCAAGGTGCCTGAAGCGGCCGCGACGGGTTGCATACGGCGCTCCACATCGAACGACGTGACACTGGCTGACTGCCAGTTTTCGCCACCTGTAAAGTAGCTGTGCAGCATTGGCTGCAAGCGATCCATGGCATTGGCAAACAGGGATTCAGGCGAAACCTTCGCCTCGAATTCGTCCCAGAGCGACCGAAATTCCAACGCCTGATCTTGGGGCAACAACTCGAAGATTCGTTTGGCAGCTCTGGTTTCCCGTTCGATCTGGCTTGTCCCAGCAACCTTGTCGAAGGCAAAGGTATCGCCGGCGTCGATCTCGACAATATCGTGGATGAGCAGCATCTTGATGACGCGTGGTAGATCGATACTCCGGTCGGAATACTCGGATAGCACCATTGCCATCAGCGCCACCTGCCACGTGTGTTCCGCGTCGTTCTCGACGCGCGAGCGATCCAGCAAGGGAGTTCTGCGCAAAACGTTCTTGAGCTTTTCGACTTCGAGAATGAAGGCTAGTTGCTCCGCCAAGCGACGATCACCTGCAAAGTCCTCGATAGATCCTGCCGTCATTTGACTGGCCACGGTCATCCTCCTGGTTAAACCGCCCGAATAAGCTCGGTCACGGTGGCGTACGGTGGCTGGTTCAGACGCTCCTCCGAGCTATTCGCGAGGAGCGAAGCAAAGTGCTCCTTGATCTCAACTGACGTCTGCGTCCTCGTCATCGCGACGTGCTCCGGGCTGGCCCCTGTTCCCTGGACGGAGAAGTACGTCAGATCGTGAAGGCCGATGGTGCCAAGGATCGTCATCAGATAGGGAGTGAGGAAATCTGGTTGGCGGGCCTGTTCCCCAGAGAACCGTCCGCCGGAGGCCACGGCCATGTATACAGGACGATCACTGAGCATGCCGACCTTACCACCTGCGCCGATTGTGAAGGTTCTGCGAGCCCGAACGACATGATCGAGCCATGCCTTCAGCGAGGCTGGAACAGTAAGGTTGTGCATCGGCGTGCTAATGACCAGGCAATCCGCGCCTTCAAGCTCTCGGACCAGCAGCTCCGACACCGCCATGGTTCCCTCCCGGGAGACGTCCTGCCGAGATGACTGAGAGAGGGCGTAGTCGTTGTCGATGTGCTGAAGGGAGCCATCTCCAAGGACACGTTCGATCACGCTTGCGCCGGCCAAGCTTGCCTGCAAGGCCATTATGATTTCCTGAGAGAGCCGGTAGCTCTCGGCGGCCTTGCCTCGCGGGCTGCAGCTCACATGTAAAATCGTCTTCATCGCTCGTCCCTGGAGTTGGCCACGCCAACGGTTTGACGCAGGATTCTGGCCGTGGTTTACCGCCGACGTGGCTCATTACACAGATCCAAGAATGGTGTTTGCGTGTGGGCCATAGTAGGGTTCGCGTACGCAACACGGACGAGGGATATGGAGATGGCCGATATTCGGAAAAGCTATATCTCGCCGCCGGATCCGAACGCCGACAAACCTTATTATTGGCAAATATACGACCGGTTCCTGAATGCGTTCTCGGAGGGCGTCCTCAAGCCCGGGGATCGGATACCCGCCGCCCGCGCCCTGGCGAAGGAACTGGGACTGGCAAGAGGCACGGTAGAATCGGCCTACTCCTTGTTGGCGGCTGAAGGATACATCCTGCCCCGCGGCCAGGCAGGGACCATCGTTTCTCCGGATATCAAGCCACAGCGGACCAGGCCACCTCCAGCTCGAAGCTTTGACCCGCTCCTCGCTCCAATAACCTATCGGCCCGACACCGTTCTGCCTTTTCAAATGGGGCTTCCAGCCTTGGATGCCTTTCCCCGAAAGATATGGGCGAGATTGGGCGCACGCCTGGCTCGCGCCATGCAGCCAGAAGACATGGTCCATCCAGATGTCCGTGGCCTATCCACCCTGCGCACCCAACTTGCCGCGTATTTGCAGGTTTCGCGCGGGATCGACTGCTCTCCCGAGCAGGTCTTCGTCACCGGTGGATACAGGCATTCGATCGAGCTTGTGTCCCACTCTCTGTTGAACGCCGGGGACAACGTATGGCTTGAGAGCCCTGGTTATCCTCCGACCAGACGAATCCTCGAGCACATGAAAATCGCTCCGGTTCCGGTCGCCGTCGATGGGGACGGAATGATAGTTCAAAATGGTATCAAAGCTGCTCCACGGGCGCGTGCGGCAGTCGTCACCCCCGCACACCAGAGCCCCCTCTCGATGTCGCTGTCGCTTCCCAGGCGCCTCGCGCTGCTGAACTGGGCATCGGAAACCAAGGCTTGGATCGTCGAGGACGACTATGACGGCGAGTACCGTTATGTCAGCCGTCCGCTTCCTGCTCTAAAGAGCCTCGATAGGGATGGGCGGGTCGTTTACACAGGGACTTTCAGCAAGGTCCTGTTCCCGGCGATTAGGCTCTCCTACCTCGTAGTGCCGGAGGCCCAGGTCGAAACATTCGAACGCGTCGCAGGTGACCTTTCCGGCGGAAGCCCTTGGTTCACTCAAGCCATTGTTTCGGACTTCATGAAGGAGGGCCATTTCGCGCGACACATTCAGCGCATGCGGCGGCTGTATTCGGAGCGCCGGGAGGCGACTATAGCCGGACTCGAGCTTGCACTCGGCGAGAGAAAGGTGCGGATCGATCCGCAACCCGGAGGCATGCACCTGATCCTGCGTGTACCGGATGTACCCGACCACGAGCTCGTCTCACGAATGCGGGCTGATGGACTCTATGCGGAAGCGCTGTCGGACTGGACGTTCGAGGGAAATCGGATGTCAGCCATTCTTGTCAACTTTACCAATGTAACGTCGCGGTCGATGGCGGAAGAACTTGGTATCCGGATCAGCAAGCTTTTGGATGCCTGACTTATGGTCTAGGTCGCAACACCATTCTTGGACCTTCTAGTCTGGGCCAACAAGCGCGACCTTCCGCTTCATCAAGAAATGGAAGGATCGTTGGTTATGAGCAATCGTATCAAGTATGCAGAGGTTTCACCGGAGGGTTACAAAGCGTTCGGCGGAGTCTACATGACACTGCAGAAGGGCAGTTTGCCGAAGGGCCTTGTCGATCTCGTCAATCTCCGTGTGTCTCAGATTAATGGCTGCGCCTATTGCATCGATATGCACACGCGCGACCTGATCAAGGAAGGCGTCGAAGTCGAGAAGCTCGCTCTTGTCGGGGTATGGCGAGATGCGGGAACGCTTTTCACAAACCGTGAGCGCGCAGCCCTCGCCTGGGCGGAGACCGTTACCCGCATTTGCGAAACGGGTGCCCCTGACGCCGAATATGCGGCTGCGGCCAGCGCATTCAACGACAAGGAACTTGCGGATCTCACCTACGCGATCGGCTTGATGAACGCCTTCAATCGATTTGGCGTGTCGTTCCGCTCCACGCCCTTGGCTGCGACCAAGGCCGCTTAACAAGGATTCTGCGGGTGCTGGAAAGGGCGTCCCCCTTGTCAGCGCCCGCCGCGCTTTGTCGCCCTTCCAAAGGACATCATTATGGCATGGAGCATGCTCGTCCTCGCAGGCGCTCTCGAGATCGTCTTCGCGGTCGCAATGAAATCTTCCGATGGCTTCACTCGAGCCCTCCCAGCACTTGTGACCATCGCGAGCGGCCTGTCCAGCGTCGTGCTGTTGTCGCTCTCTCTGCGTTCACTGCCGGTGGGGACAGGCTACGCAGTCTGGACAGGTATCGGAGCTGCAGGAACCGCGATCGTTGGAATGATTGCTTTCGGTGATCCGGTCGGGTTGGCACGATTGCTCTGCATCGGCCTCATCCTTTCAGGCGTCATCGGACTGAAAATTGTGAGTTGAACCTCTCGCTTCCGGCAATGTCGGCGCGTGGTCCAATCGCGGTCATCCGCGATGCGCTCGGCTACGGCACGCGGGAATTCGGAAATGTGTTCATCAAGGCTGACAGCCACCTCCCCGTCGCTGGCTCGACCAAGGCCCGCGGCGGCGTCTACGAAGTGTTCCTGTTGGCGGAGACCCTGGCGCGCGAAAACGTCGACCAGGCCGTCTATTGCAGCCCCACATCCCGTCAGAGCTGATCAATTCAGCGTTTCGAGGACCTGGCGATGCAAGACTTCGTTGGCGGCTGCAAGGCAGAGATTTCCGGAGGTCAGCGTGAGCGGCCGACCCTGCCAGTCCGTGATACAGCCGCCCGCGCCCATCACCACCGGGACAAGGGCGCAATAATCGTAGGGGTCGAGCCCTCCGTCGATGCTGATGTCGATGCTACCGTCCGCGACACGGCCATAGGCCATGCAGCTCCCACCATAGACGCACCATCGCGTAGATTGGCGCAGGCGCTCAACGCTATCCTTCTCGCTTTGCCGGAACGGTTCCGGGTTGCCGTTGGCCATGAACGCTTCCGATAGGAGAGAAGTCGGTGCGGTCCGGACGGCAACACCGTTGAGGGTCGTCGCGCGCCCTGACAGTCCCAGCCAGCGGTCGCCGGTGACAGGATTGTCGATCAGTCCAAGGACCGGCGTCCCGCCATGTGTCAATGAAATCAACGTGCCATAGACCGCAAGTCCGCCGACGAAAGCCTTGGTGCCGTCAATAGGATCGATGACCCAGACGAATTCTTGCCCCAAACCCTCGGCGCCAAATTCCTCCCCGAGCACTCCATGGTCGGGAAAGCGGTCGGCGATGCGTTCGCGGAGCGACTGCTCCACTGCCCGGTCAGTTTCCGTCACAGGGCTCGAATCCGATTTCGCAACGGGTCGGCGCGGGCCAGCCGCAGCAGTGCGCACGATCTGCCGCGCAACATCGGCAATCTCGTTGGCGAAGCTGGAAAAAAGGTGGAGCGGTTGGTCAAGCATGGGCGGGTACCCTCCTCAGATTGTTTTGTGCCTCTACGGCCGGGCGCATGTGGCGGGAGAGTCGAGCCTCGATCGCCCTCACCAGCCGCGAGAGCATCCAGGCGACGCAGAGATAGATGAGCGCAGCGGAGACAAAGACTTCGTAGGGAGCATAGGTCCGGGCGACGATCGTATTTGCCGTGCCTGTGAGCTCCATAATCGTGATTGTGCTGGCGAGGGAGGTCGCCTTCATCATGCTGATCATTTCGTTGCCATAGGCCGGCATGCCGATCCGCAGCGCCTGGGGAAGAATGACGAACCGGTAGATCAGCAAGGGGCGCATGCCCAAGGCGACGGCCGCCTCCTTCTGACCGGCCGGGATTGCGAGAATGGCGCCGCGCAGGATGTTCGCGGTGTAGGCTGCGGTATGGAGCGCGAGCGTCAGCAGCGCGCAGAACCAGGCTTCGCGCAGGACTGGCCAGAAGATGCTGCTGCGAACGATCTGAAACTGCGACAATCCGTAGTAGACCAGGAAAACCTGCACCAGCAGCGGCGTTCCACGGAAGAAGGTGATGTAGCCCATCACCGGGAGCCGGGACATCGGGCGGCCATTGGCGGCGACGATGCCAAGCGGCAAGGCGAGCAGACCTCCACAAACAAGGGTCAAAACGAGCAATTGCACCGTGGCGAGCACACCGTAGAGCAGCGCCGGAATGCTCTCCAACATCAGCGACCAGTTCATGCTGCGGACCTCCCTTCGCCGCGCATCAAGCGGCCTTCGAACCAGGCGATGAGGCGCGTATTTGCCAATGTCAGAGCCAGATAGATCAGGGCGGCAGTCATATAGAAGGTGAAGGGCTGGCGGGTGACCGAGGTGGCCATTTGCGATAGGCCCATCAGTTCATGCAAACCGACGATCGAGATCAGCGAGGTATCCTTGATCAGCGAAATCCAGTTGTTGCCGAGACCTGGCAATGCAAAGCGCATGAGTAGCGGCAGACGGATCTTGACGAACATGACGAACCACCCGAGGCCAAGCGAATGCCCCGCCTCGATTACGCCGGTCGGAACGGATTGCCACGCACCGCGCAGGACTTCGGCGGCATAGCCACCGAAGACGAGGCTGAGCGCGAAGACGCCAGCCTGGAGAGGCGGCACCTCGACGAAGCCGAAATCCGCAACGAAGAGGTTGACCGCTTTCGTCAGCGCCACCGTCCCGCCGAAGTACACGATCAGGATGACCAGCAGTTCGGGGGTTCCTCGCATCACAAGGCTGAAGCCACGGCCAAGGGAGGCCACAGTCCGGTTCGGTGACATCTGTGCCAACGCGCCCAGCATGCCCCAACACAGGCCGACGAGCAGCGAGAGCACTGCCACTTTCATGGTCAAAAGGGTGCCGTGAGCGATCTCGTCGCCCCATCCTTGCAACAGGTCCATGGTCGTCTCCATAGAAAGACGGAGCCGTCAAACGGCCCCGTCCGGTTGTCGTGGCGGATTACCTTGCGGAGACCGGAAGGACGCTGAACGACCAGTACTTGTCGTTGATCGCCTTGAAGTTGCCATCCTTGAACATGGCGGTCAGCGCACCGTCGACCTTCTTCAGAAGATCTTCGTCGGCCTTGCGGATGCCGATACCGATACCGGGGCCGAAGTAGGATACATCGTCGATTTCGGGGCCGACGAAACCGTAGTCCTTGCCTTCCGGCTTGCTGAGGAAATCGTTGTCGAGCTTGATCGGACCAGCAAAAATGAGATCGACTCGACCTGCCTGAAGATCGAGGATCATGTTATCGACCTTGTCATATTCGGACACGGTCGCCTGCGGATACTTCTCTGCGATATACTTCGCATAGGTCGATGAGCGCTGGAGGCCGATGGTCTTACCGGCAACGCCTTCCGGGTTCGGCTCTCCCCCATCCGTCACCGGCTTGGCATCCGAGGTGTTGAGTCCGACGAACCGGGCGGCCGACGAGCGGTAGGGAACGGAGAAGTTGATGCTCTGCAGTCGCTCCTCGGTGATGGACATCGATGCGGAGATCAGGTCGTACTTGCCGGCGAGCAGGCCAGGGATCATGCCATCCCAGGCCTGGCAGATGATTTCGACCTCGCTGCCAATCTGCTTGCCGACGGCAAGCGCGACATCGACGTCGAAGCCTTTGATTTCACCGTTGGCGTCCTGATATCCGAACGGGGGATAGGTGCAGTCGCTTGCCACTTTCAGCGTGGCGGCCTGCGACGACGTTGCGCCGAGCAGAAGGCCGGCGAAGGCGAATGCGATGATCTTTTTCATGAGACCTTCCTTGTCATAAGGCTGCGGTTTTTGGGCATGGGAACATGGGCAGCTGCCTCAAGCGGGCGGCTGCAAATGAGGTGTCGCGAGCGGCGACCAGTGTTCAAGGCCAGCAGCACATAGCTGCTCCGGGATGCTGGTGAGCGCGACTATCTGGTCATGTCTTTGGATCGGACTTGCATTCTGGCCTCCCTCCAGAACCTACCTTCTGGAACAAAGGATGGCTCGGAAGCAGAGCAAGCTAAAGTACCAATTCATATAAACTCATGGTACCGGATTGCGTTTCAGGAGGACTTGTCGGCTCGGTCCAGAAACCGCCTTGTGACAAGCTCCATCCGCTGGACCGCCCCGCCCAACCGCTCGGGGGAGAGGTTGCCAAATCCTGCGACAAGACCAAAGAGATCTTTCCGATCAACGCAATAGGAAGAAAGCGGTGGCGTATCGACCCATGCTCCGCGCAAGAGCCGTGAAAGCTCGACATCGTCCAAGGGCTCACGTGCGGTAAGCGTCAAATGAAGCCCGGCGTCCAGTGTCGGCACGTCAAAAATGTCACCGAGCTTCTCTCTTAGGGCCGTCATCATTGCGATGGCGCGATCCCTGTAGACGGCGCGGGTACGCCGGATATGAGACGCGAGTTCTCCGCTCGCCATGAAATCCGCGACCGTGTGCTGGTGGGTAAGCGGGGCATAACAGGAAAGACTGTCCTGCACCGCCGTGAAGGCGGGGATCAACTCGCGCGGTACGACGAGGTAAGCAAGCCGCAGGCCTGGGGCAAGCACGCGATTGAAGGAGCTGACATGGATGACCCGTTCGCCGCCCTTGCGCGCGGCGAGCGGCACGAGCGGCGTACCGCGCCATCGGATCTCGCTGTTGAAGTCGTCCTCGAATATCCAGCGCTCCGACGTATTGGCCCAGACGAGAAGCCGTTCAATCGCCGATTCCGACATGGTTGCACCCGCGGGAAACTGACCGACCGGCGAAACCAAGATCATCCGGGCATCCGGGCATCCGCGGCACGATGCACGATGTCGTCAACGTTCAGTCCGTCACGAGAAACGGGCACGGGTGTGAGCCGAAGCCCAGCCGAACGCAGGGTGGACAACAGCGTCGCGTAGGCCGGATCCTCCACGCCGACGACGTCACCGGCGTCGAGAAGAACATGCGCGACGAGATTGGCTGCCTGGAGCGTGCTTCCTACGACGATAATCTGGTCAGCCTCGCATCGGATACCGCGCGCCTCGCTGAGATAGATGGCAAGTTGTTGGCGAAGCGCCGCCAGACCGCCGCCTTCGCCATAGCCGAGATCAGAAACCGCGAAGCGTCGCCAATAGTTGGCGGCAATCTTTCCGAACTGCTTATAGGGAAAGATGTCCAGCGCCGGCATGCCAGGACTGAGATCAAACTTGTCCTGGCGCGACCAGCTCCAATGCCGCACCGAGGCCTCCCTTCCCCGCGCCGACAGCGCAACAGGTAAACTCGAAGGCAGCTGGTCCCTGTCTCCTCCTGACCGAACCGAATCTTCAGGAAGGCTCTCTTCCACGTAGAAGCCGGAACTCGGACGACGCTTTATGTACCCCTCGGCCGCCAGGCGATCATAAGCCAGGTTGACCGTGTTTCTCGAAATCCCGAGATCGGTCGCCATCGACCGGCTGGCCGGCAAACGCGCGCCGCGCGCGAGTTGTCCGTTGACGATCAGCCGGCGCAGTTGGATGAACAATTGCTCCTGCAACGTCGGTCCACCGGACTTTTCTCGAACGACCATCGTCCAAACGGGATAGTTGAACTTTTTCACTGGGGCCATTCGAGAAATCCATGTCCGGAGCCGCGCACAATACCCCGTCGGGCGGCATTTCGATCTACGAGACGACGTTGCGGACGAACCGGACGATCTCCTTTCCGACGTTGCAGTACGAATAGTCCTGGGCAGTGCTGTAGGTGACAAACTCGCCCGCGCCATAATCCTGCGCCTCGCCCGATCGAACCAAACGCAGCACCCCTTCGACGACGAAAAGCATCTCGTGCCATCCTTCAGGGTCTGGCTCTGCCACGTAGCTTTCGCCCGGGCCGAGGCTCCATAGCCACATCTGCGTTTCCCGCGAAGCAGGCGCCGAGCCTAGCAGCATGGCGGAACTTGCTGGTTGACTGCCGCGCCAGGTGATCTCGTTAATCTCCGTGCGCGTCTCTCGTGACGGATCGCGCACCAGTTCTACGAAGTCCACGCCCATCGCTGTTGCCAATTTATCGAGGCTGGAAAGGCTGATGTTTGCGTCGCCAGCCTCGACCGCCACGATCATCCGCCGGCTGATACCGGAGGCATCTGCCAATGCTGTCTGGCTCAAACCGGACGCGAGCCTCAATCGGCGGAGGTTTCCGGAAACGTGGGCCAATACATCGGCCCGGTCTTGACTGTGCAATATATTGCTCATATGGTCCTTCTAGACTACCGGCTTTCACAGCTCAACACATTTCTGTGCGTCTTGCCCTGCATGGGGAGCCAAGGCTTTGGCGTCCATGCAGCGTGACTTCGCACGCCTTTTTGGGATCGTCACAATGCAGAAATTGGTTGTACTCAACGACGAAGATATCACTCGACTGTTGCCCCGCACAGATGTGCGCGCAGCCCTGGAGCGCATGTTCATCGCACTTGCCGATGGACAGGCTGTGCAACCGCCACAGACGTTGAGCCTGTTCCCGGCCGGGGGCGGTGACTTCATCACCTATCCGGGGGTTCTCGGCAGCGATGGTGTCTTTGGCACCAAGCTGTCCCCCTATATTCCAGGCGCCAATGGGCCGACGGTTACCGCCTGGACACTCCTGATGTCCATGGAGACTGGTAAGCCGCTGCTCCTGTGTGATGCCAAACGCCTGACGACCGAAAGAACGGCGGCGACCACCGCGATTGCAGCCGATCTGCTGGCTTCGAAGGAGGCAAAGATCCTGACGATCATCGGCACGGGCGAAATCGGGCTCGCACATCTTCGGCATGCTGCATCGATCCGTCCGTGGCAGGAAATTCGTCTGTGCTCTCCGGATGTTGCCACCCGGCACGGTCTTCCGGTGCAGCTCGAATCTGGCTGCCCGGTGACGACATCCACCTATACCGATACGGCCGCGGCCGGCGCCGACGTCGTTATGCTATGCACCTCATCCGGCACCCCGGTCATCGACGCGTCGAAAATCGGCGCGGGCGTACTCGTCACATCCATCAGCACCAACGTCGCCAACGCCCACGAGATTGCCCCCGACACGCTCAATCGGTTCGAGGTCTATTGCGACTATCGGGCCACCACGCCGGCTGCAGCAGGTGAAATGAAACTTGCCGCAGAAAATGGCCACTGGAGCACAGATCGCCTTGTTGGCGACCTGCCCGAACTGTTGTCGGGCAGAGCACCCGCCCGGGACACTGACCGGCCCGCATTCTTCCGTTCGATCGGGCTCGGGCTCGAAGACATCGCAACCGCCAGCGCGCTGCTTTCCGCAGCGCGGGCCTAACCAATTTCAAGACAGGACAGGAGATAGGCAATGAAGATTCGTGATTTCGGCGTCGAGATCTGGATGAACCGCTACGAAAACATATGCGACTGGAACATCGCCGAGACCTGCGTCGAGTCGCTGACAGTCGCCGAACTACTGGAGATGGCCGGCAAGACCGACACCATCCTCTCCGAGCTTCTGCCCATGAAGCTGACCTACGGAGCCATCGAAGGCAGCGAACGACTCCGCAAGCTGGTTGCCGGCCTTTATGAAAAGCAAGGTGCAGAAAATGTCGTGATCACGCACGGCGCCATCGGCGCGAATGCCCTGGTACACGCAACCCTTGTCGAGCCGGGTGACCGAGTGATCTCGGTCCTGCCGACCTACCAGCAGCACTATTCGATCCCGGAAAGCTACGGCGCCGACGTACAGATCCTCAAGCTCACGGAAAAGACCGGCTTCCTGCCAGACCTGGACGAACTGAAGCGCCTTGCAACACCGGGCACGAAGCTCATCGCCATCAACAATCCGAACAATCCGACGGGCTCGCTGATGGATCGCGCCTATCTGGAGAAGATCGTCGAGATCGCCCGCGCCTGCGGCGCATGGATCCTGTGTGACGAGGTCTATCGCGGTACGGACCAGGAAGGCGACGGCATGACCGCCTCGATCGCCGACCTCTATGAAAAGGGCATCAGCACCGCGAGCATGTCCAAAACCTTCGCGCTTGCTGGCCTGCGCCTCGGATGGATCGTCGCTCCCGTGGAATTGATCCACGCGGTCTCCGTCCATCGCGACTACAACACGATCAGCGTCGGCATGCTGGACGATCATTTCGCTGCCATCGCGCTTGAGAACCGTGACAAGATTCTTGCGCGCAGCCATTCGATCACCCGCACCAACCTCGCCGTGCTCTCCGACTGGGTCGAAAACGAGCCGCTGATCTCGTGGATCAAACCGAAGTCGGGCACGACAGCACTTCTCAAGTACGATCTGCCCATTTCCTCGCAAGAATTCTGCATCCAGCTTCTGGAACGTACCGGCGTCATGCTGACGCCTGGTAGCGCGATGGACATGGAGGGTTATGTCCGGATCGGCTTCACCAACAACGGCACCACCCTTCAGGAAGGCCTGAAGCGCATGTCTGAGTTCCTGAAGGGCTATCAGACCGCGGCCGCGTGACCAGTGCCCGGAAAATGCAATGTCTCATAACGAAAAGGGAGTGAACATGAAGAGATTGCTTGCCGTGATGACACTTTCGCTGGCAGCGAGTGTCGCCAGCGCAGAAGAGCTGCGGGTCGGCACGAGCGCAGACTATCCGCCGTGGGAATCCGTCGATGCCGGCGGCGAGATCGTCGGTTTCGACCGCGAGATCGGCAACGAAATCTGCAAGCGCATCGAGGCGAATTGCACATGGCAGAACCAGGCCTATGACGGGCTGCTGCCCGGCCTGCAGGTCGGTAAGTTCAACCTGGTTATCTCGGGCGTTTCAATCAACGAGGAACGGGCGCAGAAGGTCGACTTTTCCGTCGCCTACGCGGACGCCCCGAACGCGATTGTCGTTGCCGCCGGCAGCGTGGTTGCCGAGGCGAAATCCGCCAAAGATCTGCAGGACAGGCTTGCGAAGGTCGCGATCGGCGTACAGACCGGAACGACCCACGAGCAGGTGGTTCGCGCCCATTTCCCGGATGCGGACGTGCGCGTCTATGACCGGCCGGACCAGATTGCCGACGACGTTGTCGCCGGACGTATCGATGCCGGCCTGATGGAGCGATCCGCGCTCGAGCCGCTTGTGAAGGATCGTGGCGCCGACAAGCTGGTCTATGCCGGCCCGCTCCTGACCAGCGCGGATTTCCCTGAATTCGGCAAGGGACAGGGCGTAGCCATCGCCAAGGGCAACACGGAACTCACCGCCAAGGTCGACAAGGCCGTGGTGGAGATGCTCGCGGACGGCACAATCAAGACGATCTCCGAAAAGTGGTTCGGCTACGACATTTCCAAGAAATGACGAACGTGAACCACGCGAGGGGGCGAGCAAGCCCGCCTCCTCGCGAGAGGAATTGGACGATGACACTTCCAGACCATATCAAGATCGAAGCGAGGCGAGACCTGACCGACCTCGTCGCGATCCCCTCCGTCAGCGCCCGTGTTGAAGGCCTCGATGCGTGCGCCGACAAGGTTGCCGCCCTCCTCGCCGACGCCGGCTTCCAAACTGCGATCGAGCCAGGGGACGTCGGTTCGTTCGTAACCGGAGAAATCGGTGAAGGCCCCTTCACGCTGGTGATCTACAACCACTACGACGTTCAGCCTGAAGAGCCCGTCGATCTTTGGACTGCGCCGCCCTTCAGCCTCACTGAGCGCGACGGCACGCTCTTCGGCCGCGGCGCGGCAGATGACAAGGGCGAATTCGTCAGCCGCCTTGCCGGATGGCGCCTATTCCGGGAAAGACACGCTGGGCCCTTACCCTTCCGCCTGATCTGGATTGTCGAGGGCGAGGAGGAAATCGGCAGTCCGTCGCTCGTACGCTTCCTTGAGAAACGTTATCCGGATCTTCGAGCTGACCTCTGCTGGTGGGAATTCGGGGAGATCGATTCACGCGGCCGACCGGTGATCCTCATGGGCTTCAAAGGGGTTCTGGCGATCGAGCTGAGCGTGCGGACCGCACGCGCGGATCTTCATTCCAGCCTCGGCGCCATATTCGATAATCCCCTATGGCGGCTGGCCTCCGCTGTCGCTTCCATGCGCGATGCAGCCGGCCGTGTCCTGATCGAAGGCTTCTACGAAAACACCGAGACCGATCGAGCGGCTATAGAGCTTGCCGCCTCGCCTCCGTTTCCGCTGGAAGACTTGATGGCGGCAACCGGGGCGCAAAGGCTTCTTGGCGCCGTGACACCGTCCAACTTCTACGAACACCTCAACTTCGAACCATGCCTCAACGTCAACGGCATCCATGGCGGATACGATGGAGCTGGTACGAAGACGGTTCTGCCCGCGACCGCGACCGCCAAGCTCGATTTTCGTCTCGTCCCTGGACAGGACCCCAAAGCTGTCGCTGAACTGGTACGGCTGCACCTGGACGACAACGGCTTTGACGATATCGAACTCATCGTCCACGACGCCGAGGTCTTGGGTGTTCGCAGCGATCCGTCGCATTGGGCCGTGAAGCTCGGGGCGGACCTGCTGGAAAAGTGGTTCGGCCAGCCTGCCATCCTGCAGCCGAGTTCGGCAGCCTCGGGTCTAGCCCACCCCTTCGCACATCAGCTCGGCGCCACGCTTTTCGGTGCGGGCATCACGCACCATGGCGCAATGTTGCACTCTCCCGATGAGAACATCCTCATCGACCAGTTCCACCAAATGATCGGCTTCTCCGCAGACTTCTTCGCCGCGCTCGCCAGCCAGTGCGGATCGGCGGCAGACGTCGGTTCCCAGCAACGCGAGACCGGGTCATGATCGAAGCGGTTATCCAGTATTCCCCCCAGCTCCTGCAGGGCTTCGTCGTCACCCTCTCCGTCGCCGTCGGAAGCTTTGTCCTTGGACTGATCTTTTCGGTCGTGCTTGCACCGGCCGCGGTCTACGGACCCGCCCCGGTTCGCAAGGTCATCGCCGGCTACGTCAGCCTCATTCGCGGTCTGCCGGAACTGCTGGTCATCTTCCTGATCTTCTACGGCGGCACGGTTCTATTGACCGGTCTTTTCGGCGGCTATGTCGAAGTGGATGCTCTTACCGCCGGCATCGCCGCGCTGACTGTGGTCTCGACCGCCTATCTGACGGAGATCGTCCGCGGCGCACTGGTCGGGGTGTCCTCCGGTCAATGGGAGGCGGCACTCGCTCTTGGCCTTCGCCGGCCTGGAGCATTCCGGCTGGTCGTCCTGCCACAGATGATGGTCCGGGCCCTGCCGGGCCTCGGCAATCAGTGGCTCGTGATCCTGAAGGAAAGCGCCCTGGTCTCGATCATCGGGCTTGAGGAATTGATGCGCAAATCCGTTGTCGCGGCCGGCGCCACCCACAAGCCCCTCGCCTTCTACCTTACGGCTGCGGCGCTCTATGTGCTGGTGACCGGCGTCTCGACGCTGTTCATCAATGCCTACAACCAGCGCCTGACCACTCATCTGCGGTAGTCCCATGTCATTGGATCTTTTTCTTCCCGCTTTCATCGCCATCAAGAACGGCTTCGTTCTGACACTGATCATCACGCTGGCGAGCTTCCTCTTGGGACAGGTGGTCGCGCTGCCGGTCGCCCTGGCTCTGTCCTCTCCCTCACGGTGCTTGCGGCTTCCGGCGTCTGCCTACACGTTCTTCATCCGTGGCAGCCCACTTCTCGTGCAGCTCTTCATTGTCTACTACGGCCTTGGGCAGCTAGAGGCCGTTCGCGAAAGCGTCCTCTGGCCCATCCTCCGCAGCCCGGTTTACTGCGCCGTCCTGACGATCGCTCTCAACTCGGCCGCCTATTCGGCTGAGGTCCTCGCCGGTGCAATCCGGCAGGTGCCCAAAGGGCAGTGGGAAGCCGGGAAAGCTCTCGGATTGGCAAAATACGTCCTGTTGATCAAGGTAGTCCTGCCGCAAATCTACCGCGCCGCCTTGCCAAGCATCGGCAACGAACTGATCCTCGTCATGAAGGGTTCGACCCTCGCGAGCGCGGTCACGGTCATGGAAATGACCGGTGCAGCCCGCGTGTTCGTCGCCAAGACCTATGCACCATTCGAAACGTTCTTGATGGCGGGTGCCATCTATCTCTTGATCGGCGCCGCCTTCGGGCGGGTCTTCAAGGGGCTCGAAACGAGGTTCGCCATCCCGGGCCGATAAGCCAACACCATCGACCGTTCGCGAGAACCGCAAGCGGAGGAGGTCTTCCGCGCGGCCCAGCCAAGCACACTTCTGGAGGAGAGAAAATGTCAAAATCAGCAGTCAAGATCGCCGGCATGAACAAGTGGTACGGCGCTTTCCATGTCTTGAAGGACATCGACCTCGATGTTCAGCAGGGCGAGCGCATCGTCATTGCCGGCCCGTCGGGCTCCGGCAAGTCGACAATGATCCGTTGCATCAACCGCCTTGAAGAGCACCAGAAGGGCAAGATCGTCGTCGACGGCATCGAGCTCACCAACGACCTCAAAAAGATCGACGAAGTGCGCCGCGAAGTCGGCATGGTCTTCCAGCACTTCAACCTCTTCCCGCATCTGACGATCCTGGAAAACTGCACGCTTGCGCCGATCTGGGTTCGCAAGATGCCGAAGAAGCAGGCTGAAGAAATCGCGATGCACTTCCTGAAGCGCGTCAAGATTCCGGAACAGGCAAACAAGTATCCGGGCCAGCTTTCGGGCGGTCAGCAGCAGCGCGTGGCAATCGCCCGCTCGCTGTGCATGAAGCCGAAGATCCTCTTGTTCGATGAGCCGACCTCGGCACTCGACCCGGAAATGGTCAAGGAAGTGCTCGACACCATGGTGTCGCTCGCCGAAGAAGGCATGACCATGCTGTGCGTGACCCACGAAATGGGCTTCGCCCGTCAGGTCGCCAACCGCGTGATCTTCATGGACCAGGGCCAGATCGTCGAGCAGAACTCGCCGGCCGAGTTCTTCGACAATCCGCAGCACGAGCGCACCAAGCT
>NZ_DASYHB010000123.1:0-32330 GCF_035999185.1 Ensifer sp. | reverse complement strand
GGCCTTGAGCGACAGCGGATCTTCGGTGTTCAGCGCCTCGAGGCCGCCCTGCGGCATCGAGAAGGGGTTGTGGGCGAAGTCGATCTTCTTTTCGTCTTCCAGCCATTCGTAGAACGGGAAGTCGACGATCCAGCAGAATTCAAAGCGGTCACGGTCGACGAGGTTCAGTTCTTCGCCGGCGCGCGTGCGGGCTTCGCCTGCGAACTTGTAGAACTTCGCGGGATCACCGGCGACGAAGAAGCAGGCGTCGCCGTCATCGAGGCCGAGCTGCGTGCGGATCGCATCCGTGCGCTCCTCGCCGATGTTCTTGGCGAGCGGGCCGGCGCCTTCGAGCTTTTCGCCTTCCTTGCGCCAGAAAATGTAGCCGAGACCCGGCTGGCCCTGGCTCTGTGCCCACGCGTTCATGCGGTCGCAGAACGCACGCGAGCCGCCGGTCTTTGCCGGGATCGCCCAGACTTCGACCTTCGGGTTCGACGCGATCATGTTGGCGAAGACCTTGAAGCCGGAACCGGCAAAGTGTTCGGTGACCGCCTGCATCTCGATCGGGTTGCGCAGGTCCGGCTTGTCGGAGCCGTACTTGCGGATCGCGGTGTCGTAAGGAATGCGCGGGAACTTTTCGGTCACCGGCTTGCCATCGGCAAACTCGACGAAGATGTCGCGGATGACCGGCTCCATCGTCGACCAGACGTCTTCCTGCTCGACGAAGCTCATTTCGAGATCGAGCTGGTAGAACTCGCCCGGCAGGCGGTCCGCGCGCGGGTCTTCATCGCGGAAGCACGGCGCGATCTGGAAGTAGCGGTCGAAGCCGGCAACCATCAGCAGCTGCTTGTACTGCTGCGGCGCCTGCGGCAGAGCGTAGAAGCTGCCGGGGTGGATACGCGACGGCACGAGGAAGTCGCGGGCACCTTCCGGCGAGGACGCCGTCAGGATCGGGGTCGTGTATTCGGTGAAGCCGACCTCGCCCATGTGGCGGCGCATCGACGAGATGATCTGGGTGCGCTTGACGATGTTCTTGTGCAGCGTATCGCGGCGCAGGTCGAGGAAGCGGTACTTCAGGCGCACGTCTTCCGGATAGTCCGGCTCGCCGAAGACCGGCAGCGGCAGTTCCTTGGCAGCCGAGAGAACTTCGATCTCCTGGGCGTAGAGTTCGATCTCACCGGTCGGCATGCCCTTGTTGACGGTGTCGTCCATACGCGCCTTGACGAGACCGTCGATGCGCACGACCCACTCGCCGCGAACGGTTTCGGCCGCCTTGAAGGCGGGGCTGTCGGGATCGGCAACGACCTGGGTGATGCCGTAGTGGTCACGCAGGTCGATGAAGAGCAGGCCGCCATGGTCGCGGACGCGGTGGACCCAGCCGGAGAGGCGAACGGTGGAGCCGACGTCCGACTTGCGGAGGGCGGCACAGGTGTGGCTGCGGTAACGGTGCATCGTCTTATCCCGGAATTGCAAAGAGCCGCGCAAGCTCGCGAAAGCGGCGCGCGGCAACATGGTCAAAATCGGGCGGAAAAGCGCATGATGCGTTGGCTTTGTCAAGCTGCAGCGCCCGCTGCCGCCCCGATGGAAGTGCGTTGTAAACGATGGAGACGGCCAGTCCAAGAGCGCTGGGCGCGATAGCAAGCCGAAATGCCGCGAAAAGAACGGCAACCGTCACAATTCGGGGCTGTCCGACGGCAGAATGCGACGCTACACATTTCAAGGCCCGCAACGATCCCCCGAGTCGCGGCCGATTTCCGGATGTCGCCTGCCCCATGTCTCAGATTCGACCGCTCATCCCCCTTCTCGTCACCGCAGGCATTCTTATCGGCGGCAACGGTCTGCAGGGCACCTTCATCTCGCTTCGTGCTCTTGAAGAGGGTTTCTCGACATCGCTGATCGGCGTGATCGGCGCCGGCTACAACATCGGCTTTGCGCTCGGCTGCGTGTATGTCACCCGTATCCTGCGCTCGATCGGACACATCCGCACCTTCTCGGCCATGGCGGCGATCGCTTCCGCCGCGGCGATCTCCATGGTGCTCGTCATCAATCCGCTGATGTGGTTCCTGATGCGGCTTCTGGCCGGCATCTGTTTTGCCTGCCTGTTTGCGACGGTGGAGAGCTGGCTCAACGCCAGCGTCACCAATGCCAACAGGGCGCGCACGCTTTCCGTCTATCGCCTCGTTGACCTCGGCTCCGTCACGGCGGCGCAATATGTCATCCCCGGCATCGGGCTTGGCGGCTTCGAGCTCTTCGCCATCATCTCCATGGCGTTGACGCTGTCGCTGGTGCCGATCTCCTTTGCCGACCGGTCAAGCCCGGTGGCGCCGGAGGCCATCCGCTTCGACGTCAAGGCACTCTGGAACATCTCGCCGCTTGCGACCGTCGGCTGCATCGTGGTTGGCCTCACCAACGCGGCCTTTCGTTCGCTCGGGCCGATTTACGCGCAAGGCATTGGCCTTTCGGTGACCGCGATTGCCACCTTCATGAGCGCCGGCATCATCGGCGGCGTCGTGTTGCAATATCCGCTCGGCCACTATTCCGACCGGATCGATCGCCGCCTGATCATCCTGATCGCCACCTTCGGCTCGCTGCTTGCCGGCCTGTTCCTCGCTTTTGGCGCGGGCAATGACGAGTGGCTGAACTTTGCAGGCATCTTCCTGTTCGGAGCGTTTGCCATGCCGCTCTATTCGCTCTGCTCGGCCCATGCCAACGACCATGCGGCAGAGGGGCAACATGCGCTGGTATCCGCCGGCATGCTGTTCTTCTGGTCGCTGGGCGCGATCATCGGCCCGCTGTTTGCATCCTTCCTGCTCGAAATCTTCGGGCCGCAGGCACTCTTCATCTACACGGCGGCGATCCTCTTCCTGTTCATGCTCTACACCCTGCAGCGCATGTTTGTGCGCGGACCGGTACCGACAGCCGCGCGCGCCATGCCGTTCCGCAACCTTTTGCGTACATCGTCGTTCTTCAACAAGCTCGCGGCGGGCAACAATCACAAGCGCAAGGATCGCTAACGCCCTGCGGCAAGATGCGCGCGACGCATCGAATTGCTGAATTCGGCGATCAGGTTTAAACCGGTGGCGACCTCACCAGCTGTCGAGATTGCCGAAATGCCCGCCATCAGTCGCCGCACCTTCCTTCAAGGCTCCGCCGCCCTCGGGGGTGCATTCGCATTCGGCGCGGGCATGGCCGCGCGCGCAAGTGCAACGCCCGATCCGCAACTGTTAACGGCACAGTTCACGCAGGCTAAAATCGCTGGTGACGCCATCACGCCGAAGGTGATGACCTATGGCCTGGGAGATACACCGGCAGAGGGCACGCCGCCGGTCCTGCGCATGCGCAAGGGCGAGCCCTACGCCGCGCGGCTCATCAACCGGCTGGACGAACCGACGACGGTGCATTGGCATGGCCTCAGGATCGCCAATGCCATGGATGGCGTGCCCGAGCTGACGCAGCCCTATGTCTATCCCGGCGACCGCTTCGACTACGTGTTCACGCCACCGGATGCCGGCACCTTCTGGTATCATCCGCACTGCAATACGCTGACGCAGATGGGCAGCGGGCTCACCGGCGTCATCGTTGTCGAGAACCCCGATGATCCGGCCTTCGACGCCGAGGTCGTGCTCAACCTGCGCGACTGGCGCCTTGGCGCAGGCGGCGCCTTCATCGATCCGTTCAAGCCACGCGACGCGGCCCGCGGTGGCACCTACGGCACCGTGCGCACCGCGAACTGGGAGCAGGAACCGACTTACGACGCGCCAGCCGGCGGGCTGGTGCGGGTGCGGATCGCCGCCACCGACGTCACCCGCATCTACACGGTCGGCCTCGACGGCGCGCAAGCCATGGTGATCGCGCTTGACGGCAATCCGGTCGACAAGCCCTTCGCGCTTGACCGCTACGACTTCGGCCCCGGCCAGCGCATAGATCTCGCGCTGCGCATGCCCGACGGCGAAGGCCAGACGGTGGCGCTTGGCAATTTCCGCGGATCGCGTCCCTGGACCATCGCTCGCTTCAAGGCCGTCGGGGCATCGCTGAAGCGCGATCTTCGTGATGTTGCCCCCCTGCCCGCCAACCCGATCGCCGAGGCGGATCTTTCCGTCGCTACCCGCGTGCCGGTCGACCTTTCGGCGACGGCAGAGCACAAGGCGACACCTTCCATATGCGGCTCGCTCGGCTACACGTTCTGGGCGATCAACAAGGTGCCGTGGCCGGGCGACACGCCCGACCCGATTGCACCAATCGAAGAGATGAAGCTCGGGAAGAGCTATGTGCTTCAGATCGCCAACCGGACGCCGCACGCCCATCCGATCCATCTGCACGGCTTGAGCTTCCGTATCCTCAGCTCCAACAAGCGGACCTTCCTGCCGCCGCCGACCGATACGATCCTGCTTTTGCCCGACGAACAAGCGGAAGTGGCGCTTGTGGCGGACAATCTGGGCGATTGGGTCATCCATTGCCACATCATCGAACATCAGAAGACCGGCATGACGGGTTATTTCAAGATCGTCTGAGAATTTCGATTGTGACAGATGCCGCAACGGGCTACACGAAAGCCAAGCCGCATTTTCGCCACAGTGATTTAAATCTGATGATTGAAACAACCGCAGACCTTGAGGCCGCCTGCCAGCAGCTGGCCCGTTCAAATTATATTACGATCGATACTGAATTCCTGCGCGAGACGACCTTCTGGCCCGAGCTCTGCCTGATCCAGATGGCGAGCCCGGATCTTGCCGTCATCGTCGATCCGATGGCCAAGGGTATCGACCTTGCGCCCTTCTTCGCGCTGATGGCGAATACGGATGTCGTCAAGGTGTTCCATGCCGCACGTCAGGACATCGAGATCATTTTCCATCTCGGCAACCTCATTCCGCACCCGATCTTCGACACACAGGTCGCAGCCATGGTCTGCGGTTTCGGCGACAGCGTCTCCTACGACCAGCTCGTCAGCCGCGTCACCGGCACCCAGATCGACAAGTCGTCGCGCTTCACCGACTGGAGCCGCAGGCCGCTGACCGACAAGCAGCTCGACTATGCGCTTGCCGACGTGACGCACCTGCGGGACATCTACCAGCATCTGACGGCTGAGCTCGAGCGCGAAGGGCGTTCGCTCTGGCTGACCGAAGAGATGGCGATCCTCGAGGCCCAGGACACCTACGACCTGCATCCCGACGACGCCTGGCAGCGGCTGAAGATGCGCGTCAAGAAGCCGATCGAACTCGCCGTCCTGAAAACGGTCGCGGCCTGGCGCGAGCGCGAGGCACGCGCCCGCAACGTGCCGCGCGGGCGCATCCTCAAGGACGACGCCATCTACGAAATCGCGCAGCAGCAGCCGAAGGACGCGGAAGCCCTGGCGCGGCTCAGAACCATTCCGAAGGGCTGGGAGCGCTCTAGCGCCGGAGCGGCTGTTGCCGAAGCCGTCAACGAGGCGCTCGCCATCCCGAAGACCGACCTTCCGAAGCTGCCGCGTCAGAGCCACACGCCGGAAGGTGCTGCAGCCGCGAGCGAGATGCTGAAGGTCCTGTTGAAGCTGATCGCCGAAAAGCAGGGGGTCGCCGCCAAGATCATCGCCAACAGCGAGGATCTCGACAAGATTGCGGCCGAGGGCGAGAAGGCTGATGTCGGCGCACTCAAGGGCTGGCGGCGCGAGCTCTTCGGCGAGACGGCGCTGAAGCTGATCAATGGCGAGGTGGCGTTGCGCTTTGTCGACAAGAAGATCGAAGCGGTCGAGATCAACGTCTAGATCACGTCTGCGACACCATGAAAATGCTTTCGGGCGGAACCAAGCTTCCGCCCGAATCCGGCTCTAGCTGAAAGCCGGGCGGAACATGATCACCATCGTCTCGAGCGGGGTGAAATGGGTGCAGCCGGCGCGATAAACCGGGCCGACTGACGCGGATGCCGCTACTTCCGCTATCGGGGCTTTTCGCATGCGTTGGCGCTTCTCCACTTTCGAAGGACTTCTCCTGTTGCTCGTCATCGCGGGTGCCGGGGCGGTCTACGCATGGATCTTTTATGGCAAGGGCGCGCTGATCGGCGCGACCTACGCGCTGTTCATGTGCCTGCCGATTATCGCGTTTGAGAGACGTGTCATCTTCCGGCGTCTCAATCGACGGATCCATGCTTTCTCCACGCCGGTTTTCTTCGTCGCTTCGCTGGCGATTTACTTTGTGCTGCTCGACGTCGGCTACGCCGTCGCCGGTCTGCTCATGCAGACGAGCGGCGTCATGGGGGACGACTACTGGATGGAGGCGATGATGCCTTCCAAGACCGTCCTGCTCTACGCATTGGCCATTTCAGGCTCTCTGGTCTTCATTCTCCGGGTACGCGAACTGTTGGGCCGCGACGTCTTTCTGAGCCTGCTGACAGGCAGGTACCGCAATCCGGTCCAGGAGGAGCGCGTCTTCCTGTTCGTCGACCTCGCCGGCTCGACCTCCTACGCGGAAAAACACGGCGACCTCAGGATGCAGGAATATCTCGGCAAGTTGTTTTCTACGATCGCTGACCCTGTTTTGCGCTATCGCGGCTCGATCGACGACTATGTCGGAGATGCCGCCGTCATTACCTGGCCCTTCGATCGCGCCACCAACAATGCGGCCTGCATCCATTGCGTCTTCGACATTCTGGAAACGATCGATGCGGATGCACACCGTTGGCAAAAGGAGTTCGGCGAAGTTCCACGCCTGCGCGCAGCCCTCCATGGCGGCACCATCGTTGCTGCGGAAATTGGTCTTGATCGGCACAAGATCACCTATTTCGGCGATACGGTGAACACCACCGCGCGGCTCGAAGGTTTCTGCAAGACGCTCGGCCACCAGGTGCTGATCTCGACCGATCTCGCCCGCAAGATGCGTCTGCCGCACTATATCCGGGTGGAGGATCTCGGCGAACACGCGGTCAAGGGACGTGGCCAGAAACTCGGCGTGCTGGCGTTGCGAGTGGGAGGTTCGGTGTCGGCCCCTGCCCCCTTGGCCAGTCCCGCGGAATAGGTGCGGGACGGCGCAGAGATGAAAGATCGATACCATCGCGATCCAGACCTTGCCGCGCTCTACGACCTCAGCTGCTGATGGTCCGTCGACCGCGATCTCTACGAAGACTGGCAACGGACCGGCTTCGACGGCGGATCGTCCGACGAGATGATTTTCGTCGCCGGAAGGTAATTGCCTCAGCCGTGCAGTTTTGCGCCTTTTGTGATCTTGTCGACCGTCTTCTTGTCCGCATGGATGGCGATACCGGCGACCATCGCATCGTCCGGATTTGTCTCGGCAAAGACCGCGCGGTTGGCGCTATCGTGACCGGTCGCAAACATCGCGTCGACATAGATCGATGCGCGCACATCCCTTTCGATCGCCCGCCGTTGAATGTTGCCGAGTGTCTTCCCATCTGCGGCTAGCACGATGATCGGCTGGATGCTCAAGGCGTTGTAGACGTTGCCGTGGCCGTCGCGGTAATCTTCACCGATGATGTCGGGCTTCTGCCCGGCGATCCCGGTGGCGAGGAACGCGGTGACGTTCAGCTTCTGCCAGGTTGCCAGGTCCTCGCGCAAGACGATTGCAAATTTGGTATCGAACATGACGGCCATCTCCATTTCAGCCCGACAGGGCGTGCCGGAAGACGCATTATCGGAGGATGCCGCACTCGATCTTGAACGATTGTGCGGCGCGCCCGGCGACGGCATCCGGGTTGCCCCGGCAATCGAGGGCATCGAGCGTATCGAAGCTCGGCTACACGGAAAGTTCTTCGAACCGCATCGCCATGACACCTATGCGATCGGCGTGACGCTCGGTGGCGTGCAGACCTTCCAGTATCGCGGCGAGAGCCGGTTCAGCAATCCCGGCAGCATCATCATCATCCATCCGGACGAGGTGCACGACGGCGGCGCCGGGACCGATATCGGCCTGCGCTATCGGATGATGTACCTGCAGCCGGAGCGCTTGCTTGCCGCCCTCGATACCGCAGGCGGTTCCCTGCCCTTTGTCGCCGCCCCCGTCGTCGGTGACGAGGCTCTGCGACAGGCGATCGGCGAAGCGGTGATCGATCTCGACCATGGCATCGACGAGCTGGCGCTCGACGACATCCTTGCACGGATCGCCGAAGGACTTTGCCGCCACGCCGGCGCTGGCGAAATCAGATCCGGCAAGACGGACAAGATCGCCGTCCTGCGCGCAACCGACTTCCTGCGTGCCAATCTCGACAGTCCGGTCGGCTCGCCTGAGCTGGAGGCGATCAGCGGCCTCGACCGGTTCACGCTGGCGCGGCAATTCCGCAAGGTGCTCGGCACCAGCCCGCACCGTTACCTGCTGATGCGCCGGCTGGAGCGCGCACGCCAGATGATCGCCAAGGGCGAAAGCCTTGCGGGCGCGGCACTTGAGACCGGCTTTGCCGATCAGGCGCATTTCACCCGTCATTTCAAGCGGGCCTATGGTTTGACGCCAGGGCGGTGGGCGAACCTCGCCGTTGCCGGCTGAGCCTGTCACCAAAGCTTCATCGGTCTGTCAGACAAGCATCACCCCTTCGTCATTTAAGCCGCCTATCGGGTTGCGGTCTGCAGCGCCGCACGTCTCAGGACGCGCAACGGTCGCTGTAGCGCTTAGAAACGCTGCATGTCTCCGTCCTTAAACCGAGGGTCATTCAAGGAGACGTGCAGGAGGCTTCCAACCCATGGTGACTTCTATGACGAAAACACTTCTCGCCACCGCGGCGCTCTCCCTTTTGATGACGATGGCGGCCTCGGCCGAGGAAAAGGCCTTCACCGCCACGCTGAAAGGTCACGCGATCCTGCCGGCAAACACGATCATCGCCGCTCCGTCCGATGCACCGGACTATCTCAAGACCTCCGGCAAGTTCACCACGGCCGACCGCAAACGGGCTGAAGCGCTCGGCACCGTGCCCGGCAAGGATGGCGTCCGCCTGACCGGCCTCTCGCTGCCTTTCGACGGCCAGCCGATGCAGGGCTTTTCCGGCATCAAGGCGATGGAAGACGGCACCTTCTGGAGCCTCTCCGACAACGGCTTCGGCAACAAGCTGAACTCCACCGACGCCATGCTGATGCTGCACCATGTCAAGATGGACTGGGACGCCGGCAAGGTCGAGGCGCTGAAGACGCTGTTCCTGACCGACCCGCACAAAAAGGCCCCCTTCCCGATCGTCATGGAAGGGTCCGAGAAACGCTATCTCACCGGCGCCGACTTCGATGTCGAATCGATCCAGCCGGTTGCCGACGGCTTCTGGGTCGGTGAAGAATTTGGACCCTTCATCCTGAAGTTCGATCTCGACGGAAAGCTGACGGACGTGATCTCGACGACGGTCGATGGCAAGCCGGTCATGTCGCCCGACAACCCGACGCTGACGCTGCAAGCCGATCCGTCGAAGAAGACGCCCGCCTTCAACCTGAAGCGCTCGGGCGGCTATGAAGGCATGGCGCTCTCCAAGGACGGCAGCAAGCTCTACGGCCTGCTCGAAGGCCCGCTCTGGACCGACAGCGAGACCGTGGAACAGGCCGACGGCCGCCCGGCGCTGCGTGTCATCGAACTCGACGTGGCAACCAAGGCCTGGACCGGCCGTAGCTGGCTGTATCCGCTGGCCGAAGGCGGCGAAGCGATCGGCGACTTCAACATGCTCGACGACAAAACAGCCCTGGTGATCGAGCGCGACAATGGTGCCGGCACCGTCGACAAGGCCTGTGCCGATCCGAAGGACCCGAAGCCGGATTGCTTTGCCACCGGCTCCAAGGTCAAGCGCATCTACAAGATCGCCTTCGACGACAGCAATGTCAGCGAGGCTGTGCGCAAGATCGGCTATATCGATCTCCTCAAGATTGCCGACCCGGATAACAAGAAGCGCCAGGGTGGCGGCGAGGGCTTTTACGACATGCCCTTCGTCACCATCGAGAACGTCGATCGCGTCGATGACACCCACATCATCGTCGGCAACGACAACAACCTGCCGTTCTCGGCCGGTCGCGCGCTCGACAAGGCCGACGACAACGAGTTCGTGCTGCTCGAAGTCGGCGATTTCCTGAAGGCCGAATAATCAAAAAGGCGCGCAAGCCTGAGCTTGCGCGCCTTTTCTTGATTCCAGCGGATCTCGGCTCAGCTTTCGAAGTGGAAGGCGAGCTTCTTTCCGGTGAGTTTTCCAAGTTGCTGCAAGCGGCCATCAAGCCGTTCGCCCTCGAACTCCGAATACGCCGCGGGCACGACGATCTCGAGATCCACGTCCGGCTGGGACGACTTGCGGAACGTCAGGTTTCGGGCAACGCCCGGCATCGACGCGGAGAACAGATAAGCGACCCGCAGCAGGCCGCCGAGCAGCTTGGCCAATTCCAGCAGGCGCGACGTGGTAATGCCCGTCAGCGCCCCCGTGGCACCGTCGTCGTTGAGACCCTCGAAGCGGTAGTAGTTTGCAAGCGCGATATAGGCGCGGCCCGCATGGGTAATCCCGGAAAAGGTTGAGTGCGCGATGATGTTCAGCGCCTGCAGGCCGCGATAGTCCGGGTGCGCGCGCCAGCTGATATCGGCGAGCAGGCAGGCCGCCTGACGGTAACGGCTTTCTTCTTCCGTTTCTTCGATCCCGAAGAACGGCACCATGCGACCGGTCCAGTCGGCAAGCTCGCGCGCATGTTCCGGAGAACGGGCACGCAGGATGGCGATTTCGTTTGCTGCCGACAGCAGAGGATCCTGGGCGCGGTCCTCATCGTTGAGCAGCGAGAACAGGTAGCCTTCGCGCACGCCGAGCGCCGAGAACGAGATCCGCTCCGGCTTCATGATCGAGAGTGCTTCCTGCATGGCGATCGCGCCGAAGGGCAGCAGGCTGCGACGGCTCTTGGAGATCGTCGCATAGGCCGAGGGCTTGATGTTCTTCGGCTCGATCACTTCAGGCAGAAGCGCCATCGCCTCGTCATAGGAAATCTCGTAGCCCTGCATCATGTGCAGTGGGTAGTCGCGGATTTCCATGTGCAATTTGGCGATCGAGCGCCAGGTGCCGCCGACGGCATAAAAGGTACGCCCGGTACCGGTCTTCAACACCGGCGAATTCTTCATGAACTTGCGCACCCAGGTGCGCGCCTTCTCCAGCGAGCCGTTGCTATGCTCGAACAGGCGGATGCCGCCGAGCGGCAGGGTGATGCCCGTACCGATCTTCGTTCCCTTGACCTCGACCAGTTCGAGAGAGCCGCCGCCGAGGTCGCCGACAACACCGTCCGGGTCATGGTAACCGCTGACGATGCCCATGGCGGAATAGTAGGCTTCTTCTTCGCCTGTGAGGATGCGGACCTTGTGGCCGAGGATCGCCTCGGCCCTCGCGATGAAAGCCGGACCATTGCTGGCCTCGCGCGCAGCCGCGGTCGCAAGCACGTAGGTCTGCGTCGCCCGCGCCTGTTGCGCAAGCGCGTGAAACCGATGCAGCGCCCGCAGCGCACGCTCGACGCTTTCTTCATCCATGCGACCGGTGGCGTCGATACCCTTGCCGAGACCGCACATCACCTTTTCGTTGAACAGCACGGCCGGCGAGCGGCTCAAGCCTTCATAGACGACAAGACGAATGGAGTTCGAACCGATATCGACAACGGAAACCGGGCGGATGCCGGGCAGACGCCCCTGCGCTTCAGATTCGACCATGCAATTCCAGTTTATTTGCGCCAGCCGCTCTTCCAGCCGGCAATGAGCTTCGGTGCGCTGGACTTCAGGGCCTCGCCCCGGCCGGAGAGGCTGGGGTTGGTCATGAAATAGTGCTGCGCGTTGAAAGGCTCGGCATCCTTGCCGACTTCCATCCGGCGCGACGTGCCATCAGGAAGAATTTCGTAGCTCTGCTGGTTGTCGATGAGATTTCCCAGCATGATCTGCGACAGAACCTGTTCGTGCACAGTCCGGTTGATGAGAGGCACGAGCGTCTCGACCCGCCGGTCCAGATTGCGCGGCATAATATCCGCCGAGCCGATATAGACAAGGGCATTTTCCGATGGAAGCCCATGTCCGTTGCCAAAGCAGAATATGCGGGAATGTTCGAGGAATCGACCGACGATGGACTTGACACGGATGTTGTCCGATAGCCCCGGAACCTGCGGACGCAGGCAGCAGATGCCGCGCACCACAAGGTCGATCTCGACACCGGAGCGGCTGGCCTTATAGAGCGCATCGATAATTTCCGGGTCGACCAGCGAATTCATCTTCATCCAGATCGAAGCCGGGCGCCCGGCCTTGGCATGCTCGATCTCTTCCTCGATGTGCTTGAGGATGCGTGGTCGCAGCGTATGCGGCGAGACCGCCAGTTTCATGCCCGCTTCCGGTTCGCCGTAGCCGGTGATGAAGTTGAAGATGTTCGCCATGTCGTGGGCGATCACGGGATTGCAGGTGAAGAACGACAGGTCCGTGTAGATCTTGGCAGTCACCGGGTGATAGTTGCCGGTACCGAGGTGGCAGTAGGTCCTGAGCCTACCCTCTTCGCGCCTGACCACCATCGACATCTTGGCGTGAGTCTTCAGTTCGATAAAGCCGAAGACGACCTGCACGCCGGCGCGCTCAAGGTCGCGCGCCCAGCGGATGTTAGCCTCTTCGTCGAAACGGGCCTTGAGCTCGACCAACGCCGTCACCGACTTGCCGGCTTCCGCCGCATCGATCAACGCGCGCACGATCGGGCTGTCGTTGGACGTCCGATAGAGCGTCTGCTTGATGGCAACGACTTCAGGATCACGCGCAGCCTGCAGCAGGAACTGCACGACGACGTCGAAGGATTCGTAGGGGTGGTGGACCACCATGTCCTTCTCGCGGATCGCCGCCAAGCAGTCGCCGGCGTGCTCGCGCACGCGCTCGGGGAAACGCGGATTGTACGGCTCGAAACGCAGATCGTCGCGTGGAGCCTTGGTGATTTCGGACAAAGTGTTGAGTGCGAGCAGTCCGGGCAGGACGGCGATCCGGTTTTCCGGGACGCCGAGCTCCTGCACGACGAACTGGCGCAGCGACGCCGGCATCTCCGAATCGGTTTCGATCCGGATCACCGAACCGCGGCGGCGGCGCTTCAGCGCCGTCTCGAAGAAGCGCACGAGATCTTCGGCCTCTTCCTCGACTTCGATATCGCTGTCGCGAATGATGCGGAAGGTACCGGACCCCTTGACCTCGTAGCCGGGAAACAGCCGGTCGATGAACTGGCTGACCATGTCTTCGAGCGTGATGTAACGGATGACGTTCTTGGCGTCCGGCAGCCGGATGAAGCGGTCGAGTGCCACCGGCAGGCGCAGGAGCGCCGTCATCGGCTCGCGGCCGGTCTTGCTGACAAGCTGCAGGCCCATGGAAAAGCCGAGGTTCGGAATGAACGGGAACGGGTGGGCCGGGTCGATCGACAGCGGCGTCAGCACCGGGAAGATCGACTGGTCGAACTCGTTGGCAAGCCAGCTCCTGTCCTGCGCCGACAGCGACGCCGGGCGCACGATCAGGATGTCTTCCTTGGCGAGGTACTGCTGCAGCACGGCAAGCGATGCCTGCTGCTCCATCTGCAGGTTGTCGATTTCCTTCAGAATGTCTTCAAGTTGCTCGACCGGCGTCTTGCCGTCGGGCGAGCGCATGGAGAGCCCCTGGCGCACCTGCCCTTCAAGACCGGCGACGCGCACCATGAAGAACTCGTCGAGGTTGGCCGCCGAGATCGACAGGAAGCGGACGCGCTCGAGCAGCGGATGCGCGGTGTTCAGCGTCTCTTCAAGCACACGGCGATTGAACTGCAGCCAGGAGAATTCGCGATTGATGAAGCGCTGCGGGCTGGTCAACAGATCGATCTCGTCCACTGACGCGTGGTTTTCGTTCACCGCAGATATCGCGTTATCCATGCTCATCAGATCCCATTGCTCCGGCTGCACCGGCTATAACAGTTTGACGACGGTTCTGTGACAGTCAATCGGACCGGCGTTGATTTCCAAGCTCTTCGAGCACTTCCGAGGCCAGCGTGCGGGTGAGCTTGGTGCCGCGGGCGAGCGCCAGAAGGTCGATGCGCTCGACGATCGTCTGCGCCGCCTCCAGCGACCGCTCCATGCGCTGGACGATGTAGCCGACGAGCCGCTCGTCGACGAAGAGCTGGCGATCGGCGAAGAGCTTGATCAGCACCTGCGTCAGCAACTCGTCGTCCGGTTCGCCGATCTCGACGACAGTCGCCGCCTTCAGACGGGAACGCAGATCAGGCAGCGTCACCGGCCAGGACATCGGCCAAATCCGCGTGGTCATCAGGAGGCCGGTGCCGTTCTGGCGCACACTGTTGATGACATGGAAGAGTTCCGTGTCGTCGAAGCCGCTGCGATCGGCGTCCTCGAACAGAACCGGCTTTTCTCTGGCGATCACGGCGGCATCGGAGCCGGAAAGCGGGTGGATCACTTCAGCGCCTGCCCGCTCCTTCCAGATGCTCGCAAGGTGTGATTTTCCGGAGCCGACCGGGCCGGCGATAATGACGACCGGCGACGGCCAGTCCGGCCAATGATCGACGATCGAAATCGCAGCGCTCAGCCGGTCGGAGACGAGCAGATCGTCACGACCCGTCGCGGGATCATGTTCAAAAGCCAGAGGCAGTTGTTCGAATGGGCGTTTTGTCATGCTGTACTCGGGACAATCGTCGGAAATCAGGCGGCCTGATCGCCCTTCGCCTTCTTTTCCGCAGCCTTGCCGTGCCCGTGATAGAGATCGCTATCAAGGTACCGCTGGATGCCGAAGCGGACAAGCACGCCGATGGCTGCCGCCGCCGGCACCGCCACAAGCAAGCCGACGAAGCCGAAGAGCGCACCGAAGGCAAGCAGCGCAAACATCAGCCACACGGGATGCAGGCCGACACTTTTGCCCACCAGCTTCGGCTGGAGGATGTTGCCCTCCATGAACTGACCGCTGAAGAAGATCGCAAGGACAAGGCCGATCCACAGATAGTCCGGCCAGAACTGGACCAGAGCGACACCGACGGCAAGAACCAGGCCGACCATAGATCCGACATAGGGAATGAAGCTGATCATGCCGGCGAAGAGGCCGATCAGCAGACCGAAATTGAGGCCGACCAGGGACAGGCCGATACCATAATAGAGACCGAGAATGACGCAGAGCGAACCTTGGCCGCGCACGAACCCGGCAATGGTCGTGTTCATGTCGCGCGCGATCTGGCGCACATCGGAAATGTAGTCGCGCGGCACCCAGCTGTCGACCTTCTCGACCATCCGGTCCCAGTCAAGCAGCAGGTAGAACGCGACGACGGGGGTGACGACCAGCAGCGAGATAACGTCAAGCAGCGCCACGCCGGAGTTCCAGATCTGCTGGAAGAGCGTGCCGACGAAGGCAGCGCCCTGCTCCAGCAGCTTGCCGGAGCTCTGCTTGATCGAGGGCATCTGGCTTGCGAGCCAATCCGGGATCAACCGTGTCTGCGCCTCGTTGACGAGCACCTGCAGTTTCGAGGCGTAGCCGGGAATGTTGGCGATGAAGTCGGAGGCCTGGCTGACGATGACCGGGATGATCACCATCAGCGCCAGCACGAAGACCACGACGAAGCCGACCAGGATCACGACGGTCGCCATCAGCCGGCTGAGGCCGAAGCGTTCCAGCCTGTCGGCGACTGGGTCGAGGAAATAGGCGAGCGCCATGCCGGCCAGGAACGGCAGCAGGATCGAGCTGAACACCATGAGAAACGCAATGAACGCGGCAAGCACCAGCAACCAGAAGACAATCTGGCGCTGCAGTCCGGAACCGCTGACCTTCATATTCATGACGCTCCCCGTGACGCTCCGCAGGCGCCTTTTGCGTATCACAATCCTGGCAAGGAGATAGGGGGCGGTGCAGGCACCGGTCAAGCCTGACAGGGCTATCCAGCGCGGATTGGCACCATGCTGCTCATCTTCGACCGTGGGATATGGGCAAAATGGTGAAAAAACGCCGCCAACGCGGCCTGTCGGCTTGCACTCCCTTGGCTCTCGTGCCAATCGCATCCGCAAAATACCTGTCGCACGACGAGCCTTGGAGAACGAGCATGAGCCAGTCGGGAAAGAACGGCCTCACCTATAGCGACGCGGGCGTGGATATCGACGCCGGCAACCTGATGGTCGAGAAGATCAAGCCGCATGTGCGCTCGACCCGGCGTCCCGGTGCCGATGGCGAGATCGGCGGCTTCGGCGGCCTCTTCGACCTGAAGGCCGCAGGCTTTAACGACCCGGTTCTGGTCGCTGCCAATGATGGCGTCGGAACCAAGCTGAAAATCGCTATCGACGCCAACAAGCACGATACCGTCGGCATCGACCTCGTCGCCATGTGCGTCAACGACCTGGTGGTCCAGGGCGCCGAACCGCTGTTCTTCCTCGACTACTTCGCGACCGGCAAGCTTGACCCGGACCAGGGCGCAGCGATCGTGGCCGGCATCGCTGCCGGCTGCCGGGATGCCGGATGCGCGCTGATCGGCGGCGAAACCGCCGAGATGCCGGGCATGTATTCGGGCGGCGATTATGACCTTGCCGGCTTTGCCGTTGGTGCCGCCGAGCGTGGCCAGTTGCTGCCGGCCGGCGACATCGCAGAAGGCGACGTCATCCTCGGTCTCGCCTCCTCCGGCGTTCATTCCAACGGCTATTCGCTGGTGCGCAAGATCGTCACGCTTTCGGGCCTTGCCTGGGATGCGCCTGCCCCCTTCGGCGAAGGCACGCTTGCCGATCTCCTGATGACGCCGACGCGCATCTATGTGAAGCCGCTCCTCAAGGTGATCCGCGAAACCGGATCGATCAAGGCGATCGCCCATATCACCGGCGGCGGTTTCCCCGAGAACATTCCGCGCGTGCTGCCGAAGCACCTTGCGGCCGAAATCGATCTCGACGCCATCAAGGCGCCGAAGGTGTTCTCGTGGCTCGCTCAAACCGGTGGCGTTGCCGCCAACGAGATGCTGCGCACCTTCAACTGCGGCGTCGGCATGATCGTCGTCGTCCCGGCCGACAAGGCCGCCGAAGTCTCGGCCGCGCTTTCGGCTGAGGGCGAAACGGTGTTTTCGCTCGGTCGCATGGTCGCGCGCGCCGAAGGCGAAGCCGGCACGATCTACAAGGGCAGCCTCGCCCTATGACGATCGACGTGACGTCAGCCAGGAAGCGCGTCGTCGTCTTCATTTCGGGCGGCGGCTCCAACATGCTGGCGCTCGCAAAGGCTGCGGCCGAGCCGGGCTTTCCGGCCGAGATCGTCGCTGTCATCTCCGACAAGGCGGATGCCGGTGGCCTTGCCAAGGCGGCGGCACTCGGCATTGCGACGAGATGCTTCCTGCGCAAGGATTTCGACAGCAAGGATGCCCACGAGGCGGCGATCCTCGCCGAACTCGACCGCCTGTCACCCGACATCATTTGCCTTGCGGGCTACATGCGCCTGCTCTCGGCAACCTTCATCCAGCGCCACGAAGGGCGGATCCTCAACATCCACCCCTCGCTGCTGCCGCTGTTTCCGGGCTTGCACACGCACCAGCGCGCAATCGACGCCGGCATGAAGGTCGCCGGCTGTACCGTGCATTTCGTCACAGAAGGCATGGACGAAGGCCCGATCGTCGCCCAGGCGGTCGTACCCGTTCTCCCCAGCGATACATCCGAAAGCCTTGCGGCTCGGCTTCTCACCGTCGAGCATCGTACCTACCCGATGGCGCTTCGGCTCATGGCGGAAGGCAAGGTGCGCATGGAAGGCGGCCGCGCGGTGAGCACTGGAGCGGGCGAAGCGACGGGCACGCTGGTTTCGCCGGCGGCTTGATTTCCCCCTGACAACGGCCCTCGCAGGCTTGGCTCCCTCCTCTGCCCGGCAGTTCAGAGGAGGACGCCCATCCTCTTACTTCGCCGACGCCAGCCTTCGATCGAGCGCGTCAAGCACCCGCCTAGTCAGCGCCGGATAATCTTCATCGAAATGATGGCCGCCCTCGATGGCGATGACATCGACGCCGGTGCCCTTGAGTTTGGGGCAGGCATCATCTTCTTCGTCCGTGCCGTAGATGCATTGCACCAGCGTGGGGTCGATGCTCTTGATGTCATCGAGCGGGTCACCGCCTTTGCCATCGCCCGAGGCACCCAGCCAACCGAGCACCGAGACCTTGTAGTCGACCATGTGCGACAGCGCCATCAACGTCACCTGGCGGACATGGGCCTTTTCGCCTGACGGCAACAGATTGAAGGTGCGCGGCAGAACGTCGGCGCCGAAGGAATAGCCGATCAGAAGCACATTGCGCACGTTCCAGTGCTTGCGGTAGTAGCTCATCACCTTGGCCAGATCGTCGGCCGTCGCCTGCGGGTCGCGCTCCGACCAGAAATAATGCAGGGAATCGAAGCCGACGACCGGAACGCCCTCTCGCTGCAGGACGTCGCCGACCTCCTTGTCGATGTCGCGCCAGCCGCCGTCACCCGAATAGATCACCGCCATCGTGTCGCGTGTCGGCTTTGCTTCGAGCACGGTCAGCGGCAGGCCGAAGGGGTTCCCGGCATCGCTCTCGCTGTCGATGATATCCGAGAGATGGTCCGAGAGCGTCGTGTAGGCATCGTCGTCGCTGTCTTCCTGTTCGATATCCGAATGCTTTGCAACGAGTGCCGCCACATGGGCGCGCCCGTCCGCAGACGCCGCCGGCGAAAAGACGACGGAGACCGGATCGGGCAGCGGGCCGTCGGTGAGGCCATAGACCATGCGGTCGCCCTTCTTCACCTTCTCGGCCGGCGTGCAGAGCTGCTTTTCAAGCGCGATCCCCTCTTCCGGATCAATCGCGAGCGTCTGGCCGATGGTGGCGGGCGGTGTCTGGGCAGCGATGGCAAGCGCCAGCGCTCCTCCGGCGCCGACACCAGCGACAACGGGCAATTGGTATGCCTCGGTCCCAACGGCACGTTGAACCTGCTGGCTGAGCGATTCGATGTCGGAGACCATGTAGATGCAATCACCATCGTCCTTGGCGAGCGAGGCGAGATAGGCCTTGAGATCGATACCGATGACGACAGTCTTGTCACCGGAAAGCGTTTCGGCGATCGCCTGCTCTTTGTCGGTCCAGCCGCCGGCGTCCGACAGCAACACCACGAGTGCCGCCGCTTTTTCCTTTGGCAGGAGAATGCGTGGCGACGGGATCATCCCGGTATCATAGGTCTTCGGCGCATCCTCGGCCGAAGCAGGAAGAACGGCGGCCGCCAGCAGCAGCGACGCTGAGGCAAGGCATTTCCAGCGGTTTGCGACACCGATCATTTCTTCACCACTCCCTTCAGACCGCCACCAATCAGGAATGTCGCATCCATCAAGGCGAGGATCGGGTTGATGCCGCCACTGGCGACAAGATAGCGCGGTTGCCATTGCGGGTGAAACTTCGACTTGAACGCGCGCAGACCTTTGAAATTGTAGAAGCGTTCGCCGTGTTCGAAGAAGGTGCGGCCCGCCCGGTCCCAGACCGGGGCGATCTGGCGCGTCGACATGCCGGACAAGGGCGCCATGCCCAGATTGAATGCCCGGAAGCCTTCCGCTTTCAAGTATTCCATCACCTGGGCAAAAAGGAAGTCCATGGCGCCCTTCGGCGCATCGGGCGAGAACCGCATCAGGTCGACGGTCCCCTCTTCCTTCGTCGCCGTTACAAGAATGTTGGCGAAGGCGACGATCCGTCCGGCGCATGTGAGGATCGCAACCGGTTGCTCGGCCAGATAGTCAGGATCGAACGCGCCGAGCGAGAAGCCCTTTTCCTTGGCGTTGTGATGAGCCAACCAGGCATCGGACACAGCGGTCAATTCGCCCAGGAGTTCCGGAACATCTGCGGGCTGCACGACGCGAAACTCAAGGCCGTCGCGCTGGGCGCGGCTCACCTGCTGACGCAGGTTCGCCCATTTACCGCCCTTCATCTCGAAGCGACCGAGATCGACGCGGGCCAACTCCCCGAGCCGAAAGGCGCGCAAGCCAGCGTCCGCATAGTAGGCAAGGCCCTCGGGAGAAACCTGATAGAAAACGGCCCGGCAGCCGGCGGCGCGCGCTTTCTCGATGAATTGCCAGATCAGTTCCGGCCAGGCATCGATCGGCCCGACCGGATCGAAGAGCGCGATCCACGAGCGGGCGCGCTGGCCATACATGATGAAGGCGCGCCCATCGGTGGAAAACAACAGGCTCTTGTCGCCCATGCGCACCAGATTGGCGTCGGACATGTCCTGCGCCTCGACGATCGAAAGCGCCCGTTCCATCGCATCGTCGGAGGCAGGCTCGGCCGCGCCCGTGGCCGGACGCATCAGGCTCCAGATCGCGAGCATGCTCGCGCCGATCGTGACGCCCAAAAACGCACGGAGCCCGCGCGGCGCCTCGGCGGAAAACTCGAACTGCCACCAGAGTTCATGGCTGTATTCGACATCGCGATAGACAAAGAGCAACACGACAAGCGCTCCGAGGCAGATGACCCCGAGTGCCGTCAGCCAGGGCACCGTCAGCGCCTGTCCGAAAAGCGAGGCCGGACGCACGAACAGACGCCGGCTGACGATGAGCCCGAGCAGGAAGAAGGCGAGCATGCCCGCCTCGACCACGGCGACCGCCTTGATCAGCGACAGCAGAAGGGCTGCGATCGCGATCGCGATCGATGCCCACCAGGCGCCGTCCAGCCGCAGGGCAAGACCGCGGGAGACAACCACAAGCGCAAGGCCGAGAAGACTTGCAAGGAAGTGGGCGCCCTCGACGATCGGCAGCGGCAGCAGGCTTTCTAGGAACGCAAGATTTTCATCCGGCGTCGGCGTGACACTCGAAAGCACCAGCATGATGGCAAGCACGATGCCGAGCGTCGCAAGCAGGAGCGGCGTCATCCTGCCGCCGATGCGCCGCACGCTTGAGGCAACCGGATGGCCCGAGAGTTGCTTGAGTTCGATACCGATGACGACGGCGATCGCGATCACCAGCGGCAGCACGTGATAGATCACGCGATAGAGGACGAGCGCCCCCAGAATGGTGTCGACATCGGCATTGTGGCCGAGCGTCGCGATGATGATCGTCTCGAAGACGCCCAGCCCCGCGGGCACGTGGCTGAGAACGCCCACGCCGACGGCCACCGAATAGACAGCGAGAAAAGCCGGCCAGCCGATCGTGCCGGCAGGCAGCAGCACATAGAGCACCGTCGCCGAAGCGGCGAGATCCAGTGCGGTTACCAGGAACTGGCGCGAGACGGTGCGTGAATCCGGCAGCCGCAGCGTCAGCCGCCCAAGAGTGACCTCGCGGCCATCGCGTGCGAGAAAAAACACGATGAACAGGCCGCCAAGGATGACGGCGGCGATCAGGCGCAACAGCAGCGGATCAAGACCCGTCATCGGCGCCACATACTCGCCAACGGCAAGCAGGCTGAGGCAGGTCACCGTCAAAAGCCCGAGCCCGAAGGCGAGCGTCACGAAGGCGATGATCCGGGCGATGTTCTCCGGTTCGATGCCGAGACGCGAATAGGAACGATAGCGGATTGCGCCGCCGCTCAAGGCACCGAAACCGGCCGTGTTGCCGACCGCATAGGCCGAAGCCGCCGTCAGCGCCACATCGGCGTAAGGCAGTTTCCGCCTGACATAGTCGAGCGCGCTGACGTCATAGAAGGTGAGTGCGAGGAAGCTCAGTGCGGTGAAAAATACCGCAGCGGCAACCGAGGTCCAACGGGTGTCCGCCAGGGCCTGGACGACTTCGTCGTATTGAACTTCGGATGTCAGATGAAAGATCGCAAAGCCGAAAAGCGCGATCACCAATAGCGTACCGGCGGCCGAGAGGTAGCGACGGTTGCGGCGCAGGAAGGAGAGCCATCCTCCCTCCCGCTGCTGCTCGTCGTCGGTTGCAATTTCCGGTTGGAAGGATGTCATGGGGCGCCCATGTCGATGATGAGGACATCAGCGCTTTAGCCTACCCGATCCGGATCAAAAAGTGAAATATCCGTAATATATTATTTGCTTACAAAACAATCGCTTAGGCAAACAGCTGCTGCCGGTTTAGCTTCGCCCACTGCAATAGCATGATGGTCTTGCCATCGCGGATCTCACCGCTTGCGATCATCGCGAAGGCTTCATCGAAGGGGATTTCCAGAACTTCGATGTCCTCGCCTTCATCGGCAAGGCCGCCACCGTCGCCGCGCTTCTCCAACGCGTCGATATGGCCGACGAAGAAACTCGTAAGCTCGGTCAGGGCACCCGGGCTCATGTAGATATCGAAAAGATGCATAACATCCTGGACGTGGTAGCCGGTTTCCTCCAGCGCCTCGCGGCAGATTGCCTCTTCCGGCGTATCGCCGTCCAGCAGCCCGGCTGCCGCTTCGATCAGGTAGGCCGGGTCGCCCTGCAGCAACACGGGAACCCGGAGTTGGCGCACCAGGACCACGCTTTGACGGTTGGCATCGACCAGAAGGATCGTGGCTGCGCTGCCATGATCATGGATCTCGCGCTTCAACGTTACCGTCTTGCCATCGGACATTTGCTGTTCGAAGGTCACTTCTTCCAGGTGTGCAAAGCCGCGCCACAAAGTGCGGCGGCCGACGATCCTGACGCGGGGGTCGTGATGGGTGCTCATGCAACATCCTTCTTTGGCAGTGCGATCCGGCTTGTTTCAGCCTTCAGTGGACATGTTCCGTTGCCGCACGGTCTTCCCGCTCCATTTGCAACGTCGTGTGGTGCAGGTCAAACCCCTCGCGCAACCGCTCCTCGATCGCCCGGCGCACCGTTTCGCCATCGGCGCCTTCGGCAAGCACGGCATGGGCCGTCAGAGATGGTTGGCTCTGGGTAATCGCCCAGAGGTGCAGGTCATGAACCGAGGCAACACCTGGAACCTCGGCAATCGTCGCATGCACGTCGGCAAGCTTTATCCCCGGCGGCACGCCTTCAAGCAGGATGTTGACACATTCCTTCAGCAGCACCCAGGTGCGTGGAAAGACCATGAAGCCGATTGCGACCGCCAGCAGCGAATCCACCCATTGCCAGCCGGTGAGCCAGATGATCACCGCGCCGACAATGACCGCGAGCGAACCAAGCATATCCGACCAGACCTCGAGATAGGCGCCCTTGACGTTGAGGCTCTCGTCCTTGTGGCTGGTCAACAACCGCATCGACGCGAGATTGACGAGAAGGCCGATGACGGCGATCACCAACATGCCGCCGGATTGGATCTCCTGCGGTTCCGACAAGCGCTTCCAGGCTTCGTAAAGAATGTAGAAGGCGACGGCGAGCAACAGCAGCGCGTTGAACGCGGCCGCCAGGATTTCGAAGCGGGCGTAACCGTAGGTGCGCAGCAGGTCCGACGGGCGCCGGCCCACATGAATGGCGACGAGGGCGATCGCAAGCGCCGCCGTATCGGTCAGCATGTGCATGGCGTCGGAAATCAGCGCCAGACTGCCGGTCAGGATACCGCCGACGACCTCGGCCAGCATGAAGCCGCCTGTCAGGCCGAGCGATGCCCACAGCCGGGAGACCGGCGTGCCCGCGACATCCGCATGCTGGTGATCACCGCTCATGAAGGTCCTCGTTTGCGGTTCGATGAGAAACTCTAGGAGGCGGGCCTAACCCAGACCCTGTTGTCGTGGAAAGCCGCGCCGCCATAGGGCGCAACCGCATCCGCACCGGTCAGCACATTGATCCCCTCACCGTCGAGATGAGCGCCGTTCGGCCAGAGGCCTTCAGCGATAACCACGCCACGGCGCGCGCCGCCGCCGACTTTCGCATGCAGGCGCACTTCGCCGCGGTCGTTGCCCAGCTGAACGACATCGCCATCGGCAATGCCCAGCGCTGCGGCGTCCTCGGCATGGAGCATTACTTCCGGGCGAACCTCCTTCTGGATCGAGGACGGCGTCTCGGCAAAGGTGGAGTTGAGGAAGGACCGCGCCGGCGACGTTGCAAGGCGGAACGGATGCGTGGCGTCGGCAACCTCAATCAGGTCGACATGGTCGGGAAACGCCGGAAGCGCCGCGTGCGGTCCCTGGATGCCCATAGACTTCGGCGGCCGGTTTGCCGCTGGCGTTCCCGTCCAGTCCGGCTTGAAGCGGAACTTTCCGTCCGGATGGCCGAAGCCCTTGAGGTAATGGGCGTCTTCGAAGGCCGGCTGGCAGTCGAGCCACTTTTCCCGTGTCATCTCGTCATAGCCGATGCCGTAATTGGCAAGCAGCCGGTCGATATGCTCACGCTCCGACAGGCCGAAGCCGGTATGATCGGCAACGCCGAGGCGTCTCGCCAGTTCCTCGATGACAAAGAGGTTGGTGCGCACGGTCGATGGCGGCTCGACCACCTTCGGGCCGATGAGAATGTGCTGATGGCCGCCGCCACGATAGAGATCGTCATGTTCGAGGAACATGGTGGCCGGCAGCACGATATCTGCAACCGCCGCCGTATCGGTCATGAACTGCTCATGCACGGCGACGAAAAGATCGTCGCGCAGGAAGCCGCGCTTCACCAGCCGCTGCTCCGGCGCGACATTCACCGGATTGGTGTTCTGGATCAGCATGGCCGTTACCGGTCCGCCATGGCGCAATGCTTCGGCATCGCCGGTCAGCACCCGGCCGATCTGCGACTGGTCGAGCATGCGCACGTCCGGATCGTGGAAGGCCGAACCGATCAGTTCGCGCTTGTCGAGCTTGAAGATGTCGTTGTTGGAGTGAAAGGCGCCGCCGCCCTCATGTTTCCACGATCCCAAAACCGTCGCCACGGACGCTGCCGCATGAATCGCGACCGAACCGTTGCGCTGGCGGGTGAAGCCGTAGCCGAGGCGGAAATAGGTTCTGGGCGTGGTGCCGACGAGCCTGGCGAAGGCTTCGATTTCCTCGACCGAGAGGCCGGTGATGGCCGACGCCCATTCGGGTCCGCGCGATTGCAGATGGGCTTCAAGGCCGGCCGGGTCGTCGGCGAACTCGGCCATGTAGGCCCGGTCGGCATAGCCGTCGCGAAAGGCAACGTGCATCACCGCGCAGGCCAGCGCCGCGTCGGTGCCTGGCTTCAGAACCAGGCCCATGTCCGCCTGTTTGACGGTCGGATTGTCGTAGATGTCGATGACGACGATCTTCGCGCCGCGATCCTTGCGCGCCTTCACCGCGTGGGTCATCACGTTGACCTGGGTCGCGACCGCGTTCGTGCCCCAGATCACCACGCAGTCGGACTTGGCCATTTCGCGCGGATCGGGACCGCGTAGTGCACCTGTCGCCATGGTGAACCCGGTCCAGGCCATGTTGGTGCAGATCGAGCCGAAGAAGCCGGAGTAACGCTTGGCGTGTCGCAGTCGCTCGATGGAATCGCGCTGAACCTGCCCCATCGTGCCGGCATAGAAATAGGGCCAGATGGCCTCTGCACCATGTTTCTGCTCGGCACGGATGAACTGATCGGCAATCTCGTCGAGGGCCGCTTCCCAGCTGACCTGCTGCCAGCTTCCCTCCCCTTTGGCGCCCTTGCGGCGCTGCGGGACCATGAGGCGATCAGGATGATAAATGCGTTCCGAGTAACGCGCGACCTTGGCGCAGATCACTCCGGCCGTATAGGTATTGGCGGACGCGCCGCGGACACGGCCGATCCGTCCCTCGGCGGTGAGGTCCACCTCCAGCGCGCAAGCGGAGGGACAGTCATGCGGACAGACCGAATGGCCGATCTTTTTTTCTGCTTTGATGGGGGTCGCAACGTTCATGGCTTTTCTATATGGCATCGACAAACGGGCTCAAAGAGCCAATCGCTCACCCATCGCAACAATTGATAACGGCCATCGGCGGCGCTCATGAACTATCGGCACATCTACCACGCGGGCAATTTTGCCGACGTCCTGAAGCACGCGGTGCTGGCACGGCTCGTCACCTATCTCCAGCAGAAGGAAAAGGCGTTTCGCGTGCTCGATATCCATGCCGGCATCGGGCTTTACGATCTCTCCAGCGAAGAGGCGCAGAAAACCGGTGAATGGCGCGACGGCATCGGCCGGCTGCTTGACGGCGAGCTGCCGCCCGAGATCGCCGCAATCCTCGGCCCCTATCTGTCGTCCGTCCGCGCGCTTAATTCCGGCTCAGAACTGACCCTCTACCCCGGCTCGCCGAAACTTGCGCGCATGCTGTTTCGCCCGCAAGATCGGCTGTCGGCGATGGAACTGCATCCGGACGACTACGAAACGCTACACCGGCTGTTCGACGGCGACTTCCAGAGCCGGATCACCGAACTCGACGGCTGGCTGGCGCTCGGCGCCCATCTGCCGCCGAAGGAAAAGCGCGGGCTGGTGCTCGTCGATCCGCCGTTCGAAAAGGAAGGCGAGTACGAACGGCTGGCCGACGGCCTCGCGCGTGCCTACCGGCGCTTTACGGGCGGCGTCTATTGCCTGTGGTATCCGCTGAAGCAGGGCGCGCCGATCAAGGCCTTTCATGAGGCGTTGAAGGCGCTCGACATTCCGAAGATGCTCTGCGCCGAGCTCTCCGTGCGCAGCGATCGCGAAACCACCGGCCTGTCGGGCTCCGGCCTCATCATCGTCAACCCGCCCTTCACGCTCAAGAGCGAGCTCGACCTGCTGTTGCCGTTCCTGAAGGCGCGGCTGGCGCAGGACCGCTTCGCGTCCAGCCGCTGCTTCTGGCTGCGCGGCGAAGAGCGAGCAACCGGAGGGGCTTGACGGACAGGCGCGACGCACCGCAATCTCCTCAGACGATATAGGGAGACGCCCATGACTCGCACCCTCGCCGCCAAGCTTCTCATCTCGCTTTCCCTCGCCGGCGCCGCGGCGCCGGGCGCATCCGCAGCCGACTATATCGGCGGCGGCCAGACACAATCCTACGACGCCGGGGTCTGCAGCGAGGCCTCCGTTTTAGGCTTCATCACGTCCCGGTTCGAATACCGGGATGCAAACTACCTGCACGCCAATCTTTCGATCGCCGAAATTCGCAACACGGGACAGAACCGGCAGGAGTTCCGCGACGAGACGCATCTGGTCGAGCGTGAATATTGCCGCGCCACCGCGGTCATGACAGACGGCTACCAGCGCTCGCTCTTCTATGTCATCGAACGTCCCTGGGGCTTTGCCGGCGTCGGCCGCAACATCGAGTTCTGCGTCGGCGGGCTCGATCCCTGGTATGTCTACGGCGCCCACTGCGCATCGCTGCAGTAATCATGACGCCACTCCGGACTTGGCGCCGGCTTTTGCCGGCGCTTTTCGTTGCGGCTGTTCTCACCGGCTGCAGCGACCAGAACACTGAAAAGCAAGCGCCCGCGGCGACGGCGAGCGACAGCGCGAAAGCGACCGCAGCCGTTCCGCTCGGCAGTGGGTTCGATTTTTATGTCCTGTCGCTGTCCTGGTCTCCAACCTGGTGCGGCGACAACGATCCCGTCGGAAAATCGAGCCAATGCGAGATCGGCCGCAATCGTGGCCTGATCGTGCATGGCCTCTGGCCGCAGAACGAAAAGGGCTATCCCGATTTCTGTCCGACGCGGCAGTCCGATCGCGTGCCGTCGTCGCTTGGCCGCCAATATCTCGATCTCATTCCATCCATGGGGCTAATCGGCCATCAATGGCGCAAGCACGGTTCTTGTTCCGGCCTCAGCCAGGACGACTATTTCGCCGTGACGCGGGCGGCCTGGAACCGGCTGACGCTGCCCCAGGAGCTCTCCCCTTCCAGGCGACAGACGAATTTGTCCGTCACCGCCATTGAGGATGCACTGGTCGCGAAAAACCCGGGCATGACGAAGGATGCGGTGGCCGTGACCTGCGAAGGCGACCGGCTCGAGGAAGTCCGGATCTGCTTCGACAAATCGCTGAACTTCAGGGCATGCCCCGAGGTCAATCGCCAAGCCTGCCGGAAGAACGGCGTTTCGTTGCCTCCGGCGCCCTGAAGGAAAGTCCCATGAAAGAAAATCCGTCGATGAAGATTTTGTATTCGCCCGCCTCGCCCTATTCGAACAAGGTCCGTATGGCGGCACATTATGCCGGATACGCCGCCGAAAGCGTGCTGACCGACACCAACGCCAACCCTGCGCAGCTGATCGACAACAACCCGCTTGGCAAGATCCCGACGCTTCTTCTCGATGATGACCGGGCGATCTATGACAGCCGCACGATCATGCATTTCATCGACCGCGAAACCAAGGGCAAGCTCTACCCGAAGAATGCCGGCAAGCGTACCGATGTCGAGCTTCTGGAGGCGCTGTGCGACGGTGTGTGCGACAGCCTCCTCGCGATCGTCTACGAGAAACGCTCGCACCCGCCGGAAAAGATCCACCAGCCCTGGATCGACCGGCAGTGGGAAAAGGTCGAGCGCAGCCTCGATCACCTGAACGACAATCTGCCGAAGACCGGGGCCAAGCTCCATGCCGGCCACTTCGCGCTGGCCGCGATGCTGCGCTACATCGAGCTTCGTTTTGCCGGCGAATGGCAGAAGGGACGCGCCAAGCTCAAGAACTGGCCGGCGAAGTTCGAAAAGCACTTCCCGGACTATTCCAAGTTCAAGGCGTAAGACGCGCATAAAAAAGGCCGGGTCTCCCCGGCCTTTTCTCGATCTGGCGAAAGCCGATCAGAACTTCACGCCCATACCGACGCGAACGCTGTGTTCGTCGTAGCCCGACGAAACGTTGGTGCCGCCCATGCGGAAGTCCTTCGAACCGTAGTCCGTGTAGCGGTACTCGACGCGTGCGGTGATGTTGTCGGTAACGAAGGTTTCCGCGCCGACACCTGCGGTCCAGCCGACCATGGTGTTCTTGTCGGAAGCGCCGCCGACGGAGCCCTTGGTCTGGCCAACGGCGAGACCTGCGGTACCGTAAACGAGAACCGGGTTCAGATCGACACCGACGCGACCACGGAGCGAGCCGTTGACGCCCTGCTTCATGCGCAGGTTGCCCTTGGTCGAATCCTGGCCGGAGTAACCGATATCGGCTTCACCGCCGTATACCATCTGGCCGTCCTGAACGTTGTAGCCGCCATAGAGGCCGCCGCCGAAGCCGGCTGCGGTGTTGTTGCCGGTCGCATCATGCTTACCATGCTTCCAATCGGCGGTACCACCGACATAGGCACCCGACCAGTTCTTCTGTGCCGGCTCGGTGTATTCGGCCTGCGGCGCTGCCGGAACTTCGTCGATCGCGTCTGCAGCCTGGGCGGCCTGGAAGGCGATGAGGGACACAGCCGAAGCCATGAGGGTGGTTGTGAGCGTACGCATAAACATTCTCCTTTTCGTCCCGATGCGCCGAGGGCTTGGGGTCCCACAGTGAAACATCGGGCAACTTTTAATTTAACCCGCCCGGTTGAGCTGAAATTGCCCAGCAAATGCGGATTCACAAGAGCCAAAATGTGAAATTTTGGTGGCGCAATCATGCCCAAAATTTGATGTTGCTTTGTCGCCACAGGGTATTTGTTAACCATAATTCAAGATTAACGAAAGTTATACTATAAGAACGCAAAATAATACAATTTACGCCAATTCCATTAATTTTTCGGCAAGGAACTGTCAGGGAGTGTTTCAGCCCGGCGTTTCTTGCCTATATCTTCGGGGGCTGGCTCAAGAGATTCGAAAAGCAGGATGAAACGTTGAAGAAAGCACTGAAGGCGGCTCTCGTCACCGGAGGCGCCAAGCGGATTGGCAAAGCTATAGTTGAGGACCTCGCGGGCCATGGTTTCGCAATTGCCATTCATGCCGATGCCTCTTTCGGCGAAGCGGAGGCGCTGGCCGAATCCCTCTCCGCAAGAGGAACAAAAGCCGTCGCGATTCGCGCCGACCTGACCGATACGGCCGCGACATCGACACTGATCGAGCGCGCAACGCAGGCGCTCGGCCCGATCGATCTGCTCGTCAACAACGCATCGCTTTTCAAGAAGGACAGCCTCGACGCTTTCGACGAGACGGTGTGGGACCAGCACTTCGCGCTGCACGTCAAAGCGCCGTCGCTTCTAACCGGAGAATTTGCCCGCCAGCTTCCCGAAGCTGTTGATGGTCTTGTCGTCAACGTGATCGACCAGCGTGTCTGGGCTCCCAATCCGCGCTTTTATTCCTATATGTTGTCCAAGTCGGCGCTCTGGACCGCGACACGGACGATGGCGCAAGCACTCGCTCCGCGCATCCGCGTCAACGGCATCGGCCCGGGGCCGACCTTGCCAAATGAACGGCAGAATCCTCAGGATTTTCAGGCGCAGGTCGATGCACTGATACTGAAGCGCGGGCCGACGCTCGACGAATTCGGACGCACGATCCGCTTCCTGTTCGACACACCGTCGATCACCGGACAGATGATCGCACTGGACGGGGGCCAGCACCTCGCCTGGGAAACGCCCGACATCAGGGAGATAGTGGAATGAACGGACGCGTGCCGACAGACGGCGGCATCCTTTATGACGGCAACGAGACGGAAGACGACGACGATCTGATCGAGGTTCCGGAAACAAGCGTCGCATCGATCGTCGAATGGAACGAGAACCATACGGAGACCGAGGGCCTGAAGGGGGCGGAGCTGATCCAGGCCTTCGTCAAGCTCTTGCCCAACGGTCCCGGCGTCTACCGCATGTTCAACGAGACCGGCGACGTGCTCTACGTCGGCAAGGCTCGCAGCCTGAAGAAGCGCGTCAGCAACTACGCGCAGGGGCGCGGCCACTCCAACCGCATCGCGCGCATGGTGCGCGAGACGGCGAACATGGAGTTCGTGACGACGCGCACCGAGATCGAGGCGCTGCTGCTCGAAGCCAATCTGATCAAGCGCTTGCGGCCGCGCTTCAACGTGCTTTTGCGCGACGACAAGTCTTTTCCCTACATTCTCGTGACCGGCGACAGCCGGGCGCCGGCGCTCTACAAGCACCGCGGCGCGCGCAGCCGCAAGGGCGACTTCTTCGGTCCGTTCGCATCGGCCGGCGCCGTCGGCCGCACCATCAACTCACTGCAGCGCGCCTTTCTGCTGCGCACCTGTACCGACAGCGTCTTTGAGACCCGCACCCGCCCCTGTCTGCTCTACCAGATCAAGCGCTGTTCGGCGCCCTGCACCGGCGAGATCAGCGATCTTGGTTATGCGGAACTGGTGCAGGAGGCCAAGGACTTCCTTTCCGGCAAGAGTCAGGCCGTGAAGGCGACGATTGCCGCCGCCATGGGCGAAGCCTCGGAGAATCTCGACTTCGAACGGGCGGCCCTTTACCGCGACCGCCTCGCAGCACTCAGCCACGTCCAGAGCCACCAGGGGATCAATCCCTCGGGCGTCGAGGAAGCGGATGTCTTTGCGATCCATCACGAGGGCGGCATCTCCTGCATCCAGGTCTTCTTCTTCCGCACCGGGCAGAACTGGGGCAACCGCGCCTATTTCCCAAAGGCCGATCCGTCGTTGCCGACGGCAGAGGTACTCTCGCAGTTCCTGGCGCAGTTTTATGACGACAAGCCCTGTCCCCGGCAGATCCTGCTTTGCGAAGCCGTCGAGGAGCAGGAGCTGCTCGGACAGGCACTGAGCGAGAAGTCCGGATACAAGGTCGCGATCCAGGTGCCGCAGCGCGGCGAAAAGAAGGACCTCGTCGACCACGCGCTTGCCAATGCACGGGAAGCCCATGGCCGCAAGCTCGCCGAAACCGCCTCGCAGTCGCGCCTGCTCGAAGGCTTCTCCGAGACCTTCAAGCTGGGGCGTGTGCCGCGCCGCATCGAGATCTACGACAACTCCCATATCATGGGAACCAATGCCGTCGGCGGCATGGTCGTGGCGGGGCCTGAAGGCTTCGTCAAAGGCCAGTACCGCAAGTTCAACATCAAATCGACCGACATCACCCCCGGTGACGACTTCGGCATGATGCGCGAAGTCATGACGCGGCGGTTCTCGCGACTGCTCAAGGAAGAGGGCAAGCCGGACCGGAGCGCCGAGATAAACGAGGACAGCGCCTTCCCAGCCTGGCCGGACGTGATCCTCATCGATGGCGGCCAAGGGCAGATGACCGCCGTGCGCGCCATCCTCAAGGAGCTCGACGTCGAGGACTGCGTCACCGCGATCGGCGTCGCCAAAGGTGTCGACCGCGATGCCGGGCGCGAGCGCTTCTTCGCGCTTGGCCGCGACAGCTTCACGCTGCCGCCGCGCGATCCGGTTCTCTACTTCATCCAGCGGCTGCGCGACGAGGCGCACCGCTTTGCGATCGGCTCGCACCGGGCCCGCCGCAAGAAGGAGATGGTCAAGAACCCGCTCGACGAGATTGCCGGCATCGGTCCGACGCGCAAGCGCGCGCTGCTGACGCATTTCGGCACCGCCAAGGCCGTCTCGCGCGCCGGCGTCAACGACCTGATGGCTGTTGCCGGCATTTCCGAAACCGTGGCGCGGCTGGTTTACGAACATTTCCACGACGACGCGGCGAAATGACAGCAAGGGTGTCACAATTCACCCGGCGTTCACATGCAATAGGGCAAATATGACAGTTGCCGACGATGACCTGTTGACCTCAGGCCAGCAAAGTCATTCTGTACCCGACGAACCAGAGAACACGAATCCATGCCCACGCCCGTCGCCTACA
>NZ_DASYHB010000112.1:0-14593 GCF_035999185.1 Ensifer sp. | reverse complement strand
CTGGCTCTCGATCCGGAAGCAGAACCACCGGCCGACGGCGCTCAAGATCGCAGACGATCGTGCCGTAGCGATGATTGCGTCGCCAGGCGAAATCGTCGATGCCGATCACGCGTAGCGGCTCGCTCGGCGCCCTTGCGCGCTGTCGTACCACGCGCAGCAGCGTATCGTTGCTAACGGGCAGCATCATCCTCGCGGCAAAACTCGCTCCAGGTCGGCCGCCGAGGGCGAGGCCGAGATGCTGGACGCTATGATCAAGACGATCAGTTCGGCGTGCTCGTGGCGCAAGGATGCGGTCACCAAAGCGCTCTGCGAAGATCTGGCGGCCGCATAGGACCGCATCGCACCGAAAGCGCCGGACGAGAACGTGGAGTTCGACCCGTCGACCGCTCAGCGGCAGATCCTTTGCCCGCCGGAAATACCGGCTCTGGATCCGCTGCGAGAATGCCCCGCAGTCAGGGCATGGACAGGATCTGACGGCGGACCGGCTCGGACAACGACACGATCCCCTTCGATCGCGATGCCGTCGACGACAAGACCTGCGGGAATCAAACTGGCCGGGCGAAATCGCTGCTTCATCATGCTGATTCCTTCTGGAAACCAGCGTCAGAGCAGCCCCAACCTGCAGCGAAACTGAGTCAGACCCAACATTGGACGCCGATCGGGGGGCAACTTTGCGCGCCGTTTGACAGATTGGCGGGGTGCCAGGATTGAACCATCGGATTTCTGTGACGTTATTCAGCTGTCGTCAGGATCTTAGCTCCCTCGACGACCGGCCGGCGTGACACCGGCCGCATGCCATACTTAGCCTAGCGTCACTTCGGCGGGGCTGGGCCTTTTTTCGTGACGGCGCTGCCGCGGCCGTGAGATAGTAAAGTCATGCCTTTTCGTTCGATCGTTGCCGAACCGCACGAACTCGCCAAGCTTGCCAACGCATTCGATGCAGCGTGGATCGGCGTGAACAGCGTCCATACCATAGGTCACGTGGCGCAAAAGCGGGAAAGGTCGCGCCTTGCCGCAATCATTCTCGAGCTGTGGCGGGAAGAGCCTAGCCTTCCGCTCGGGGCGCGAGCAATCGAGCGCTTCTTGGCTGCGGAGTAACCGGGCCCAGTCAGCGCGGCCGCGGTGATTGGCGGGGCGAATCGCAACCATCCGCGCGTTCCACTTTCGCCGAGACCGGCACGCCTTGGCGGGAAGCCAGACTCGCGGACCGCTGGTGTTTTCAACTGGCCCGGCTTTGCAGCGGCAAGGGCGGGGCTTCTTCATTCACGGGGTTGTGACACCCCGCGGTGCAACTTTCGTTCTCTGCTTACGTTTGGTCATTGCCCACCGCATTCAGCTCTCGCGTGGGTCAGCCGGAAACGGACCGGCTGCGTTGCCAAACTTGGCCCTGTCTCGCGAGCAGGGCCATTTTGTTTCAGAGCGATCGAGATCGGCCCTCAGCCGCACAACCGCCGCGTCGCCTAGAATGTTCCTGATCCCGCGCCCGGCGCCTATCTCGCGGAGCTTCTCGTACGCCGAGTCCGAAACTCACGATCCTGGAAGATTGGAAGGAGGCTGCCAATGCGGTGATGGCGGAGGATGGGGTGGCGTGAGCCGCCGGTGGTTTCCACGCCGTCGCCAGTCGAGAAGATCGCCGCGTTCCTCTCGGCCAACCCGGATGTCGCGGCGCTGATCGCGTGGGGCTTAGCCTACCGAATTGACCTTCATCATCTCCGGCATGTCAGGGCAATTTGTGATCTCAATGATCGAGCCTTTGCGCGCGTCATGGTGCTCCGCCTCCAAACGATCGCTCGGTAAACCGGCCACTGCCAGCGTGACCGTTGCAGCGGCGATCATCAGCGAAACGATGAAATAGTTTATGGCGCGGCTTCTGGGATTCCGGGACCAACGTCCCCAAATCATTCTGAATTGCGCTTCCGTGGGAACCCACGTTGTTGGAATGCGCCGATCCGGATCTACGGCGATTGGGCGCCCGATCATGCGGTGTGCGGCGGAGCAATCGCCTGAAGAATCTTCGGCAGCACGCGGATCAGCGTCCTTATGGACGCTTCAGAGATGGGCATTGTGAGCGATCCTGCGCCCAACTCCCCACCTCCAAACGAAAGCACTCCAAATTCTAGTGTGTCATTGACGGTTGCCAGCACATGATCGGTCAGGACGTCTGCTTCCACGCGAGCGAAGTTTTCACGGGTCGATTCGACGGCCGAAGCGGTGCCGGCCGTGAGCAGCAACGACAATGCCATCCGCTTGAGATCGGTTGGCTTCATCTGGAAAAGCAAATCCTCGCCGCCGACGGTTCGCAGACCGAAACCAACGTAGTTCGGAGCGATCTTGAATCCCTTGTGCTCGACGATCACGGTCGCGTTACGCCAATTTTGAGCCATCGTCGGCGCCCCCCAAGCGGCCAATTTCGCGGGGAACATTCCCTATTGGCGTGTGGCATGCCAGTCGGCCAATGGTCGGATATCGCAACGTCAGGAGCTAAGTCCCGCCGCGCGGTTCGCCGTTTGCGTAAATCCCCGGGCAGACTCTCGCAGAGGATTCTTGTGTGGGGCTGGTGCCTATCCCGTTCCCCAACCGACTGCGTATTGCAGCGAGCAAGTCCGCCGCTCAATTGAACAACCAAACCCCAAGGCGGGCGCAGACCCAGCCGACGACGAGGCCGAGCATCGTGACCAAGAGAGCTCGCGCGGAGGCGTCACGAAGCCGCTTCACTCTGGTGGAGTAGATTGCGGCTCGCCGCGGCTCGATTGCGGCTTCCAGATCGGTTCGACTGTAAGGCATGGCGTATCTCATGCTGTCGCTGTCAGGATGGCAAACATCCGTCGACACGATGAGGTTCCGCCGCAGCGCCTGATCGGGGCTCTGCAAATGGCCGCGCGCTCACTCGTCAGATCGAACCAACTCTGTTGGCTCAGAGGCTTCACGTGGCTGACGCTCGCGCGAGCACAGATATCGGGACACTGCATACTCCAGCGACGCTCGCTCGCGGCCCAGTGAAGGCAGTTCGGCAGCGTTCGGGCGAAACAGCTAGGTCGGACACGCTGGGCCTGTGGGAGCGGCCGACGTCCTCTACCATTCCAGCGGTATGCGGTAGTTGTCGTTGTCGAAACGTTGTCGTGGCCGCTTTTCGGCCGTAGCCAAACGCTCGCGCATCTGTCCAAGCGTTGCGCGTTCATCACCGCATCTGCCGCAACGGATCACAGCATCGTCATGCGGCCAGTGACGCACGCTGATGGAAGTTGAACCGCAGAGCTTACAGGCGATTGGGTTTGCGCAGGCGGCTGCGTTTACGAACAGCGACGTCAACGCGACCACGAAAGCGGTGAGAAGCCAGACGCCGATGGCGCCATTGCTGAACAACATGTGATGCCTCAACGCAAATGGCCGCCATAGCGGCCGGTGCCCCCCAGAGGACATGCCACCATGAACACTCGCGACGGGCAAGCGGCGCTGGTCGCGCTTGGCTATTCGCTGACTATCGACTGCGTTGCCGGGCCGAAGACGAGGACGGCGATCCAGGCCTGCCAGCGGGGCAAGGGGCTCGTGGCTAATGGCATCATCGGCCCGCAGACCATCAAGGCGCTGCAGGCGGCGGTCGCGGAGAGGACAGAGCCCAAGGCGGCGACGCCGACGCCAGCATTTCCGGGCTTTGCTCAGCCGCGCGCAACGCGCCGGATAGACGAGATCATCATCCACTGCATAGCGACGCCGGACGGCCGCGCGGTCACGGTCGAGACGATCCGGGACTGGCATATCGGCCAGGGCTTGGGTCGTCATGCTCGACGGCACGGTGAAGCCCGGCCGGCCGGAGGCGCAGGTTGGCTCACATGTCGCCGGCCACAACACCGGGACGCTCAGGCACGTCTACGTCGGCGGCGTCGATGCCAAAGGCAACCCCGAGGATACCCGCACGCCGGCGCAGAAAGCCGCGCTACTTGCGCACGTCAAGGCACTTATCGCCCGCTACCTGATGGTCAAGAAGGTCACCGGGCATAACCAGTACGTCGCCAAGGCTTGCCCCAGCTTCGACGTCCGCAAGGATGACCTCGGGCGCTTGATCTAAAGGCGGTGACGAAAGCGGCGCCGCAATCCCGGCTTCGGAAGAAGATCAATGAGTTGAGGCGATGGCCTGCCGCTCATTCCCATCCATTATCGGAGAATTTCCATATTCCGCGTCGTCGCGGCGCCGGCGCTCGCCTGCGTCTCGTCCGCCTGCCAGACTGCCAGCAACCCCGCCGCCTGGGCCGCCGTTCCTTCGCGAGCGGCGGCCTTTTTTCGTTTTGAAGCTGCCGAACTAATCAGATCTGGTCCGCGTTGGCTCATTGTCACCGCAACGGGCGAGGTTTCGGTGACCGCCCGGGCGGTCGCGCATTCGGCCGTCGTCAGTGGTGGGCCCGGTCTCGCCTCGGCGGGGGCGGGCCTATTTCATTTTGACCACTCCGACGGAGCGTCCACTAAAGGCAAATTTTTCTCTTTGAGCGCTGCCTCCAGCCGCTCCCTCAGCTGCCTGATCGTCGCGAACGGCTTGCCGCACCCCGCGCATTCGATGAAGGCATCGTCATGGGTCCACTGAGGAATGTGCATGGTCTTTGCACCGCAGTCGGTGCAAGCAAAAGCTGGCGGTACGGAATGCATTCGGACACTCCCCGGGCGCCTGCACAACCTACTCTAACAAGGGTCTTGGTCGCAGCCTCGGGACGCAAGCCTCCATTGCACCAACTTGCTAGACCGGTCTCAATTCGGCCCAATTTCCGTTGGGTTCGAGTTTAATTTCGCGATCGTCCGGGTTTTCGATGCGATTTCGATCCAAATTTGTGCGGGTTGCTGCATCTGACGTACCGTGTTCGAGGCCGAACGGAAGTTTCGGCCGGTCTCGCCTCGGCGGGTCGAACTTTCTTCGTCGGGAATGCGAACAAACTCCTGCCGAGCACGTTTGCTCGACGCCACTGTGGCGGCCGTTTCCGATCCGGCCGCTGGCTGTGGGAGGCCCGGTCTCGCTTCGGCGGGTCCGGGCCTTTTCTTTTCCCGGCGTGCCGCACAAGCTATCCCCAACCGATGCGAGCCGCGGATTTACCGGCCGCTCCGGTTGGGCGGTATGTCATAGTTCGCCATCCCGCATGTGAGACCACCAATTGCCGGCTTCTGCACTCAAAGCCCGAGCTAGTTACAGGTGGGCAATCTGGGCGAGATCCGGGCTATTGCCGAATCGCGAAGCTGATCGACAAGCTCTGAACTCAATCGAACCAATCCCGACTTCTTAACGTTGATCATTTGTCGTCGGGGTATCAGCTCCCTCGACGATCGGCCGGCGCGTGACACCGGTCGGCTGGCATACTTGGCCCGACCTCGCCACAACGAGATCGGGCCTTTTTCGTAGACGAAGAAGCGCTGCTGAACTCCAAGAGCGCGACATCAAGCTGAACGATTTGCCAAGGCATGCGTTAATCCATTGTCACCGAATGCGGCGAGGTTCGGTGATAGTCCGGGGCGGTCGTTCCTTCCGGCCGCCGACCGTGGCGGGCCCGGTCACGCTTCGGTGAGGCCGGGCCTTTGTCCCGCCGGCCGTGAGTCATGCCGTTTCGTTCGATCGTTGCCGAACCTCATGACCTCGCCAAGCTTGCCAACGCATTCGATGCGGCCTGGATCGGCGTGAACAGCGTCCATACGATCGGTCGCGGCTCAAAAGCGGGCAAGGTCGCGCCTTGCCGCAATCATTCCCGAACTCTGGCGGGAAGACCCAAGCCTTCCGCTTGGCGCGCGGGCGGTCGAGCGCTTCTTCGCAGATGAGCAGCTGCCGCAACCATACGACAAGTCGCGAGTTCAACTGGAGTCGCCGAGCCCGGCACGCCTCGGCGGCAAGCCAGACGGTCGAGCCCTCGCGGACCGCTGGTATTTTGAACTGGCCCGGCCTTGCAATCGACAGGGCGGGCCCTCTTCATTCACGGGTGTTACACCGTTCGACGCAACTTTCTGGTGTCGGTTGAGGTTTGGTCATTGCCCACGGTTTTCAGCTCTAGCGTGTGCCAGCCGGAAAGGGACCGGCTGCGTTGCCAAACTTGGCCCTGTCTCTAAAGCAGGGCCATTGGGCGAGCGTCGCGTACCGATCGATCTCGGCCCTAATTCGCTCAACAGCCGCGTCGCGCGGGATGGTCCTGATCCCGCGCAATTCGTCCTTCACGCCGTCGAGGAGCTGATTGCGCTTTGTGAGTGGCAATCCCGCGAGAAAGCGCACCTCACACAACTCCTTCCAAGCCTCTGACCAAGTGCTCACCTCCTGGCCGGCAAGGATCGAGACGACGGGGGGCGGGAATCGGGTGGGTAGGGCATGTCGCTTCTCAGGCGGCGTTGGCGTTCATTGACCCAGGCGGAACGATTCGCCGATGCCTCCGTTTCAGACTCTGTCGAGTTGGAGTTGCGTTCGTGTGTGCGCGTCGAGTTCTGCGCGTCGGCCTATCGGCCGAATCCGTCCAATCACCGCCGACGCCGAAGCGCGGCCGGTCATCCCGGCAAGCTGCTTTGCGCTTCGATCCAATGCCGGATCGTGTCGAGCGGCGACATCTTCGAGATTTCCTAGCCGACCCGCTTCTTGGATTCCCAGACGGCTACGGCGAGCTCAAGCGTGACCAGCTCATGTTCCTCCGGCGAGTCCTCCGGGCAGCCGGCGAGTTCCGCGATGCGGGCCTTCGCAGCTTGGTATTCGTCATCGGTCTTGATCTTCATCGCTATTCTCCGCGGTCATCAACGATACCGACGCAGATCGGTTCCTCACGTCTTCGGCTTGCCTTCGCCGTGGCTCATTCCATTTTTCGCCTGAAGGATCTCGTAGAACTCGTCGACGCTCATTCGCGACAGCAGTTGTTTCCCGCCGCCACGCGAGCAGCGATAGCGCAGGCAGATGTCGGGAATCGGCAGCTCGTCAGGCATGCTCTCGGTGCTGACTTCGCCGTGGTGATTGCAGGTGGTGCACCAGATCTCAGCGCGGCATCAGCCCAGGGCGCGCGCTCCTCCGACCGTAGCCGGCCGGACTTCGGCACCATCTGGATTGTGTGCGCGTCGCAGGGGCGATTCACAGCGCTCGGATCTGCTCTTCGAATTCTTCCGGAATCGCGCCGTGCCGCGCAAGCACGTCGAGCGCACTAACCTCGCCGGTTTCGTCGTCGGCGATGACATGGATCACCGCGACGCCCTCGGCAGTACGGCCGATGCGCTCACCTTCGCTGAGCGCATGATGCTTCGTTTTCGCGGGCACGCGCTGGCCGGGTACGAGCCGCTTGCGATGGGTCTTGAACGGTTGGAGAAAGAACGTGTCGACGGTCGCCATGGCTTGACTCCGGGTTGCGGTTTGTTCTCATTATGTTCTCAGTTTCGGGAACGCAATCTATGTCCGCGCAGCCATCCGCTCAGCCGGCCGACGACCTGTCGCCAGAGCATGAAATCGAGGCCGACATCAATGAAATGATCGCCGAGCATGGGTCCGAGCGTGCCGCAATCAGGGCTCTCCTGCACGATCTTACAGTGCTGATGGAGGATGCCGATCGCTCGACCTCACGGGACTTCCTGAGCGTTTTCGTCTCCGCAGGCGCGCGGCCCATGGCGGTCGACAATGAACCGTGAGCAAACCCGGCCTACCGACCGTCCACACTTCGCTGCGCGACTATCCCTACGTTGTGATCCGCTTCCGGTGCCACGTCTGCGAGCGCGGCGGCGACGCGCGCCTGGCCGTGCTCGCCGCGAAGTATGGTTCCGATGCATTGCTAGGGCGGCTTCTGCGGGTCTTCATCGGCGGCTGCCCCTGGGATCCACACAACCCCGCGCGCAAGCCGCAGAAGTACGGGCATCGGTGCGGAGGTTATTGCCCCGATCTCATCTCCGGACGGCCGCCCGACCTACCGCCGTCCATGACGGGCCTGACCTTGATCGAGGGCGGCAAGACGGACATGCTCCCGGCCGAGCCGAGGCACGAAGAACGGCGTCGGCGCGTGGGTGGCGACGATTGATGTCAGCGAGAGGGCGACAATGGTGGTGAGGTTGTTGGCGGCCAGCTTGGTGGCCGCGATGTTGCTGCCCGCGGAGGGGGCCGAGCGGCGCAAAGCCGATTTCCTACAGGACTACATTACTTGTGAAATGTGGATGAAACACCATCGAACGTCTGCGGCAGAGTTTCATGCCGCCGTAGGTCGGTGGTTGGTCGATCTCCTTCGGCAAAGTTCCCCATCGAGGCTGTCGCACCTCGACGACGAATACATTGTCCAAGCCGTCGAACGTCATTGCTCGGCGTTGCCTGATCACTCTCTAAGCTCTGCCACATTCTTGGCAGGCTTGAGACTGCCCGAGTCCTGACAACGGTTCAGCAGAATGCGCGAGCAGTGGCGCGCGATCGGCAAACTCTTGCCTGATTGCGATTGCTTGCGCTTACCATTCTGCCGAGCACGCTGAGCCGCATCGTGGCGTACCAGAGGTCTCAAAAGGGTCGGAAACGGACAGCAGCACCTGCCAGAATCGAGGAACCAATAAGCGACGACGACCGACAGCAAAACCCTTCACACCGTCAGATCGATATGCTGCAGAAATTGCTTCGGCTCTCAGCGACAATCGCCGCCGTAGCAGTGTTTCTCTATTTCACCTTCCCATGAATCGTTGGTTGGAGCCTGATCAGGCGATAGGGTCGTCAAAGGAGGGCTGCAACGGGTGGGCAGCAGACATCGGCTCTGCTCAGCCCGCATTGGCGGCGCTGGCTCGGCGTCGAGAATCGCTGCCTGGTGCCGTTCACCTCGTTCAGTGAGTTCAACAAGGCCGAGGGTGGCGACATCTGGTTTGCCTTCGGCGAGACGCGGCCGACGGCGTTCTTTGCCGGAATCTGGACGCCGCAGTGGAGGAGCGTGCGGAAGCTCAGGGAAGGCGAGGTCTGGGCAGATCTTTATGCCTTCCTCACGACCGAGCCGAATGCGGAGGTCGGCTCGATCCATTCCAAAGCGATGCCGGTCATCCTGACCACGCCTGAGCAGTGCGAGACCTGGATGACCGCGCCATGCGAACAGGCGAGGGGGCTTCAGCGTCAATTCCCTGACGGCTCACTGCAGATCGTTGCGCGAGGCGTAAAGAAGGACGGAGAGCCTGATGCCTAGCGAAGCGACCCTGCAGGATCTTGCCGATCGCATTGCGCTCGCCCGGCGCAATATCTCGGAGCTGATGGAGCGGGCTACAGCACGTCGCTGCTCAGCGACCAACAGGCTGCCTTGGACAAATTGGTGAGGCAGCGTACGGTATTCGAAGCCGACGGGGCCAATTAGCCAAACTTGGCGGAGAACGCGGCGCCGCCCGCCATCATGGGTCGTCGTTTCGTGCGTCTGCCTGCTTTGATATCGCGAGGAGCTGGCGAGAAAGCGACTGCCCGGTGATTTGACGGGGATCGTAGCCTTCCCGCGCCAAACGCCTGCGGATGACTTCCACCGATCTGCAGGGGCCCTCGGCTGCAATTTCGAAGGCTCGTTCCATCGAGGTCTTATCTTTCATGGGGCAACCCTCTACAGGTCCGAGTTCCGCATTCTCAACGGAGGGGAGGGTGCCGCAAACATCAAATGATTGGACGCCTGCCCGGATGTCTCAAATCATCCCGCGGGAACGAATTGAGCATGCCGGCGTATTGATGGGAATGAAGCTGCATTGGTTCTCCCCTCCCGTTTACGTCGCGATCGACCCGATCGGTACGCGCTACGCCGTTTCCAACATCGAAAGGGCAGCAGAATTTCTGCTTTCGTGGCGCGACCGAGGGATGGGGCCTGATTGGAAAATCGGCGTCCAAACGTGCATGGCCGGGATCAAAGGTGAGGCAGGCACGGCGGAGGCGCGATCGGCGTTCGAAGCGGCGGCGAGAGAGTGTGGCGAGCTCCGTGAGTCGCCAATGGCCTCTCGGACGGAAGCGGCGACCTGAGATCTCGCTGCTCGTGGCTGAAACTAGCGCATGCATTGCTTGGCGAGAGCGCGGCGGCCCATTAGCGCCATTGTGGATCGGGCGTGCGGCGCCTGGATCCTCGCGTCCGTTCAGTTGAACCTCGCTCTTCATCTCTTGAAGCGCCAGGTCGATGCCCGAGTGATCTTCACGGGGCTGCGTCTAGACGGCAGACGTACCCCGATTCAGTTCGCCATCCCACTCCTGGCCGATCGATCAGGTTTGAAGATCCCCGCATAGCGGCAGGGCGGCTTCTGCGGGTCTTCATCGGCGGCTGCCCCTCGGACCCACACCACCCCGCGCGGAAGCCGCAGAAGTACGGGCATCGGTGCGGAGGTTATTGCCCGGATCTGATGTCCCCGCGACCAACTGATCTGCCGCCATCCATGACTGGCCTGACCGTGATCGACGGTGGCAAGGCGGACATGTTGCCGGCTGAGCCGCGGCCCAGGGAGCGCCGACGCAGGATCGGGGCGGAGGACGAATGATATCCGATCCATTCGCGGACCGTGCCCCTTCGGATGAAATTGATCCGCCTACGTTAATTGAGGAGTCAGGTCTCCATGATTTCTGCCTAATGAGCGAGCAGCGGGGTTTGGTGGTTGCGGTGACGAAGTCGATGGTTTGGCCAGGGCGGAGAGGGGCAATAGCTGCGATGACCGTGGCAGCTTTGCTTGCCGTCATGGCCGTTGGAATCGGCACCGTGAATGTGGCCATTTCTGCTGGTTCTTCGGCTGCCCTGATCAAATGCGCGACGGAGAACGCCGACATTCAGCCGGCCTCGCGTGCGGCAATATGTTTATGCTTCGTCGAAAGGTCCCGCAGCTTTGGCACGACTATCTTGCGGCTCGTCTCGTCGGAGACCACCGAACGGCGTTCAAGACGGGTTTCGTTTAATGAATGCGTGTCTGCGGAGTTTGCCTTGAACCAGCCGGGCGGGCGGGGTGCGAAGCCGTTGGCGCAGTAAACTCGAACTTCGATGCGGCGGCCAAACCGGATCGGAAGTGTGATGTCGAGATCGAGATGCTCCCGGCCCAGGCGATGCGGAATGAGTGATGCTCGCCCGGTCGCCCTTTCGGCGGACTAGACCACATTGTTGGAACGCGGCTCGGGTTGACGGCGTTCTGCCGCAATGAGCGAATTGCGAGACCGGGCGAAAAACATAGTTTGTGACGATCTTGCAGCCCTGCTGGAGCTAGCTAAGGACGTGCTATGGGACCTCGACGCATTGCCAAATCAAATCGGCGCCGCGGAAGCACTACAGCGCTCGCTCCACTCTCTGGAACTCGACTACAGCCTCTCGAAGCTTGAAACCGTCAAAGCACGTTACGCTAAGCTGATGATGACATTGTAGGTCGCCAAAGGCGATGTTGTTCCGTAGGTCAGGCCCCGGTCGTTCACGACCAATCTTATGCCGGCCGGCGAAGATCATGCGAGACGATCAGCCATCAGCGGGCCATGAACGAAGGGTAGGGGTATATCAATTGACCAACCAATACAATCCCATCAAAGCAAATCCTATCGTGCTCGCTAACAGCGCGCGGCGTTCGACCGGGGTCATGCGCTTCTCCTTGGCGGGCGGTCCGCCGGAGTAAATATCATTCTCCGGCTAATGTCCCGTATCGAGTTTGATCCTTGTTCGCTCGCGATTGGTGGCTGCAAGGCGGATGCGCCCTAGTGAGTGGAGGCCGGGATCAGCGATGCCACCTTCTATAACTAGCGCAGTCGCTATGGCGGGATGGAAGTCCTCTTAGACCTCGACCCTCCACTGGGCCCGAGGAGACTGATGGGTCGAGCAGGTCGACAAAGACCAGTGCGACCATCGCCGTTGATTTCGAGATCAACCTGCCGCTCGAAACCCAGCCAGCACCATTCCCACCGCGACATAGGCCATCAGGAGTGCGGCGCACTTATTGATCTGCCTCAGCCGCTGTCCTGTGACCCGTTGGCGAAGCAGGCTCACGCCCACGGCCAGGAAGGCCCACCAGCAGGCCGAGCCGACGAATATGCCGCCAACGGTAATCGGGATCGCTTCATGGCCTTGGTTGACTATGCTCGGGATCGCGGCAGCGAAGAGAACGGGCGTCACTGGGTTGAGGAAGCCAAAGCCGATGGCGCCACAATAGGACGCAATAAGCTTTCGCTGTCCTTCGGCAATTTCGCCAACGATGACGTCTCGTCGGTAGACGCGGATAGCGAACGCCAGCAGCAGCATTCCCGACAGAACGAGGATAGGCGTCGTGCTAAACCAACCGCCCAGCAGCAGCGTGCCCGAGGCCGCGGCAAGCGTGCTGTAGATGAGATGAACTGTCGCCACCCCAAATCCCGCAGCGAACCCGGTCGGCAGACCGCGTGCCAGCGTTTGCTGGATGCACAGCATGCTCGTCGCGCCGATCGGGGCCGCGATCGAGAGACCGATCGTGACGCCGGTCAGCAGAGAGGTCGCGAGAACCGTCATGTCCTCGCGCCAACGCCGAACTTGCCCTCTTGCTGAGCGGGAGGCCGAGTGCGCGCTTCTCGCTTGAGATCGCCATGCGACCTCTTCTCGCGGTTGATTGACCCCGCGCATTGCCGTGCCATCTCGGTCAGCCTCCGCCGTCTCCAGACAGCAGACCGCAGGCGGTGGCGGTTTATTCACGAGGCGTGGACGATTTATCGGGAGCGCGTCCTGATCCGGATTAGCGCCAATGGCTGGCGAAATCGTCGAGCTCTTTCATGTTTAGATCGGAGACGGCCCAGAAGGTCATCTCACCTGACTGCCACCGGACGAAATTATAGCCCTCCCGGACGCCCGAACTGCGCCCACGGGGCTCATTCTCGCCGGTCGGCCAGATGAACAGGTCGATCAGGTGTTGTCGGCGCTTGTAGACAAGCGTCGCAGCGGTGCTTCCTGGCAATGCGTCGAGCCTCGCGCCCTGCAGCAGGAAGCCGGGCCCCGACAGATCCTTCACCGGTGGGGCAAATGGAAGCCGGCCGGCAAACCACGGCTTGACGGTGTGTTGCTCGGCGGAGACCACGTCGACGAGGTGATCGGGTTGCAGCGCACGGATGTGCGCAGCGACGACCCAATCGGGCATCGCGTCCGTTTGCGGCATGACCGCGAAGATCGCGAGACTGGCTGCGACTGCCAGGCCTGCCGAAATCCCTGTCGCGAGCGCCGGGCGCGACAACCAGGAGCGCCGACGCCGTGGCAGCTGGTCGACCACGGCCCTGCGCAGTTGCATCGGCGCGTTGTAGCGGGTGGCTTCGTCCCGTAATCTGCCCGAAAGCGCGGAGAGATCCGCCTGAAGCCGCGCGCAGCTTGGGCAGCGTTCGACATGCCACGCAACCCTTCCGGCTTCGGCAGGCTCCAGCTCACCGTCGACATCGGCTTGAATTAGCAGATGCATCTCTGTGCACGACTGATCAGTCATGGCTGTCTCCCGACCTGACGAGATGCATGAGCGCCTGGCGCGCACGCCAAAGGCGGGACATGACCGTGCCGATTGGTATGCCGGTGATCTGGGCAATTTCCTTGTAAGACAGTTCCTCGACCTCCTTGAGGATCAAACATTCCCTGAGTTCGGCCGGCAGCATGGCGAGGGCCTTTTCCAGCTGCTCTGACTGCTCCTTCCGCAATAGCATCTGTTCCGGGTCTGGTGCTGCATCCCGTGCACTGAGCGCTTCATCGTCATCCGCGAGCGTTTCCGACACCTGCTCCCGTTGCAGCTTCTGGCGCGCCGAGAGCGACGTGTAGGCGGTGTTCCGCACGATCCGCATCAGCCAGGCCCTGGCATCGCCACCGCGAAACGAGGCGAAGTAACTGAGACCGCGCGCGACAGAGTCCTGCACGACGTCCTCCGCGAGAACGGGATCACGTACCAGCCAGCGTGCCAGGCTGTAGGCCGCATCCAGGTTGGGTATCACGACATCTTCGAAACGTGGGGGCTCGCTCGACGGCTGGGGTTGCTTTCGATCCAGCCATCTCAGTCGCCAAGCCGGTTCATCCATGGAAGAGACTGCCGCCATTGATACAAGTAAGGCAATGCGATCGACAGCACGGGATGCCGCCAGGCGCACACGGACATGGATGCAAGATTGAAGACATCGAGTCGGAGCGCACAGAAATAGGCCGGGATTCTCAATCGCTCCCGCCTATGCCGCCCGCCATTCTCCCTTCCGCCGTCATAATCAGCGCCCATGGCTCAACACCCCACCTAGGGTATGACCTAAGTGACGTCAGCTTTATTCACGATGATGCGGCGATTGTGATCTGCGTCTGTCTTCGGAAGCAAAATGTGTTTGGACGACAATCCGGGCTATCATCCGGTCCGCTGCGGCGCGCCGTGGTTGGTGTGCACGGCCCGGCAGCCATCTTGATCTCCCTGGTTGCGTCACGGCCGCCGCGGCCATGATCATCTCAGGGAGCTTGCCTCCAACTCGGAGATAAGCCCGATTACGAATGCTTTCGGGCTAAGCCCCAAAGTCACCCGTCAATCGCCGTACGGCCGCCCTCAGCGCTCGTTGAAGACGCGGCTGGCGTGGTCGGTGAACGGCTTCGTCAGGAATGAGAGGGCTGTCCTTTCCTCGGTCGTGATCATGACCTCGACGGGCATTCCGGGCAGGAGCTTGCGGTCCCCGAGCACGGCGAGATCGCCCTCG
>NZ_DASYHB010000098.1:0-88101 GCF_035999185.1 Ensifer sp. | reverse complement strand
CATGTTGATCGGGCGGGCCCAGCCGTTCTTTTCGCAGACCTTCAGGATCTTGGCGAACTGCCAGGTGAACATGGTCGAGACGCCGATGTAGCGCGCCTTGCCCGCCCGCACGAGATCGTTCATCGCCTCCATGGTCTCTTCGACCGGGGTCTCCGTGTCGAAATAGTGCAGCATGTAGATGTCGACATAATCGCTCTTCATGCGGGTGAGCGATCCGTCCATGGCCTGGAAGACGTGCTTGCGCGAGTGGCCGCCATTGTTGACGCCCTTGCCGATCGCGTAGCCGAGCTTGGTGGTGATGATGAGCTCTTCGCGACGCGTCAGGCGACGCAGCACGTTGCACACCACTTCCTCGCCGGCGCCGGCCGAATAGAAGTCGGCGAGGTCGATGAAGTTCACGCCGTTGTCGAGCGCGTGGCCGATGATCGGCTCGCTTTCGCTCTCGTCGTAGATCCAGGGTTTCCAGTTCTTGGAGCCCATGTTCATCGTGCCGAGGCAGAGCCGGGAGACCTTGAGGCCGGATTGGCCGAGACGGGTATATTGCATCAGTTCAAGCTTTCCGATTGAGCGGTGGGAGGATGCGTTTTTGAGAGAGACGGAGCGGGTCAGTCGCCGAAATAGACCCAGACGCCCTTGGTGCGGGTGTAGGAAGAAAGCGAATGCACGGCCATTTCCTTGCCCCAGCCGCTTTCCTTGAAGCCGCCGAAGGGGCTGGAAAGCCCGTAGCAGCCATAGCGGTTGACGAAGACCATGCCGGCGTCCAGCCGTTCGGCCATGCGGTGCGCCAGCGTCACGTTGCCGGTATAGACCCCGGCGGCAAGGCCATAGGCCGTGTCGTTGGCAAGCGTCACCGCCTCCTCCGCCGTCGAGAACGGCGTGCAGGAAAGGACCGGCCCGAAAATCTCCTCCTGGACGATGCGGGCGGTCTGAGGCACGTTCGAGAAGATGGTCGGGCGGATGAAGAGGCCGTCGGCGTTTTCGCCCGTGCGGTCGTCCCGCCCGCCGGCGACCAGTTCAGCCTCGGACTTGCCGATCTCGATATAGCTCATGATGCGGCGGAACTGCGCTTCGTTGCACTGCGGACCCTGCTGCGTCTCCGCCGCCAGCGGATCGCCACAGCGCACGGCTTCCGCCTTGGCGATCAGCCGTTCCAGCACGTAGTCGTAGATGCCTTTCTGGATCAGGAAGCGCGTCGGCTCCGAGCATTTTTCGCCCTTGTGCGAGAACATCACGGTAAAGGCGCGGTCGATCGCACCGTCGAGATTTTGGGTGTCGTCGAAAAAGATGCAGGGCGACTTGCCGCCGAGTTCCAGTGTCACGGCCTTAAGGTTCGAGACGCCTGAATTCTGCACGATCTTGCGACCGACCACGGTCGAGCCGGTGAAGGAGACCTTGTGCACATTGCGGCTCAACGTCAGCTGGTTGGCGGCCTCGCCATCGGTGAGCACGAGGTTCAGGAGGCCCTTCGGCAGGTCGAGATGGCGGTCGATGAGCTCGAAGAGATAGAGCGTCGCAAGCGGAGTGAACTCCGACGGCTTCATCACCACCGTGTTGCCCATGGCAAGCGCCGGCGCGATCTTGAGGCTCGCCTGGTAGAGCGGAAAGTTCCACGGCGCGATCAACCCGCAGACGCCGACCGGATCCTTCGAGGTAAAGTTCAGGAAGCCGTCCTCGACGGGCGAAACTTCGCCGTAATATTTGTCGGTCCAGCCGGCGTAATACTCGAAGATATCGGCACAGGTCGGGATGTCGTCAACCAGCGCTTCTGCATAGGTCTTGCCGTTGGCGAGCGATTCCAGCAGCGAGAGTTTTTCGACGTTTTCGCGGATCAGCCGGGCGATGGCGTTGAGCAGCTCGGCCCGCGCCTTGCGCGAGGTTTTGCGGCTCCAGACCTCGCTGCGGTGGCAGCGATTGGCGGCGCCGGCGGCGGTCTCGACCTGGTCCGCATCGGCAAGCGCAACCGTGCAGAGTGGCTTGCCGGTCGCCGGGTTCATCACCGTCCAGTCGGCGCCCGCGCCGCGGACCCATTCACCGTCGATGTACTGCTTCTTCTCGGCGGCCAGCCAGCGCTGGGCCCAGGCGCGTTCGGTTTCCTGCAACATGTCTTTGTGCCTTGCTTTGGGAGAGGGTGAATTTCGAAAGGGTCAGCCGGCTTCGGCCTCGGCCACCCTGCGGCGCACGAAGGCGAGGTCGCCCGCGGCCTCCTTCGCGACAGCGGAGGCATGGCTGTAGCCCTTCAATTGCTTCAGCCGGATCAGCGAGGGTAAAAGGCTCGTGGCGTTGTCGGTGTTGCGCGCCACGTCGGGCCGCATGCCCTCGATACAGTTGCGCCGGAGGGTGGAAACGCCTGCTTTCAGGACCGCGACCATGTCGAGGATGCCGGTGACGACAACGGCTTCCCACGGGTTATAGTCCATTTCGCCATGATCTGCGGTCATGACCACCGCGGCCGCGCGGCCGCAAGCCATCATTGCGCACTGCACCATGAATTCCGGGATCGTCGGGTTGACCTTGCCCGGTATCGCCGACGATCCGGGCTGCACGGCCGGCAGGTGGATTTCACCAAGGCCACCGTGAGGCCCCGACGCCATAAGCCGCAGGTCCTTGGCGAAACGGATCAGCGTGCGCGCCGTCTGCTCGAGCGATCCTGTAAGCGCCAGGAGACGGTCATGCGCCTGCGAGGCGGCAAAGAGGTTGTCGGCGCGGGCGAGCCCGGCGGAGAGGCCGGCGTCTGCAAGCTGCTCGTTCAGCACGGGAATGATGCGGGCGAAGAAGGCAGGATCGCAATCGGTCGAACGGCCGATGATGTTGCCGCCGAGGCTGATGCGGCGCAGTCCCTCCGCATCCTGCGACGCCCGCGCGAGGTTGAACCGCAGGCACGCGGCGACGCCGCCCAGATAGTCTTCAAAGCCGATGTCGACGGCGTCCTGAAGGCAGGTGCGGGCAAGCTTGCGCAGCGGAGCCCATTCGGCACCGAGCCGATCGAGATCGACCGCAAGTCCTTCGATTTCCTCTGAAAAACTCTCGAATGCGGAATGCGCGGCGATATGGCAACCGGTCGAAAGGCAATCGGCCGTGGAATGGTTGAGGTTGACATGGTCGTTCGGATGGATCGGTGCGTAGCTGCCGAAGGCTGAACCGAAACTCTCGGCATTGGCGAGGTTGGCCACGACCTCGTTGATGTTCATGTTGAACGAAATGCCGCCGCCGCCATGGCAGGCATGAACAGGAAAAGCCTCGGGCCGGGGCTCGGCGAGCAGGCCCTCGATCGCGCGGATGATCGCTTCGCCGAGAGCCGTCTCGATCGCGCCGGTCTCGATGTTGGTGCGGGCCGCCGACTTCTTGACCCGGAGCATGGCGTCGAGCAGCTGAGGATAATCAGAGAACCGCGCAGCGCCGCCGAGCGGATAAAGTTCGACCGCCCTTTGCGTCTGGATACCGTACAGCGCCAATGCTGGAACGGCATGTGCGCCGATGCTATCGACCTCCTGACGGGTCGGAAGGTGGCCTTGGATCATAAATGCTGTTCTCCTCTCCAGCTGCGCGCATAGATCGGGTATTCGGCCCTTCCTGACAAACGACTATCGCGCAGAGGTCATTCCTAAAACTCATAGGCTTGGCGCGACCCGATCGGCCCGATGGGACAAGCGCCGATCCTCAGACGACGCTATTGTCGACGACTGGGCGGAACATTTTCGGAAGGAGGTTCTTTCTGGCGCTGTGCACGAGCGCAGTCGGTTATCGGACGTCAGGAAAGGCCGTTGATTGCAGGCTCATCATGCAAGGAGGCGCGGCGAACGTTTTCCGCCGTCACAACATCGTCACGAAACGCGCGAACAACTCGCTTCGTGCAAATGTCGGAGGCTCAGATGGATTATTTCAGGCGCTTCACCTTCCTCTTCGCGACACCCGCCTTCGACAGTGAGGATCTGGAGGGCGCGCGCTACAACCAGATCGTCGAGGAAATTGAACGATCCGGTTTCGAGGTGGTGCGCGCGCGCAATCTGGAAGACGCCGAAATCGCTGTCCAGACGGACGCCGCCATCGGCTGCATGATGGTCGACTGGGGCAAGAAGGGCCTGGAGGGCAAGACAGCCGCTCTCATCAATCTGATGCGTCGTCGCGGCCTCGAATTCCCGATCATTCTCTTGATCCGACGCAAGCGCTTCGAAGACGTGCCTGTCGAAGTGCTCGACTTCATCGACGGCTATGTCTTCCTGTCCGAGGAAACCCCCGCCTTCATCGCGAAAAACCTCATCAGCCGCCTCAAGCAATATGCGGAGACGATGAAGACTCCATTCTTCGGCGCACTGGTGGACTACGCGGAGGAAGGCAACCAGCTCTGGACTTGCCCCGGCCATAATGGCGGCGTGTTCTACAGCCGCAGCCCGGTCGGCCGCGTGTTCATGGAGCATCTGGGCGAAGCGGTCTTCCGCGACGACCTCGACAACTCCGTGCTCGACCTCGGTGATCTGCTGACCCATGAGGGCCCGGCGCTTGCTGCGCAGAAGGAAGCCGCCAAGATCTTCGGCGCGGAGAAGACCTACTTCGTCCTCAACGGCACCTCGACTTCCAACAAGGTCGCGCTCTCCGCCCTCGTCACCGACGGTGACCTGGTTCTGTTTGACCGCAACAATCACAAGGCGGCGCATCACGGTGCTCTGATGATCTCAGGCGGCATCCCCATCTATGTGCCGACCGCGCGAAACGCCTATGGCCTGATCGGCCCGATGGATTTTAGCTCCCTGAACGAGGAAACGTTGCGGGAGCGCATCCGCACCCACCCGTTGGTCAAGGACCCGGACGCCTGGCAGAAGCCGCGCCCGTTTCGGGTGGCGGTGGTGGAGCAGTGCACCTATGACGGGACGATCCACAATGCCGAGATGATCCTGAAGGCCATCGGGCACCTATGCGATTACATCCTGTTCGACGAGGCCTGGGCGGGCTTCATGAAGTTTCATCCGCTCTATGCCGGTCGCTTTGCCATGGGCTTGGCGGAACTCGGTCCCGAAGCTCCGGGTATCATCGCCACGCAATCCACGCATAAGCAGCTTGCAAGCTTCTCGCAGGCCTCGCAGATCCACATGAAGGATCGGCACATCACCGGCCAGAAACGCCGGGTCGAACACCGCCGCTTCAATGAAAGCTTCATGCAGCACGCATCGACGTCCCCCTTCTACCCCCTCTTCGCCTCTCTCGACGTCGGCGCACAGATGATGAAGGGCCGGTCCGGCGAAGTTTTGTGGGACGATACGATCCGGCTGGGCATCGAACTGCGCAAGAAGATCCGGGCCGTGCGCCGCGAATTCGAGGAGAAGGAGCGCCGGCCCGAGCGTCGCTGGTTTTTCGAGCCCTTCGTGCCGGACCGGGTGACGATGCCGGATCTGGCAAGCCCTGGAGCGGTACAAGACGTGCCGTGGGAAAGCGTCGCCACCGATCAGCTCGTCGCCAATCCGGCCTTCTGGCATCTCGCCCCGGGTGCTGCGTGGCATGGCTTCTCCGATCTGGCGCCGGGTTTCGCGATGACCGATCCGAACAAATTGACGCTGCTCACTCCCGGCTTCGACAGGGCGACCGGGAAATATGCCGAACACGGCATACCGGCACCGATCGTCGCGCAATACCTGCGTGAAAACCGGATCGTCGCGGAAAAGAACGACCTGAATTCCCTGCTGTTCCTGCTCACGCCCGGTGTTGAGGCCAGCAAGGCAGGCACCTTGATCAGCGGCCTCGTCGCCTTCAAGAGGCTTCATGACGACAATGCGCCTCTGGAAGAGGCGATCCCGGAATTCTACCGCCGCCGACCCGCTCGCTACGCCGGCGTGCGATTGCGCGATCTCTGCGCCGACATGCATCGCTTCTTCCGCGACGCGAATGTGAGCGCACTGCAGGCCAAGCAGTTTTCCGAGGCGCACCTGCCGGATATCGCGCTTTCGCCCCACGATGCGGCACGCTGCCTAGTGCGAAATGACGTAGACTATCTGCCGATCGACGCGATCGCCGGACGGATCGCCACAACGCCCTTCGTCGTCTATCCGCCGGGGATCGCCACCATCGTGCCAGGCGAACGGTTGACCGAGCGGGCGCAGCCGATGATCGACTATCTCAAGATGTTCGAAACCTGCTTCAACACCTTTCCGGGCTTTGACGTCGAGATCCAGGGCCTCTATCGCGAAACGGACGCATCGGGCCGCATACGACTTCATACCTACGTCGTCGCGGAATAGGATTTCAAGAAACGCTGATCCGTCATGTAGCAGGACAGATCGATCGACATTCCGCCCTCGCGCGACGGCTGGGACGTCTGCGAGGTTGGCCAGAACACATTGCGGCCTGCCGGCCCGGCGGCACCCCGGATCTTGCCAGCCGGCCGGAACCGGCACGGAAAGCGGTCAACGTTCGTGACCATTCCGTTCGGCGAGTTCGCCCACAATTTCTCGTCGGAGCGAAAAAGGCAATTCAGCCTCGGCCTCTTTGGAACGGGCTTACGAACAGCCACTCCGCAAGAACCGCACAGACCAGGATCGAACCCCAGATGCTGGCAAGGTAGATATCGTTGAACGTCATCTGCGGCCAGACGGCCATCGCGATACCACCAAGGCCGAGAAACACCCGCAGGAGCACTGCGGCGAATGTCAGGGCATAGTTGCGGATCATCCAGACGCGGTGATCGGCAAAGCGGCGTGTCCTGGCCGCCCGGTAGCCCTTCCACATCGTAAACAACCAGGCGAGTGCCAGAAGAACGAAGCCGATCTGCGCCGGGATGCCGGATGTGGACATCAGCGCCGCGACGAGACCCGCGATGCTGCCGATCACCACGGCGACTGCATAGACCCGGCCCAGGTAGCGATGCCATCGCGGGAAGCGGATGCGGAAGCCGGCGAGGAGCTGGAACGGACCGATCACAAGCGCCACGGCGCCTGGCACTCCATGTACCGAAATCCAGAGCAAATGAGAAAGATACTCCCGATTGAGCGGGATTTTGCTCAAGGCAGGATCGAGCGTCAGGTACGGTGGCGCGGAGTATAGGGCAATGCCCACCGCCGATGCGATGAAGAGAGCCCATGTCGTTTTGCGGGGCAGGCTGTCGTTCACAATGCTCATGGTCGGTCGCTTTTCTTGAGGGGACGAGCAGAAAATACAACCTCAATGATAGAAACTGAATTGCAAGAACGTCGGTACTTGCTAGAAAGAAAATTATGAGCAGATCAGTGTCATGGGACGACCAGCGGATATTTCTCTCGGCGCTTGAAACCGGCAGTTTTGCCGGCGCCGCGCGGGCGCTCGGCCTGTCGCATCCCACGGTTCGAGCCCGGATCGCGGCGCTGGAAGAAGCGCTCGGGACGACACTGTTCACCCGCTCCGTCAACGGCCTTTACCCGACCGATCACGCGCTCGATATGGCCGCCACCGTACGGACCATGGCGGCAGCCTCCGAGCTGTTCGTCCGCCAGGCCGCCGCACCGTCCGATACGCTGTCCGGTGTCGTCCGGCTCAGCGTGTCTGATTTCATGGCCGTCGAAGTCGTGCCGCCGATCCTCGCACGGCTGCGCCAGTCTCATCCGGGCATCCGCATCGAGCTCGTCGCAAGCGACCGGGTGGCTGACCTGTTGTCACGCGAAGTGGATGTGGCGATACGCAACATACCGCCGGTTCAGTCTGTCCTCGTGGCGCAGAAACTGCCGCCGGTGACACTCGGCTTCTTCGCGTCGGCGCAGTATCTCGCAGCCCGCGGCGTGCCGGACTGTGTGGAGGATCTGGCCGGGCACGACCTGATAGGACCGGATCGCAACTTGCGCGAGCTCGCATTGGCCGAAGCGCTCCGCCCGGCCGTTGCGCAGGCGTTTGTGCTTCGAACCGACAGCCACACGACGGTGGCCGCAGCCATACGGGCGAGTGTCGGTATCGGGGTGATGCAGGTCCCTTCTGCCTCGCGCGATCCCAATCTTCGGCGTGTCCTGCCCGGCATCGTCATCGCCGAGCTTGGCACGTGGGTCGTCACCCACGAAGACATGCGCGCCCTACCGCGCATCCGCGCCGTGTTCGACGCCCTGGTCGCAGGATTGTCCACGTACTCGGATAAAGGCGATCAATAGCGTGCCGGTTGGCTGCAAAAATAGAATTGGAGCCGGACATAGGCAGCCCGCGAGACGTTGGAACTCATGCAAGCGTTGACCTGAAAGCGCCACCGTCGAGCAAAATGTTCTGGCCGACAATGTAGCCTGCGTGCTGGCTGCAAAGGAATGCCGCGGTAGCACCGAACTCCTCAATGGTGCCGAAGCGCCCGGTCGGATTTTCCGCATGCGCCTGCTGCCGGGCCTGGTCGATTGAGATGCCCTGCATTTCTGCCCTTCGCTGGAGAAGCACGGCCACACGATCGGTCTCATGCGACCCCGGTAGGAGGTTGTTGATCGTCACGCCATGTTTCGCGACTTGCCTCGCCGTCCCTGCTACAAATCCAGTCAGCCCGCTGCGCGACGCATTGGACAGGCCCAACTCCGGGATCGGTGACTTTACGGACGCCGATGTGATGTTGACGACGCGCCCCCAGCTCCTATCGATCATGCCCGGCAGAACCGCTTTCATCAGCAGGATCGGGGTCAGCATGTTGGCGTTCAATGCGTTCAACCATTCATTCGCCTCCCAATCAGACCATAGCCCAGGCGGCGGTCCTCCTGCATTGGTCACGAGGATGTCGGCTTTCGGTTCCGCTTCGAGAAGCTTTTGCCGTCCTTCTTCGCTCGTTACGTCGGCTGCCACGGCATGGACTTCGGCACGTGTCAGTTCGCGAAGCTCCTTGGCGGTGGCCTCCAACGTTTCAAGGTTACGACCGTTCAGGGTAACGATCACGCCCGCCTCTGCGAGCTTCTGCGCCACGCCTCTGCCCAGCCCTTTCGAGCTGGCGCAGACGATCGCGCGCTTGCCACTTATTCCCAAATCCATCGCAGTTCCGTCCTTCTATCGGATCGCATCTTTTGCAATTTGTTCAACCGCATAGACGAGGTCATCGACCTCTCCCGCAGTATTGAAGTAACTGACCGAGGCTCTGGCTATTTCCTGCAGACCCCGCGCGGTCATATCGAAGGGCGTGTAGGGTATGCCGTTTGCCCCGATCGAAATGCTTTTCGCGGCGAGCCTGCTTCTCACGACCGATGCCGAAATTCCCTCCACGGTAAAAGATACAAGGCCGGATTGTTTCGTGCCGAGGTCACGCACCTCGACGCCCGCAATGCGCTTCAATCCTTCCCGAAGCCGAGTTGCGAGGAGGGCTATGCGGGCTTGGATCGCCTCGGCACCCAACTCCGAAGCCAGAGCGATCGCCTCGCCGAGCCCCAGGAGCAATGATATAGGCGCTTCGGACGTTTCGAACAGACGAGCGTCTTTCCGCAGCTCGACTTTTCCATTGACCAGAGGGCCGGAGCTCACGTCCACGAAACCGGGATTGAGCGTCTTAAGGAACCTGGAGCGAACATACGCAAGAGCCGTTCCGCGCGGCCCCCTAATGTATTTCCTGCCGGCCGCCTTGAGAACATCGCAACCGATCCTCGACACATCGATCGGGAGCTGACCAAGCGCCTGCCCCGCATCGACGAAGTATGGAATGCCAGCCGCGTTGGCCACCCGCCCGATGGCTTCGACATCGTTTATCAGCCCCCCATTAGCAGGAAGCCATGTCAGCGAGACGAGGCGCACCCTGTCGTCGATCATCGCGGAAAGTGCGTTCGAATCGACACTGCCGTCTTCCAGGCAGGGAATGGTCTCGATGCTTGCCCCGGCATGGCTTGCCGCATGCTGCATCGATGCGACGTTACCGCCCCATTCCTGTCTGCCGATGAGAATGCGGTCGCCCGACCTTAGCGGAGGCAAAGCGGCAAACATTCTCCCCCAAAGTGCAGATCCCGATCCACCGAACGCAACCTCGCCTTCGTCGGCACCGATGAATTTCGCAGCGTTGGTACGAAGCATCGCGAGCTCGTCCGTAACCAGTGCGGCAGCTTCCATCGGACCTCGCGTCGCTTCCAGCATCAAGTGGCCGATGATCGCTTCGGTGACGCGCCGCGGCGGTAGCGAAGCTCCGGCGTGATTGAAGTGCCTCCGCTCGGCGCAGCCGGGTGTGTCGTTGCGCAGGCTGTCGATTGTTGCGTCGGTCAGCACCTGGTCGCCTCCAGCTCCACAACCGCATCGATCTCGACGGCTGCCCCCGCGGGAAGCGAACTGACGCCAATGGCGGCCCTCGTGTGCTGTCCGGCTTCGCCGAACACCGCAACCATCAGGTCGGAGGCACCGTTTGCAACCTTTGACTGATCCTTGAAATCGCTCGTTGCCGCGACGAATACGCCGAGCTTGACGATGCTACGCACAGACGAAAGCGAACCGTCGGTTTGGGCGGCGATCTGTCCCAAAAGGTTGAGGGCTGCAATGCGCGCCGCCTGCACCCCATGCTCGTCAGAGATGTCCGCACCCAGGGTACCTGCGATGATCTCACCATCCGGCGCCCTGCTGATCTGACCGGAAATGAACAGGAGGTTGCCTGTGCGGACCACCGAAATGTAGTTCGCAGCCGGAGACGTCGGTGCGGGCAGTTCCAGGCCAAGAGTGGCCAGCTTTTCACGGATTGAAATCGTCATCGCTTTCTCCTTTTCCTTCCTGCTTCATGAAAGAAATCCGAGGAGCCCGCCAATTCAAAGCTTTGCGCCCTGCGATCGAATTTGTTAATGTCACGCGTCGTTCATCCGCGAGGCATCGGCACGTTGCGTAGTTCCCCATTCCTCCCGCCCCTTTCCGCGTCCAGGGTCTTTCAGGCCGTCGCAAACCGCGGGAGCTTCCGATTGGCCGGCGAGGAACTGCTCATTACGCAAAGCGCGGTGAGCCACCACATCAAGCAGCTCGAGAGTGCTCTGGGTACTCCGCTCTTTCGTCGCAAAAGCAAGAGCATAGAGCTGACCGAGGCAGGCACGATGTTTCTTGCCACCGTTGATGAGGCCTTCACTGTGCTGTCGGAGGGCACCGCGAGGGTGCGCTCGCGATCCGGCCAGATCAGCTTGCGCGTGAGCTTGCTTCCGTCTTTCGCCGCGAACTGGCTCGTCAACAGACTTGGCTCATTCCTCAAGAGCCATCCAACGATCGAGCTCGACTTGGATCCGACCCTGCGGATCGTCGATGTCGGGCGCGGTGAAGCGGATGTCGCGATCCGATTTGGCGATTTTGGCGCGAGCAAACAGCCCTGCGTGCACCTCGCAAGTGAAGATTTGTCTCCGGTGTTGAGCCCGGCGCTATACGGAGACGGATCCCGGTTTCAATCCCCCCTGGATCTTCTCGACCACGAGATATTGCAGGCCAAGAGCGGCCTCGAGTGGCAGCTGTGGTCGCAGGTATCAGGATTTCCGCTTGAGAAGGCCAGGCAGACCCGCCTGACCGACTACAACATTGTATTGCAGGCGGCTCTTGATGGTCAGGGTGTCGCCATGGGGCGCGGCCTTCTTGTTCGGGAGCATATTCGGGCCGGGCGGCTGGTCAGGCCCTTGTCAGCTTCGTTGAGCTCGCAGAAGGCAGCGTACTGGGCAGCCTTCGACCCGCACTCGAAGAAGCTTCCAGCGATAGAAGCGTTTGTCGGCTGGTTGAAAAACGAGATGACCCTGTCGGCGTAGAGAACGTGCGGGCTCATTCTTGAGCGAGGCATCCGCCGTTCCAGATCCTCCGGCACGTAGGCGATACCGTAACCCTCGGCGGAGCCGTCTCATGCCTTGAGCGCCAGCGAGGTCTTTACTCGGCAGGGCTTTTGGCTTGGCCCGGAAAGTTCTTGCGATCTTGCTGCTAATCTCGACGACCAGAACGCGCAGCAACTCGCGACCAGCGCAAGCGCCGCGATAATCGCTCCGACCCATGGGAGTGCGTGGATCGACAGGCTTGCAAGCGCGATCCCCCCAACTGCCGTCCCGAGCCCCACACCTATGTGCATCGTCGACAAATTCAGGCTTATGCCGGCATCCGCCGTCGCCGGCCCGGCGGAGATCAGGAAGCTCTGCACCACCGGCGAGACCATCCAGCTGATGCAGGCCCAGATCATCAGTACGCCAAACATCAGCCATGCGGTGCCCTCAACCAACGCTATGGTGACGAGGGCAAGCAGGTAGGCCGCCGGCGTGAGCAACAGGACGTTGCGCGGCGAAAACCTGTCGGCAAGCCAACCACCGAGATAGCCGCCACTCACGCCGGCCACGCCCAGGACCGCAAACGCAATCGCTATGTCGTCGACGGCAACGCCGCCAATCTGGACGAGGTAGGGGCCGAGAAAGGCAAACAGCACAAAGTGCCCGCCAATCATCAGGATGGAGACAAACTGGCCCGCGACGAGAGGCGGCTTGCGCAGGTGGTCCAGATATCTTGGCAGGGCGGCCCTGCGGCACGCCGAGATCGGAACGTGCCGCCAACTCACCAGCCATACCAAGCCTGCAAGCAGGGACAACGCGACGAAGACGCCCCGCCAGCCGACCAGTCCGCAGATAAGGATGCCTGCGGGAACGCCGAGCACCAGCGAGCCACTGATCCCCATGAAAATGAGGCCGATGGCTCGCCCTCGCATGTCTTGCGCAACCAGTTCGGTCGCCAACATCGTTGCCAGAAGGCAGACGGTTGCGCTCGCCATGGCCATGCCGATGCGGGCGACGACGAGCATTGCGAGATTCGGGCTCGCTGCCGCACAGAGATTGCTGGCAATGAACAGGCCCAAGGCACAAAGAAGAAGGCGCCTGCGCTCGATCTTCATCGTCAGGACGAGTGCCAACGGCGCCGTCAAGGCGAACACGATGGAAAAGACGGCAGTCAACTGCCCGGCGATTGCGAGCGAAACGCCAAGGTCGCCAGCGACATCGGAGACGATGCCGACGACGATGTTTTCGGCAGTTCCTGTGGCAAATGTCGCAAAGGCGAGCAAGATCACGATAGGGTTCATGCACCCGTTCTCCCTGCATGATGACCCATGCAGGCACGAACAAGCGCTCGCCCCGACATGGAATTGACATGTCGGGTTTCGAGGCAGAGCTTCGGTTATCCCTATGGCAGCTTGCTTAGCACGGCGGCGTCTGAACCGGAAGCCGTCTCGGGCACCGCAGCGGCAAGGCGACAGGCCCCCTAAACGCGCCGAGCCATGCGACGAAGGCTGGACGCCCGAATGTCCCACGCCGGGCGACGTGTCACGGCCGCCTGCAAGCGGGAAGCCTACCGGCTCGCCGGCCCGCGACCGTAGAGCAGAAGCATCAGGATAATCACCACGCCGTAGATGATCTGACGCCCGGCTTCAGGCATCTGCGTGACGGAGAGGATCGATTGCAAGAGCGTGATGAGGATGACGCCCGCGACCGTGCCGAGATAGGATCCCTTCCCGCCGAGGATCGAGGTCCCTCCAAGAACGACGGCCGCGATAGCCGGAAGAAGATAGGCGTCGCCCATCGATTGCGCGGCCTTCGAAGCGTAGCCCGCGAGCAACACCCCGCCAAATGCCGAAAGCCCGCCCGAGGCGGCAAAGGCGATCATGACGATGCGGCGGGTGTTGATGCCGGAGAGATACGCCGCGCGCTCCCGATTGCCGATGCCGTAGACGGCCCGCCCAAAGCCCGTCCGGCGAAGAAGGAAGACCATCGCCCCCCCGATCAGCGCCCAGATGAAAACCACATTGGGAATACCGGGGACGAGAGCGCCGGTGGCGAAATAGCGCATGGCCGGCGTGGCGGAATCCTGCGGCGAGAAGCCGCCCGTATAGACGACCATCACCCCTTGGGCGACGGCATTGGTCGCGAGCGTCACGATCATCGAGGGGATGCGCAGATAGGCCACCCCGACCCCGTTGAAGAGCCCGATGCCGATGCCGCACAGGACGCCGAAGGGAATGGCAAGCGCGGTCCCGATCGGGCCGTAGGCCGCGGCCGCACACGCCATCATCGCACCCGTGGCAACGGTCCACGGCACCGAAAGATCGATCTGGCCGAGCAGGATGACAAGCATCATGCCCGTGGCGATGATGCCGAGGAAGGACGCCACCTTCAATTGCTGCAGCAGATACTCCGGCGACAGGAAGCTGCGCGAATAGAGACTTCCGAGGAAAAGCAGCAGCAGGATGCAGCCGAACGCGGTGACCACCGCCGGGTCGAGATTGCGCATGAAAGTCGATTTGCGTTCGGTCGCGCCAGTCATCGCCGTCTCGCTCACAGGAACCACTCCAATCTATTGCGCACCCGAAACAGCGCAAGAGCTCCAAGGCTGATGGCCGCCAACAGGATCAATCCCTGGAAAAGCGGTTGCCAGAGCGGGTCGAAATCGAAAACGAACAGGAGGTCGCCGATCGTGCGGAATGCCAGCGCCCCGAAGACGGCGCCGATGGCGCTGCCCTTGCCGCCGAAAAGCGAAACGCCGCCCAGCACCACGGCAGCGATCGAAAACAGCGTGTAGGCGTTGCCGCTGGCGAGTGCTGCGTCGCCGGTATAGGTGAAAAACGTGAGGAACAGCCCCCCGAGCGCGGCCACCAGTCCCGCAAGCGTATAGGCGAGCAGCTTGCCGCGACGGATCGGCATGCCGGACATGTAGGCGGCAGTCTCTGAGGAGCCTACGGCATAGGCTGCCCGTCCATAGACCGATCGGCTGAAGGGCACCCATATCAGGACGACCACCGCCGCAAGCGCCACGAGGCTTGCGGGGACGACCCCGAAAATCCGGCCGGTCAGCGCGTCTGCGAGACCCTCGTTAACGGATCCACCCGGGAAAGGCCGCAGCAAGAGGGCGAAGCCGAAATAGACCGCCCCCGTCGCGATCGTCGCCACGATCGGCTGCAGCCGCCCATAGATGACAATGGCTCCATTGATCGCGCCGCATGTAGCCCCGACGCTGAGGACGACGACAACGCCAAAGGCTGTCTCGAGCGGCGAGCCCACGACCAGCCATGAGGCCAGGCAGTTGGTGAGAAGGAAGATCATCCCGACGGAGAGATCGATGCCGGCCGTGATCACCACCATGGTTTGGGCCATGGCGACAAAGGCAAGCAGCACGCCCTTGTTGGCGGCCGTCTGGATCACGTTGGCGGTGAAACCGGCCGGATGGTTCGCCGTGTAGATGATGAACATCGCCACGAAGATCGCAACTGCCGCCAGCGTGCCCCGGTGCTCCGTCAGTCGATACCGCCAGTCGTTCATTGGATGGGCTCCCGGTGGCTTGGCTCTGCGGACGCTATGTTGAGCGCGCTCGCAATCAGGGCGCGCTCCGTGATCTCATTGCCGGCCAGCTCTCGTTTCACCGCCCCGTCGTAGAGCACGAGGACCCGGTCGCAGCAGCCGATGAGTTCGGCATAGTCGGTCGAATAGAAGAGGATCGCCGCGCCTTCGTCCGCAAGCCGCCGCAGGAGCTGGTAGATCTCCTGCTTGGTGCCGACGTCAATGCCGCGGGTGGGGTCGTTGAGGAGGACGATGCGCGGCTGCCGCATCAGCCATTTCGCGATGACGACCTTTTGTTGGTTTCCGCCCGAAAGCGCCCCGACAGGCGCGTCGATGTTGCCCGCCTTGATGGCGAGCAGCGTCATCATCCCGTTGATCGCACTTTCCTCTTTCGCGCGGTCGATGATCCCGCCGCGGGTCAGCCGGTCGAGGGAGGCGAGCGAGAGATTGTCACGCACCGTCATCGGCAGCATCAGCCCCTCGGTCTTGCGGTCCTCGGGAATGAGCGCCATGCCGATGCCGTGTCGACGCGCCTCAGCAGGGCTACCGATGCTGGTCGGTCTGCCGTCGACGAGAACCGTGCCGCGCAGCCCGCGCAGGACCCCGAACAGCGCGAGAAGCAGGTCGCGCTGTCCTTGCCCGTCCAGCCCGCCGAGACCGACGATTTCACCTGCGCGCAATGAAAACGAGATGTCGTGAAGGCGGTTCGCCCAGGACAGATTTCGTGTCTCAAGGACAGGTTCCACTGGTGCATGCGAGCCTGGCTTCGGTGGATAGACGCTATGATACTCACGACCGATCATCATCTCGATGACCTCGCTGTCGCTCCTTGAACCTGCCGCGTAGCTGGCGACCTTGCTGCCGTTTCGAAACACGGTGCAGTCGTCTGCCAGTTCTGCAATCTCGTTCATCCGGTGCGAGATGTAGACAAGCGCCAGCCCCTCCGAACGCAAACGCTTCAACACGGCAAAGACCTTGGAAACATCGGCGGCCGTCAGCGCCGACGTCGCCTCGTCGAGAATGAGGATGCGCGGCTTGCGCGCCAGCGCCTTGGCGATCTCGACGATCTGCTGGCGCGACAGCGGCAGGTCCTTGACCAGTGCCAAAGGGTGGATGTCCGACGCACCGGCACGCGCCAGCGCCTCCTCTGCCAGACGCCGCTGGGCCTTGCGGTCGATCATGCCGAACCGGGTCGGCGGATTGAAGATGACGATGTTGTCGGCGACGCTGAGTTCCGGGATCAGCGACAGCTCCTGGAAGACGCAGGCGATGCCGGCGGCATTGGCCGCGGCCGGTGACGCGAACGTCACCGGTTGTCCATCAAGCGTCATCAGCCCCTCGTCCGCGGCTACGACGCCCGCCATGATCTTGATGAGCGTCGACTTTCCGGCGCCGTTCTCACCGAGAACGGCGTGAATGGCGCCGGCCCTGACGGACAGTTCGGCATTTTCAAGCGCCCGCACTCCACCATAGCGTTTCGATATGCCTTCCATGCGAAAGAGCGGTGCGCCGCTTTCCATTGCGCTCTCCGGAAAACCGTTGTTGACGACAGGGCACCGCACCGCTGTGCGATGCCCTGATCCTGATCGAACTACTGGTTATCCTTGCTCTGCTTCATGATCTCCTGGGCGGAGAAGTTGATCCCGCAGGTGGGGAAGGAATTGCCGACGAAGAAGTTATCGGACTCGGCCTGGAAGTAATCCTGGCCTTCCTTGAAGTTCGGATCTTCGACGATGGCCAACGGCAGCTTCACCGACTGCGGCACCACCTGGCCCTCGAGTGCTGCGATCGCCGTCTTGATGGCGACGGCCACTTGCGCGGGTCCGGTTCCGGCCGACGAGCATTTCAGGCCGTCGCCGGCATGGGCCGCACAGAACTTGCGAAACCCGTTTTCGGTTTCACCGCCGAACGGCACGAAGGGATGCTTGGCGTCGATCATCGCCTGGACGATGCCGGTATCGCCACCCTGGCCGGTAACACCGTCGAACGGGCCGCTGGTTGCAATCGCGTCCGCCGTCACCTTCTGGGCGACGCCATCGTCCCATTTGCCCATGACCTCGACAACCTCGAACTTCTTGCCCGACGCCTGGAGCTTTTCATGGATGCCGTCGTGCCTGTCGGTATCGACAGACGTACCGGCCACACCGCGCACCTCAAGCACCTTGCCGCCATCAGGCAGATGCTTGACGAGCCAGTCGCCCCACAGTTGCCCGAGCCCCTTCTGGTCGACATTGACGTTGATGGCGTCCTCGGTGTCGAGGATGTTGTCGAAGGCAACCAGCACGACGCCAGCTTCCTTCGCCCGCTTGATAACCGGCGCAAATGCCGTCGGATTCTGGGCGTTGACGACGATCGCGTCATAGCCGGAGTCGATGAAGTTGTTGATCGCCGAGATCTGGGCCGGCACATCCTCGCCCGTCGAAACGACCTTGAACTCCTTCAGCTTGGCTGCGACGTCAGGCTGAGCGGCATAGGCCTTGGCGGTCTGCACCATCTGGATACGCCATGTGTTGGCGATATAGCCGTTGGCAAGTGCAACCCGATACGGGCCGTCCTTTTTTGGGAACTTGAAGAACTTGGTGTCCGCCGACCACGGCGCGAAACATTCCGGCTCGGCCGCGGGGCCCGAGACGATTTCCGGATCTGCATAGGCGGCAGACCCCAGCATGAAAAAGGCAGTGGCGGCAACGATGCCGCCAGCGAGTGACTTCACCATCGACATTTCCTCCCATTGGCGCGCCACTTGTTTTGTTCTCCGGCCCGGGGCGGAAATCCTTCCCCGAACGGCACGAACTTCTGCGGCACCGGCACGCTGGATGCCTGCTTTCACCCTTGACGAGGCGCCCTGGTCTCCTCCCGAAAACACCGCTGTCTCTTAATTAGGTAGCGCTACCACATACGATTGTAAAGTAACATTTGTGGATTACGGAGATGCCAATATCCCGGATTTCGGATCACTTTCGGCGTCATTTCGACGTTCCAGCAGGAAGGCTATTCCCTTCCGCAATGATAGCGCTATCATGTCGTCACACCCAGAATACGTTCTTTGCCGCATGAGGGAGGCCCATGGCTGAGGATTTCGAGATCGTCGATCCGCGCTTTGCGCGGCTGGTCAACCACAGCGCCCGGGTGGAGCAGCTTTATACGGGGTGTCGCTGGGCCGAGGGGCCGGCCTATTTCGCGGCCGGGCGTTATCTCGTCTGGTCGGACATCCCCAATGACCGGATGCTGCGCTATGACGAGACCGACGGGCATGTGAGCATCTTCCGGCAGCCGTCGAACTTTTCAAACGGCAACACCACCGACCGGCAGGGCCGCCTGGTGACCTGCGAGCACGGCGGCCGCCGAGTGACCCGTACGAACCATGACGGCAGCATCACAGCCATTGCCGATCGCTGGAGCGGCAAGCGCCTCAACTCGCCGAACGATGTCGTCGTGCGGTCCGACGGGTCGACCTGGTTTACCGATCCTGCCTACGGCATCGAGAGCGACTACGAGGGCCACAAGGCCGAAAGCGAAATCGGCGCCTGCCATGTCTACCGGGTCGACCCGGCGACGGGCGCAGTCGCCGCGGTCATTACCGACATGGTGCGGCCGAACGGCCTCGCCTTCTCCCTTGACGAAAGACAGCTCTACGTCGTCGACACCGGCCGGACGCATGGCCCTGATCTTCCGGCGCACATGCGTGTCTTCGATGTGGATGAAGCGGGCGCGGTGTCGGGCGGCGAGGTCTTTGCCGAGTGCACCGCCGGCCTGTTTGACGGCTTCCGCCTGGATGACGAGGGCCGGATCTGGACGAGTGCCCGTGACGGCATCCACTGCTATCACCCAGACGGCACCCTGCTCGGCAAGATAAGAGTGCCGGAGAACACCGCCAACTGCGTGTTCGGCGGCCCCAAGCGAAACATCCTCTACATCTGCGCGACCAGTTCGCTTTATGCCGTTCGGCTGATGGTCAACGGCGCACGCCTCTACTGAGGCAGGAGGTCAGTCATGCCGTTCGTGCGGATCACCATCGTGCGTGAGGTCATTGCCGACGATCCCTCGGCCAAGAAGGCTGCAATCGGCAGCAAGGTCACAGCCGCGATTGCCGAGGCGACTGGCCTTCCCGAGCGTGAAATTTCAGTCGTCTTCGATGAGGTGGACGCAAGGAACTGGTATGTCGGCAGTACCGATGTCGAGACCTTGCGCTCGCACAACCGACAGGGGTCGACGTGACGGACGACATCGCTTCCCGAGAACAGAGCCGCAAGGCAAGCCGGCGCGGCAGTGGCAGGCCGACGATTGCGGACGTTGCAAAACTGGCCGGCGTCGCAGCGATCACTGTCTCGCGCGCGCTGCGCGACCCATCGCTCGTTTCGGCCGAACTGCGCGCTGAGATCGATACGGCGGTGATCCAGCTCGGCTATGCGCCCGACCCCAATGCGCGCGCGCTCGCGTCGGCGCGAGCCGACGTGATCGGCGTTCTCGTGCCGTCGCTGACGAACATCGTTTTTGCCGACACCCTGCGCGGCATCTACGACGGGCTCGGCGACGGTCCGCTGCAGATCCAGATGGGCAACACCCATTATTCTCCGCGGGAAGAGGAGCGGTTGATCCGCATGTTTCTGAGCCAGCGGCCATCGGCGATGATCGTGTCGGGCATCGACCAGACCGAGACGACCCGCAAACTGCTCGAGAGCGCGGATTGCCCGATCGTGCAGATTATGGAGTATGGCGACGGACCGGTCGACATGCTCGTCGGGTTCTCGCACTTCGATGGCGGCAAGGTGGCGACGAACCATCTGATCGAAGCGGGATACCGCCGCATCGGTTTCATCGGCGCGCGAATGGATCCACGCTCGCAGCGCCGTCTTGCCGGTTACCGCTCAGCGCTGGAGGCCGTACAGCTTTTTGATCCCAAGCTGATAACCACCACGTTGACGCCGTCACGGGTCTCGCTCGGCGGCCAGCTCCTGGCAGACGCACTGGCAAAGGTCGCCGATCTTGATGCCGTCTTCTGCAACAATGACGATTTGGCCATGGGCGTACTGTTCGAATGCCAAAGGGCAGGCATCGCCGTGCCGCACCGCATGGCAATTTGCGGCTTCAACGACCTCGACATGATGCAAGTCGCCTACCCGTCGCTCACCAGCATACGCACGCCGCGCTATGAAATCGGCCGGCAGGCCGTGCAGATGGTGCTGGATCGGCTGGCCGGCCGGCCAATCGCATCGCCAATCGTCGACCTGGGCTTCGAGCTCAAGATCCGCGAAAGTACGATGCGATGAAACGCCACCTGGTCAAGGACCGGCGGCAGCGCACAATGCGGTTGATACGTCACGCGATCTTCATGACGCAGCAGACACCTCGCGCAGCCACTCAATGAACAGCCGCCCGCTCTCTTTTTTCGGCCTCCTCGTCGGCACCACAACAAAATACGCGGCCCTGGTGCGGATGGATGCTTCGGTCAGGCGGACCAAACGCGTTTGCTCAACAAGGTCGGAGACCAGGCGGCTCCAACCGAGCGCAATGCCTTGACCGTTCATCGCGGCATAGATGGCCTCGGTGTAGAAGCTGCATCGCAGGCCACGGGACTTTTTCGGCGCCTTCACGGAAAACGCCGCAAGCCATTCGTCCCATCCTGTCCATGTCGGGTCTTCAATATCACTTGATATCAGCGGATGACCGACGAGATCTTGCGGCGTCCCGATTGGTCCGGCCGTAAGCAAATAGTCTGAGCTGCAGATCGGAAAGACTTCATCCTCGAACAACAGCTCCGCCTGACCGTCCGACCAGGTGCCGGTTCCGTAGCGGATCGCCAGGTCCACATCGCTGGCCTCCAAACTCGTCCGGGCATCCTGCGTGATAATGCGAAGTTTGATTTCAGGATGGGCGCGCGAAAAAGCAGCGATCCTTGGCAGCAGCCAGAAGTGCGAGAAGGAGATGGTCGCCGAAATCGCCAATTCGTCGTCCGGCTCCTCGGATCGGAGGTCGGCCACGGTGTCGGCAATGAGGTTGAATGCGTCACCCGCCGCTGCTGACAGCAGTCTGCCCTTCTCCGTCAGCTCGATCTTGCGGTGGAGGCGCCGAAACAGGGGGAAACCGAAATCCTCTTCCAGCAAATGGATCTGCCGGCTAATGGCCGCCTGGGTCACGCCGAGCTCAGTCGCTGCGCGTGTGAAGCTCGACAGACGTGCCGCTGCCTCAAAGGCCGTCAAGGCGGTAAGCGGCGGCAATTTCTTCCTCAGGTTCACCATCTTGTTTCCATTACATCTGGTAATGTCAAACGTGCATATTTGTGCCGTTGAGCGACTAAAAAAACTGAGAGATCCTGCCTTTCAGCCCGTCGCCCATTCGACCGGAACATAAGGTGGAATTATGCTGCAGACATTTGCTTCTCCCATATCGGCCCTGCTCGACGCAAGAGCCGAAGGACATTCGCTTCCGGCCGGCCTCTACACGCGGGAGGATGTATTCGAAGCCGATCTCGAGGTGTTCTTCCGGCACCACTGGATCTGTATCGGCCTTGAATGCGATGTGCCGGAGGCCGGCGATGCAACGGTTGTCGATATCGGCAAGACGAGCCTCATTCTTCTGCGCGACGACGATGGCGAGATCCGCGTCATGCACAATGTCTGTCGGCATCGGGGTGCGCGTCTGCTCGATCCCGGAAAAACGATCGTCTCGAAGCTCGTCTGTCCCTATCACACCTGGACTTACGAACTGACGGGCGAGCTGAGCTATGCCCCCCACATGGGCAAGGGCTTCGACAAGGAATGCCGCAGCCTCAAACCGGTAAGCTTCAAATCCGTCGGCGGCCTGATCTATGTCTGCCTATCAGACAATCCGCCTGAGGACGTCGACCGCCTCGTCGAAGTGATGGCAGACCGCCTTGCGCCCTACGACATCAGAAATGCCAAGGTCGCTTACGAAGCCGATGTGATCGAGAAGGGTAACTGGAAGCTCACCATCGAGAACAATCGTGAATGCTACCATTGTTCCGCCAATCATCCCGAACTCTGCGTCTCCTTTGTCGATCTCGATTTCGGCTTCGACCCGGACGCACTGAGCCCGGAAGACCGCGCCCAGGCCGAAGAGCATTTTGCGCTTTATGAGGAACGCACGAAGCGATGGGAGGCTGACGGTTATCCGTCCGCGGCGGTCGAGCAGCTGGTGGATTGCACGACGAATTTCCGCACACAGCGTCTGATCATTTCCGGCGCCGGTGAAAGCCAGACCCCCGATGCAACCGCGGCCTCGGCAAAGCTGCTTGGCACCATGTCACGCAAAGATCTCGGTGACATGCACCTCTGGGGCCACAACAGCTGGAACCACTTCATGGGCGATCATGCGGTCGTCTCGATCGTCATACCGCTCTCCGCCGACAAGACTCTCGTGAGGACAAAATGGCTCGTGCACAAGGACGCTGCGGAAGGCGTCGACTATGACCTCGAGAAGCTGACCAACGTCTGGATCGCCACGACCGATCAGGACGCGGAGCTCGTCGCCCGTTCGCACGCTGGCGTCGAGGATCCGGCCTACGTTCCTGGCCCCTACTCACCCTTCTCCGAAACCAACCTCGACAAGTTCGCGTCGTGGTACATCGACCGGATGCGCGCCCATGGATACTAAGACCACTTTTTCTCCGGCAGAACGCCCTGAGCTTGTGGACCTGTGGAACAGCGACACGGATGAAGATCTGGTCTGCGTCGACGTCCATCAGGAAACGCATGACGTAAAGACCTTCACCTTTGCGTCCACGCAGGGAAAGCGTTTTGCCTTCGAGGCTGGCCAATACTTCCTGTTCGACCTCGATGTCGACGGGGAACCGGAAAGCCGCTGCTACAGCATCTCGTCGTCGCCGAAGCGCAGGAATGCGTTCTCGGTTACGGTCAAACGCGTGACCGGCGGCAAGATCTCGAACTGGTTTCACGACAACCTCACCGTCAACGCCAAAGTCAAGGCGAACGGTCCCCTCGGTCAATTCACCCGTCCGAACGCGAGGAAGTATCTGTTTCTGTCCGCCGGATCAGGAATTACACCGGTCATGGCGATGGTTCGCGAGCTCGCAGACACCTGCGAGCCCGCCGACGTCGTCTTCATGCATGCCGCGCGAACGCCGAAGGACCTGATTTTCCGCAACGAACTCGCCAATCTCGCCGATCGGGTCAAAGGTCTTCGCCTGCAGTTCCTGCCGGAAGCTGTTTCCGGTGAAACCAATTGGCCCGGACTGACCGGGCGCATTTCGGCGGCATACATGAAGCTTGCCGTGCCCGATATCGCCGAGCGCGTCGTGATGTGTTGCGGTCCGTCGCCGTTCATGGCCGCAGGGCGCGCGATCGCTGGCGAACTGGGCGTTTCCCCGTCGAACTACATCGAAGAGAGCTTTGATGCCGCCGCTATCGACGACGCTGATGTTGCCGTTGTCGAACAGCCGGCGACCCGGACGTTCCAGGTCGAGTTTTCCAAGCAGGCCCGAAAGATCGAAGTTGCGGGAGAGCAGACCGTTCTTGCCTGTGCGAAGAAGGCCGGCGTGAAGCTTCCGTCATCCTGTTCGAACGGTGTGTGCGGGACGTGCAAGTCCAAGCTCGTATCCGGCTCGGTCGAGATGAGCCACAATGGCGGCATCCGGCAGCGAGAAATCGACGCCGGGCTCTTCCTGCCCTGCTGTTCGAAGCCGCTAAGCGATCTTGTCATCGACCGCTAGGCGGTCGACAGATTACTCCCGGCCCAGCCACTGCTGGGTCGGGATATTTCATGGGCGGAGCGCACCACTTTTCTTCGGGGCCATGTGTCGTCCGTGACGCCGGGGTTGAGGCAGTCATGGAACTCCAGACCAAGCACCCTGAGGCGTGCGCCCGGCCCCTCCCTGGAAACGCTCAGTACAGAACGACCGAGCGGATGCTTTCGCCCGAATGCATCAGCTCGAAGCCCTTGTTGATGTCTTCGAGGGCCAAGGTGTGGGTGATCATCGGGTCGATCTCGATCTTGCCCTCCATGTACCAGTCGACAATCTTCGGCACGTCGGTGCGGCCGCGGGCGCCACCGAAGGCCGTGCCCATCCAGCTGCGGCCGGTGACCAGCTGGAACGGACGCGTGGAGATCTCCGGGCCGGCGCCGGCAACGCCGATGACCACCGACTTGCCCCAGCCGCGATGCGAGGCTTCGAGTGCCTGGCGCATCACCTTGGTGTTGCCGGTGCAGTCAAAGGTGTAGTCGGCGCCGCCGATCTGGTCGGCTCCGCGCTTCGTCATGTTGACGAGGTAGGGCACGATGTCGTCGCCGACCTCCTTCGGGTTGACGAAGTGGGTCATGCCGAAGCGTTCGCCCCAGGCCTTCTTGTCGTTGTTGAGATCGACGCCGATGATCATGTCGGCACCGGCAAGGCGCAGGCCCTGGATGACGTTGAGGCCGATGCCGCCGAGACCGAAGACGATCGCGGTTGCGCCCATCTCGACTTGTGCGGTGTTGATGACCGCGCCGATGCCGGTCGTCACGCCACAGCCGATGTAGCAGATCTTGTCGAAGGGCGCGTCCGGGTTGACCTTGGCAACCGCGATCTCCGGCAGCACCGTGTAGTTGGCGAAGGTCGAGCAGCCCATGTAGTGGTGGATCTTGTCCTTGCCGATCGAGAAGCGCGAGGTGCCGTCGGGCATCAGGCCTTGTCCTTGCGTCGAGCGGATCGCGGTGCAGAGATTGGTCTTGCGCGACAGGCAGGACGGGCACGAGCGGCACTCGGGCGTATAGAGCGGAATGACGTGGTCGCCCTTCTTCACCGAGGTGACGCCGGGGCCGACGTCGACGACGATGCCGGCGCCCTCATGGCCGAGGATCGCCGGGAACAGGCCTTCCGGGTCAGCACCCGACAGGGTGAAGTCGTCGGTGTGGCAGATGCCGGTCGCCTTGACCTCGATCAGCACTTCGCCGGCCCGCGGGCCTTCAAGCTGAACCGTCATGACCTCGAGCGGCTTGCCTGCCTGAACGGCAACGGCGGCGCGTACATCCATCTATTTTCTCCTTGGACTGAAATGAGTTCGGGCCGCCAGGGCGGCGGCCCTACGTGGAATCGCAATAGGTTATCGAATGTTCTGTTGAACGCGATTGAGTTCCATCTCAAGAGCGGCAATGGCCTTGCCCGTCTGTTCGTGCAACTTCTTGACCTGCGCAAGCTGCTCGCGCAACCCGTCGCTCTTGTCCTCGTCAGCATCGGCATCCGGCGCGCGACCGAGGCCTGCAATCAGCCAGGCCGGCGTGACACCCAGCACGCCTGCCAGCATGAAAAGACGGTTGGTCCTCGGCTCGGCGCGATCGCGCTCCCAGGCGGCGACCGTTTCGGTGCGAACACCGAGCTGGTCGGCAAGTTCCTTGGCGCTGAGATTGGCGGCGTCGCGCGCCCTCCAGATGCGTCCTCCCAGCGTATCACCGTCGCCGGTGTCGCGTAGGCGGGCAATCATCGTTTCGGTGGACAAGCGCATGGACATCTCCTTTGCCACGGTTACGTTCAAAGGTCCCGGAGGACCGGCTGGGTGCCGACTTCGTTTCCGGGGCTGCAGATGAAGCGAGCTTATAGGCATTTGGTCGCGAACGGACCACCCCGAAGCGTCAAAAACACCGTCAATTGCGGCTAAGCTGCCAATACACTCTTGATGGTCGCCTTTCTGGCGTTGAAAACCACGGCTCAGCGACTAATCTGCGGCCGCCAACTGGAGCCTGCCCATGACTGACGTCCGCACCACGGCGAGCGCCCCTGCCAATACGGTGATGCAGGGCGTCGCGATCATGCTGTTTGCCATGGTCATCCTGCCCGGCATGGATGTGATTGCCAAGTATCTGGCGGTCTATGAGGGCATGTCACCGGGGCAGGTGACATTCTACCGGTTCTTCTTCCAGCTAGTGGCGACCTTACCCATGCTCTTGAGCGCCGGCGGCTTGCAGGCGCTGAAGGCGAAGCGACCCTTCGCCAATCTTCTGCGTGGAATGCTGCTGGCGATCGCCGCCTTGTTCTTCTTCATCTCGGTGAAGTACATGCCGCTCGCCGATGCCTTTGCCATCTATTTCGTCGAGCCGTTCATCCTGACCTGCCTGTCGGCACTCATTCTCAAGGAGAAGGTCGGCTGGCGGCGGTGGCTTGCAATCGTGGTTGGTTTCGGCGGGGCGATGATCGTCATCCAGCCGAGCTTTGTCGCTTTCGGTGCAACGGCGCTGCTGCCGGTTGCCTGCGCCTTTGTCTTTGCCTGCTATCTGCTGCTCAACCGGGCAGTCGGCACCGGCGACACACCGTTGACGATGCAGACGGTTGCCGGTATCGGCGGCACGTTGACGATGGCGCTGATCATTCTCATCGGCAATGGCATGGGCGTTGCCGACTTTGCGCCGTCGCTGCCGAAGACGGCGCTCGGATGGGGGCTCGTGGTCGTGCTCGGCGCGCTCTCGGGCTATGGCCACCTATTGGTCGTCAAAGCCTTTCGGGCGGCACCGGTTTCGCTGCTGGCACCATTCCATTACTTCGAGATCGTCACGGCAACGGCGCTCGGCTACCTGATCTTTTCCGACTTCCCGTCGATATCCAAATGGCTCGGCATCGCCATCATCGTTGGTTCCGGCCTGTTCATCATCTGGCGCGAGCGTGTGGCCGGACGGCGGGCGGCAAACTGAACCGCGTCAGGCCGCGTCGTTTCTGGTCGGGCCGAAGACCGTCTCGAAGGCTTCGCGCAGGCGAATGTCGACATCCGGCATCATGACCGGCAGGCCGAGATCGACGAGGCTCGTGACCCCGTAGCCGCGAATGCCGCAGGGCACGATGCCGCCGAAGTGGTCAAGATCCGGATCGACGTTCAGGGCAAAGCCATGGAAGCTGACCCACTTGCGCAGGCGAATACCGATCGCGGCAATCTTGTCTTCCGACATCGAGCCGTCGGGCAGGGTGGGTTTCTCCGGGCGACGGACCCAGACCCCAACTCGATCTTCGCGCCGTTCACCCCGGACATTCATCGAATCGAGCGTGGAGATCACGACGCTTTCCAGCGCGGCGACGAAGGCACGCACATCCTGCTTGCGGCGCTTGAGGTCAAGCATGACATAGACGACGCGCTGGCCGGGCCCGTGATAGGTGTATTCGCCGCCACGCCCGGTCGAAAAGACGGGAAAGCGGTCGGGCATGACGAGGTCGGCCGCGTCGGCGCTGGTGCCTGCGGTATAGAGCGGTGGGTGTTCGACCAGCCAGACGAGTTCGTCCGCGGTGCCGGCCGCAATCGCGGCCGCTTCCCGCTCCATCAGTTCGACGGCCTGTTGATAGTCCACGAGGTCAGTCGCGATCCGCCAGCGCACCGGTGGCGATTCCACGGGGGCAAACATCTCCTGATTCAGATCTTCACGCTGCATTCGCTTGGCATTCCTGTTATTTCAGAGCCTGTAAATGGGATGGCGCGCGACAAGAGTCCAGCGTTTCCAGGGCTTCCCGAACGGCCAGTTGAAATAGTTTCACTTCCCGTCAAATTTCTGTCGTCATCCCCTTGTGCCCCCAAAAGGCTTTTGCTACATGCAGCCCCGTCGACGCAAGTCGGCCCTACCACGATGCGGTCGTGGCGGAATTGGTAGACGCGCAGCGTTGAGGTCGCTGTGGGGCAACCCGTGGAAGTTCGAGTCTTCTCGACCGCACCAAAAAAACCCGGCTTCGGCCGGGTTTTTTGTTTTTAAACCTACCCTTAGCGAAACCACCGCGTGCCCGTGATCCTGTCTCGGACAGAGTCCATCCGTCGCTGAACGGCGGACTGGACCGTGTGTTGCAAGTTGTCCACTGCTTCCCTGCCGGCACCTCATTCATCCCCTTGTGTACCCCCGGGGCTTTTGCTACATGCAGCCCCGCCGGCGCAAATCGGCACCTACCACGATGCGGTCGTGGCGGAATTGGTAGACGCGCAGCGTTGAGGTCGCTGTGGGGCAACCCGTGGAAGTTCGAGTCTTCTCGACCGCACCAAAAAAAACCCGGCTTCGGCCGGGTTTTTTGTTTCTAATCATCCGCTTATTTCGAAGTGTGCGTCAGCGCCGAATGTAAGGGAAGGCCCTGCGCGATCGTAGGCCGCAAGCCTGTGACGCCGGTGTCAGGAGCGCTGAAGGCAGCGTCAGTTGTTGCCTGCCGGCCCGCTCTGGTCCGTGCGGCGGCGGACAAGCTTGTAGCTGTGATCGGGTTGAACCTCATAGGTTTCGTAGACCATCTGGCCGTCGTGCATGAAACGGTTCTGAACCATCGTGCCGGGCTCGGCGACCGTCTTTCGCTTGGCGGCGTTCTCGCCGTAGGTCAGGCTTTCGGGCAGGGGTTCGAGATTTTGTTGCGCGCTGTTGCAGCCGGCGAGGGCGAGCAGGGCGATCACGGCAAGCGTTTTGGATTTCATGGTTTGGTCCTTGGTGAATTGCGAATAGTCTGAAGTTGCGGGCAGGGTTGTTTGTCCTAGCCGCGCATGTCTCGTGTCAGCTTCTCGAATTTCTTGACGGCTCGGTCGCGTTTCAGGCGCGAGAGGCGCTGTGTCCAGAAGATGCCGTCGAGCTGGTCGATTTCGTGCTGCAGGCAGACGGCCATCAGGCCTTTGGCCTCCTCTTCCATCATCTCGCCGAGAAGTGTCTGATAACGCACACGGATGGCATTCGGCCGCTCGACGTCTTCCGAAATGCCCGGCATCGATACGCTGCCTTCGGCGTGCTTTGCCAGTTGGTCAGAGCGCTGCAGCACTTCCGGATTGACGAATATCCTGATGCCGCTTTGCCGATCGAGCTCGATGACGGTTACGCGTTGCAGGATACCGATATGCGGTGCCGTAATGCCGATGCCGGGTGCTGCCCGCATCGTGTCCAGAAGATCTGTCGTCAGTGCTTCCAGCCCCGGATCGAAATGGGTGACCGGCTGCGCCTTCTCGTTCAGTAACGGATTGGGAAAGCGGATGATGGGGCGGATGGCCATCAGATCTCCTTGGCTTGACCGATCGAAAGCGGTGCGCCCGCGCTTTCGTCGGCAGAGGTCGCTGTGACATGTCGAGTTCTTGCTTCGTCAAGGAGGTCGATTCCGACCTGAAGCGCTAGGCGGAAGTGCTAGCCGATCGCGCGGTCGATGTCGACTGTGTTGAGAAGCAGTCGAATTTTCATGTATTTGCAACAGCTTGAATTAATCTGTTGTCGCAGCGCGTTGGCGCACATCTGGGCTGTGGACCTCGGCGGGGCTTTGCGCTAGCAGGGCTATGAGCCCACCGAGATCCGGCGCACGGCCGCGCACGAGGGCCAACGCACGTCAGCAACGCATTCTTTCCGGTTCGCGCGGTGGACGACCGGAAAGCGACAATCGTTTCGAGGGCGCCCATGAGCAATATTGGGGACGACGACCGCGGTTCCGAAGACGTCAAGACCTTTGACGGCGCCGACATCTATGCCGACGACGGCTCGGTCCGCTCCGATTTTCTCATGCATGTCGGCGCGGCGATCGCCGATCGCGACACGATTTACCTGCGCCAGCACGTCGCCGGCCTGCATTCCTCCGAAATGGGCGACCTGCTGGAGGCCATCCAGCCGGAGCAGCGTCTGGCGTTGGTCTCGCTTCTCGGCAAGGAGTTCGACCTTTCGTCGCTGACCGAGGTCGACGAGGCGATCCGCCTCGACATCGTCGAGCACCTGCCGAACGAACAGATCGCCGAAGCCATCGGAGAGATGGATTCGGACGACGCGGTCTACATTCTGGAAGACCTCGACCAGGAAGATCAGGACGAGATCCTGGCGAAACTTCCCTTCACCGAGCGCGTCCGTCTGCGCCGCTCGCTTGATTATCCCGAAAGCACCGCCGGCCGGCGCATGCAGACTGAATTCGTGGCGGTGCCGCCGTTCTGGACGGTCGGCCAGACGATCGACTACATGCGCGAAGACGAGGATCTGCCGGAGAGCTTCACGCAGATCTTCGTGATCGATCCGACCTTCAAGCTGCTTGGGGCCATGGATCTCGACCGGATTCTCAGGACCAAGCGCTCGGTCAAGGTCGATGCGATCATGCACGACACAAGCCATGCCATTCCGGCCGAGATGGACCAGGAAGAGGCTGCCCAGCTGTTCGAGCAATACGACCTTCTCTCGGCCGCCGTGGTCGACGACAACGGCAGGCTCGTCGGGGTGCTTACCATCGATGACGTCGTTGACGTCATTCAGGAAGAGGCCGAGGAAGACTTGCTGCGCCTGAGCGGCGTTGGCGATGAGGAACTTTCGGACTCGGTGACGGAAGCCTCTCGCTCCCGCGTGCCGTGGCTGTTCATCAATTCGATGACGGCGTGCATGTCCGCCTCGGTCATCGGCCTGTTCGATGCGACCATCCAGCAGATCGTGGCCTTGGCCATCCTGATGCCGATCGTCGCCGGCATGGGCGGCAATGCCGGTTCGCAGACTATGACCGTTACCGTGCGCGCGCTTGCAACCCGTGGCCTCGACATTCACAACGCCCCGCGCATCATCCGGCGCGAAGCGGGCGTCGGGCTCCTGAACGGCATGATTTTCGGCACGCTGATCGGCCTGCTCGCCGGCCTCTGGTTCCAGGATCCGAACATCGGCGGCATCATCGCCACGGCCATGCTGATCAACATGATGGCTGCAGCGCTTGGCGGCATCCTCGTTCCGCTCTGCCTCGACCGCTTTGGCGCCGATCCGGCCGTGTCTTCCGCCGTCTTCGTGACGGCCATCACCGACATCACCGGCTTCTTCAGTTTTCTCGGCATCGCCACGTGGTGGTTCCACGTCACGTAGTGTCGCCGTCGTTGTTTGACTTTTACGTCAAGGTCAACGATAGTGAAGGCGCAGAAATCATGGAATGGCAGCGTGAATAAGTATTATAGCATTACCGAATTGACGCGGGAATTCGGCATTTCGACCCGAACGCTGCGGTTCTATGAGGACGAGGGCCTCATCCATCCCGAGCGCCGTGGTCGCACGCGACTGTTTCGGCCGGCCGACAGGCGCCTGATCCAGGAGATTTTGCGTGGCCGACGCATCGGTTTCACGATCGCCGAGATTCGCGAAATAATCCAGGTCTATAAGGACCCGCCCGGCGAGCTCGGCCAGTTGCAGCTGTTGATGTCGCGTGTCGAGGAAAAGCGCGAAGAGCTTCGCCAGAAGCGCAAGGATATCGACGATACGCTGACCGAGCTCGACAATGTCGAAGAGGCGTGTCTGACGCGCCTAGCGGAAATCGGTGTCGGTACCTGATACGTTTCAGTTGCTGGTAACGGAAGTCTTTGAAGGGTGGCGTTAGCCGCCCTTTTTTGCTGTCTACGAGCGACGCAGGTTCAGATCCAGCGGGTTGTGTGGCGGCAGTAGCGCTCGAATTCGAAGCCGAACCGCGACAAGAGGTGACGCTCTTCGTTGCGAATGGCAAAGAGCGTCGTCAGCATCACGGCTGCAACGGCCATGATGAAAAACCAGGGATTGAGGGTCGCAAGGCCGAAACCGATCATCATCAGCGTATAGCCGAGATAGATCGGATTGCGGGTAAAGCGGAACGGCCCGTAGGTGACAAGGCAAGTTGCCGATCGATAGGGCAGAATGGTCGTGTGCCGATCGAGCAATGTCTTGACGGCCCAAAGGTCGAGCCAGATCGCGACGATAATCAGGATGCCGCCGCTGATCCAAGGAACCCAGCCATGCCCGTGTGCGACCGGAATGGGGGAATGTCGCGCCAGGAGAAGCGCCGCGATCGTGGCCACCCCGTAAAGCAGGGCAGGCCATGGGAAGTTCAGCGGCTTGGCACGATAGGCATTCATGTCCTAATCCCCTGATTGCACGTTCATTGTGCACTGTCGCGCGATTCGCGCAATGCGTTCATCCGTGCTGACGTTGATCTCTCCCCTGTTCAGGCTGTCGAACAGGTTTTGGTCCACCAGAAGGTCAAGCGTACAGCCGCAGAAAGCCTCGCACGGCACGGCGGGATTCCCCTGGTTGCAGGCGGCCACGCAATTGCTGCGATAGGCTTGCTTGGGGTCCGGCAATGTCGGCGGTGAGATCAGCGAGAAGAGATAGACCAGTCCGATGAGCACGGGCTGGTGAATGAGGTATATGGCCAGACTGTGACGGCTGCCGAAGAGCAGCGGCTTCATCCACAGCTTGCCTTTGCCGTCCTTAGGCGGCCGCGTGAGCGCCGCTGCAAGTCGCGTGTGGAAGAGCTTTGCCGTGCCGAGGCCGAGGAGGAACGGTCCGAGCCACGGCAGCAGCGGCACATAGTCGTTGGATCGCGGCAGCGTCTCGGACAGTCCGACCCACCAGAGCCAGGGCGCATCGAAGATCGGCGCGCGCAGATAGAACGGTGCCGCAATGGCGGCCGCAGCTGCGGCGAAGGAAACCAGCGCCGGAAGCCTGAGGAAGATGAGGCCGATCAGGCTTGCGGCGGCCATCGCGTGAAGGATGCCGAAAAAGATGAATGTGTCCGGGAAGGCGAAGTAGGTCGCAATGCTGATCAGCGCCGCAGCACCGGCGATCTTGGCGAACCGGCGCAGGAAGCCGCCGAGCCGGAGCTTCGGCCATTGTCCAAGGACGAGGCTGTAGCCGGCGAGAAAGAGAAAGCTGCTGGCGATCAGCCGCGCGAAGATCTTCCAGCCACCGGTCCCGGCCGTACCCGCTGCCACGTAGCCGAAGAACTCGAGGTCCCAGACAAAGTGATAGAGCGCCATCGCCAGGAGGGCCACGCCGCGCGCCACATCGATAAAGACGAGCCGTCCTCGCGATGGTGGGGGCGGGGTCGCTGTTGCCGGAGAGGTCACGTTGAGTTCGGACATGGGCATTCGCCATCCTGTTGGCGTGAGGAAGACTGACAGGCCTGGCTTGCGCCAGGCGCGCTTCGTTCGTTGATCGTTTTGATGATTGGGCGCGGCCTGTGTGCGTCGAGCGCATCAGCCGCGCGGCTCGTCAGGGTGCTGCGTCCTGCATCAGCGCCGCGCGCGCCTCCGAGAAGAACTGCCGGCGGGTGAGCACGAAGATGACGAAGACGGTGAGCGCGACGAAGACATAGGGGCTGATGAACCAGCCGAGATAGCCGATCGACAGGAAGATCGCCCTGAGGCCGGCGTTGAAATGCTTGGCGGCAAGCACATTCATCCGCACCGCCCGTTCGGCGGCTCTTTCTGCCGCCAGCCGGTCGCGCTGCATGTCGGCGGTCATCGGAATGCCGCCCATCAGGATCGAGCAATAGTTGAACAGGCGATAGGACCAGCCGAACTTGAAGAAGGAATAGCCGAAGAGGCAGGTGAGGCCGCCGACCTTCAGCTCGAACGCGGTTCGCCCGCCGTGGAAGACATAGGGCATGTCGGCGAAAATCATCTGTGCCTGTTCGGTCGCACCGAGCAACGCAAAGCAGCCACCGAGCGCAAAGATCGTCGTCGAGGCAAAGAATGCGGTGCCGGCCTGCAGACCCGCGATGATCTGCGTGTCGATCATTTTCAGGTCGCGGTTGAGCGAATTGCGGATCCAGCGGCCGCGGTGCTCGTTCATAAGGCGCGTGAGACTCACACGCTTGAAGCCGCGCGTACCGTCCGTCGCCCAGCTGAAACCGGCCCAAAGCAGGACAAACACGGCGAGCGCTATGTGATCTTCGAAGGTCATACACGTGTTTTTGGCATGGCTTTTGGAAAATGCAAGCTGGCCGCGATGGCGGCGGAATCGACGATGCGTCAACTACTGTGATGAAATTGCGGCGGAATTTCTCTTCGCCTCTACCCGCCGATTGCGGGGTTTTCACCAGGATCCTGTGTGGGGACGCCAGGGCCTGACACCTTTCCGCCACATTCCCCCATTGCGCATTTACGCTTTCTTCAATATGCATTGCCTCCAGACGCGGGCGCCCACTGTGCAGCCCGCGGCCGTTGAGAGTATTTCGGAGACATCATGGACAATACAATTCAGAAGTCTTGCTGGGGCGTGACTGCTCGCGCCGTAGCTGGTTTCGCTGGCGTTCTTGTTCTTGCTTATCTTTTCGGCGGCATTTGATTTTTCAAAAAGTCACTGATTGGCAGCGCGGCTTCCCAAGAGCCGCGCTGTTTTGATTCCGGGATGGCGTTCCTGATCTGAAAAGAATGTCGCACGAACGGGATCGAATGTCGGTGGACCGCCGGAGCGCCTGCTATGGGATCGCTTAGGCTTCGTTCCTATATCTGCTTGCGGATTTCCTTAGATCGGAGCCGATCTGAGGGTAAAATCAACAGGCAAGTATGAGGATATCGCGCCGGTTCGCATGGACTTCGAAGCGTGATATCGAGGCAATCGTAAATACGGTGCTCAAGTAATCCCTTGGGCTTCGTGGTCAGTCTCCGGGGCAGGCAGCTTATGTTTCTTTCCGTCTTCGACGTGTTCAAGATTGGTATCGGGCCTTCGAGCTCGCATACGATGGGGCCGATGTCGGCCGCCAACCGTTTCCTCGATCTCGTCCTTTCCGACGACTGGCCACGCCCGTCTCACGCGACGGTCGCGGCGATCAAGGTCAGCCTGCATGGTTCGCTTGCCCATACCGGGATTGGTCACGGCACGGGCAGGGCGGTGATCCTCGGGCTTGTCGGCGAGCGTCCGGATATCGTCGATCCCGATCAGATGGACGCCTTGATTGACGCGGTCGAGCGGAGCGGTCGCATCACGCCCCCGGGGCATCCGTCTTACGAATTCCAGCCGAAAACGGACCTGATCTTCGACAAGAAGGTGCCGCTACCCGGCCATGCCAACGGCATGTCGTTCTCCGCCTTCGATCGCGACGGGCGGCTGCTGTTGAAGCGTATCTACTATTCGATCGGTGGCGGTTTCGTCGTGACCGATACCGAGCTTGAGGCGATGCGCGCATCGAAGAACAAGTCCGTCGGCGTGAAGGTGCCTTTCCCGTTCTCGTCGGCCCAGGAAATGCTGGATATGGCGGCCCGCTCCGGGCTGACGATCGCGCAGATGAAGCGCGCAAACGAAGAGGCGACCATGTCGCCGGACGAGCTGAATGCCGGGCTCGACCGCATCTGGGGCGCGATGAGCAACTGTATCGACCGCGGCCTCAGCCAGGAAGGCATCATGCCGGGCGGGCTGAAGGTTCGCCGGCGCGCGCGTTCGATCCACGACAAGCTGCAGGAGGAATGGCGCTCCAACAAGGCCAATCCGCTGCTCGCCAACGACTGGCTGAGCGTCTACGCCATGGCCGTCAACGAAGAGAATGCTGCCGGCGGCCGCGTGGTCACGTCGCCGACCAATGGTGCTGCAGGCGTGGTCCCGGCGACCATTCGCTACTACATGCACTTCCATGACGACGCCGACCAGGAGGGCATTCGCGACTATCTGCTGACGGCCGCCGCCATCGGTGGCATCATCAAGCACAACGCCTCGATCTCCGGTGCCGAAGTCGGCTGTCAGGGCGAGGTCGGCTCTGCGTCGGCGATGGCTGCGGCCGGCCTGGCCGCCGTTATGGGTGGCTCGCCCGAGCAGATCGAGAATGCTGCGGAGATTGCGCTTGAGCATCACCTCGGCATGACCTGCGATCCGGTCGCCGGCCTGGTGCAGGTGCCCTGTATCGAACGCAATGCGCTCGGCGCCGTCAAGGCGGTCACGGCGGCGTCACTGGCACTGAAGGGCGACGGCAAGCACTTCGTGCCGCTCGATGCCTGCATCGAGACGATGCGCCAGACCGGCGTCGACATGAACGAGAAATACAAGGAAACCTCAACCGGCGGCCTCGCGGTCAACGTCGTTGAATGTTGAGCCTCACCGGGATTTGTGGATGAACAGCGTCTCTCCGCTTGACCGCAGCGGGCAGACGGGTGTTCAAAAACAGCTATGTCACTTCATCTCATAAAACTCTGCGTCGGAGCGGAATCGGTCGAGGACCTGCGCGAATGGGTTTCGCGCAAGGCGATGGCGGCCATGGCGGCCGGGCTCGAACCCCACTCGTTTCACACGACGCGCATGGTGCCGAAGCGCGTCGAAGAGCTTCTCGCGGGCGGTTCACTCTACTGGGTGATCAAAGGGACCGTTCAGGCGCGTCAGCCGCTGATCGGTATCGAGACCTTTACGGACGGCGAGGGCATCGGCAGATGCAATCTGCTGCTTGGTCCGGAAGTGATCGAAACGGAGCTGCAGCCGCGCCGTGCGTTTCAGGGGTGGCGCTATCTCAACACCACGGACGCTCCACGCGACCTGGCGTCGCTGTCCGGTGGCGGTGCCGAGATGCCGCTTGAGTTGCGTCGCGAACTGGCCGAACTCGGCCTTCTCTAGTTTTCAACAGAGATCACCTGACCGCCCAACGACAAGCCTCGTTGCGATGCTGGCGCATGCGCGTCGTTGCGACGGCAGCGCCGCAAAGCAAAAAGGCGGCACGGGGCCGCCTTTGGAAATCGTGAGGTATCAAGTGATCCGCATCTTCAGCGGATGGCGCCGACCCGGTGCCGTTACGTGAAGATGAATGCCGGCCCGCGGCTGGGTCGAGCGCCAGGCGCGAGCGCCGTGGGTCAACAGCATGCCGACCAGATCACGGGTCTTCGCCTTCGATCGGTTCAGCCCGAGGTCGGCGATGCGCATCGCCGCCTCGTGCAGGGGGTGCAGGTTGATACGCGACGGCTTGCCGCGCCTTCCCGGCAGCGGGGTAACCCCCGGAACGTTCTCGTTCATTGCCATGATTAACCTCGTTACGCTGTACAAATCCGAGGAAGGCGACCGGAAAACAAACACATCCGGGCGCCAAATTGTCTGCTCCTTACTGCTGGCTGGCCCAGCAGGAGATACCTTTCTTCTTCAATGCCTTGCAGGCGTTGACCGCTGAATTCTGGTCGTCGAAGCCGGCGAAGCGGGCGCGGTAGACCTGGCCGAAGGCGACCGTGAACGGCTTTGCGTTGCGAAGCGCCTTGCCGCCCTTGTCCTTGGCATCGCCAAGAAGGGTCATGGCCTGATCCTTGTCCGGCGTCGCGCCGATCTGGATCACCCAACCCTGCGGCTGCGCCGGCATGGGTTCAGCCATTGCGACTTCGGCCGGCTCAGCCTTTGCCACCGCGTCAGCCTTTTTCGGGACGGAGTTGGTGATCTGGCTATCGACCATGCCGGCCTCGACAGGCTTACGCAGCTTCAGGCTCTGGGCGTCGAGCGTATTGGGAACGATTTTCGCCGACAGCACAGGGTTGTCGGAGGCGCGCTTGTTGCCGGCATAGGCCATCTGCACGCTGCTCGCGCTTTCGCCGTTGTAGCGGAAATCCGGAACCGGGCCGGTGTTGGGCAGGTCGTGGGTGGCGGCTGTCGCCGCAACGACCGACGTTTCCGCGACGGGAGCCGCGGCCGCGACCTGGGTTTCCTCGACCGGAACAGGGGTCGGCTTCGTTTCGGCAATCAGGTTGCCGTCGCCACGGCGCGAGGCCGACGGCATATACTTTGCGACCAGCCGGCGCATCTGAGCGTCGCGGCTGGCGCCCGACGTTCCGCCCATCACGACTGCGACAATGCTCCGGCCTTCGAGTTGAGCCGACGTGACCAGGTTGAAGCCCGAAGCGCGGGTGTAGCCGGTCTTGATGCCATCGACGCCACGGACATTGCCGAGCAGGCGGTTGTGGTTGCCGATCGTCTGCTTGCCGAAGCGGAAGCTGCGGGTGGAGAAGTAGTCGTAATACTGCGGAAAATGCTGACGCAACGCGAGGCCTAGGCGAGCCTGATCGCGGGCGGTCGTGCGCTGTTCGGGATTGGGCAGGCCGTTCGCGTTGCGATAGGTCGTGCGCGTCATGCCGAGTGCGCGCGCCTTGTTCGTCATCATCCGGGCGAACCGCGGCTCGGAGCCGCCGAGATATTCACCAAGCGCCGTCGAGGCGTCGTTGGCCGAGCGGGTGACCAGCGAGAGAATGGCCTGCTCGACGGTGATCGACTGGCCGGCGCGCACGCCGAGCTTGGATGGCGGTTCGGCCGAAGCATTCTTCGAGAAGGGAATGGCCGTGGACTTGGTGATCCGACCGGCCTCGAGCGCCTCAAAGGTCAGATACAGGGTCATCATCTTGGTCAGAGACGCAGGATAGCGCAGCTCGTCGGCATCCTCGCCATACAGAATCTTGCCAGTCTTGGCATCGACGACGATGCCCGAATATTTCGGATTGGCGTAGTTCGAGGCTGCGAAGGCCGGCACTGCAAAGGCAGCCGAAGCAATGGCGCCTGCAAGGACCACCCGTCCTACCATCTTTGAAAGAGCACCGAACGGGCGCTTCGCGAGATCAAAAAAACCGGATTGGGACACTACGCTACTCTTTATTCTCATGTCATGGGGTTGTCCGGACGCCGCCTCCGGGAACGACCGTTCTCGAGACAGTATCGGCATAGCGTTACCAATCGGTTTATGATGAATGATTGGTTTCCGGAAAAGCACGCATTCGGACAAAGACGATCCCGGTGTAGCGCAATGGTGCGGCGGCGCTCGCTGGACCATATGAGTTGGACAAAATCAGGGCACGAGGCGGCTTTTGATAAAGGCTGCCATGGCATCGTCGATCTTTTGCCATTGCGGCAGCAGGTTACTGGAGAAGCGATAGAGCACGGCGAGATCCGTGCCCGTGTGGAAATCGCGTTGACAATCGGCGCTCGTTGCGTGGGTTTGGGCGTCCGGTTTCAGGCAGCGCACCACATAGGACGGCTGGCCGCCTCGTTCTGCCGTGTAGAAGGTCTCGCCCGCATAGCTGGAGGTTGCTTTCGTCGCGTGCTGCGCCAAGCCGCTGGGGCCGGGGGTCGGTGCTCCGTCGAAAACCTGGGTGTAGATAGGTCCTAGCCGCCCGGACATGTCGCGCGACATGGTGCTCTGGGAGATCTGAAGGAAGATCAGGTTCTCAGGCGTGTCGACATCGTTGAAGAGTTTGCGGTTTTCGCCGCTGTAGCCTTCAAGCGCGGGCCAGGTCAGATAGAGGTCGACGCGCTCAACTATAGAGGTGGCGCGCTGCGCCTCGAAGCGGATCATGTTGGCCGGCAGCCGCAAATGGTCCTGCCCGATGAAGATATCGAAAACTTCGGAGCTCGCCGTGTGGCCGGCAAGCGCGAGATTTTCGCCGTACCAGCGGCCGGCAAGTGCGATCGCCCCCGCCAATCCGGCCAAGAGGACAACGAGCGCGGTCACCCGGTAAATGAAGCGCGGAGACAGAAGCGGTCGCAGCTCCGGTTCGTCTATGCCGTTTGAAGGGTTGCTCATCGTTGGGCCGTTCCGTCGCATTGGTCGAGCCCGAATTCATGTGGTTCGTAAACGTGGCTCGCCGGTAGATCGAGGTGTGGCATGCGCCGCTTGTCCGACGCTGGTCGAGGATGGTTAATTTTCTGTGAATATCGCCCTTGGGGTGAACCGTAGGCACTCACGAAAAAAACGGCCGGTTCCGAGGGACACGGAACCGGCCGAAGCTCGGTCTGGACGGGGATAGTGACTGACCGGAGCATTTTGGTGGCGGGTCGCCTTGATCGGCGGGCCGCCTGACTTTGTCGACTTACTGCGTCCGAACGCTACCGACGGCGACGGTGCGGCCATCCTGAAGCTTGACCCAGCGTCCGGAATGCTCGGTCGACTGACGCTTGAGGTAGGTGTATTCGGTGTCCGACCACAGCAGCACCTTGTTGCGCATGTTGTCGAGGATGAAGTCGCCACGGTCGGTGCGTACGGTCAGAACGGCGTGGCCGTCGCCGTTCGGCTGCAGCACGACGGTGATCAGGAGGTCGGAGGCGGAGAAGCCGCTTTCGATCAGCTTGCGACGCTTCAAAAGAACGTAGTCTTCGCAATCGCCGACCGTGTCGGGATAGGACCACTTTTCTTCGACGCCGTGAATTTCCATGTCGGTCATCGGCGTGATCGCCTGGTTGACGTCGTAGTTGATCTCGAGAATTTTTTGCCAGCCTTCACGCGTCAGCACCATCGGGCCGCGATCTCGGCCATTGGAGGTGCACTCCGACGCGTAGATCTTGCAGAACTCGTAGTGGCCGATCGGCGGGTTGGTGGAGCCCGTGACGACCATGTTGGCCGGAAGCGCCTGGGCCGACTGCATCAGTCCGGCGGTGAAAAGGACCGCAACCGCGATCATCTTGGTGATTGTCTTGAGCATGATTGTCTCCCCGTTGTGGTGTGACAATCGCACAGACAATTTTATCGCCCGCGAATTAGCGAACTAAAAAAAAGTACAAATGAAACTCGTATAAGAATCAAATAAGAATAGATTTTTATTTGTATTTAAATCGAATTTGAATCAAATTTTATCGATTTCCGCGCCGCGAAGTTTGTTGCTCACGTTTTGTTAAGGACGTAAGTGATTGGATTTGAATGATATGGCGACGGTTTGTGTTGTTGTTGCCGAAGTGGGCGTTGGCGAAACAGCCGTCTTTGCAGCGTTTTGACCCGGTCGCCCTTGGCGTTTTTGCCGGATTTCGACTTCAGATATTGGGTGCGGCGTTGAAATTGCTCAAAAAAATATTTTACGCCGCCGGAGCAGCGTCCGATGCCCGCAGGCAAGATGTCTCGATATGACGCAACCGCAGTGACGGTCGCTTGGTCGGGCAACGTATTTTGCAGTTGATGCTGGTCGTCCCGATGTGCGTTTCACCCGTCGACGCCGGCATCGCCAAAATTGGCTGGTCCGTGCGCGGGGAATCCGTTTTGCCGTGGCGCCGTCGATGCGGTACGGCCGCCTGAGGCGGCAAGGCTCTGTGGCCGGGGCAGCCGGCAGGGCCGCCCACTGTCAGTGTTCAGACCGGCGTCAGTGTTCAGATTTGTGCGTTGGTGGCGGGCTGGCGTAAGCGCCGGCGCCTTCAGAGAAACTCGGTCAGTGCCTCACGGGACTGGATGCCCGAGAACTCGATGGCGCAACCTTCCTGGAAGTGGCGGACGATCCGCCCCTTCATGTTGCCGAGCAGGACCGCCGTGCCGAGCGGTGGCCGGTTCTCGATGTCGACCGCGGCACCGGAGAGCGAAAGGTCGATGATGCGGCACGGGAACTTTTCGCCGGTGTCGAGCGTCAGCTCGGTCGTTGTCTTGCGTGGTGCAAGGCGGTCATGACGCCTGTCTTCGGGCAGGCCGAGTTCATGCTTGTTGGCGATCCAGGTGAGCTGTGCCGCCAGTTTCTCGCGTTTGCGTTCTGTGGCGTTGAGCTGGATGACGAAAGCGCCCTCGCCAATGCGCGACACCGTGCCCTCGAGCCGCCCGACGTGATCGACATAGGCGATGATGCGTTCGCCCGCGCGCGGGCGGGCGGGCGACGAAAGCAGCACGTCACCGGGTGACATGTCGACGGCGGTGCATTCGAACTCGTCGTAGTTGGCAAGCATCAGGCGGCCCGTAAGATTCACCGAAACGCGCTGGAACGCACCTTCGTGGTGCGGTTTCGGGGCCGTATTCTGTGCGTGCTGGAACGAGAACATGATGACTCTGGATCGACATAGCTTGGCGGGCGAAGCTTAGCCTCTTCAAGTTAATAGATGGTTCGTCCTCCGGTTGGTGCAAGGGGCGATTGCGGGACAGCGCAGGCGATCAGTTCCCGCGCCCGCCTTCCAGGATGCGAAGATGCCGGACGCGGCGGAACTCGGCTAAAGGTCCGCTGTCGACGCGGCTTTTCGCGTGGTTTGCAGGCTGGGTTTGAACCTGCTCGTCGTGGAAGACGGCAGTCCGGTCCGGATCGAGGATTTTCATGCCGGTGGCGTCAAGATGCTCCACCGAAGTCGCGTGCAACCAGTACGGGCGGGACAATGGCGAAATCGCTCCAAGAACCCGGTCGCTCGCGCCTTCGCTGGAGGCAAGCGGCAGCAACAGCGTTTCGACATCGACTTCGCGTTGATCGGCGGTGCGTCCCTTTGCCGACAGCATGACAGGCACCCGGTGCGTCATGACGAGGCTGGTGATGCGTTGCGCCTTGGCGGCCTGGCTTCCGAGCCAGAGCATGCCGAACTGACGCTCGCGCAGTTCTTGCCCGAAGAGGGCGCAAACGTGCGTTCCGGCCAGGCGAAACGAGATGCCGGCATTGCGGTTGCGCTCCAGGATGAACAGGTTCGGCAGCAGCGTGCGGATATCCGACGGCTCGAGTTCGTCGCGGCGGGGCAGCTCACGCTTGCCGCGAATGGTGTTCCAGTATCGGAAAAGCTCCGTCGTCGTCGTGCTGCGCATCGTGTGTTCATTCCATTTCTGCGGCCGGCCTGTCCCGGTTCGATACATCGTCGGCCGTGAGGGGCGGCCCTGACGTCCATGGAGCGAAAACCGTGCCACCGCGAAATTAAGGTTAACAAAGGGTTTCTGTTGCAGTGCGGCGTTGTGGCTGGCAGGGAAGAGCATCACTTCACGAAGCATTGTCTTCGGCACTTGAACTGGAGCTCGGATCTGAGCTTGGCGACCGTTCAGTTTTTGCTGGACGGTCTTTTTTTGTTTGCTTATGGCTGGTCGCCCCAGTCTGGTCCCAATCTGGCGATGCGATGTCTTGCAGGGATCGGGTGGGTGCATCGATGGAAGAGAGCAGCGACTATGGAACGAGACCAGACGGCCACGCCACCGGAAGCGGAGCGCGAAGCCGCCAGCAGCCCGGCGCGTGAACCCGCCTTCAATCTGCCGGCGGGCTTGACCGTCATCCTGCTGTTTCTCGTCGCGGTCCACGTCCTGCGGACCTACGTCCTGTCGCCCGCCATGGATCAGGAGCTCATCTTCAACTTTGCGTTCCTGCCGGCGCGCTACGACCATCCCCTGGCCGAGCAGGGCCTCGCCTGGCTCTGGAGCCCGGTTACCTATTCGTTCCTGCATGGAAGCTGGGAGCATCTGATCTTCAACATCTTCTGGATGGTAGCCTTCGGTGCGCCTGTGGTGCGGCGGATCGGCATGGGCCGGCTGGCGGTGTTCTGGTGTCTGTCTGCGGCGGCCGCCGTTGCGCTCCACACGGCATTTCATTGGGGAGAGATGATCGTGGTCGTCGGCGCATCCGGCGTGGTGTCCGGTTTCATGGGCGCGGCCGCGCGCTTCGTCTTTTCGCCGAGCGGGCGCATCAGCCGTCAGTTTGCCCATCTCAATCGGCGGCTGACCGTCGGCGAGGCCCTGGCAAACCGCTCGGTCGTGGTCTTTGCCGGAATATGGTTCCTCACCAATTTCCTGATCGGCCTCGGCATGTTTATCCCCGGCGGAGCTGGCAGCGTTGCCTGGGAAGCGCATATCGGCGGTTTCCTCTTCGGCTTTCTGCTCTTCGGCCTCTTCGACACGCGCGACTGACGGCGCGAAAGATCGGCGGACGACGCTTGTGAGCGCTTGATTTCCCTCAGACGCTGGCGCACCATTTGTTACGGTCGCCATGTGTCGAAAGACAAGCGACCCGTGTAGGCCGGGTATCGAAAACCGTCCGCGTCTGAGGAGCACGCGCAAGGTTATCGGAAGCGGCCAGGGTACAGGTTCCATCGCCCGACCGTACCGCACGAGAGGAGGCTGGAACTGTCCCTGCCGACCCGGTGTTGTCGCAACGGGAGATGTGCGCATGTCAGTAAAAGCCATACTCGATGAAAAGGGCCGGAACGTCGTAACGGTCGGCCCTCAGATGACAGTCCAGCAGGCTGCCATCCTCTTGCGTGACAATCATATCGGTGCGGTCGTCATCCTTGACGCGGACGATCAGATCGCAGGCATCCTCACCGAGCGCGACATCGTCGCGGCGATTGCCAAGCAGGGAGCGACCTGTCTCGAAAGGCCGGTTGCAGCCGTCATGTGGCAGAACGTCTATTGCTGCTCGGAGGACATGTCGGTCCAGACCCTGATGGAAATGATGAGCAAGCTCAGGGCGCGTCACTTGCCGGTCGAAAAGAATGGCCAACTCGCCGGGATCGTCTCGATTGGTGACGTGATCAAGCATCACATCCGCGCCATCGAACACGAGACCGAACAGATCAAGGCCTATATCGCCGGCTGATAGCAAAGGGCGGCGCCACGCCGCCCGCTTATCGCTTGCGGCCGCAGGCGGCTCCCAGCTTATGCGCGGGGGCAGGTCCGCATATGTGAGGGTTTAATCGCTTTGTCGCCGGAGCAGCCTCCGGCAGGTTGGCCGAAAGCGTAGGGCAGGGTCTCGTGGTTCTTCGGTTCGGCCCCGACGACCGATCAACGAACGAGTGCGTCCTGCATCCGGCGGATCTCCAAAAGCCTGGCCTTTGCCTCGAGATAACCGCGATCGATCGCTTCGCCAGCGCGATGAAATTCCGAAAGACCGATGTCGTTCAGTCTGGGGTGGAGGGCGAGATCCGGCGGATCTCCGGCAAGGCGGGCCCGGGAAATGCGATCCTGGATGATGTTGAAGGCCTGAACCATCACGCTGGTCATTCCGAGCCGCGAATGGTGCGGCGGCTCCTTGGTCTGCGCATCCAGAGATTCCGCGCCGGCGCTGTGTTTGACGACAGCGGAGCGACCGTAGAGATCGTAGTTGAGGTTGACGGCGACGACGAGCTGCTGCTCGTGCGCACGGCAGACGGAGACAGGAACCGGATTGACGAGGGCGCCATCGATGAGGGTGCGGCCGTTCGCCTTGATCGGCTCGAAGATACCCGGCAGAGCGTAGGACGCGCGGATTGCGGTGATCAGCGATCCCTTTTCCAGCCACACCTCGTGGCCGCTGTGCACTTCGGTCGCGACCGCGATGAACGGCCTGTCGAGGCTTTCAATGCTGAGCCCCTCCAGATGCTCCTGCATGCGTTTGGTCAGCCTCAGCCCGCCGAAGAGGCCGCCGCCGCCAATCGCGAAATCGAGAAGGCCTGCGATCCGGCGCACGGTGAGCGAACGGGCAAAGGTTTCGAGTTCGTCGAGCTTTCCGGCGAGATAGCAGCCGCCGACCAGCGCACCGATCGAGGTTCCCGCAATCATGCCGACTTCGATGCCCTCCTCGTCGAGGGCGCGCAGTACGCCGATATGGGCCCACCCACGGGCAGCGCCGCCACCGAGGGCGATCGCGATCTTTGGTCTTTGCGGAGGCGTCGCCGGTTCTGGCGGTGTTGTCGAAATCGAGGTTCCGTCCGGTCCGGACAGATCTGCAATCTGGTTGCTACGCGTAAAAGTCCAATTCAACATCCGGCACCTCCAACACCGCCGAATACTCCGCAACGCGACACGTCGATGAGAATGCGCGAGGGTCGCTTTGGCAATTCACCATTGAATTAACTGACTCAAGAATCGGACACGACCCTGGAGGTACGCAAATTCTCTGCGCGCGTCTTGAGGAGGTTCCGCCAAGCCGGCGCTGGTGCCGGCCTTGTCCCATTCATTGCTGAAAGACTGGCACCGTTCTCTAGGTATATCACCGATCCCGCCGCCGATTGCGGCATGACCGATAAACATTGGATACAGTTTGCAATACGTCTTGGAACGAAATCGTTCCAACCTTGCACCGGCATCCTTGCTTAAGGATTAGGCGCCCGGTTGGTTTCCAAAGAATGAATATAGCATGTGCCCGCACCGAAAAGATGCGCAATGCTTAATTTTTATCGTAGACCTCGGCGGGGTCGAAATGCCTGTGATCGTCGGTAATCGTCACCACCGCCCTGCCGTCGTCGGCGCCGACCGTCCGATAGAAACAGGAACGGCGTCCGGTGTGGCAGGTGGCATCGTGGCCGGCAACGGAAACCTTCAGCCACACGGCATCCTGGTCGCAATCGGTGCGGATTTCCTTGACCGTCTGCAGGTTGCCCGAGCTTTCGCCCTTCTTCCACAGGCTCTTGCGCGAGCGGCTGTAATAGTGCGCCACGCCGGTCTCGATCGTCAGCGCCAGCGCCTCGGCATTCATGTGCGCAACCATCAACAGTTCGCCGTCCTTCACATCGGTGACGACGGCGGTGATCAGCCCGTTTTGGTCAAAGCGCGGGGTAAAGGCCGGACCGTTCTCCAGTTCGGCCTTGTTGGAGGAGGGAGCGTCGAAGGTGAGCGTCATGGAAAGGCTCCGTCTGTCGGAGCCTTACTTGAAGCCCCTGAGCATGGTCATGAAGCGAGCCTGTTCGGCCGGCTCCGTCTGGAACGTACCCGTAAATGTGGTGGTGAGCGTTGTCGAGCCTTGCTTCTGCACGCCGCGCATCGCCATGCACATATGCTCCGCCTCGATCATGACCGCGACGCCGCGCGGCGCGAGCGACTCGTCGATCGCTCTCGCGATCTGTGCGGTCATCGATTCCTGCGTCTGCAGCCGGCGACCGTAGATGTCGACGACGCGCGCGATCTTCGAAAGGCCAAGCACGCGGCCGTTCGGCAGGTAGGCGACATGCGCCTTGCCGATGATCGGAACCATGTGGTGTTCGCAATGCGAATAGAACGGGATGTCCTTGACGAGCACCATGTCGTCGTAGCCGGCAACCTCTTCAAAGGTCCGGCCGAGCACGTCTTCAGCGACAAGCTCGTAACCGCTGAAAAGCTCGCGATAGGACTTGACCACGCGCGCCGGCGTGTCCTTCAGCCCTTCGCGCTCCGGGTCTTCGCCGGCCCAGCGCAAAAGCACGCGCACGGCTTCTTCCGCTTCCTTCTGGGTCGGGCGGCCGCTCGCATCGTCGAGCACGGGAAAATTCTTCACTATGGCATCCATAATGGCCTCTTTTAGCAATACGGGATTGCTTGACGTTTTATCTTTCGGACAACTCGCCACTGGCCATTCGCCTAACCCTGCAGGCTTGGGTTCCGTTGGCGGGCTCCGGGGCTTTCCGGTCCTGGCTTAGCAGTGCACTGGACCTTCCGGCACGGTTTCCCAAACAACAGGCGACATTGTTCCTCTTGCGGAACTGTCGCCCCAACACGACATAGCATATAGTATGGTGCCACAGAGATGAAAGAGGCGGAGCGTGTTGCGTCGTGCTTTTTTCCTGCCTACCGGAGAAAATCATGCGTCGATCACTCAAAACCGCGAAAAATCAGCCGGATCGCGTCAAATGATGGATGACATCTACAACAGCCGTATTCTCGAATTCGCAGGCAACATTCCGCGCATCGGCACGCTTGCCGAAGCGGATGCGGAGGCGACGGCGCATTCGAAGCTCTGCGGTTCCAAGGTGCACATCTGGCTGACAATGGACGGCGACGTGGTCACGGATTTTGCCCATGACGTGAAGGCCTGCGCGCTCGGCCAGGCGTCGTCCTCCATCATGGCGCGCCAGGTCGTGGGGGCCAGTGCCCAGGAAATCCGCAAGGCGCGCGAAGACATGCTGGCGATGCTGAAGGCGGACGGCGAGGGGCCTTCGGGGCGCTTCGAGGACATGCGCTTTTTGCGCCCGGTGAAGGACTACAAAGCCCGTCATGCTTCGACAATGCTGACGTTTGACGCCGTGGTCGATGCGATCGAACAGATCGAGGCGAAGCGGCTGCTTACGGTCGTCTGAGATGTGCGGCGAACCGAATTGCCGGCACGCAATAAGCGATGAAGCACGCCCGGCGATCCGTGGACGGAACTGGTCCGGCCCATTCCGCAAGACGCCCGGGCGTTTGATCGGTATGGCCTTTATCCGAGCCTATCAGTTGACGCTTTCGAGCTTCATCGGCAATGCGTGCCGTCACCTGCCGACCTGCTCGGAATACGGCTACGAGGCCATCGCCCGCCACGGCTTTTGGGCGGGGGGCTGGATGACGCTCTTTCGCGTCGCGAGATGCGGGCCGGGCGGAACCCATGGTTTCGATCCGGTGCCGGAGCAGCTTGAACCTCGCCTGACGTGGTATGCGCCGTGGCGCTATTGGCGGCCGCGGTCGAAAGCTGGATGACTGCCATGCCCATGCCGATGGAGTACCGCGAGGCTTCGGTCGATTTCGACCGCTTCATGCTCGACGCGCGCGACACCGCCGGGCTGCAGACGACGAACCAGGCCTATACGATGGTGCAGGCGGTGTTGCAGACCTTCCGGCGCAGGTTGGGCATCGAGGACGCCATTCTGTTCGCCGATGTCTTGCCGCCGGTGCTAAGGGCCATCTTCGTTGCAGAGTGGGATCTCGAAGAGCCGACGGTCCCGTTTGCCGGCCGCATCGCCATGACCCGCGAGGTGCAGGTGCTGCGCCCGGACCACAATATCTCTCCGGACAGTGCCATTGCAGACGTGGCTGCCGCCTTGCGTCGCAACGTCGACGAGGCGAAACTCGACCGGGTGCTTGCCCGGCTGCCCGCCGGTGCCGCGGACTTCTGGCGCGCCTGATCGGGAGAAGAGATGAACAGTTACGTCGCCTTGCTCTACAGCATCGTCCTAGGCGCCGGGCGCCGGGTCGTCATGGCGGATCTCAGGCAGATGGCGGAAGAACTCGGTTACTGTTCGCCGCGAACGCTGGTTGCGACTGGCAATCTGGTGTTCGAGGCCGGACAAACGTCCGTTCGAGATCTCGAAACGCCGCTCGAGCAGGCCTTCTCCCGGACATTCGGCCGGCACGTCGACATTATTGTCCGGTCCGGTGGCTGTTGGCAGAAGCTTGCGGCGTCCAATCCGTTCCGCGACGAGGGCGAACAGGACGCAACGCAAGTGCACGTCCGGGTGATGCGTGATCCGTTGACGGAAACTGCGCTTTCCGGCCTTCAGCGCTACTGCATCGCCGGCGAGCGCCTGGCGATCGTCGATGGCGATCTCTGGGTGCATTTTCCCGGAAAGGCCAGCGAATCAAAGCTGTTGGGGGCGATGACGACGAAGCGGCTCGGCGTCGGCACCTTCCGCAACTGGAACACCGTCAAGGGCGTGGCGGGCATGTTGCAGGGCTAGTTCCGGCGCTGCCTTCACCTTTACTCGCTTTCGAAAACCCTTTATCAGGCCAGCTTCACTTCATCGGCCGTTTCCGGCCAACCCATACCACCCGCATTCGTTGGCGGGACTGGATAGGAGATCACTATGTCGAATCCCGTTTCCCTTACATTCCCTGATGGCTCCGTCCGCGAATACGCTCCCGGCACGACCGGTCGCGATGTCGCCGAGTCGATTTCGAAGTCGCTCGCCAAGAAGGCCGTTGCCATCGCGCTCGATGGCGAGCTGCGTGATCTGTCCGATACGATCGCCGACGGCCGCATCGAAATCGTCACCCGTGACGACAAGCGTTCGCTCGAGCTGATCCGCCACGATGCGGCACACGTGATGGCGGAAGCCGTGCAGGAATTGTGGCCGGGCACCCAGGTGACCATCGGTCCGGTGATCGACAACGGCTTCTATTACGACTTTGCCAAGAACGAGCCCTTCACGCCCGACGACCTGCCGCTCATTGAAAAGCGGATGAAGGAGATCATCGCACGCAACAAGCCGTTCACCCGGGAAGTCTGGTCGCGCGACAAGGCCCGCCAGGTCTTTGCCGACAAGGGCGAGACCTACAAGGTCGAACTCGTCGACGCGATACCCGAGGGACAGGATCTCAAGATTTACTACCAGGGCGATTGGTTCGACCTTTGCCGCGGCCCGCATATGGCCTCCACCGGCCAGATCGGTACCGCCTTCAAGCTGATGAAGGTGGCCGGCGCCTACTGGCGCGGCGACAGCAACAACGCGATGCTGACCCGCATCTACGGCACCGCCTGGCACACCCAGGAAGAGCTCGACCAGTACCTGCACGTTCTGGCCGAAGCCGAAAAGCGTGACCATCGCCGCCTCGGCCGTGAAATGGACCTGTTCCATTTCCAGGAAGAGGGCCCCGGCGTCGTCTTCTGGCACGGCAAGGGCTGGCGCATGTTCCAGACGCTGGTCGCCTACATGCGCCGGCGCCTCGCCAACACCTACCAGGAAGTCAACGCGCCGCAGGTGCTCGACAAGTCGCTCTGGGAAACCTCGGGCCACTGGGGCTGGTACCGCGACAACATGTTCAAGGTGACGGTTGCCGGTGACGAGACCGACGACGAGCGCGTCTTCGCGCTGAAGCCGATGAACTGCCCGGGTCATATCCAGATCTTCAAGCACGGCCTGAAGTCCTATCGCGAACTTCCGGTTCGCCTGGCCGAGTTCGGCAACGTCCATCGTTACGAACCGTCTGGCGCGTTGCACGGCCTGATGCGCGTGCGCGGCTTTACCCAGGACGACGCACACGTCTTCTGCACCGACGAGCAGATGGCGGCCGAATGCCTGCGCATCAACGATCTCATCCTCTCGGTCTACGAGGATTTCGGCTTCAAGGAAGTGGTGGTCAAGCTTTCCACCCGTCCGGACAAGCGCGTCGGTTCGGACGAACTTTGGGATCGTGCCGAAAGCGTGATGACCGACGTTTTGAAGACGATCGAGGAACAGTCCGAGGGCCGCATCAAGACCGGCATCCTGCCGGGCGAGGGCGCTTTCTACGGTCCGAAGTTCGAGTACACGCTGAAGGACGCGATCGGTCGCGAATGGCAGTGCGGCACGACGCAGGTCGACTTCAACCTGCCGGAACGTTTCGGTGCCTTCTACATCGACAAGGAATCTGAAAAGCGCCAGCCGGTCATGATCCATCGCGCCATCTGCGGCTCGATGGAGCGCTTCCTCGGCATCCTGATTGAAAACTTCGCCGGCCACATGCCGCTCTGGGTCTCGCCGCTGCAGGTCGTGGTCGCGACGATCACATCTGAAGCCGACGACTACGGCCGCGAGGTTGCCGAACTCCTGCGTGACGCCGGCCTCACCGTCGAGACCGACTTCCGCAACGAAAAGATCAACTACAAGGTCCGTGAGCACTCGGTGACCAAGGTTCCGGTCATCGTCGTCTGTGGCAAGCGCGAAGCCGAGGAGCGTTCGGTCAACATCCGTCGTCTGGGCTCGCAGGCTCAGACCGCGATGACGCTCGACGAGGCGATCGCCTCGCTTGCCCTGGAAGCCATGGCGCCGGATCTCAAGCGCAAGCTGGAAAAGAAAGCTCGGGGTTAATACCCCGGGCACTTGCTTTGTCAGCAAACTGTCATATTAGCGGAATATCCGGATAGAATTGTATCCATCGGAGATGTCCGTGCAGTTCAAAGAGCTGTCCTACGCCAATGCAAACGACCGGCGCCTGAAGCGCTGGTTCATCCGCTCCATGGAAGGCCTGTCGGGCCGCAACCGCTATGCCAAGCTTTATACGCGCTGGCGGTCCGACATCGTCGGCAAGAGTGACCGCGTCTTTGGCGAGATGCTGCAGCTGATCGATGTGAAGTTGCGCACGCAGGGTGAGTGGCCGCCACGGCACCTGCCTGACACGCCGATCGTCATCATCGCCAACCACCCCTTCGGGATCGGCGATGGCATCGCCGTTCTGGCACTCGCCGAACAGCTCGGCCGCCCGTTCCGTGTCCTCATCAACAACGAACTGCTGAAGGTGCCGGAAATGGCGCCTTATTCCTTGCCGGTATCGTTCGAGGAAACCAAAGAAGCGCTCGCGGTCAACATGGCGACGCGCCACGAAGCGCTGCGGCTGTTGAAGGAAGGCGTAACGATCATCATCTTTCCGGCCGGCGGCGTCGCGACTGCGCCCAAGGGGTTCGGTCGCGCCGAGGACCTGCCCTGGAAGATTTTCCCGGCGAAGCTGATCCAGTCGGCGCGCGCGAGCGTGATCCCGATCTACTTCGAGGGACAGAATGGGCCCTTCTTCCATCTGGCGAGCAAGATTTCGTTGACGCTCAGGCTGTCGCTGCTGATCCGGGAGTTCCGCCGTCTGTCGGGGACGACGATCGCCGCACGAATCGGCCATGTCCTGACGCCGGAGGATCTCGGCGCTTGCGGCGATCGCAAGGATTTGCTGGCCCGCATTTATGATGCGGTTTTTTCCATGGCCCCGCCGCGCCGCCGGTTCTTGCGACGCGCGAGCTGACGATGCGTCAGTCGGCTGCCGTAACTGTAGCGCCGCCGCTAGTCGGCCGCATCGGAAATGGCACCGGCGCTGGCACTGGGCTCGTTGCCACCGCTGCTGAGCAGCACTTCCACATCCGTGTTGACGCCGGCTTTCACCGTGAAGTCCCGTTCGTAGATCTTGTCCTCGTAGCGCGCCACGGCAGAGTAGCTGCCTTCAAGCAGGATCAGCGTTGGGAAGGCGCCGTTTGCTTCGCTCACCGTATCGCCGGCAGAGGTCAGGATCGTCCAGGCGGTGTTGGCGATCGCTTCGCCGCCCGGCTCCGAGACCAGCTTGAGGGTAAGCTTGGCGGCGCGGTGCTGCATGGTCGCTTCCGTCAGCTTGCCGGCTTCCACCTGAATGTCTGCGGCGGTCGAGGCGTTGGTGGCGCCACCGTAGCTCGAGGTCACGTGATAGGTTCCGGCGCCGAGCCGGATCACCGTGTTCGGCTTTACGTCCGAGATGATCAGCGCCCGTTCACCGTCGCTCTTGGTGTCGGCGGAATAGACGGAGAAGCTGAGGTCTGCCGGCGGGATGCGCACGTCGCTGCCCGACACGGCGTTGAGTTTTATGCCGCCGGCATCAAGCACCAGCACCTGCTTGTCGAGCGTGCCTTGCTCGGGCACGCGGATCTTGCGCGTGGCGGAGGCGCGGCCGAAGGATACGTTGACGAAATAGTCGCCGGGCACGAGATTGAAGGCGGTCGATCCGCCTTCTGATGTCGCCAGCAGCGGCAGTTTTCCGTCACTTCCAGGGATCGGGCTGAAGACGCGCCAGGTCAGGCCGGCCTCGACAGGGCCGCCCTTTTCGGCGAGCAGCGCCTCAAGCTTGATGTCCTTGAGGGTGCCATCGGCGACCGGGTCTGATGTCATCGGGCTGAAACCCGTCAGCTTCGGCATCTTCCGCGGGCCGGCGATCGAGGGAAAGCTCTCGAAGGCCTGGGTTGCATCTTCGGCGAAAACGCTTCCCGTAGCGGTTCCGGCGATAAGCATCGCAAGGCCGGTACTGAGGAAAATACGAGAGCAACGACGCATGAGAACAGTTGACTTCCTGACTGAGTGACTCCACTTGGGACGTCGATATGGCATTTTCGTGGCTGCCGATGCCGCGGCAAATTAGTGGAATTCGTCTGACATGAAAACCGAAATTAAGCTTGTCGACTACCTGACCTCCCGTCGCTCCATTCCCGCTTTCCAGATGGGAGAGCCCGGCCCCGGCAAGGCCGAGGTTGCGGAAATGCTGAAGCTCGCTTCCCGCGTGCCCGATCACGGCAAGCTGGCGCCCTGGCGCTTCATCGTCTACCGGGGCGAGGAGAGAGTGCGCATCAGCGCCGAACTGAAGGCGATGGCGCTTCAGGTCAAGCCGGATCTGTCCGACGAGATGATCAAGGTCGAGGAAACCCGCCTGTCACGGGCGCCTGTTGTCGTTGCGGTCGTCAGCACGGCCGCGCCGCATTTCAAGATCCCGGAATGGGAGCAGGTGATGTCTGCCGGTGCCGTCTGCCTCAACCTGCTGATGGCCGCAAACGCGCTCGGCTACGCCTCCAACTGGCTGACCGAATGGTACGCCTTCGACGAGCGCGCCTATCCGCTGCTGGGCGTCAATCCGGGCGAGAAGATCGCCGGCTTCATTCACATCGGCACGGCCATGGTGCCGCCGACGGAGCGTCCGCGGCCCGAACTCGAAGAGATCGTCACCTGGGTCGGCGAGGGCGCCTGATGTTCTACGATACGGCCTTAAACCGTCACGGCTTGCCGCATGACCCTTTCAAGGCCATCGTTTCGCCGCGGCCGATCGGCTGGATCGGGACGAAGGCTGCCGATGGCTCGCTGAATCTGGCGCCGTACTCCTTCTTCAATGCCATCAGCGACAAGCCGAAACTCGTGATGTTCTCGTCGAGTGGCTACAAGGATTCGGTTCGCAACATCGAAGCGACCGGCGCGTTCACGGCAAGCTTCGCCAGCCGCAATCTGTCGGAGGAAGTGAACAAGACGTCGATCGCAGCGCCCCATGGCGACAGCGAGTTCGAAATCGCAGGGCTGACCCCTGTTAACGGTTCTCTGGTGGATGCGCCTTTCGTTGGCGAAGCCTATGCGGCACTGGAGTGCCGGATGACTGAGCTGTTTCAGCCGAAGGGGCTGGATGGCGAAGCATCCGACAACTATGTCGTGATCGGCCAGGTCGTCGGCATTCACATCCGCGACGAGGCAATTCGCGACGGCCGTTTCGACATGTCGACGGTCAGGCCGCTCGCCCGTCTCGGCTACATGGACTATTGCGACGGCGGCGACGTCTTCCAGATGATCCGTCCGACTCGTTGAGGTTTGCGATCTGCCCGAGGCGTTGCGTCACGCGCCGTTGACGGCGATTGCCTGTTCGACGGAGCGGCAGACGACCGCGGCAAAGCCGTTGTCTCTGCTCGACGCCAAAACCCACTTCGCCGCCGCTTCGTCGCAATCGGCCGGCATCGCCTCGTAGGCAGGCACGCCGGCCTCATGGGCCTTCAGCACCACATACGCCCGGCTGGCGAGGATAGGCGCCGCCACGCGCTCATGGGAAGCGCCGGTCGGTGCCCTGCAGCCGACGGCAGCGGCAAGCGCCGCGCCGTTGAAGATCAGGCCTTCCAGGCGCGCCGAAGAGCCCGACAGCGCATGCGGTGACAGCAGTCCCTCGGATGCGCCGCCGTACTCTGCGTAGATCCTCGTGCGATTTGCGGTCATGCCTCCGACCGCTTCGGCGACCGTCAGCATGACGTCGAGCCGTTGAATGTCTGCACGACCGCGGCATTCGGTAAGGACGACACCGTCTATCCCGCAGCCAAGCAGCCGGCTCAGTTCGTCTTCGCTCAGTCGCTCGACAGGTTCGACGCGCGCAAGCAGCGCGAAATCGCGCCCTTGCCGGGAGGCGAGCCCACGTAGCGTCTCCGTGGCGCAGCCAACGTCGAGCACGATGCCAGCCATCGCATTCAGGACGGCCAGATCGAGGCTAAGGGCTGTGCCGTCGGCAACCAGCAGCGGCTTTATGGTTTGGGGGCGGTTAACAGACATGGTGAACCAATCTTAAACCTTTGCCCGCTAGGGTTAAAAACATCGGTGGCTTTGGCGTGGTCTAGTGGGGCGTAGGTGATCATACAAGCATTTCTTCGCTGGGCGGAAACGGCGAGAGCGGGTGAACGCGCGCGTGCCGCCAGCGCGTTGGGTCGCGCCTATGTCGATGCGCAGCTGAACGGCCTTGATCGTCGCGCCGCCGAAATGGCGATGACATTCCTGTTGGACGACCCGTCGCCGAAAGTCAGGCAGGCGCTTGCCGAAGCGGTTTGCGGTTGCTCATCCGTCCCGCGCGCCATCATCCTTGGCCTGGCGGAAGACCAGCCTGATATCGCCTTTCTCACCATATCGCGTTCGCCTGTCCTTACCGACGAAGACCTGGTTGACCTTGCCGCGCGGGGAACCTGCGAGACCCGCGCGCTGATCGCGGCGCGCAGTTTCGTCTCGCGCGCGGTATCGGCGGCGATTGCCGAGATCGGTGGTGAGGACGAGATCCTCATCCTTCTCGAAAACACTGGCGCTCATCCGTCGCGCCGGTCGCTGAAGCGCATCGCCGAGCGCCTTGGTCGTTCGGCGGCGGTTCGCGACCTTCTGCTCGGGCGGCCGGACTTGCCGAGCGATGCGCGCCATGCGCTCGTCGAAGAGGTTGGAGCAGCCCTTGCCGCTTTCGGTCTTGTGCAGATGACGATCGGAGAGGCTCGAGTCCAGCGGGTGACCCGCGAAGCGTGCGACACCGCGGCCGTCGGCATGGCCGGTGCAGCAGCTGTCGAGGAACTGCCTGGCCTGGTGACGCATCTGCGCGAGACGGGACGCCTGACGCCGGCCTTCCTGCTGCATGCGCTGGTGACGGGGCGTGCCGAGTTTTTCTCGGCTGCGATTGTCGATCTCTCCGGCGTCAGCGAAAAGCGCGTGCGCTCTATCCTGTCCGGTGGGCGCATCCACGCGATCAAGGCCCTGTTCGAAAGTGCAGGCCTTGGTCGCGACGTCAGCGAAACCTTCGCCGCGGCCGTTCTTCTGTGGCGCCAGGACGGCCCAGCGACGACCGACGGACCGGCCTCGGTCTCGGCAGAACTGCTGGCGCGGCTTCGGCGCGAACGGTCGGCCTCATCGACCCACACGGCGATGATCGATCTGCTTGAACGCCTGGCATTTGCTGAAGAGCGCCGATCCGCCCGCGACTACGCGGAACTCGCCGCGCGCCAGGCGGCGTGATCGCAAGCGCCGACAAACTCCTTCGGCCATCCGGGTGATCGGCCTCAGGCGGCTGACGGGACGTCGTGCGCGGAGAGCCTGTGTCCAACGAGGACCTGTCGCATGAACACGAAAAGCGTTGCTGTAACCGGTATCGGCGGGTTCGTCGGGCGCCATATCGCTCTCGCTCTGTTGCGCGAGGGTTATGACGTGCACGGGACTGTTCGCACCTTGTCGCGCGCCGATGAGATCGAGCGATCCATCCGCGCTGCTGGCGGCACTGGGCAAGCGAGGCTGACGTTCGGGCAAGCTGATCTTTTGGCAGACGAAGGCTGGTCGGAGGCCTTTGCTGGCGTTTCCTTTGTCATGCACACCGCGTCGCCCTTTCCGGGGCGTTTGCCAGCCAATGAGATGGACCTGATCGCGCCCGCGCGTGACGGCGCTCTGCGCGTTCTAAGGGCGGCTCGTTCGGCAGGCGTTCGCCGCCTCGTGCTCACGTCGTCGATAGCCGCTGTCATCTATGGCGAAGGGCGGGCGCCTTACACGGAGAGCGACTGGACCGACCCGCAGTCGCCGCTCGCAACACCTTACTATCGCTCCAAGACCCTCGCAGAGCGCGCCGCCTGGGACTATGCCAGGGAGAACGGTCTCGAGATGACAGTCGTCAATCCCGGCATGGTGCTTGGCCCGCTTCTCGGCCAGGACATCGGTACGTCGGTCGCTGTCGTCCGCAATCTGCTCAGGGGAAGCTATCCGGCTTTGCCGAAATTCAGCGTGCCTATCGTCGACGTCCGCGACGTTGCCGATGCACATCTGCGTGCAATGGTCACGGCCGGCGCTGCCGGGGAGCGTTTTCTGATCGCCGGTGAAGCATGTTCTCTTGCTGATGTCGCCGGGGTGCTTCGGCGCCAGTTTCCCGAACGCGCTTCCAAACTGCCCAAGTTCGTTTTACCGAACTGGCTGGCGGGCCTCGTCTCGCCCTTTGATCCCGGCTTGCGGCTGATCGTGCGCGAACTCGGGCGCGACCAGCGCATTTCCAACGGTAAGGCGCGGCGCGTGTTGGGCTGGAACCCGCGAAGTGCTGCGGATGCCATCAACGCCAGCGCCGACAGCTTGATCCTTGCTGGTCTTGTCTGAACCACAGAGGTCCTGCGTTCCCAAAAGACACGCGGCACTCTCGTGAGGAGAAGCCTTTAGTCGGTAAAGCGGCGCGCCACCCAGGAATAGCCATCCTCGATATAGTGCACCGGCGCGGTGACGATGGTCTTTAGCTTCTCGCGGTCGGGAATTGCGCCCGACAGGAATGCCATCGTTCTCTTCGGCAGGTTTGGCTCTGGCTCCGGTGCCGCTGCCTGTTCTGGCGTTTGAGCCTGCTGGGCGCCGGCCGGTGGCGGGGTCAGTTCGGCGAGGCCTGGGCCGGAAGTTTCACAAACGGCAACGACGACAGGAAAATTCGCGTTCGAAAACTTCGGTAGTTGTGCGTGCGAGGCGGTGTCGCATTGCGCGATCGACGGCCATGTGCCGTTGACTGTCGAAATAAACTGGCATTGGCTGACATCGTGGTCGCAGCCGAGAATGGTCATGACTATCAGCGCCGCTTTCATGGTGTTCCCGTCATTGGTCGTGTGCGGTTATCGTTGGATCAACCAATGCCTGCATGATTCTCCCGGAAATAGGGCAGGGCGACCGGCGGTGCGAAACAAATTGTTTCAGGCTGTTAGGCGGATTGATGGTTCGATATCCGGCCGTTGCGTCATTTGACGTATTGGTTCGAGAGGCAGGCGGCGCTAGTTTTCCCGCATTCGATACCGAGTGCGAAAAGGACCAGACGATTGCCTGCCGTTACCATAAGCCTTGAACCGCCGCGACAGCCTGCGGTCCTACGCCTGCTGGACCTCTCCGACGCCTATGCCGCCTCGCTCTATCCGGCCGAAAGCAATCATATGGTCGACCTGTCGAGCCTGGAGCAACCAAATGTATCGTTCTTCGTGGCACGCCGCGACGGTGACGTGGTCGGCTGTTGCGCGCTGGTCGGGGCCGGCGACGGGACGGCGGAAATCAAGCGCATGTTCGTCGATCCCGAGGCGCGGGGGCTAAGGGTCGGCAAACTGTTGCTTGAGGCGCTTGAAGCGCGCGCGGGCGAGCTTGGGTATCAGGCAGTCCGCCTGGAAACCGGGATCCATCAACCCGAGGCGATCGGCCTTTACAGGGCGGCCGGCTATAGCGAGCGCCCGCCTTTCGGCGGCTATCAGCTGGATCCGTTGAGCCTGTTCATGGAAAAGGCGGTTCGCCAGGCGGCATGAACAGGTGCGCGCGACCGTGGACTGGTCCACAATAGGAAACGGCGGCCTTCGCGCCGCCGTTCTCCTGTGCAATCCGGCTTGATCGCCGTGCTAGATGTCCAGGTTGTCCGCGAAAACGGCGCGTTCCTGGATGAACCGGAAGCGGGCGTCGGCCTTCGTTCCCATCAGATTGTCGACCGCTTCGCGCGTGCCTTCAAAATCGACATCATCGATCTCCACCTTGAGCAGCGTGCGGAACTTCGGATCCATCGTCGTTTCCTTGAGCTGCGCCGGCAGCATCTCGCCGAGACCCTTGAAGCGGCCGATCTCGACCTTGCCGCGGCCTGCGAACTCGGTGCGCATCAGCTCTTCGCGGTGGGCGTCGTCGCGGGCATAGAGCGTCTTTGAGCCCTGGCTGATGCGATAGAGCGGCGGAACCGCGAGATAGAGATGACCGCCACGGATCAGTTCCGGCATCTCCTGATAGAAGAAGGTGATCAGAAGCGAGGCGATGTGGGCGCCGTCGACGTCGGCGTCGGTCATGACGACGATGCGCTCGTAGCGCAGATCCTCTTCGCGGTACTTGCTGCGCGTGCCGCAGCCAAGCGCCTGAATGAGGTCGGCGATCTGCTGGTTGGCGCCGAGCTTTTCGCGGCCCGCGCTCGCGACGTTCAGGATCTTGCCGCGCAGAGGCAGGATCGCCTGGTTCGCGCGATTGCGCGCCTGCTTGGCGGAGCCACCGGCCGAATCCCCTTCGACGATGAAAAGCTCGGCACCTTCGGCGGTGTTTTGCGAACAATCCGCAAGCTTGCCCGGCAAACGCAGCTTGCGCACGGCGGTCTTGCGGTTGACTTCCTTTTCCTTGCGCCGGCGGACGCGCTCGTCGGCGCGTTCAATGACCCATTCGAGCAGCTTTGCCGCCTCGGCTGGATTGTCGGCGAGATAGTGGTCGAAAGGATCGCGCAGCGCGTTTTCGACGATGCGTTGGGCCTCGACGGTCGCCAGCTTGTCCTTGGTCTGGCCGACGAATTCCGGCTCGCGGATGAAGACGGACAACATTCCGGCGGCCGAAATCATCACGTCATCGGTGGTGATGATGGCAGCCCGCTTGTTTTGCGTCAGCTCGGCGTAGTTCTTCAGTCCCTTGGTGAGCGCGATGCGGAAGCCGGCCTCGTGCGTACCGCCTTCGGGTGTCGGGATGGTGTTGCAATAGGAGTGAACCTGCTGGTCGCCGCCATACCAGGTGACCGCCCATTCGAGCGAGCCGTGGCCGTTCGACTTCTCGGACTTGCCTGCAAAGATCTCGCGGGTGACGGTGAATTCCTTGCCGAGCGTTGCCGCAAGATAGTCCTTGAGGCCGCCAGGGAAGTGAAAGACCGCCTTGTCCGGGATCTCGGAACCTTCCTGCAGCAGCGACGGATCGCAGGACCAGCGGATCTCGACGCCACCGAACAGATAGGCCTTCGAGCGGGCCATGCGGAAAAGCCGGCCCGGCTCGAAACGCGCATGCGGTCCGAAAATGTCCGGGTCAGGATGGAAGCGAACACGCGTGCCGCGCCGGTTGTGCACGTCGCCGAGTTCTTCGAGCCCGCCCTGCGGAATGCCGCGGGAGAAGCGTTGGCGATAGAGCTTGCGGTTGCGGGCAACCTCGACTTCGAGCGCGTCGGAGAGCGCGTTGACGACGGACACGCCGACGCCATGCAGACCGCCCGAGGTTTCATAGGCCTTGCCGTCGAACTTGCCGCCGGCATGCAGAATGGTCATGACGACTTCGAGCGTCGACTTGCCGGGGAATTTCGGGTGGTTCTCGACCGGGATGCCGCGGCCGTTGTCGGTCACCGTCAGGAAGCCTTCGGCATCGAGGTTGACCTCGATGAAGTTGGCGTGGCCTGCGACCGCTTCGTCCATCGAGTTGTCGATGACTTCGGCAAAGAGGTGATGCAGCGCCTTCTCATCGGTGCCGCCGATATACATGCCGGGGCGGCGGCGAACCGGCTCCAGACCCTCGAGGACTTCGATCGCCGACGCGTCGTAGTCGCTGCCGTCGCTGCCTTTCGGGGCAGGGCGCGGCTCTTCGCGCGCGACGGGCGCCGCAGGCACGACCGGTTTGGCGGTCGGTTGTACGGGCTTGGGTTGCTCGGGCATTGAAAAGAGGTCGCTGTTGTCGTCCATGGGGCCGTTCGGGTCGTTCCTGTCGTTCGGGAGTGCCTGAGGCCATAGCAAGACCTCGGCTTTGCCGCCATCCCCCGGCGGTCGAATCACCTGTATTCTGCCAGACTCTCGCCGAAAACGCGAACAAAACGAGAATTCTGACATTGGCCGCGCGGCGAAATTCAGCGCGCGTCCCCCTATCGTCAGGCGAGTGTTGCTTTGACGTCGGGGCGATGGCAAGGCTTGCTGCGAACGAGGGAGCCCGTCATTGGCCGTGTCCACAGTTGTTTTTCCATTTCGCAGGTCTTTGTTGGCAATCGCCGTAATCCTGGGCGCGTCGTCGGCACCGGCGCAGACTCTGAAGCCCTACAAGGACGAGCTTTTTTCCTACAGCAACGTACTGGACCGCAAGGATGGCGGCGATGATCTGACCGTCGATTACCAGGAGTTGCGCGACATCAACGAGCGTGACGAGATTCCGGAGCGACGCGTCAAGCGCGCCTATGTCTCGCTCGGCGTGAAAAGCGAGCAGGTCAACGAGACGCTCGACATTGGCGGGAGGCCGCTCAATGTCACCCGCGTCGGCCCCGATCGCGGCGCTGCCTTCACGGTCATCTTCATTCACGGCCGCGGCGGCGATCGCCGGCTCGGCGCCAACGACTTTTCCTTCGGCGGCAACTTCAACCGACTGAAGAACCTCGCTGTCGGCAATGGCGGCGTCTACTACGCCCCAAGCGTCCGGTCGTTCGATACGGCCGGCGCGGCCGATGTTGCGGGCCTGGTAAGACAGGTCTCTGAGCGCTCCGGCGGTCGACCGGTGGTGCTGGCCTGCGCCTCGATGGGCAGTTTCATCTGCTGGGGCGTCTCGCGCGATGCATCCGCGGTTGCGGCTCTCGGCGGCATGATGGTCATGGGCGGCGTCAGCGACCCCGATTTTTCGAAGAGCGCTGCCTTCAAGGCGAAGCTGCCGATGTTCTTCAGCCATGGCAGCCGCGATAGCGTCTATCCTGCGGCAAGCCAGAAGGCGCTCTACTCCATGCTGAAGTCCAAAGGCTACCCGACGCGCTTCGTGCTTTTCGAAACCGGCGCGCACGGCACTCCGGTCCGCATGACCGATTGGCGCGATGCACTGAACTGGATCGGCAGCCGCTGAGGTTCGCCCTGGCGCACGGCATTTGTTAACCAGCACGGCAGTTTCCGGGCGAAATTTCGCCCGGTGTTTCCACTCTGGAAAGTTGAAGTCGTGATGATGCCCGGCAACTATGGCTGGGATGGATTTCATGGACGCGCGCACCGAGACACGGCACATTCCGCTGTGTGTGGATCTGGATGGCACCCTGCTGGCCGCAGACACTTTGTGGGAAGGCGCTGCAATCCTCCTGCTGCGCAATCCGTTGATGCTGTTTCCCCTGTTGTTCTGGCTGGTGAAGGGCAAGGCGCGGCTGAAGCATGAAGTGGCGCTGCGATCCGGTCGCAAGGCCGAGGACTGGCCCTATCGCCAGGTCGTCATCGACCGGCTGACGGAAGAAAAGCAGTCGGGTCGCGAACTCGTGCTTGTCACCGGAGCCGCGCCGTCGGTGGCCAAGGACATCGCCGACCATGTCGGCCTCTTCGCCTCCGTCATGCATTCGACCCATGACCTCAACCTGACGAGCAGCCGCAAGCGCGACGCTCTCGTTGAACGTTTCGGCGATGGCGCCTTCGACTATATGGGCAACAGCCGCGACGATATCGCCGTCTTCGAGGCGGCCCGCCGTGCAATCGTGGTTGCTCCGGACGCGGCGGCAGAAAAGTGGCGCCGAAATCATGATGCCGAGCGCCTCGATACTGGCAAGGCAAGCATGCTGGTGCCGTTGAAATCCATCCGCGTGCATCAATGGGCAAAAAACGTGCTCATCGGCGTGCCGATGATCCTCAATCATGAGGTGCTGCACGTCGACGCGATCGTGAGTGTCGTCATCGCCTTCTTTGCGTTCAGTTTTCTCGCTTCCGCGGTCTACGTCATCAACGATCTCTCGGACCTCGCCAATGATCGCCGCCATGCAAAGAAGCGCCACAGGCCGCTCGCCAGCGGCCAGATGTCGGTGCCGACGGGGTTGGTTCTTGCCGGTTGCCTTGTTCTGGCCTCTCTGGCTCTGACCCTGCTTCTGCCCTGGAAGTTTGCCGGTGTGCTGGCATTTTACGCCTGCGCCACGACGGCCTACACCTTCGTGCTGAAGCGCAAGCTGCTGGTGGATGTCTTCACGCTTGCCGGCCTCTACACCACGCGCATCGTTGCCGGTGCGGCGGCAACCGGCACGGAGCTCTCCTTCTGGCTGGTCTCCTTCGCGATCTTCTTCTTTCTCAGCCTCGCGCTGGTGAAGCGCTATGTCGAGCTGCACGAATTTGACGACAAGGACGGCGGCAATGTTCCCGGCCGTGGCTATCTTGCCGTCGATTTCGAGATGGTCGGGCAGGCCGGTGTCGCGTCGGCCTTCACGGCGGCTCTGGTTCTGGCGCTCTACGTGCACAGCAAAGAGCTGCAGGACATGTATACGACACCCTGGGCGCTGTGGCCGCTTTGCCCTCTCGTGCTCTATATGTTGCTGCGCATCTGGATGCTCGCGCGTCGCGGCATGCTGCATGAAGACCCGGTTGTCTTCATCATGCGCGACTGGCGCAGCCAATTGACCATGCTGATCGGCGCGCTCTTGATTCTGTTTGGAGCCATCGGGCCGCAATGACGTTTGAAGACCATGAAAGCTGGGGCCGTCTCGACCATCGCGCTCGACCGGCCATTTTGCCTGACGACTATGAGGATCGCGCTGGAACCCTGGAGGCCGGCGGCTTCCTCCCCTTCGGCAACGGCCGCAGCTACGGCGATAGCTGCCACAACGATCAGGGCAAGCTGATCGAAAGCCGCAGGCACGGGCGCATCGTTGCCTTCGATCCCGGCACCGGCATGATGACCTGCGAGGCGGGTGCGACGCTGCGCACGGTCCTCGAACGGGCGATCGAACATCGATTCTTCCTGCCGGTGACCCCCGGTACGGCCTTTGTGACCGTCGGGGGCGCAGTTGCCAACGACGTGCACGGCAAGAACCACCACGCCCGCGGTACGTTCGGCAATCATGTGACGAGCTTCACCCTGCTGCGCTCGACAGGCGAAAGACTGACCTGCTCGCCGGTCGAAAATCCGGAACTCTACGCCGCAACAATTGGCGGCATGGGGCTGACGGGGCTGATCCTGACCGTGGATCTGCGGTTGATGAAAGTGCCGTCGCCGCATGTGCAGCAGCACGCCATCCGTTTCGAAAACCTCGACCGCTATTTTGCCCTCGTCGACGGCATCGATGCCGAGCACGAGTATTCCGTCGCCTGGATCGACCAGCTTGCGACCGGATCGCGCATGGGCAGGGGCGTTTTGCTTGCCGGTGACCATGCCGACGGTTCCTGCGAATTTCCCGATATTCCCAAGGGTCTGAAGCTCTCGGTGCCGTTTGCGCCGCCGTTCAACCTGTTGAACAGGGCAACTCTGAAGGTCTTCAACGAACACTATTTCCGCAAGACGAAGCCAGGAGAGACGGTAACCACGGTTCCGTGGACATCGTATTTCTACCCGCTTGATGCGATCGGCGCCTGGAGCAGGCTCTATGGCCCGCGCGGGCTCTACCAGCATCAGAGCGTCTATCCGGCGGACAACGCGCCGGAGATCACGGCCAGACTGATGGAAACGGCGCGCCAGGCCGGACACGCCTCGTTCCTGACAATCTTGAAGCGGTTTGGCGACATCGGCTCGCGGGGCATTCTATCGTTCCCCCGGCCCGGTTTTACTTTGACGCTGGACTTTGCAAATCAAGGTGAACGGACAGTAAAGCTTCTCGACGCGCTCGATCGCATCGTGGTCGACGCAGGTGGTGCGGTCAATCCTTACAAGGATGCGCGCATGAACCCGCAAGTCTTTGAAAAATCTTTTCCTTCTTGGAAAAAGCTGGAAGCGTTTCGTGATCCTGCGCTCGTTTCGAACTTCTGGAAGCGCACGGCTCTGGCTTTGCCAGAATGAGAATGCAGACAATTTTACTCAAATAAATATCCAGACTTCACGGAAAATGCGTCTCTTTCCCGTAAGTACATTTTCGGGACTGGGAGCAAAAATATGAAATATATTCCATTCATTCTCTTTACGGTGCTCACCAATGCGGCCGCTCAGCTGATGCTGAAGCAGGGCATGATGACGCTTGGACCGATTTCGATGACGGCTGAAACGGCGATCGTCCGGCTGTTCCAGATCGTCTTCAATCCTTGGGTCTTCGCCGGCCTTGCGACCTTCGTGATCTCGATGGCGTCGCATCTCTACGTGCTGTCGAAGGTCGAGCTTTCCTTTGCCTATCCGTTCCTGAGCCTCGCTTACGTCGCCGTCGCGGTCTTCGCCTACTTCGTCTTTCGCGAAGACCTCAACGCCTGGCGGATCGCCGGCATCGCGCTGATCTGCGCAGGAACCGTTCTTATCGCCCAGTCGGGCATCTCATCCCACGCCGACGAGAAGCCGGCCGATGCTGCCGGGGTGAGCACCGCAGAATTCGGGAGCAAGTCATGAAACACATCATCTTTGGTGGCGACGGCTTCGTTGGCCGTCACCTGGCCGAGCGCCTCGTCAAGGAAGGCGAGGAAGTTGTCGTCGCCGATATCGTCAAGTCCGACCTGCCACATTACGGCCGCGTGCGTTTCGTCCGTTGCGACGTCACCGATGCGGAAGCCGTGTTGAAGGTTGGTATCGGCCCTGACGACATGATCTACAACATGGCGGCCAAGATGCTGTCGCCGTTGCAGGTCCGCGCCAAGCGCTGGGAGTTCTTCTGGCCCGTCAACTACTATGGCGCCGAAAACATCATGAAGGCCATGGACGCCGCCGGTGCGTCGCGCCTGGTGCAGTTCACCACCGACATGATCTACGGCCATACCGTGCAATCGCCGCAGACCGAAGACCATCCGGCAAAGCCGCTCGGCGAATACGGCAAATCGAAATGGGCGACCGAGCAGCTGGCAATCCAGTGGCGCAAGCAGGGCATGAACGTCTCGATCTTCCGCCCACGCCTGATCATCGGCCCCGGTCGTCTCGGCATCCTCGAAAAGCTGTTCCAGCTGATCGACCTTAACCTGCCGGTGCCGATGATCGGCTCGGGCAAGGTGCCTTATCAGTTCATCTCGGTCTTCGATTGCGCCGAAGCCGCGCGCCTTGCCTGGAAGGGCGGCGTGCCGAACGAAGCCTACAATCTCGGTTCCGACAATCCGCCGTCTGTCCGCGAACTGCTCGGCAATCTGATCAAGCATGCCGGTTCGAAGTCGTTCTTGCTGCCGACGCCCGCCTTTGCGGTCAAGCAGACGCTGGCGTTCTTCGACCTGATCAACAAGCCGATCATGGATCCGGAACAGTATCTGATCGCCGACGAGATGTGCGTGCGTGAGACGGGCAAGCTGAAGCGCGAGCTCGGCTGGCGTGCGGAATACAACGACGGCGACATGCTGATTGCCGCCTATGACGAATATCGGGCCAAGAAGATGGGCGCCGCAGCTCCTGCAGCTGTCGCAGTGCCGGCCGAATGAGGGGAGAGACCATGCTCGACAGACCGAACCGTATCGCCGTTGCCGCCCCTTCGCTTGATGGCGGTGTAGCTAGGCCGGAACTCATCACCGTCGAACAGGCCAAGGCCATGTCGATCGGCGACATCACCACCGCCTTCAAGGAGCACCTGAATCCTGGCCAGCTGCACTTCATGAAGCTTCTCGGCTTCCACAAGGTGAAGATCGAAAGTGCCGAAGGTATGTTCTACACCGACCAGAACGGCCGCAAGATCCTCGATTTCTTCGGTGGCTTCGGCTCGCTTGCCTTCGGTCACAACCATCCGCGCATCCTGGAAGCTCGCCAGAAATTCCAGGACGAGAAGCGCCACGAGATCGCGATCGCCTTCATGTCGCAATATGCGGCGGCGCTTGCCAAGAACATCGCTGCCTGCTCGCCAGGCGATCTCGACATGGTGTTTCTCGGCTCCTCCGGCTCGGAGGCCATGGAGGCGGCGGTCAAGCTCGCCGAGCGTGCGGCCGGCCCGAAGCGACCGAAGGTCGTCTATGCGGAGAACTCCTTCCACGGCAAGACCAAGGGCGTGCTCGCGATTACCGATGGCCAGCTCTATCGCGCCGACTTCAAGGTCACCGACAACACGGTGCGTGTGCCCTTCGCCGACATTGACGCGGTGGAGAATGCCTTCAAGTCCGATCCGGAAATCGGCGTCATCGTGCTCGAAACCATCCAGGGCGGCGGCGGCATCATCCAGGCGCCGGCCGAATATTGGCAGAAGCTGCGTGCGCTCTGCGACAAGTACGGTGTTCTCTGGGTCGCCGACGAAGTGCAGTGCGGTTACGGCCGCTCCGGCCGCTTCTATGCCTTCGAGCATTATGGCGTCGTGCCTGACGTGACAGCGCTTGCCAAGTCGCTTGGTGCTGGCAAGGCCGCCGTCGGCGCGATGATCGCGCGCCGCGAGGTTTACATGAAGGCCTATGGCACGCCGAAGACGGCGATGATCCATGCAATGGCGACCTTCGGCGGCATGGGCGAGGCCTGCGTGACGGCGATCGAAGGCATCAACGTGCTCTATGACGAGCACCTGATCGACCGCGCCGCCGACAGCGGCAGCTATCTTCTCGACCGCCTGCAGGCGCTGAAGGAGAAGTATCCGAAGATCATCAAGGACGTTCGTGGCCAGGGGCTTATGGTCGGTCTCGAATTCCAGGACTTCAGCCAGACGCTGCCGATGGTGCTGCGTCCTGTTGTCTCGATGCTCGACGACAAGCTCAAGGGCTCGCTTTCGGGCTTCATCGGCGCGCTGCTTCTGCGTGACTACGACGTGCTCGTCGCCTTCACCGAATACAATCGCAACGTCATCCGGCTCGAGCCGCCGCTGATCTGCGAGCGCGCCCATGTCGACCAGTTCATCGCAGCACTCGACGACCTGCTTGGCCGCGGCATCGTGCGCATCGTCAAGGATTTCGTCGGCAGCCAGATCGGCTAAACGACGGATATACCGATCGAACGAAGGGCAGGGGCGCTCAGCGTCTCTGCCCTTTGATGTTCATGTCGAACTCGACAACGTTGGAGTAGATCGGCGTGCCGACGTCCATTCCGTAAGGCGAGCGGTGAATGTTGCCGCGGATATTGAAGGCGATCGAGCCGCGGTTCCAGTCCAGCAGCGTCACGGAGAAGCGTTCCTTCTTTGAGGTGCCGCGCGCCGTCAGCGTCCCCTCGACCGCCGCCGTATCGGGACCGGTCTGTTTCACTGTCGTCGAGCGGAACGTGACGGTGCTGAAGTTCGCCGTATCGAACACGGCGCTCGACTTCAGAAAATCCTCGATCCGCTTTTCTCCCGTCTTCACGCTCTCCGGATAGAGCGTGAACTCGACCGACGAGTGGTCGATATCGTTGCGGTCGATACGGAAGCTGCCGGAGAATTTTCCGAAATCGCCGACGATCCCGCCACCGCCCGCCTGGGCCACCGTAAAATGGATGCGGGAAGCAGACGTGATGCCATAGTTGCCGGCAGCGTCGGCCAGCTCCGGGGCGGTTGCGGCAGCAGGCAACGGCGCGCCGCCAGCCGCCATGAGAGTAAGTGCAATTGCCTTAGACAGGGGATGCAGGCGCAGCGTCATTGTCTCTTCCTTCCGACGATCAAGGGATCCGTGTCAGCCGCTTGGGAGGGAAGGCGGCGGCGCGGACCGGTTTGCAGCATGCGAACGAGGACGTCGTCATGGCGCACGACGTGATGGTAGAGGGCAGCCAGCGCATGGAGCGCGACGAAGCCCAAGAGAAGGTAGGCAAGGGTCATGTGAACAAGGGTCCAGAGATCCTCGGCAGGCGCCGATTTGGCCATCGGCAGATGCGGTATGACAAACCAGTTGAAATAAAAGCTCGGGATGTTGAGGGTCGATGTGGACGCGACCGCCCAACCGGCGAAGGGGACGGCAAGGGCAAGCGCTATGAGCGCGACATGGGTCGCGCCGGCCGCCCGCCGTTCGATAGCGGTCAGGCCCTGAGGTGGGCGGGGACGCAGCTCGAGCCCATGCCAGAGGGCGCGGATCGCAGCCAGCGCAAGCACGGTGAAGCCAAGCGACTTGTGCCACTGGTAGAGCGAGAACTGCAACGACGGATCGATCGGAAGCCGTCGCATGGTGAAGCCGAGCGCAAGCAACACAAAGATGAGGATCGCAATCGTCCAGTGAAGAACGATCGTGACCCATCCGAACCCTGCATCGTTGTTGCGCAGCATGTCAGTCTCCGTCGCCGCAAGAGCGGTCGGTTCAACTCGACTACCGCGGTGAGACCCACGAACTTCAGATTTTATTCGCCGATCATACCGTAAAAATGCACGGTGATCTTGTTGACGACGGCAAGCTGTGGTCCATTCTCCAGTCAAAGGGACACGGAAGGGTTGTTCCTGCGAGCATTGGACTGGCGTACATGACGAAGAAGACGACGACACCGATGAGCCCGCCCGAGCGCGAGGCCTATGAGCATGCCAGCGCGGGCATCCGGTTTGGGGTCGAAGCCAAGTATGCCGAGGCAGTCGAAGCCTGGCGCCTTGCCTCTGACATTGCCGATGCGCAGTTTGCCTTCACCGACTTCTACTACTGGATCAAGAGCGGCTACGGTGCAGCACTTTGCGACAGGGGTCAGTACCGCGAGAGCATTACCGTCTCGACTTTGGCACGCGAATGGACCTTGAAGCAGCGTCAGCCGCTTGCGTCGCTGTCGATCGCGCGCGCTTATCTGGCGCTCGGCGAGGGCGAGGCCGCAGCACCGCACCTGCGCGATGTGCAAAACTTGATCGGAGACGCGATCTTCGAGCAGTTCGACCAGGGCGTGGAGGCGGACGTTCACGCGGCGATTGCCGGACTTGGGAACGGAGGCGTTCAGCCGGCGGCCGATCGACCGAAGTGAAGTCACCACCTGTCGTCTGGGCTGTCTGCAGCCGAGACGACGCGAAAAAACAGTATCCGCCGGCTAACAGGCGGCGTTTTCCCGTCATGATTTCACATCAGATGACGATCACCCCTTTTACGGGTGATTCGACGCCGGCCGTTCTGGCTCGGTGCTTTTTCCAATGTACTGATTTTCCTAGGAGTTTTTTATGAGCGAAGCCGTATTGCCAATTGACGCCGAAGTGACGTTGCGGCGCATTTCAGCCCTGACCGTCTGTGACGTCTGCGAGCTCAGCGATACGTTGAGCGAAGAGCAGCGCAACATGGTGGCCGACAACGGCACCTCGATCGCAGAGGCGCATTTTTCTGACAACGCCTGGTTCCGCGCCGTCTATGCCGAAGACACGCTTGTCGGCTTTATCATGCTGCACGAAGGTGCGGATTGGGACGATGGCATCGATTGCCCGGGCGTCTATCTCTGGCGTTTCATGATCGCCCGTCCGTTCCAGGGCAAGGGTTTCGGAAGGCAGGCGATCGCACTTGTCGTTCGCGACTTGAAGGCCCGCGGTCTGCACGAACTTTATACAAGTTACGGCCAGGGCCCAGGCAGCCCTGAGGGCTTCTATCGCGGCCTTGGTTTCGAAGCGACGGGTGAGCACTATGATGACGAACTCGAAGCCGTCCTGAGATTCTAGCAACAGACCGACACGGGCGCCGCCCATGTCGGCGCCACATTTTTGCGAGCTATCCAATGCGTAATGACCTGCATGAGGCCAATCGCCTCTCCTGGAATGCGGCGACAGTCGCCCACAACAGCCACAAGGGTGACCAGGCTGCTTTCTTCCGCGCCGGCGGCACCACGCTTTATCCCGAGGAGATGGACCTGCTCGGCAATGTCGCCGGCCTCGATCTCCTCCATCTCCAGTGCAATTCCGGCCAGGACAGCCTGAGCCTTGCCCGGCTTGGTGCCAAGGTCACCGGTGTCGACATCTCGGACGAGGCGATTACCTTTGCGAGGCTCCTTTCTGCCGAAAGCGGGATCGGGGCCACCTTCGAACGCGCGGACCTGTTCCAGTGGTTTGACGATGCACGCTCTGCCGGCCGTCTGTTCGATCGCGTCTTCGCCTCCTACGGCACCATCTGTTGGCTATCGGATCTCGGCGTCTGGGCAAGGGGCATCGCTGATGTCCTGACGCCCGGCGGACGTTTCGCCTTCATCGAGTTTCATCCCTTCGCCATGGTCTTCGATGCAAGCTGGAAGCCACACTACGACTACGCGCCGAAAGAGCCCGTGGCAGAAGCGGGCGTTGGCGACTACGTCGCCGATTCCGGCGCCGGCCTTGCGGTCGATGGCTACCAGGACGGCGTCGTGGGGTTTCGCAATCCGCATCCGTCCTTCGAGTTCAATTGGGGCATTGCTGACGTGGTTCAGGCGCTCATCGACGCTGGCCTGCGGATCGAGCGCGTGAAGGAGTACCCCTACGCCAATGGTTGGGTGGGGTTTGAAGGGATGCGCGACCTTGGTGGCCGGCGCATGGTGCCGCCTGCGACCATGCCAAGCCTGCCGCTGATGTATGCGCTTGCCGCGGTCAAGCCGTAGCCGGAACACGGGCGCCGGCCTCCGTGACCGCGCGGGCCGGTGCACAGGTGCGGGCTGGGCGATTGCAACGGAATAATCGCCCGCGGTGCTTTTATTTGCTGGCTGCATTTGCTAGGCCGCTTGCGGAGTAAAGTACCCGGAGGAAATTGCATGACGCCCGATATCCGCCCGCTCGTCGCCGGCAATTGGAAGATGAACGGAACCCGTGCCTCGCTCGACCAGATCAAGGCGATGGCCGAAGGCGTCAAAGACGAACTTTCGACCAAGGTCGAGACCCTGATCTGCCCGCCAACGACCCTCCTTTACGTGGCAACGGCGCTCTGCGACGACAGCCCGCTGATGATCGGCGCGCAGGATTGCCACGAGAAGCAGTCCGGCGCCCACACCGGCGACGTCTCCGCCGAAATGATTGCCGATTGTTTCGGCACCCACGTCATCGTCGGCCATTCCGAGCGCCGCACCGACCATGCCGAAAGCGACGCGATCGTTCGGGCAAAGACGGAAGCGGCGCACGCCGCCGAACTCGTGGCGATCGTCTGCATCGGTGAAACCGGCGACGAACGAAAGTCCGGCAAGACGCTCGACGTCTTGAAGCGCCAGCTGGCCGAAAGCCTGCCGGACGCGGCGACGGCCGAAAACACCGTCATTGCCTACGAGCCGGTCTGGGCGATCGGCACCGGCCTGACGCCGACGGCCGCCGACGTCGAGGAGGCGCATGCCTTCATGCGCAAGGAGCTGGTTGCCCGCTTTGGCGGCGCAGGCGCCAAGATGCGCATCCTTTATGGCGGGTCGGTCAAGCCTTCCAACGCGAAGGAGTTGATGGGCGTCGCCAATGTCGACGGTGCGTTGATCGGCGGCGCGAGCTTGAAAGCCGAGGACTTCCTCGCCATCTACCGGGCTTATGAAGAATTGACGGCCTGATTGCCCGGGTTTCCGGGCAGGGGCTTTTAATGGCGGACGGCTTGGTATAAAGAGGCGCGAAAATTGCGCCCGGCGATGCCGAGTTTGCGCATGTTTGATTCGTGTGCCCAAAGGGCAGGACTGGAAGCTGATGCAGACCGTACTACTCGTCATCTATCTCATGGTCGTCGTCGCCCTGATCGGCGTCGTTCTCATCCAGCGTTCCGAAGGCGGTGGCTTGGGCATCGGCGGCGGCTCGGGCTTCATGTCCGCGCGCGGCACGGCCAATGCGCTGACCCGCACGACTGCGATCCTCGCAGCGCTGTTCTTCGTGCTCGCGCTCGCCATGGGTATCCTGGCACGCTACCAGCCGCAGGCGACCGACATCCTCGACCGTATCCCGGGCACCAGCTCGAATGGCGGCGGCGTGCTCGATTCGCTCGGCGGCGGCACGACGCCTGCTCCGGCCGGTGGCGCGACGCAGCAGCAGCCTGCAGCCGGCAATGGTGCCGCTACGGGCAATGGCGTTCCGTCGACGACGGGAGAGGCTCCGGCTGGCGGTGCGGCTACCCAGACGCCTGCTGGCGGCGCTACCCAGACACCCGCCGCTGGCGCCAACGGCAATACGGGATCGCAAGTTCCCAGCGGCCAATAAGGTCGCAATTCAGAAGTAACCGCCGGCGGATGTTTCATCCGCCGGTTTTGTTTTGTGTGAAATCTGCCTCGACCCAAAGACGAAAAATTCTGGAAGATGAATTTTTCGGTGGCGGAATCATTTGTTAAAAGGTATCCGGTGACTCCCATGGCGCGATATGTATTCATCACTGGCGGCGTGGTTTCCTCCCTCGGAAAAGGCATCGCTGCAGCGGCTCTTGGAGCACTGCTGCAGGCGCGTGGCTACCGGGTGAGACTGCGCAAGCTCGACCCCTACCTCAACGTTGATCCGGGCACCATGAGCCCGACCCAGCACGGCGAGGTTTTCGTAACCGACGATGGCGCGGAGACCGATCTCGATCTCGGCCACTATGAACGCTTCACGGGGCGTTCGGCGACGAAGACCGACAACATCACCACGGGCCGGATCTACAAGAACATCATCGACAAGGAACGCCGCGGCGACTATCTCGGCGCGACGGTTCAGGTGATCCCGCACGTCACCAACGAGATCAAGAACTTCGTTACCGAAGGCAACGACGACTATGATTTCGTGCTCTGTGAGATCGGCGGCACCGTCGGCGACATCGAAGCGATGCCGTTCATGGAGGCGATCCGCCAGCTCGGCAACGATCTGCCGCGCGGCACTGCCGTCTATGTCCACCTGACGCTGATGCCCTATATCCCGGCAGCCGGCGAGCTCAAGACCAAGCCGACGCAGCATTCGGTCAAGGAACTGCAGGCGCTCGGTATCCACCCCGACATCCTACTCGTTCGTGCCGATCGCGAAATTCCGGAAGCTGAGCGCCGCAAGCTCTCGCTGTTCTGCAACGTTCGCCAGTCGGCCGTCATCCAGGCACTCGACGTCGCCTCGATCTACGATGTCCCGATCGCCTACCACAAGGAAGGCCTCGACAACGAAGTGCTCGCAGCCTTCGGTATCGAGCCGGCGCCGAAGCCGCGCATGGACGCATGGGAACGCGTCGCCGATCGCATCCGCACACCGGAAGGCGAAGTGACGATCGCGATCGTCGGCAAGTACACGGGCCTGAAAGACGCCTACAAGTCGCTGATCGAAGCGCTTTACCACGGCGGCATCGCCAACCGGGTGAAGGTCAAGCTCGAATGGATCGAATCGGAAGTCTTCGAGAAGGAAGATGCAGCGCCTTACCTTGAAAAGGTGCACGGCATCCTCGTTCCCGGCGGTTTCGGTGAGCGTGGCTCCGAGGGCAAGATCAACGCGGCGCGTTTCGCCCGCGAGCGCAAGGTGCCTTACTTTGGCATCTGCTTTGGCATGCAGATGGCGGTCGTGGAAGCGGCCCGCAACCTTGCCGGCATCGAGAAGGCCTCGTCGACCGAATTCGGCCCGACGAAGGAGCCGGTCGTCGGCCTGATGACCGAATGGGTGAAGGGCAACGAGCTCGAGAAGCGTTCGGCCTCCGGCGACCTCGGCGGCACGATGCGCCTCGGCGCTTACCGCGCAGCGCTCAAGGGCAACACCAAGATTGCCGATATCTACGGTTCGACCGAGATTTCCGAGCGTCACCGCCACCGCTACGAAGTCAACGTCGACTACAAGGATCGCCTTGAAGCCTGCGGCCTCGTCTTCTCCGGCATGTCGCCGGACGGTATCCTGCCGGAAACGGTCGAGTATCCGGATCATCCGTGGTTCATCGGCGTTCAGTACCATCCGGAACTGAAGTCGCGGCCGCTTGATCCGCACCCGCTGTTTGCAAGCTTCATCGAAGCGGCGCTGGAACAGTCCCGCCTCGTCTGAGTGCGCGAGAAAAGACAAAACAAAAACGGCCGGTCGTAAGACCGGCCGTTTTTGTTTGCGCGTCGGTTGCTGCGTCAGGCGGAGGTCAACCGCTCATAGCCGGACACAGAGGCACGGTGGTACGCGGTGTTGATCTCCAGCATGGCAAGGTGGGCTTGCTTGGCGAGTTCGGGGCCTGCAAGTTCCGGCGTGCCTGTCTTGAAAGGCGGGCGCGGATCGTATTCGAGCGTCAGCTCGGCGAGCTTGGCGACGTCTTCGCCGAGAAGGTGGCCGAGCAGGATGAGGCTTGCGTCGAACGAGCCGGTCGCCGGGCCGGATGTATAGATGTTTCCGTCGACCACGACGTCGCTGCCCTTCACGGGGATTGCGCCGAGATCCTTGAGATAGTCGACCACGTTGGAGTTGCTCGTTGCGCGGCGACCCTTCAGCAGCCCTGCAGCGCCGATCACCAGCGTACCGGAGCACGTCGCGATGAGGTTTTTCGCCTTGGTGCCCTGGTCGGCGAAGAAATCGATGACCTCCGGATCCGCCATCATTTCCGGCGGAATCATACCGACCACGAGCGCATCAAGATCAGCGGGGCAATCCTCGAAGCGGGTGGTCGGCATGGTCGGGTAGGCGGGGAAGCCTTCGACCAGCTCGATGCGTTTCCAGATCAGGTGGATCTCGGCGCCGACGATGCCGAACACCGATTGTGCGCCGATGATGTCCATCGGGATGAAACCCGGGCAGACGAAGATGCCGACCTTCAACCGGCGTCCGCCGGGGGGATCGAAATTCGCCGCCAGGGCGCGCATGGAGTCGGTGCTAAGGCCGTAACGCTGTTCGTCGTTCATGTCATGTTTCCAGTGTTGTTGCTTGCAAGCGCAAAATGCTGGAAAGCGAACGTGACCGAAATGACGTATTTCCCTCGTTTCAAGACGTTTCGCTGACGTCCTGATCGGTCTGGCCGCGTGCCGCGCGGCGCAATGCCTGCGGCGGCTGACCGAAGCAGCGGATGAACGCCTGGCGCATGCGTTCCGGGTCCGCAAAGCCAACAGCGCGGGCGATGACGGCAAGGTTCTCAGCGCTTTCCTCCACCCGCGGACGCGCGGTCTCGGCCCGCAACCGTTCGATCGCCTTTGCCGGCGTCTGGCCGGTTTCGGCCTGGAATGCGCGGCTGAATTGCCGGGGGCTGAGGTGCGCCGCTTCCGCCAGTCGTTCGACATTGAGGCGTTCGTTGAGATGCGAGCGGGCGAAATCGAGGGTCTTGCGGATCCGGTCGGAGGACGGGTCGAGTTCGATCAGCGTCGAGTATTGCGACTGGCCGCCGAGCCGCCGGTGATAGACGACAAGGTCGCGCGCCACGGAGCGCGCCACGTCGATCCCGAGGTCCTCTTCGATCATGGCTAGGGCAAGGTCGATGCCGGCGGTGATGCCGGCGGAGGTCCAGATGTGGTCGTGCTTGACGAAAATGCGATCCGCTTCGACCCGCACCTTCGGATAGAGCTGTTGCAGGCGCGGCGCGTGACGCCAATGGGTGGTCGCGTAGCGGCTGTCGAGCAACCCGGTCGCCGCCAGAAGAAAGGCGCCTGTGCAGATGCTGGCAATCCGACGCGCGTCGTCGGCGGCAGCCCGCAGCATGGCGACCGTTGCGGCGTCCGCACCGCAGGCGCGTTCGGCCGGTCCACCGGCAATCAGCAGGCTGTCGAAGCGCTTGCCTTCGAGAGGCTCCGTAAGGATCGTCGCGCCGTTGAGATCGCGGATCAGCCCACCCGTGGCCGAAACCACGGACAGCCGGTAGGCGCCGTCGGCAAGCCGACCTGCAAGGCCGAAGGCGGCAAGAGGGCCGCTAAGATCGAGAAGTTCGAAATCCGGGAAAACGAAGAAGCCAATATGCATGCTTGTCTCAAATCGTGGGAACAATGTCATTTCAGACGAAAAAATGCCGTTGGATAAGAGCTTCGTCAACCGTGATCTTTGTCGCAGGCATTGTTGCGGCTGGCAGAACCCCTCGAAGTTCGAAAGGCGAACCCATGTCCGCAAGCACTAGAAAGTACACTTTGAACGGCACGGAACTGCACGTCGCGGAGACCGGCGACGGTGATGTCGCGCTCGTTTTCCTCCACTACTGGGGCGGTTCGAGCCGCACCTGGACGGGCGTCATCGAAGCGCTTGGTGGGCATTGGCGTACGGTCGCCTACGACCATCGTGGTTGGGGCGAGTCGCAAAAGACCGGAGAGGATTTCAGCCTCAACGCGATGACGGAGGATGCAGCAGCCCTGATCGCTGCCCTGGGGCTGAAACGCTACGTGCTCGTCGGAAACTCGATGGGCGGAAAGGTGGCGCAAAAGTTAGCCGCCCGCCAGCCGGCGGGGCTGGAAGCGCTTGTGCTCGTGGCGCCCGCGCCGCCGACGCCCATTGGTCTTTCGCCGGAAGAGAAGTCCATGCGGCTTGCGAGCTATGAGAGCGCCGAGACGGTGAACGGCATGTTGAATGCGCTCTTGACCCGGCCGGTGTCGGAAGAGGTGAGAGAGCGCACGATCGCTGACACGATGCGCGCGTGCGAACCGGCCAAGCGCGCCTGGGTCGATTCCGGCATGGCCGAAGACGTGGGCGAGGACGTCCGGCGCATCAGCGTGCCGACGCTGGTGATCACGGGCACGCGGGATGTCGTCGACCCGGAACCGGTGCTTCGCCGCGAGATCGGCGGTCGTCTGCCGCAAGCGCGTTTCGTCGTGCTTGAGGGGATCGGGCATTTTTCGCCGATCGAGGCGCCGAGCGAGGTCGCCGTGGCAATCGCGACCTTCCTGGCGACACTCGATATCTGAGCGTTTCAAGAAAGGGGCGCCGCTGGACAGGGCGGCGCCCGCGTTTCCGGACTGCGCGTCACGGATTGTACCGGTTGTCAGCGCGCCTCGACCGGCTTGCGCCACTGAGGAGCCCGCCAGATGGTGACGAAGCGTAGGACCCACTCGAGCGGCCCATAGGCGAAACGGGCCATCCACCAGCGGCTGAGCAACAGCTGGCCCGCGAAGATGCCAAGCGAGATCAGTACGGTTGCCAGCGGTGAAACCTGGCCGACGAGGCCGAGCCCATAGCCGTGGAAAATGAGGGCCAGGATCAGCGACTGCGTCAGGTAGTTGGAAAGCGCCACGCGCCCGGCGGGCGCCAGCAGCTTGCAAAAGCGCTGGCCGACAGGCCGCCCGAAGAACAACATCATGCCGCCGACATAGGCACCGGTGAGGAACGGCCCGGTGATCAGCCCGACGGCAAGTCCGAGGATTGCCAAGGGTGACCCAAGCAATTCGACGCTGGCATAGGCATAGACGATCGCGCCGGGCAGGCCGACGCAAAGGCCCGCGCAAACGAGGCGCTTGAAGAGCCGTTGGTTTTCCAGCGGTCTGGCCAGCATTTTCCGACGGCCGGCAATCAACCCGAGGAGAAACATCGCAAGTGCACAGGGTGCCTGCAGAAGGCCGACGATGATCCAGACCGACGAAAGCTCGAACAGATGCTGGTTGATGATCGCTTGCCAATCGCCACGAAAGGCAATTTCGGTGGCCTCGGCTGCTGCAAGGATGGCCGTCCGGTCAAGCGGCATGGGTTCCAGCGTGGCGAGAACCCCGAGCGCGCCCCAGGCGATTGTGATGAGAATGACCAGCCACTTGGCCAGTCGCAAGAGACTGGCGTCGCTTCGGTTGCGCAGCATCAGCAATGCGATGCCAAGTACGGCATAGGTCGTCAGGATGTCTCCATGGAAGAGGAGAACGGCATGGGCAACGCCGATCAGCCACAGGCCTGCCTGACGCCGCAGGAGCCGCGGCACGAAGGCTTCTCCGGATTTTTCTGCCGAGCGCATCTGCAGGGTGAAGCTGTATCCGAATAGAAAAGAGAACAGCAGGTAGAACTTCATCTCAAAGAACAGCGCGATCGCGAAATGACCGACGCGATCGGTCATCGTGGCGGAGGCGGGGTCTGCGATTTCAAGGCCATAGAAGGCCGATGCGAAAGCCATGCTGTTGACCAGGAGGATGCCGAGCAGCGCAAAGCCGCGCAACGCGTCGACATCGTCGATGCGATCGGGGGTGGACATTATGTGTTCTCCGTAACGGGAAGCGCCGAAAGATCGGGCCGTAACCGATTGAAAAGCCTGCGAGGCGAACATCTGCGTGACTGTGGTGTTGGGCTTGATTGCCCGACGCTTCGGCTTGGTGCCATTTCAAGTTGAATAATAAATTGACTAGTCAATCTAGTAATTAGTTCGGAGAATCGTCAAGGGGGCCGGTGGAATATGTTCCACCGGCCGGGCCAAAGCTTGAGAAAGGATCGGTTAGCCTTTGGCGCCGCGGCGAAGCCAGGCGATTTGGCGGCGCGCGCGCAGCACGGCGGTCAGTGCGGCCCCGAGAGAAACCAGTAGCAGCGCGATCCAGAGGATTTCGCCGTCGCCGAGCCAGAAACCTTCGAAAGCCGAAAGCACGGCGGCAGCCGTCATCGTCGCCATGCGGTGCTGTTTGGCCATTGGCCCGGAAAAATCGCTCGGAGCGCCGTTGGCGCGGCCGAGTTCTCGCACATAGGCAGTGAGCACGGCAAAGGTCGCCGCGGCAAAGCCGAGGGCAGGAATGCCGATTGCAAATCCGGCGCCGACGAAGATGAATATGTCGGCGACGCGATCGGGAAACTCGTTCCAGAAAGGACCGTCCGCTTCGCCCTTTCCACCTTCGACCGCAACCATGCCGTCGAACAGATTGCACAGCAGCCGCAACTGGCAGAAGAGGGCGGCGGCGATGTAAAGGGTCACCCTCACGCCATCCTCTGTTTCGCCTGCAAGCCAGAAGGCAAGGCCGGCAAGGGCGGCCGCCATCATGCTTGCCTGCGAGATGCGGTTGGGCGTGAGGTTCATCGATACGAGGCGGCGCGCGATCGCCTGTGCCCAGCGGGTGTTGCGGCTCGCAAGCGGCCTGCGGTCACCGGTTTCGATCATGCCCTGGATCTCCTCGGCTGATGGAATAGTTGTAGAGCGCGGCATAGCTCGTCGACACCGCAAGCGGCAGCGCGATCGTCTTCAAGATCTCCGGCGTGCCGCTGGCCGTGTGGATCGCAACGAGGATCGCCGATGAGCCGAGACAGGCAACAACGGGCGGCAGGAGCAAACGGTTGGCTCCGCGCAAGCGCTTGGAAAGCGCGTCGATCACCGTCTTCAGATAGAGCGTCAAGAGGGCCGACAGGCTACCCTGTACGAGCGCGGCGACGAGCGGCCTTGGCATCGGATGAAGCCGGTTGGCAAACAGCGCCCATCCGCCCATGGCGAAAAAGGCAAAGGCGACATGCACCGCTCCCTTGCTGGCAAGCGCTCTGAGTCTTGCGCTCATGTCAGCGACCACCAATAACGGGTCAGATGGAAGAAGATCGGCGCCGAGAAGACAACGGAATCGAGCCGGTCGATGAGGCCGCCATGCCCTTCGATGAGATGGCCCCAGTCCTTGACGCCACGATCTCGCTTGATCGCCGACATCACGAGGCCGCCGAAGAAGCCCATCATCGTAATGACGAAGGCCATTAGCGCGGCCTGGGCCGGTGTGAAGGGTGTGATCCACCAGAGCGAGGCGCCAAGCAGCGTTGCGCTCGCAACCCCGCCGACGAAGCCTTCGACGGTCTTTGACGGCGACAGCGTCGGCGCGATCTTGGTTTTGCCGAAGAGTTTGCCCCAGACATATTGCAGCACGTCGCTGGATTGGACGACGATGACCAGGAAGGCGATCAAGAGCACGTTGCGCCCTTCGTAGCCTGGGATCTGCAGCGTCAGAAGCGCCGGAACGTGCGAGGCGCAGAAGACGCAGATCATCAAGGCCCATTGCACCTCGGAGATCCGAAGCAGGAAATCGCGCGGATCGCCACGCAGGACCGCGATAATCGGCATCAGCAGGAAGGCATAGACCGGCACGAAGATCGAATAGATGCCGTATTGCTCCGCCCAGAGCAGGAAATAGTTGATTGGCAGTACGACGAAAAACGCAGCGGCAATTGCCCAATGGTCGCCGCGCCGGGTGTTGATGAGCGTGATGAACTCGCGCAGGGCTGCAAAGGAGCAAAAGGCGAAAAGTATGAGCACGCCCACCCGCCCGGCGATGAAGGCAATGGCAATCAGGATGACCATTGCCCACCACGCCTTGATGCGGGCGTTGAGGTTTTCGATTGCGCCGTTGGATCCGTCCGGCGAAAGCTTCTGCTTCAGGACGAAGCCGATGCCCGAGGCGATGACAAGGATACCGCCCGCGCCCAGAAGCAGCTTGAGCATGTCCAATGTTGTGCTGCTCATGCGTTGTCATCCGTCGTTAAAGGACCGAGCAAGAGCAGGGCGGCTTCGGCGCGGGCGATGAACTCTTCCTTTGTCTCCTGCGCCTTGAGATGCATCGGTTCGCCAAAGGCGACGGTACAGATGAGCGGGATTGGCACGAACTCTCCCTTGGGCATCACACGGTTGAGGTTGTTGATCCAGACAGGCACGAGCGCCACGTCCGGCCGCTTGCAGGCGAGGTGGTAGAGCCCGCTTTTGAAGGGCAGTAGCCGCGCCTCCGTCTGGTTGCGCGTTCCCTCGGGAAAGACGATCAGCGAGGAGCCGTCGCCAAGGACGGTCGCCATCTGCTCAACCGGATCCTGGGTGCGCGCCGCCGGATCGCGTTCGATCAGCACGGCGTCGAAAACGTCGCGGCCGATGAACGTCGACAGCTTCGATTTCAGCCAGTATTCCGCTCCGGCAACGGGCCGGGTGCGCTCACGCAGCCAGGGTGGCAGCACGGCCCAGATCAGCACGAAGTCGCCATGGCTGGAATGGTTGGCAAAGTAGATGCTCTGTTTCGGTGGGAGGCCGGTCTCATGCCAGATGGCCCGGGCGGCCGTCATCGCGCGCGCAAACATCATGATGGCGATGGACGCCAGCTTGGCCAAAAGATCGCGAATCATGCCGGATCGCATCCATATCTGACGTCCGTAGGCGTCCGAACTTTCAATATTCGCCCGCGTTTCGCGCTCTGCAAGGAAGTGATCAAACGTTGCCCCTCAGCCTGCCGCCCGCCGTAACCCCAGGCTGCATCCAGCGATTTTACGCGATTGCGTCCGCTTCACAAGCGACTGAAATCTGCGCGACAGAATGACGTGCGGGGCCGGCCAAGTATTCGATTTGGAACTGCATACCAACGAGGCGGACGCATGCATTGACCGTTTGCAACCGTCCCGCTAGCTTGCCGGTGCAACAGAGGAGCCTCGTCCAATGCGCCAGTAATGCCCGGTGAAAACCGAACTCGCCTCAACTTCGCTTGCGAAGGAGATGGACGATGGCATTGCTCGATCCGCATTTTTCGGACGAACGCTGAGGCATTTTTTGCCCGCGGCCTCCATTCCCGTTCGTGAGCGGTCACATTTGGACACAGTTTCCAGGACCGAACATGCAAGATAATCTCAGTCTCGACATCATCGACCACAACCGACAGGCCTGGGACCGGCAGGCAAGCAATGACTGCGCATGGTCCCGCCCGGTGACGCCGGAACTCATCGCCGCGGCGCGTGCCGGACAATGGCAGGCGCGGCTGACGCCCGGTGATCTGCCGAAAGGCTGGCTGCCTGACGTCAAGGACAAGACGATCCTGTGCCTGGCGTCAGCCGGCGGCCAGCAGGCGCCGATCCTTGCTGCCGCCGGGGGCGAGGTCACCGTGTTCGATCTCTCTGAGGGCCAGCTCGACCAGGACCGCCTTGTCGCCGAGCGCGAGGGGTTGTCGTTGGAGGTGGTGCAGGGGGACATGCGCGATCTCTCCGTCTTCCCGGATGGAAGTTTCGACATCATCTTTCACCCGATCTCAAACCTCTACGTTCCCGATGTGCAGCCGGTCTGGCGCGAATGCCATCGGGTTCTGAAGGCGGGTGGGCGACTGCTCGCCAGTTTCTACAATCCTGTCGTCTTCATCGGCGATCGCGACCCGAGCTACGCGGAGCAGGACCTCATTCGCCCCGCGTACAAGCTCCCCTTTGTCGAAGCCGAACATCTGTCGCCTGACCTGGTTCGGTCAAAGATCGAACGGGGCGAAGCGCTGGTGTTCGGGCACAGCCTGGCGGACCAGATTGAGGGCCAGTTGCGGGCGGGCTTCGTGCTGGCCGGCTTTCACGAGGACTGGCAGCCGTCGCCCCGTTTCCTGGTCGACAGGTTCGTACCGACATTTATCGCCACCTGCGCGATCAAGAGCGATCTCAATCTTCGACGCGAGTGACGTAAAGGCGGGGTCCAAGCCAAGACAAGAACGACCGCTGCGGCGGTCGGACGAGGCTGCGGTTGCGACCCCGCCCACGCGCGGCCGATGCCGTGTTACGCTGCGTTACTGTTACGTACTCGCCAAGACGCCGTTTTCGTACTTTTCTGTTCGACAGTGAAACTGGAAGGGTCAATTCGCATGCGCTTCATAGCTTCGTTGTTTGTGCCTCTGACGATCGTCGCACTCGGACTTTCGGGCTGCACCACCACGTCAGGAAGCAACACGTCCTATACGCAGCCCCAGACGTTCGCCCCCGGTCTCGGTGCCGGGAACACGGCGAACGCCACGACGGCGCCGGGCTACTACTGACGCTTCGGCGGTTCAGCTTCGGCCGGCAAGTGTAAGTCGGCGGCAGGCACGGCCTGGCGCTGACCCCTTGATGTTTGCGGCCGATTTGCAGGCTCAAGCCGCCAAATGGCGCCTTGCCGGTCACCCGGCTTGCATTCGCCGGCCAAAAGTTGCAAACAGCGGCGAACCATCAGGGAACCCGCCATGAGCCTCTCCAAGCGCACCACCCGCCCGCTCGATCACCTCGTGCTGCCGGTGGATACGCTTACCCAGGCGCGGCGCCGTCTCGGCAATCTCGGCTTCACGGTTGCCGACGATGCTCGGCATCCATTCGGTACCGAGAACGCCTGCGTCTTCTTTGCCGATGGCACCTATCTTGAACCTCTGGCCGTTGCATCCCGTGAGGAATGCGAGGCTGCTGCCCTCGATGGCAATGCGTTCGTTGCGCGCGACCAGGCCTTTCGTTTCCGCCAGGGGCCTGAAGGTCTCTCGGCGCTGGTCTTCGGCACCGAGGACGCGGCGGATGATCACATCCGTTTTCGGGCGCACGGCATCTCCGGTGGCGATATGCTGGAGTTTTCGAGGCCGATGAAGCTGCCGGACGGCCGTGAAGGCCTGGGTTCCTTCCGCCTTGCCTTCGCCGCCGATCTGCGCTCGCCGGATCTCTTCCTGTTCAGCTGTCAGCGCGTTCGTGCGCTACCCACCGACCGGGCGGCGCTGGAGCGGCACGACAACGGCGTGATCGGCATTTCAGAAGTGGTCCTTTCGGAAGCCAATCCCACCGATTTCCAGTACCTGCTGCAGGAAGCGATCGACGAGCGCGAGGTCGCAGCGCATTCTTTCGGCATGGATGTCGCGACAACCAACGCCAAGGTCTCGGTGCTGAATGCCGCCGGCATGGAAGCCTTCTTCGGCCGTTCGGTGCGGGGCGCCGAGCGTGGTCTGCGCGGACGCGCGATCGTCTTCCGCGTCGCCGACCTCGAGGCGACGCGCGCGCTGTTCGCCGAGAACGATATTGAATTTGCAGAATTGGGCGGGCGCCTCATTGTTCCCGAAATGGCGGGGCAAGGGGTGATCTTCGCGTTTGGAGCTTGATGATGAAAACCAATGCCAGAGTCGTTGTCGGTGAGGGCGCAAACCAGGTCGCCTTCGCGCAAACCGACAAGCTGTCGCTGATTGCCGGTCCCTGCCAGATGGAGAGCCGCGAGCACGCCTTCATGATGGCGGGCGCGCTTTCGGAACTTTGCAAGGCGCTGGGCCTGGGTATCGTCTACAAGTCCTCCTTCGACAAGGCCAACCGCACGTCGCTGTCCGGCAAGCGCGGCATCGGCCTCGACAAGGCGATGGAGATTTTCGCTGACCTCAAGAAAGAATTCGGCTTCCCGGTTCTGACCGACGTGCACACCGAAGAGCAGTGCGCTCTCGTTGCCCCGACGATCGACATCCTGCAGATCCCGGCGTTCCTGTCGCGCCAGACGGACCTGTTGGTCGCAGCCGCCAAGACCGGCCGCGCGATCAACGTCAAGAAGGGTCAGTTCCTGGCGCCCTGGGACATGAAGAACGTGCTGGCGAAGTTTACCGAGAGCGGCAACCCGAACGTCATGCTCTGCGAGCGCGGCGCCTCGTTCGGCTACAACACGCTTGTCTCCGACATGCGCTCGCTGCCGATCATGGCTTCGCTCGGCGCGCCCGTCGTTTTCGATGCGACCCATTCCGTGCAGCAGCCGGGCGGGCAGGGCGGCTCTTCGGGCGGTCAGCGTGAATTCGTCGAAACCTTGGCGCGCGCCGCCGTTGCGGTCGGCGTTGCCGGTGTGTTCGTCGAGACGCACGAGGATCCGGACAACGCACCATCGGACGGCCCGAACATGGTGCATCTGAAGGACATGCCGCGGCTGCTCGAAAAGCTGCTCGCCTTCGACGCGATCGCCAAGGGTTGAGCCGCCCGCGACCCTTCGTGAAATTTTCATGAACCCCAATGGCGCGAACTGTTTTGCATCTTGCGCGCCATTGTAATTTCGAGGTCTTGGCGTATGACAGGCCCCGACCATTCCACCGTCCTCAAGCAGGGAAGAGATCATGACTGCAATCATCGACATCATCGGCCGAGAAATTCTGGACAGCCGCGGCAACCCGACCGTCGAGGTCGACGTCTACCTGGAAGACGGAAGCTTTGGCCGCGCCGCCGTGCCGTCGGGTGCTTCGACCGGTGCGCATGAAGCAGTCGAACTGCGCGATGGTGGAACGCGTTACCTCGGCAAGGGCGTCGAGCGCGCAGTCGACGCCGTCAACGGCGAGATCTTCGAAGCGATCGGCGGCCTCGATGCCGAAAACCAGATCCAGATAGACAAGACCATGATCGAGCTTGACGGCACGGCCAACAAGTCGCGCCTCGGCGCCAACGCCATCCTCGGCGTTTCGATGGCTGTCGCCAAGGCTGCGGCCGAAGCCGCAGGACTGCCGCTCTACCGTTACGTCGGCGGCCCGAACGCCCACGTGCTGCCGGTGCCGATGATGAACATCATCAACGGCGGCGCCCATGCCGATAACCCGATCGACTTCCAGGAATTCATGATCGTTCCTGTCGGTGCCGACACGATGCGCGATGCGGTTCGCATGGGCTCGGAGGTTTTCCACACGCTGAAGAAGCAGCTCTCTGCCGATGGTCACAACACCAATGTCGGCGACGAGGGCGGCTTCGCTCCGGGCCTGGCGTCGGCTCCTGCAGCCCTCGACTTCATCATGAAGTCGATCGAGAAGGCTGGGTACAAGCCGGGCGAAGACATGTTCATCGCGCTCGATTGCGCCGCGACCGAGTTCTTCAAGGACGGCAAGTACGTGCTTGAGGGCGAAGGCCGCACGCTGGAGCCGGGCGCGATGGCCGAATACCTGGCGGAACTCGCCGCCAAGTACCCGATCTTCTCGATCGAAGACGGCATGGCGGAAGACGACTGGGACGGCTGGAAGGCCGTGACCGACCTCATCGGCAACAAGTGCCAGCTCGTCGGCGACGATCTTTTCGTCACCAACTCGGCCCGCCTGCGCGACGGTATCAAGATGGGGGTCGCCAACTCGATCCTCGTCAAGGTCAACCAGATCGGCTCGCTGTCGGAAACGCTCGACGCCGTCGAGACTGCCCACAAGGCGCGCTACACCGCCGTCATGTCGCACCGCTCCGGCGAGACCGAAGACGCAACGATCGCCGACCTCGCGGTTGCCACCAATTGCGGCCAGATCAAGACCGGCTCGCTTGCCCGCTCCGACCGGCTCGCCAAGTACAACCAGCTGATCCGCATCGAAGAGCAGCTCGGCCTGCAAGCCAAGTACGCTGGCCGCTCGATCCTGCGCGGTTGATTTCAGACATTTCTGCCTGACGATGAGGCCCGCCCACATTCCCATGTGGGCGGGTTTCTATTTTCCTGCCGTTCATGGTCAACGGTCGGTTAATCAATCGCCGCTAATCTGATGCCGTACTGCGTATTAGGGCGTGAATGCATGTGGACACGGCATCATAAGAAACGGAAACTGGGTCGGCTGGTGATGCCGCTGATCGCGGTCGCCTTTCTCTCCTATTTCGGCTATCATTCCATCCACGGCGGCTATGGCCTGAAGGCGACCGAGCAATTCGATCGCCAGATCGTCGAGCGGCAGACGCGGCTGGATGAGCTCACGAAGAAGCGCATGATCCTTGAAAAAGAGGTTCAGCTGATGAGTGACGGGTCGCTGGAGAGGGACATGCTGGATGAAAAAGCTCGCCTCGCGCTGAACATGTCGCGAAGTGACGAGATCGTTATTTTTCATCGCGCCTCAAATTAACCTGAATTCAGTTAATCGAAATTTGTAAAGCAAATTCAAGTGTTTGCGTGGAATGCGAGCCATGCAAATATGGCATTGCTGTGTCTGCTTTCTTTGCCTATGGTAACCGCAAAAGGCTAACCATTGGGAGGAACGAATGGCTCCGCGAAAATCCGCGTCCGTTTCCAGCCGCAAGAGTGCCGCAAAGCCGGCGAAGAAAGACTTCAACGGCGGCACGTTCGCCGACTTCTCCAAACAGGAAGATCTGAGTGCCTACCGCGAGATGCTGCTGATCCGGCGTTTCGAGGAGAAGGCCGGCCAGCTCTATGGCATGGGCTTCATCGGCGGCTTCTGTCACCTCTACATCGGCCAGGAAGCTGTCGTCGTCGGCATGCAGATGGCGCTTAAGGAAGGTGACCAGGTCATCACGGCCTACCGCGACCATGGCCACATGCTGGCCTGCGGCATGAGCGCCCGAGGCGTCATGGCCGAGCTTACCGGTCGTCGCAGCGGTCTTTCCAAGGGGAAGGGCGGCTCGATGCACATGTTCTCCAAGGAAAAGCACTTCTACGGCGGCCACGGCATCGTCGGTGCCCAGGTGTCGCTCGGCACCGGTCTTGCCTTTGCCAACCGTTACCGCGGCAACGACAATGTCTCCGTCGCCTATTTCGGTGACGGTGCAGCCAACCAGGGCCAGGTCTACGAGAGCTTCAACATGGCGCAGCTCTGGAAGCTGCCGGTGATCTATGTGATCGAGAACAACCGCTACGCCATGGGCACGTCCGTCTCGCGCGCTTCGGCCCAGACCGATTTCTCGCAGCGCGGCGTTTCCTTCAACATCCCGGGCTTCCAGGTCGATGGCATGGACGTTCGCGCGGTCAAGGCTGCGGCCGATGAAGCTGTCGAGCATTGCCGTTCCGGCAAGGGCCCGGTCATTCTCGAGATGCAGACCTACCGCTACCGCGGCCACTCGATGTCCGACCCGGCGAAGTACCGCTCGAAGGACGAAGTGCAGAAGATGCGGTCGGAACACGATCCGATCGAGCAGGTCAAGGCACGTCTCACCGAGAAGGGTTGGGCGAGCGAGGATGAGCTGAAGCAGATCGACAAGGACGTCCGCGACATCGTTGCCGACAGCGCCGATTTTGCCCAGGCCGATCCGGAGCCGGATGCATCCGAGCTCTACACCGACATCCTGCTTTGATCCGGGGAGGGACAAACATGCCAGTAGAAATTCTTATGCCCGCCCTTTCCCCGACGATGGAGGAAGGCACGCTCTCGAAATGGC